>JBCDDZ010000021.1:0-51711 GCA_039180025.1 Planctomycetota bacterium
CGATAACGTCCTGAATCATGCGCACTTTGAAAAAGCAGTCCTCCGAGCGGATGGTGTTGTTGTGTACGCAACCCATTCACTGGAGAACTGCCATGGAAGATGTTACGAAAGACGGCGATCGGATCAAAGGGGCTTTTCGGATTGATGAGGCCCAGGTCCGCGGCCACGTGGACCGGGTCGTGCGGAAAAGCGTGGAAGAGACGCTCAACGGGCTATTGGAAGAAGAGGCGAAGATGCTCTGCGGGGCCGGGAAGTACGAGCGGACGGACGCCCGGCGGGACACGCGGGCCGGCAGCTACCCCCGGAAGTTGCAGACGAAGGCGGGCGAGGTGACGTTGAAGGTGCCGCGGCTGTGGAGCCTGCCGTTCGAGACGCAGATCATCGAGAGGTACAAGCGGCGGGAATCGAGCGTGGAGGAGTCGTTGATCGAGATGTACCTGGCGGGGGTGTCGGTGCGCCGGGTGGAAGACATCACCGAGACGCTCTGGGGCACGCGGGTCAGCCCGAGTACGGTGAGTGAGCTGAATCAGAAAGTGTACCGACAGATCGACGAATGGCGTAACCGGCCGATCGAGGGCGAACACCCCTACGTCTACCTCGACGGGACGTACCTCAAGCGCAGCTGGGGTGGGGAGGTGAAGAACGTGGCGATCCTGGTGGCCATCGGCGTGGCGGGCGACGGGTACCGGCAGGTGCTAGGCGTCGCCGAGGGGGCCAAGGAGGACAAGGCCTCGTGGCTGGGGTTCCTGCGTCACCTCAAGCAACGTGGCCTGACCGGCACACGGCTGTTCGTCAGCGACGCCTGCCTGGGCCTGGTCGAGGCCATGTCGGAAGTCTTTCCGGGGGCGGGCTGGCAGCGGTGTGTGGTGCATTGGTACCGCAACGCGTGGACGCACGTGCCCAGCGGGAAGGTCAAGACGGTCAGCGCGATGCTCAAGGCGATCCACGCCCAAGAGGACCGGGCGGCGGCGCAGAAGAAGGCCGCGGATGTCGCCGCGAAGCTGGAGTCGATGAAGCTCCCGAAGGCGGCGGCGTTCGTGCGGGACTCCGTTGATGAGACACTGCGTTACATGAGCTACCCGCGGGAGCACTGGACGCGGCTGCGGACGAACAACCCCCTGGAGCGGGTGATGAAGGAGATCAAACGGCGGACGAAGGTCGTGGGTTCGTTCCCCGACGGCCGCTCGGCGTTGATGCTGTCCGCGGCGCGGCTGCGTCACGTGGCCGGGACGCAGTGGGGGACGCGGCGGTACCTGGACCTGCGTCGGCTGTACGACCAGGAGAACGATTCGAGGATGGGGGGAGAGTTGAGCGTGGCGGTGTAGCCGCGCGAAGCTGGTCAGCCCCTCCGCTCGCTGCGCTCGCTCCGGGCCTGACCAGCTTCCATCCCTCGGAGACCGCTTGATCGAATGTGCGCAACTTGACGGACACTACCTCCGGCTCTACCTAAACGAGTATGACGCCGACGGCAAACCCACCTACACGTTCACCTATGACCCCGACCCCGAGCTAGCCTATCTGCGGCCCCATGACCACCGGGACAACCACCACGGCGGCTTTGCCTTCGCGGTATACCACCCCGGAACAGCCCAAAGTCAGTCACCATGGGCGATATAGAAGAAACCGAAAAACTCGCAAGTTATCTTGCTGAAACAAGCTATCTATCATTAACATCTGAAACAACACGCCAGGCACCATCGTATTGTTCTAGGTATAGGGTGCCCCATCCAGCATCAAGGTTCCAATCTTTGTAGGCGTCGGCAGTCAGGTTGCCACGTTTCTGATAATCACCTACGACATACCATGTAATTCTATCAAAGGTATCAATCACACGGCCGTAGTCTATCGCACTCCCAATATCAATTGTCGCCTCATTTTCCGCTGACGAAATCCTTGATACTCTTGCCCCTACTTGAAATCTTCGTGTTTTGGGAATCTTGAAGAAAACTATCGGTTCTAAGCAGATGATCTGCAGAACATAATCGACATCAGATTCCCAGTATGCCTCGTTCGCGCCTAAGTTATCAGGAATCTCCCGAATATCGTTTCTTTCGGCAAAATCCAATATTTTGCTGATAATTTTCCTTGAATCATATTTTGTTTTGCCGCATTCCCACACTAACCAATGCGTCTGACTCCACCCGCTATCTCGAATATAAATTAGCCCATTGGGCACAAACCCTTTATTGCAAAAAGGCTGGTCGCTCTTCGAATCAATTGCGCTTAACTCTGTTGAGGCACAAGCACTTAGAGCAAGAAGTAAAGCGGAATAGACTAATGCATAGTTGAACATTACTTCGGCTCACGATCTAACGGTACCCACCCAATCCTAGTCGCAAGATCATCTTTCACACTTGGGTCGTATACGATTTCAGTGTGCGCAAATGCGTCATTAGGCCCTTTTCCATCTGGTGGATTGAATGGTGCCCTCCAGAGTACGTTACGCCCGTTACTCAATCTATAACCTTGCATGAGAACACCCGGCAATGGGCCAAAACCTACACCAAAATATCGCTTATCGTCACGCTGATATATGCTTATGGCAAACAAAACATTACCAGAAACCGATCGTGTGCGTTGCGGGCCTTTACCGTCGAGATGCCATGGTTTTTGAACGGGGTCTAAAAGATAAAGCAAGTCCACATCCTGATCCAACTGCTTCGCTACTTTTAGTGCTCCATCGCCTCCGTTGCTGTGGCCAATTAGGATTACTGTGTGGCAACCTTCTTCATTCTGTTCCTCGATCCATTTTGAAGCTCGTGGATGCGACCAGTCGGCGTCTTCTTCAAAAAACTTCACGATATGGTTCTCTCTGTCAGTCGCCCACGCTTCATTTTGAATTGAATGAACAAGCATTCCTCGCGCGATAGGGTCCAGCTTATTTTGGAGACCATCTTGACCGTTGAGAACTGCGATGATGCGTTTTAGGCCACTTGGATCGCGGTGGCTAAGTGGTGCCGATCCTACATACTGATATAGGCTTGAGCCGTCCGCATATTGCGAACGAGGTCCAGCAGCATCGAGAGGAAGAAAGTTCTGTCCACCGCCAGGCACCATATGATTTGAAGTTCGGCCCAGCGTCGGATCAAGCGATGTGACATGAGGATCGCGTTGAACAAAACGTCCTAAACCCGGGTGATACGCGGCCATTGCATCAACAGTGAAGATCGATGCCATAAGAACAAAGGTTATAATTGACAAAGGTATTCGGGTTAGCATAGGTATCTCTAGTCTAAAAATCGAAAGCATCAACTGAATCGTAATACATCTTTGGGTCAGGTGAGTATCCCGGCGGGAAAAGAGTATCGCGGAACGTCGGGTTTATCTGCGGCCTCGGAATTGTTGTCGGAGCAAGCGGATTGTTTGCGATGCGGTTGTGCGGATTTGCCGACGCCACCGGCTGCCGGTAACTGCGTCCGCGTTTCACTTTCAAGCTCGCTTGAAGCGCTGGTGTGCTGGCCTGATACCCGCTGGCTAGGGCAGCATCAAGAAACCAGCTTCGGTAGCACGGCCGGGACGGATCATATCGGTAGGCGTTCTCGTAACACCGGGCGGCGAACGCCAGTTGATGAACATCCTCCGCGTGGTGGCCACGGGTCGCCATGAACAAGGCCAATTCACCCGCAGGCGTCAGCGACTTCAAGAAACCGTTGACCCGTACCTCATGCTCGGTCACGGGGAACGGCCACGTTCGGTAGTAGTCGTCGTCGAACTTGTGGAACCCGTTCGTTGTCTCGCAGTTGAACCGCTCCCGCCACGCGGGGTTGTCGTGGTTCAAGCCATCCCACCGAGCGAAAACGTGGGAATCGGTCAGGACGAGTTTGAGCGGGTAGCCCAGACGCCGGCCTACGGCGACGTACAGCACCGGCATCGACGCACAGGTTCCGCCCGGCATATCGGCCATAGCCTGATCAAGGCCGGGGATCATGCCGTGGATGAAGCCCATGGTTAGATCGGCAAAGCTAAAGTTGCCAACGGCCTTTATATTGTAGCGGGCACCAAGGTTTTCTTGCAGTACCTGGGCGAGCATTTCCGCTCGGAGATGAGCCTCACTGCCGCCGTAGCGGTCGGCGTAACGTGGATTATGGACGCGGTAGAGGTGTCGGTCGGTCTCGAAAGCAACCTTGTCGGCCCAAGCATCAAGCGTAGCCAGTGACTGTTTTTACGTCCAGACCCTCGGTAGTCGGCATCCCCGACGCACACAGCAGGTTCACACGGGCGATGTCGATGCGGTGTAGCTCACTGGCCGGGATCGCCATGAGGTCGGCGTGCGTCTGCGGTTCTAAGTCGTAGGTCGGCCTGTCATATTTGACGGTGAGGGCCGCTGAGCCGATAGACGCCAACGGCGGCGCAGCCACGACGTCATGGTTGGTGTTGGCGAGAGGCCGCGGCTGGGACGTTAGCAACGGTGTCATTGCCGCTAATCCTGCGGCAATGCCGACAACGGCAAGCGACCCCAGTTGAAGGACCAGCTTCGACCGGCGGGACGTGGTGCGGTCGGTCGCCTTGCGTCCCCGTGGCGTGGCGGAACGATGCGATTTTGAGCCGGAATGTTCAGAACGAACCATGAGGCCCCCGATCAAGAAAGCTCCGAGCATTCTCGGTGCCGAGCAGCCGTTGTCAATAAGAATGATCGGGGATCAGATAGTTATCGGACACGCATAGCTGGGGCGTGCTAGTCGGTCGAAGCTCGGGCGGGTAGAACATAGGCATGCCAACAGATTTTGATTCATACAGGAAGTTCGCGGAGGCCACGGACCGCCGGGCGGCGTTTCTCATCGAAGAGTTCCGCGAACACAAGGCCGAGGTGTTGGAGCAGTTCCGGGCCGACGGCAAGCCCGAGCCGGACCCTCAAAAGATATTCGAGGCCTGGGTGATCCAGAAACTAGCGGGTTTGCAGATCATGGTGAAGGGCGAGGACATCGACGACGGGTATGAGCCGCCAGATCGAAGCGGGTGACGTTTCCGACCTGTTGAAGCCTCCGACCGACGGGTGGCTCGCGGGGGAACTTTTCAGAACCTAATTTAGTAGACATCTGCCTGATGGAGACTGCTATGCCACACGTTTACAACCTGCAAGATACGACCAGCGGAGCTCACACGGAGGGAAATGAGTGGGACTGGGAAACCTCGGATAACGCTGTGCCAGACGAAGACGCCGCAGCGTCTGTAATCATTCACGAGGGTATCGGGCGTAAGTTGATCGCTAATCGCTTACGACGGTTGGCTGATATTGTCGAGAAAGGCATAGGGTTCATCGACCCATTGCTCGACTAGAATCCTCCACCGCAGAAAGGCATACGCTTAATTTTCCCCTAAGTCGGATCAATTTCTCCCCAATTCTTGACCCTAAACGGCCTAATCCGCTTGTAAATAGCGGGGAAATTGGGGAGCGGGCAAAACAGAATAAGGCTGGTGCGACACGGTGTTTACGTCGATGTCTGGCCGTCGGTTGGCCGGTTCCCGGCCGAGGCCTTTTTTTATGGTTTGGGTACTTGGTACCGCGGAAACAACGCGGCGCCTTTTTCCACCGCGCTGCCCGGCTGGAGTTGGCCCCATCGGATCCACTCCGTCAGCTTGCCCCGGCCGCCGTGGTCGTTCATGTGCTCGGCGTAGTTGCATCCGATCCGCTTCCAGAACTTTTCACAAGCGTCCGGCAAAAACGGCCACAAGAGCACCGACGCAATCCGCAGCGCCTCGATGCAGTCATATAACACCGCGCCCACCTCCGGCATCCGTTCCGGGTCTTTCGCGAGCGTAAAGGGACGAGTCTGTTCTATATAAGCATCGACCTGCTGCACGTAACGTATACCAAGCAGTGCGGCTTCAGAGAGCCCGAGCCGGGTCAATAATTTTTCGAGATGCTCATTCGCGGTAGCCGCCGCGGACGAAAGATTGTTTTCGCTGTCTCCCCGCTCGGGGATCTTCGCGTCGCAGTACTTCCCGATCATATTCGTCACCCGCGAAACCGAGTTCCCGAAGGTATTCGCCAATTCCGCGTTGTAGGTTTCGATAAATAAATCGGGGCTGAACGCACTGTCGGTCGTTCCCAACGGCCCGCGGGTCGCCAAGAAGTAGCGCAGCGCGTCGAGTCCGAATTCCTCGACGTAATTGTCGATGGCCGCGGGATCGAGAAAGTTCCCCAGCGACTTGCTCATCTTCTCCCCCGACTCGCTGACCCAGTAGCTGTGCGAATAGACCTGACCCGGCAGGCCGACCCAGCCGTAGCCGTCGCATTTCGACAACGCCATCAGCATCGCCGGCCAGATCGCGGCGTGGAACCACAAAATGTCTTTCGCAATCACGTGGACCGCCCCGGCTTCCCAATAATGCCGACGCTGATCCGTGTCCGCATAGGTCAGGTAGTTGAAAAGCGCATCGATCCAGACGTAGATCGTCTGTTCTTCGTCGCCCGGCACCGGGATGCCCCAGCCGTTCGCCCCGGTCCGCGAGATAGGCACGTCCTGCGCTTCTTTGATCCGGTTGAGGATCTCGTTACGCCGGGCATCAGGCTGCACGAACACCGAGTGTTGCTCGAAATGTTTCAAAAGAGCCGGTACGTATTTCGAAAGACGAAAAAAGTAGTTCTTTTCCGATTTCTTTACCAGCGGCTTGCCGTTAACTTCCGAGCGGTAGTCGTTCTCACTCGCCTTGTTTTCCGGAACGTATTCTTCCTGGCCGGCGTCGTACCAGCCTTCGTACTGCCCGGCATAGATATCGTCCGACGCGATGAGTGCCGCGACGTACTCCGTCACCTTTTTCTTGTGGTGGTCTGACGAAGTACGTACAAAATCATTGTGAGTCAACTCGAGCTTCTCGAACGTCTCCCGGAACGCCCCGGCATTCTGTTCCGCCCACGCTTGGGTCGATAGCCCCAACTCGGCGGCCTTGTCGACAACCTTCGCGGCGTGCTCGTCCACCCCGGTCAGGAAAAAGGTATCGTCGCCCCGCAGCCGGTGGTACCGCGCCACCACGTCGGCCACGATCGTCGTATACACATGGCCGAGGTGCGGCTTGTCGTTGACGTAATAGATCGGGGTCGTCACGTAAAAAACGGCGGGCGTCTGGGTTTCCATGAGGCGGGCGATTGTACGGCAAACCCCGCCGCCTGATCCCCAGGCCCCGCCCCGGTTCCGCTAAACTTTCCCGCCATGGGTCTTGGCCGCGACATCCTCTATGCCACCGGCGCACTCGCGGCCTCGCCGATCTGGGGAGCCTCGCTCTTGCGCACCGGCAAGTGGCGCACCGACTGGCCCGGGAAGTTTGGCCGCACCGGCGGCGACCTTCCGCCGGACCCCGGAGTCAAAACCCTCTTGATCCACGGCGTCTCGGTGGGTGAAATCAGCCTGATCCGCAACCTTGTGAAGCAGCTCGAAACGGTCCCGAATCTCCGGCTGGTCATCGCCACCACGACCAACACCGGCTTCGCTCGCGCAACCGCGCTCTACGCGCCGCGTCACCGCGTGGTCCGCTTCCCTTTCGACTTTTCCTTTGCCGTCCGCCGCTTCCTGGATTCGCTCGGGCCCGACGCGGTGGCCCTGGTCGAGCTCGAAGTCTGGCCCAATTTCATGGACGCCTGCACCCGCCGCGGTCTCCCGGTGGCGGTGATCAACGGCCGACTCACCGAGCGGAGCTACCGCGGCTACCGGCGGATCGCCCCGCTGATCCGCCCCGCTTTCCGGCAACTGGCCGCCGCCGCCGTGCAAACCCCCGCGTACGCCCAGCGCTTCCGCGATATCGGCGTCCCCGCGGATCGGGTCCGCGTGCTGGATACGATGAAATGGGACACCGCGGTGATCGAAGACGCGGTCGACGGCTCCGAGGCGTTGGCCGAGGCGATGCACATCGACCCGCAACGCCCGCTCATTGTCGCCGGCTCCACCGCACCGGGCGAAGAACGCCTGCTCATCGACGCCTGCCCGTCCGACGCACAAGTCCTGCTGGCCCCGCGTAAGCCCGAATGGTTTGAGGCCGTCCTCAAGCACGCGCCCCATGCCGTCCGCCGCACGGCCCCCCCCGTTCGCCCGCCGGTACTCAACCCCGACCAGAAACACGTTTTTCTTCTCGATACCATCGGTGAACTCCGCGTCGCTTACAGCCTGGCCGACATCTGCGTGATCGGCCGAAGCTTCACCGGCGAGCTCTACGGATCGGACATGATGGAGCCTATCGCCCTGGGCAAGCCGACGGTCATCGGCCCCCACCACGCCGACTTCGCCCAGACGATGGCGGCCCTCAAAGAAGCCGGCGGGATCGTCGTCGCCGAGGACCCCGCCGACGCGATCCAGGAACTTTTGCAAAACGCCTCCCGCGCGGCCGAGCTCGCCGAGGCCGGACGCCGCGTTATCCTGTCCCATCAAGGGGCCACCGCCCACCACGCCACGCTCCTGCTCGATCTGCTGGGCTTGCCCCCGGGGCCGAACGTGACGCCCAACCCTATTTAGCTTGTCTGCGTTTCCGCCATGCCCGCCACCGAACTCCGACAAACTGTGCTCCGAGACGCTCGTCAAGTCGTGGTGAAGATCGGCACGCAGCTTATCACCGGCCGCAAGACCGCGAAGAGCCCGCCCGCCATCGACCACGATTTTGTCGCCGACGTCGCCCGCCAAATTGCCGCACTGGTCAAAAAGGGTTACCAGATCACCCTCGTCAGCAGCGGAGCGATCGGGGCGGGCGGTGTCGAGCGGGGGCTCACCCGACGCCCCACCGATGTCGCCGAGCAGCAGGCCGTGGCCGCCATCGGCCAGCGTGCGCTCATGACCCTCTGGCACGAGGCGTTCCGCGAATACGGCCTGGGGGTCGGCCAAATCCTTCTCACCCGTGCCGACTTCGACGACCGGCTGCGCTACCTCAATATCCGCAACTGTGTCGCCAAGCTCCACGACATGGCCTGCGTCCCGATCCTCAACGAGAACGATACCGTCGCGGTGGACGAGATCCGCTTCGGTGACAACGACCTGCTCGCGGCTCTCATGTGCACCGCCCTGCGGGCTCAGGCCCTGATCCTGCTCACTTCCGTAGACGGCCTGCTCGACGAAAACAACCGGGTGATCGACCACGTCGACTCGATCCTCGACCACCTGCAACACGTCCGCCGCGACGAAAAAAGCACCTGGGGCAGCGGTGGCATGCAGACGAAGCTCGAAGCCGCTCGCGTAGCGGTAGACGCCGGCGAACTCGCCGTGATCGCCTCGGGCCACGAGCCCGACGGGATACTCCGCTTACTCGCCGGCGAACGGCTGGGCACCGTTTTCGCGCCCGCCGCCCGCCGGCTGGACAGCCGCCAACGCTGGATCGGCCTCACCGCCCGCCCCGCCGGGGCCCTGACCGTGGACCCCGGCGCGGCCGAAGCCCTCCTGCGTAAACGCCGGAGCCTCCTCGCCACGGGCGTTGCCGACCTCACCGGCCGCTTCGAGCGGGGCGATATCGTCATGCTCCGCGACCTCCAGGGCCGGGAGATCGCCCGGGGCCTTACGAACTACTCCGCGCAAGAACTCCGGCTGATCCAGGGCAAGCGTTCGAATCAGATCCCCGGCATCCTCGGCCGCCCGGCCTATAAAGCCGTGGTCCACCGCGACAACCTGGTGCTGCTTGAGCCGGAAAAAACCGGCTGAGCTTCCCCGAGTGTCCGACCCCGCGTGCCGGGTACGCCCTATAAAAACCGCCGACCCGCCCGCCACGGCCCGGTCGGCGCCGCGCTATCCCCCACAACACGCGGGGCAGGCCCAAAGTCTGCGATCCCTCTAAACCGCACGATCCGCAATGTCGATAGCGATCACGCAGTGTACCCCGTCCGGGGCAAACCGCGCTGCCTTCGCGCCCCGCTCATGGAGCCTGACCCCGGTGAACGCATCGTCTTTAGCATCTTCCGAATCGCAGACTCTCGACCGCCTGAGTCATATGGCGGTACAGGGCCGTCTCGCCGAGGCTGAACTCGAGCTCCACGCCTGGTGCCGCCGCGAAGCCCCCCCCGCCGCGCGGGTCATGCTCGCCGCCCTGCTGGCCCGCCGCGACGACCTCGTTGCCGCCCGTGAAATCCTCGGCGAACCGGCCCGTGCCAACCCCGATCAGCTCGATCCCGCCGAAGCTCGGCTGGCGGTGGCGATCCTTATTAAGGCCGGTCTCGACGACCACGCCCGCCGCCTCGCCGCCTGGCTTTATCACACCCACGGGGACGACCCCACGGTCGCCCAGTGGCTCGCGGTCATGGACGTCCCCGGGCTCACCGAACTGCCCGCCGTCCCCGACGCCACCGTCGAACGGCTGGCCGATGAGCTCGCCGCCCAGCCCGAAACCGTGCCTTCGCTGGTCTACGCCCTCAAGCACGCGCCGCGGACCCGGCCGATCTCGCTCCTGCGTGCCGCCACCGCCCGGATCACCGCCCACTTCGAAGACCAACCCCAGATGCTCCCGTTGACCCAGGCCCTCGCCGAGTTGGCCATGCTCATCGGCGACGAAGACGACGCCCGGCGTTGGGCCCACCGCGGCCTCCGCCTCAACCCCTACAACGCCGTGCTCGCCATGCTCCTGGGCCAGCTCGACGACGACGAAGCCGCCGGCCCCACCGCGGCCCAGGCCCTAAAACTCGTCGCCCAAAAATTCCCGCACTACCCCGACGTTCAGGCGGCCTACCGCCGTCGACTCGAGCTTGACCGTCAATCCGGGAGGGCCGCATGAACCATCCGCTATCCCATCAAGAAGCCATCGAACGCGCCCTCGATCACGCCCAGCTCGCCCTTGCCGG
This sequence comes from Planctomycetota bacterium, assembly GCA_039180025.1. Taxonomy (GTDB): domain Bacteria; phylum Planctomycetota; class Phycisphaerae; order Phycisphaerales; family Phycisphaeraceae; genus Algisphaera. Next base: position 10,745 of record JBCDDZ010000021.1, read on the forward strand.
CAATCTCCTGGACGCCGCACTGGACCACGTCCGTGAGGCCCTGCGTCGCGACCCCGGCCATACCCAGGCCCGGCTGCTCGAGGCCCGGATTCGGCTACGCCGTCACGAGCCCCGCCTCGCCCTTACCGCACTGGATCAGCACACCTACTACGAGCCCGGCGCCGGGCCCGGCCCCACCGAGTCGGCTCCCGATCCGCATGCCGTTCGCCCCGACGTCGATATGCTCCGCGCCACCGCCCTCGCCGCCGCCGGACGCGTCGACCTCGCCACCGCCCTTGCCGAATCACTCGCAGAGCGTTTCCCGGGAGACACCGGCATCCTCCGGGCCCTGGCGGGCATGCAAATCCACGACGGCCGCGTCCGCGAGGCCGCAGAAACGTTAGCCCAGGTCCTGGAACTCGACCCCAGCGACCGCGCCTCGGCTCGGCTGCGTAGCGACCTGCTCACCCACGCCCAACCCGACGCCGCGCTCGACGCCTTGGGGCCTATCGATGACACCAATCGCCGGCGCGCCGCCCGGCTGTGCGTTTCGTGTCACCGCCTCCCCGAGGCCCAGGCCCACTACACCCACCTTCTCGGCGAACTCCAGGACGCCCAGGAGACCGACGCCGACCTCTGCTGCGAAGCCGCGGAAGTCTCTGAACAGCTCGGCGAGAACGCTCAGGCCCTGGACCGGCTCCACGCCGCGCTCGAGGACCACCGGCAGACCGATGCCGCCCGTGCGTTGACGCTGCGGCGGATCGCCCGCCTGTACCTCCACACCGGACGGCCCCAGCAATCGGGCCGTGCCTACTACGGTGCGGTCCGCCTCACCCCCGACGACCCGCTGGCCTGGGCGGGCCTGGTGTTCTGCGCACAACAGGCCGACAAACCCCGCTTGGTGAGCCGTGCCGACCGCGTGCTCCGCCGCCTGACGACCCGGGCCCGCCGGCGTGAACTCTTGGCCGAGCTGGTGCCCCATGCGGCCGCCGCCCCGCTCGCCGCCGATACCCCGACCGAAGCCGCCGCGCTGCATTCCCCGCTCCAGCGGATGCTCGCCGACGCCGCCCGGGTGATGAAAAAGACCGCCAGCAAATACCCCGACCGAGCCGACGTCCACTACCACCGCGCGGTCTGCGACGTGGCCCGGGGCGAAACCGCCGACGCCGCGCGCTGGGTGAACCACGCGCTGACCCTCAACCCCCGCTACGCCCAGGCCCAGACTTTGGCCGACCGCCTCACGGTGGCCGAGCCCGGCCCCGACCCCGAATTCGTCTCCCTCGATATTTAGCCAAACGCTGCCGCCGCCCGAGGGTTTCGGAGGGGAAACCTTCGGGCGGACCCGGCAGCAGACCGATCCATCCCCCACGGCAACACCGCACGGCCGGACTTCAGAGGCCTGCATACAAGCCCGAGACCAACCGGCCCGTTTTGCTTGCGCGTCGGCATCAATTTAGCTGCGCTACGTCAACCTTACTACCGTTCCGGCCGATCCGATTCGTTCCCCGCGTCGCCCGCTTCTTTTGCCCCCAGCAGCAGCGTGATCCGGATCGTGAATGGGCGCTCCATCCGTTGCAGCCGATCCCCCGTCACCTTCCAACGGTACAGACTCGAAAGGATCGGCGCGTCTACGTTGTCGAACCCCGTCGATCGGACCAGCACCGCCTCGACCACCGTCCCGTCGGTCGGATCGAAGGTGATGGCCGCCAGCGGATTCCGGGGGATCGCCGAGACCCGCGCCGCGGCGGAAAACCGCGGCCTGAACGTCTTGACCTCCAGCCCCGGGCCAACCAACACGCCGCCCAGCCGAACCGCGTCGGAGTCGACTAAAGCGGTCGGGTCCGCCTCTCTTTCGTCACGCGGCGCCGAGGTGGGCTTGTCTCCCTCTTTGGTTTCGGCCACCCGAGGGGTCGGCGGCGGAGCCTGTGCCTCCCGCGGCTCGGGCAGTCTCGGCCCGGCCGTGTCTTGCGTGGCATCGCCCGCCTGGTCGGCCGGGTCACGCTCGGCGGTCGGTAGCTCGCCGTGGGCCAGAGCCACTTCCACCGGATCGACCGACGACGCGCGACGCTGCTCGGCAGCCGGGATTGCCTCCGCGGCCCGCTGCGCGGCTTCGGGCGACGGCCGAGACGCCGGAGCCGAGGCTCCCGCGGCGGCGTCGGGGTCGCGCTCCAGCGGGGCATCGGGTACCGGATCCGCTTGAGTCTGTAGCGCCGGCTGCAGCGTCGCGGCCTCCCGTGCCCTGAGTTCCTCGAACGCGTCGTATGCGATCCACGCCACCGTCACCCGGTCCGGCTCGTCTTCCCGCCCCAGCTTCAGCTCCGGCACCTCGGCTTCCGCGGCCGGAGGCCGGATCACCACGGGCACCGCCTCGGTGTTGTTGTCCTCGTAATCCCCCTCGAACAACTCGCCGTCGTCGTCCGCCGAAATAATCAAAAACATCTGCGTCGACACCGCCGCCTCCGTCGGCACGACCAACTCCGTCGGCCCGCTGACGTACCCCCCCCGCCCCGGCAACGCCGACATCCGCGGCATCGTGAGCAGCTCGACGTCGTCGCCGCTCAGTCGGTCGTCCACCGACAGGTACACGCGATCCTTCCATAGCCCAGGTCCCGTGCCCCGCGGGCTCTGGTTCACCACCCCAAACCGGATCGCCGCGGGTTCTCCCGCCACCACCTCCGCCGGGAACTCGACGGCATCCACCACCACGTCCGCCGCTTCTGCCGGTTGTATCACGAAGTCGACCACCGCCTGCTCCCGCTCCCGCCCCGGCCCGTCCGTCTCCACGATCACGCGGTAGTCCCCCGGCTCTACGCCCAGCGGGACCCGTACCCGCGGCCCGACGACCGGCTCGACCGCCCCGGGCGCCATCGCCCGGCGGCGTGGCCTCCGATAAAGCAGCAGGTCGTCCGCCGCCGACACCGTATCGTCCGCCGACAACCACACCGCCTCGCCACCCCCCGTTTTCGCCCAGCCGGCGTCCTCGGCGTTTTCGACCGTGTAACCCAGCGAAACCAGCCCGCCCGACAACGCCGACCCCGGCGACGCGACCGCGGCCACCGAGACCCGCGCCGGCTCCCCCGAGTCCAGCCACACCGCACGCGTCGCCCGCGCCGCACCGCCCTCCCACGCCGCCTCCGCAACCAGGAACCACGGACCCGCGGCACGGGTCGGCCGGTCCAGCTTCACCGCCCGCTCCCGAGCCCGGCCCGGCTCCAGCGTCGATACCTCGGCCGATCCGTTTCCCGATTCGGTCAAACGCATATCGCTCCCAGCCTCCAGTTCCCGGTCCCGCGAAAGGTAGAACGACCACGCCAATTCCCGCGCCGATCCGTTTCCGGCGTTGGTCACCCGGAGCCGCCCGTCCACCGACGCCCCGGCGACCTCCGCCGCTTCCCAAACCACCTGCAGCCGAGCCGGGGCCTGCGCTGATTCTTGCCCCCTCAGCACGCCCGCCCCCACCGGCAATAGCAAGGCGTGGAGCGCGACCGCCACCCCAAACGCCACCGCCATGCTCAAGGTCGACTGCTTCATAACGCTCCGTCTCGCACCCGGTCCCCGCTTAGTTCTGGCCGCCGCCACTTTGGGAAGCCTCTTCCGGGGGCGGGCCGACCATGGTCAGGTTCTCCAGTCCCAGGGCCTGTGCCCGCTGAATCAGCGACCAGACCACCGGCCCGCGGTCTGCCGTCCCGTCCGCCGCCAGACTCACGTACACCTGCGGCCGGGCCGGGTCCGCCGCCAACTCTTCAAGCAGGCGATCAACCTCCGCCCCCTCCAGCCGTTCGCCGCCGTACACCAATCCGCCTTGACCATCAATCAATAACAGCTCGATCGACCCCGTTCCCGCCTGCCCGCCCCCCGCCACCGGCGACAGACCGAGCGACAAGGCGTCAGCCCGGATCATCACGACAAAACTGTAGATAAAAAACGTCAGCAGCAGAAAAACGACATCCAGCAGCGGCATCATCTCAAGGCGTGGCGAAAAATCGTGGCGACGGGTCCGGGACATCGCTGCATCTTACTCCCCCTGCCCAGCGCAAAAAAAGGCCCCTGATCGCCGGGGGGGTCCGGTTAGGTAGCGATCAGGGGCCACAAAATTTTTCGTCGGTCGCTTTCTTGAATCTGCTGGCTCGAGACGTCTTTCTGCTTGCGCATTTCACGCGCAGCCTCGGGTTGAGGTTTTCCACCTGGTCCGCTTATCTTGTCCCGTAGTCCGTTCCGATCTTCGTTGATCTGAACCTCGGGGTTGCCAGACCGCTCAAAGAAACAAACGCGGAACGACAATCTCTACTATCGCCCAACGAGACGGCTAAACATTAACCCTTAGTGTCACCTGCGTGTCACTCCTAAGTAATTGTAAATAAATAACTATGGCGAATAATTCCCTGCGTCGAGAACTGCGAACGCTGGGTGCCGTGATGCTCGGGCTGGGGTCGATGATCGGGACCGGTGTATTCGTCAGCCTGGGGCTCGCCGCCGGGCTGGCGGGTCCTGCGGTTGTCCTGGCCGTGCCTCTGGCCGGGGCCCTGGCGCTGTGCAATGGGCTCTCGTCGGCTCAGCTTGCGGCCCGGTTCCCTGTCGCCGGCGGCACCTACGAATATGCCCACCGCGTCGGCTGGGCTCCCTTCGGGCTCCTCGCGGGGGTGATGTTCCTGATCGCCAAATCCGCCTCGGCCGCCACCGCGGTCCTCGCCCTCGCCGCGTACCTGCTTGAGCCTTTTGTGGGTGTCGGTGGGCTGATGATCCCCGCCGCCCTGGCCCTGCTCGTGATGCTCACCGTCGTGGTCCTCGAAGGCCTCCGCCGCACCAACACGGTCAATACCGTCATCGTGGCGGTCACCCTGCTGGGCCTCGCCGTCTTTGTCGCGGTCAGCCTCCCACGACTGGAACCCGACCAACTGAGATTCGACCTGTCGCGGGTGTCATCGGACGCGGCCGCCGGATCCCCAGCCCCTTCAATCGGATGGCCCGACCTCCTGCATGCCGCCGCCCTCGCCTTTGTCGCATATACCGGCTACGGCCGTATCGCCACCCTTGGCGAAGAGGTGAGTGAACCCCGGCGCACCATCCCGCGTGCCATCCTGCTGACTGTGCTGCTCTGCATCGTGGTTTACGCGGCGGTGGCCCTCGCCGCGGTGGGACTCGCGGGCCCGTCTCGCTTCGCGGAATTGGCCCGGGGCGGCGCGCCGCTGCAGGCCCTGGCGGAATCTGCCGGTTTCCCACGGTGGTCCCTTTGGGCCATCACCGCGGCCGCCGTCACCGCGATGCTCGGCGTCGTCCTGAATCTGTTATTGGGGCTTTCCCGGGTCGCTCTGGCCATGGCCCGCCGCCGGCACCTCCCTCACCTTTTCGCCCGCATCGACGCAAAAACCGCTACTCCAGGGCCCGCCGTGGTATTGGTCGCCGTCGTGATCGCCCTTCTCGCCATCGCCGGGTCCATCCGCGCCGCCTGGTCGCTCTCGGCGGTGACCGTACTGATCTACTACGCCATCACCAACGCCGCGGCGCTGCGACTCCCGCCCGACGCCCGGCTCTACCCGCGCATCATTTCCTGGATCGGCCTGATCGGCTGCCTCGGCCTCGCGGCGTTCATCGAACCGATCTACTGGGTCGCGGCGGCCGCCCTTATCGCCCTTACGCTCGTTTGGCACTTGGCGACCCGCCGCCACACCGCGCAGCCCTAAAGAGACATACCGACGTGTAAACGACGGACCACCCTCGTCGAAGCATTCTTTGATCACTGCGACCGCTACTTGATCAGCCGCAGCGTCAACGGATAGCGGTACGACTCGCCCGAACTCGCTTTGATCGCCGCGATGATCGTAAAGATCAGCGCCGCGATCCCGACCCCGATCATCAGGAAAATCCCGATGATAATCAACACCAAAGGCACGCAGCATAGGTACGCGATCAGTACCGTAATCTGGAAATTAAGCGATTCTTTACCCTGTTCATCGACGAACGGCATCGTGTCTTTTTTCACCAGCCAAACCACCAACGGCCCGACTACGTTACCGGTCGGAAAAAGAAAACCCGCCAAAGCCGCCAGGTGGGCCAACATGCCCATCGTTCGCTCTTCCTGCGGGATTTCGTAGGTTGAATCCTGCCGCGACACGCTCGTGTCAGGTCCTTGGGTCGCAGCCTGTGTTTCGGTCGCCGATTCGGTTATTTCGGACATCGTCGTCACCCCTTTCAATGAATAAAACGCATACACGCAAGCCAGCTCAAGCATAACGCATGAGACGAACCTCGGGAACCACGGACCCGTCACCCCAACATACGCTTGGTCCGGCCGCTGCGTTGCCTTAGCTTTCGGCAAGCCCGTACGTCTTCGCCGCGGTATTCACCCGCCCCTCGGCCGGGGGACGGCCCGTGATCGACGTCACGATCTTGACGACATGCGGATGCGAGTTCTCGATATAGAGTTTGAACGCGTTCTGCGTGCCCGCCGCCGCCGTCCCCGCGACGTACAGCCCCGGCACGCCGGTCATCATGGTTTCCGGGTCGTGCTCCGGTGCCCGGTTGTCTCCCACCAGCCTCACCCCCGCGGACTCGAAAAGCGTTTTGTCCTGCGTGTATCCCGTGAGCAGCAGCACGAAATCCGCCGGCACTTCCGTCGGCTCGCCCCCGCCCTCGGCCGCCTCCAAGAAGACGGACCGCTCCCGGATCTCCGTCGGCCGGGTCCGCGGGTAAAACCCCACCTGGCGGTGCTGGATGAGCGCCTCGATCTCCGGCATGAGCCAGTATTTGATGGTCGCCCGGTCGAACGCCGCGCCGCGGTAGCTCATCGACACCTGCGCGCCGGCGCGGGCGCACCGCAGCGCCGCCTCCACCGCCGAATTCCGCCCGCCCACAATCAGCAGCCGCTGCCGGAAATACTTGGCTGGCTCGTCGAAAAAATGGGAGACGTTCGCGCGGTCCTCCCCCGGCACGCCCAGCATCCGCGGATGGTGCATGTCCCCAATCGCCAGCACCACCCGCGACGCGTCCACCACCGCACGGCTGGTCACCAACGTGAACCGGCCCGTCACGTCGTCGCGCTTGACCGACTCCACCCGCTCGAACGTCCGTACCGCCAGGTCGAACTGAAGCGCCACCGCCTGCAGGTAGGCCAGGTACCGCTCGCGCGTCGCCTTGCCCTGGTCTTCGGTGACTAGCGGCACCCCCGCGATCGCGATCCGCTCGGGGCTCGAAAAATACCGCGTCTGCCGCGGATAATCCGCCACCGTCTGCCCGACCTGCCCCGCATCGAGATGGACATAGTCCACCCCCGCCAGTTTGAGCGAGACCGCCAATTCGAGGCCGATCGGCCCGGCCCCGACCACCACCGTGTCTGTTGTCAGTTGCTCTTTCACGGCCCGATTCTAGCCAACCCAACCCCCAGACAAGGCCGACCCGCTCGGCAAACCGGTTCTTATTTCACGGGCTGCCCGGCCACCGATTCCGGGGTATCAGCCCCCGCCTCACCCGGGATCCACTGCGCGTAGACCCAGCCGTGGCTGGCGTGGAACGTCAGCCGGAAATGCTTGAGCAGTTCGTTGCCCACCCGCCCGATCAGCCGCGGCCCCCGCATCGTCGGCGGCGGCGGCTCGAAATTCACCGGCACGTCCTTCAGACTCAGCCCCAGCATCCGGAAATCTTTCACCCACGTCTGCGTGCTTTGCACCGTCCCCCCCACCCCCGCCGTCCGGCCACGGCCCGTCGCGTTGACCGACATCACCCCGGGGTGACGTTCCAGCAACACGTCGGGAAGCGTCAACGCGTTGTCCGCGCCGTAGTCGATCAGCAGCCAAACTTCGACCCGTTGGGATCCGTCGTACACCTCCGCCCGCACCATCGGCAGTTTCCGGAACAGCCGCAGCCGCTCCCGCGTCGCACCGGCCGGGGGGCGGAACGCCTCGGGCCGATACACCGTCAATTCCCGCCGCGAGGCGTCCAACGCAAACGGCACCGCCGACAGCTCCGGGAATCCTACGATCCCCCCCAGCCCCACCCGCAGCGACTCCCCGAACCCCAGCAGTTTCAACCCCGCCAGCCGTTCACTCGCGAGCCTGAGAACCCCCTGTCGGCCCGACTCCGGCGCCCCTCTTGTAGTTTGCCCGATCGAGTAATGCCCCGCCTTGTAAAACTCGAACGTCTCGAAGCCGCCTACCCCCACGGTCCGCCCCTCGCCCCCTTTTTCCAGATTCAGTCGACCCGCGGCGCCCTGCGCGATCACGCTGATCGACGCCCCGGTGTCGATCATCATCAACCCGACCGGCTGGTCGTCGATATACCCCGGCACCAGGAGATACCCGCCGCGTCGGGTCAGCGGGATATCCAGCCGATCCGGCAGCCCGGTCGGGTCCGCGACGGCGTAACGGGCCGAATCCTCTTTGCTCAGCAGCACCGCTCCGGGTCCGCCCGAACACCCCGCCACCGCGGAACACACCAGCACCAACCCGGCCGAAACCAAACCATCCGTCCATTTCATGGGCGGATTGTATCCGCCCCGGCCGCTCACTCCGGCACGACCACGCAGCGGAACCCCGTGTGCTGCAGCGCCGTGTCTTCCGGCGTCCCGCGCCGCGCGCTGGGCCGATAGCTCTCACAATAATCCACGTGGCAGAGATAAGACCCCCCTTTGATCACCCGGGACCGGGACCGCGGGTTCGACGCGTCCGAGGCCATGTCCGGCCCCGGCGGGTTGACCGCTATGCCCTGTTTCGCCAGCACCGCGTGGCGGTCGTCGCGGTAAAGATCTGCCGTCCATTCCCAGACGTTCCCGGCCGTGTCGTACAACCCGAAACCGTTGGGCGCAAACGATTTCACCGGTGCGGCCAGGACGTGCCCGTCTTCCTCGGTGTTGCGGTGGGGAAACGCGCCGTCCCACGTGTTGGCCATCGCCTCGCCGCCGGGCTTGAACTCGTCGCCCCAGGCGAAACGCGTCCCCGCTCGCCCGCCCCGGGCCGCGTATTCCCACTGCGCTTCGGTCGGCAACTGCTTACCGGCCCACTCGGCGTACGCCTGCGCATCTTCCCAGGCGACATGGACCACCGGGTGGTGGTCCCGCCCTTCGATTGAACTACCCGGTCCCTGGGGGTGGCGCCAGTCTGCTCGCGTCGTCCACGTCCACCAGGCCGCGACATTGTCTAACCGCACCGGATGGTCCGGCGGCGTGAACACCAGCGAGCCGGGCTGCAGCATCTCGGCCGGAGGCTTGGGGGTCCCGGGCGGAACCTGTTTCTTGACCTCTTCCCAATCGATCGGCCGCTCGGCCAGGGTGACGTAGCCCGTGGCGTCCACGAACGCGGCGAACTGCGCGTTGGTGACTTCAGTTTCATCCATCCAGAAGCCATCGACCCGGACCCGGTGCGCGGGGTGTTCGTTCGACCAGGTGTTCGGCAGGTCCGACCCCATCACAAACTCCCCGCCCGGCACCCAGACCATCCCTTCCGGGGCGGCCGCGGGATCTGCGGCCCCCGCGGCGGCGCCCTCCGCTTGCCCCGACGCCCCGGGCCCGGCGGCCAGCCATTCGCCCAGGGCCTCGGGCCCCTTCACCGGCGTTTCGCAGCACGACCCGCCGGCTGCCGCGGTATCGGATTCCGAAGACGTTTGGCCTTGCAGATTCATCCCCGTAAAGCTCGTCAGCACAGCCGCCGCCAGCCCGATTGCATGGTTCTTGGTCATCTTTTCATCATAGACTCGCCGCTCCACCGACGGAACCGCCTGCCGACCCGGCGAGGCCGGACGACCGATCGGCATCCCGAGTCATTGGAGCGTTTGTTTTCCTTGGGCCAGGATGCGAGGATAGGTTAGATGCTGCGTATCTTTTTGTTTTTCGGTATCGGGGCGGTCTTGCTGTCGACCGGGTGCGCCGCGCCGTTGACGGTCACCCAGTCCGAGCGGCGGGCGCGGCTCGCGGCCTACACATACCCCGCGGACGCCGAGATCGGGCCCGACCTGGACGTGGTCGTCCGACGCGAAGGCGAAACGGTGATCTTCGTGAACCGTACCGCGTCGGTGTACCGCGACGTCCAGGTGTGGCTCAATCAGCAGTACGTCCGTGACTTGCCGGGGATCGCGATCGGGACGGATAACCGCTTTACGCTGACGCGCTGGGTCAACGAGCACCGCGAGCCGTTCCCCGTCGGATCGCTGCTTTCGCCGGATAAAGCCGACCCGCTGCTGCTGGCAGAGTTGTACGACCCCAGGACGCGGCTGCGGCATCGGCTGTTGGCCTGGCCGGACACCACCGGGCGCTGAGCTTTAACCCAAGGCGGGGCCTCGGTGACTACCCCGACCCGACGGGCGTGATAACGTATATCCCAACGACGGCGCGGCGGTTCGAGCAGCCACCCGCGTCTTACGCCTAACTATCGTTTATCCGCTCCGGACGCCAAACCGATGACCTCAACCGCCGCCGAAACTGCCGTGTTCGAACTCGCCCCCGCCGAGCTTTACGCCCGCTACCGAAAAAACTTATGCAAAGCCCCGGGCTTGAACTTGACGCTGGATATCAGCCGAATGCCTTTCGGCGATACGTTCTTCAAGGCGATGGAACCCGCGATCCAGGAAGCGTACACCGCGATGGACGCGCTCGAGGGCGGGGCCATCGCCAACCCCGACGAAGACCGGATGGTCGGCCACTACTGGCTCCGCGCCCCGGGCCTGGCCCCCGAGCCGGAGCTTACCCGAGCCATCGCGCACACGGTCGACGACATCAAGGCTTTTGCCGAGGCGGTGCACCGCAAGGAGATCAGCCCCCCCGACGCGGCGAAATTTACCGACGTGCTCTCGATCGGCATCGGCGGCAGCGCGTTGGGCCCGCAGTTCCTGGCCGATGCGTTGGGCGGCGTGTCCCGGAAAGACAAGATGAAGATCCACTTCATCGACAACACCGACACCGACGGGATCCGGCGGACCCTCGACGGGCTGGGGGCCCGGATGAAATCGACGCTGGTGCTGGTCATCTCCAAGTCGGGGGGGACGCCCGAACCCCGCAACGGGATGATCGAAGCCCAGCACGCGTTCGCGGCCAAAGGCCTGGACTTCGCCAAGCACGCGGTGGCGATCACCGGCGAAGGCAGCAAGCTCGACGAGGTCGCCCAGCACGGGGGTTGGCTCAAACGCTTCCCGATGTGGGACTGGGTCGGCGGCCGGACCTCGGTGATGGCGACCGTCGGGCTCGTCCCCCTCGCCCTCCAGGGAATCAAGATCGACGATTTCCTGGCGGGGGCCAAAAAAATGGACGAGATCACCCGAGCCAAAACAACGAAAAAGAATCCCGCGGCGCTGCTCGCCCTGATGTGGTATCTGGCGACGAACGGCCGGGGCGAAAAAGACATGGTGATGCTGCCCTACAAAGACCGGCTGCTGCTGATGTCGCGCTACCTCCAGCAGCTCGTGATGGAATCGCTGGGCAAATCCCACGACCTCGACGGCAACAGGGTCGAACAAGGCATCGCGGTCTACGGGAACAAGGGCTCGACCGACCAACACGCCTACGTGCAGCAGCTCCGCGACGGGGTCAACAATTTCTTTGCGACCTTCATCGTCGGCCTGCAGGATACGGCCTCGCCGGGCAAGCACGTGGTCGAGGTGGAAACGGGCGTCACGCCGGGCGATTACCTCAACGGGTTCTGGCAGGGCACGCGGACCGCCCTCTTTGAAAACCAGCGGTCCAGCATGACCCTCACGGTGGACAAGGTCGACGCCAAAACCATCGGCGCGCTCATCGCGCTGTACGAGCGGGCGGTGGGCTTCTACGCCACGCTGGTCAATATCAACGCGTACCACCAGCCCGGGGTCGAAGCGGGGAAAAAAGCGGCGGCCACGGTGCTGGAGGTCCAGCATCCAGCGGTCGCCGCACTCACCGATACCCCGCAGAGCGCGACCGACCTGGCCCAATCGATCGGACAACCGGAAGCGGTCGAAATTATCGAGCACGTGCTCAACCATATGGCTGCCAATAAACGGGCGGTACGCAAAGGCATGAATTACCTCAAGGCGTAACCCGCAACCTCCACGCGCCGCCGATCCGGGCGCACGTGTGTTCGAGGCCGGAGGCAGATATAGCGAAACCGCACCGCGCGGCCGATTATCGAGAGACCGCGCTCAAGCCCGGGCGGAATCACCGGAGCATGTCGCGGAGCTGATCCTCGTCGATTGGCTCATGAGTGATGACCACCACGGTGGGTGCACCCAGGTATTTCCGGGCGGCTTCGCGGACATCTTGCGCGGTGAGGGCCTGGACTTTGGCGAGGAAGGCCTGGCCGTCGGGATCGTCGATCCCGTAGAGCAGGTCGAGCGCTTGGCCGGCGGCGAGGTCGCTGTGGGTCTGCCGGCCGAAAAACTCGGTGGTGAGGACTTTGGCCTTCGCCCGGTTGAGGGTGGTGTCATCGACGAGTTCGGAGCGGGCGCGGTCGGCAACGCCGAGGGTGCGTTCGAGGGCGTCGTCCACGGTGTCGGGCTGGGTATTAAAGAGCATGGTGAAGTAGCCCGGCACGAGGCCGACCGCCGCGCCGGCGTGGCTGGCGTAGACCAGCCCGGGGCCGCGGCCGCGCAGCTCTTGCTGAAGCCAACCCGCAGGGAAGTCGCCAAGGACACGCGAAAGGACCTGAATCACGGGGTAATCGGGGCTGTCGCGGGTGATCCCCGGGCCGTAGCCGACCTGAACCGCGGCCACGGGTTTTTCGGTGGCGACCACCGTGAGCCCCGGGGTGGGGGGCGCGGGCTGCGGGAGCACCAGCGGCGAGTCGGGTTGGGCCGCCATCGGACCCCAGAGCGTCTGGGCCCGGGTAAAGACGTCTTCGGGGTCGACGTCACCGACCACCGCGAGGATGGAGTCGGCAGCGCTCTGCCGGGATCGGTAGAAATCGCGGAGGTCATCGGCGGTAAGTGATTCGACGACCTCGCCGCGGCCGGTAGTGAGTTGTGACCAAGGGTGATCGCCGTAGTAAGCCTGACGGAACACGCTGCGGAGTTCGCCGGACCAGGTGTCGGTCGCGCGGTCGATCGCGGCGAGGAGGCGGGGGCGGAGGCGGTCCCACTCGGCGGGGTCGAAGGCGGGCTCGAGGGCGACCTCCGCCATGAGCTCCATGACGACGGGCCAGTCGGCGGCCAGCGCGGTGGCCCGGAGGTAGCCGGTGTTGTTCCCGCTGGCGGCAGAGAGCGACGCGCCGAGGTCTTCGATAGCGGCGGCGAGCTCCTGGGCGGAGCGGTCGGCGGTCCCGCGGGTGAGCATGGCGTAGGCCGTGTTGGCGACGCCTTCCCGGCCCGGGTCGTCCGCGAGCAGTCCGCCGCGGGTGTAAAGCTGCATCGACACCGCGGGGACCACGGTGGACCGCTGGACGATGACGGTCAGTCCGTTGTCGAGGGTGCGGCGCTGGGGAGGATCAACGGCCAGCGGCGGGCGTTCGTCGCCGGGGCGGGCGAGGTTTTGCTTGAGCTGGGCGATGAGGCTGTAGTTGTCGAGTTCAACGGGTTCGCGGGACGCGGCAGAATCCGAGGCCTCCGGATCGGGGAGACGGGAAGGGAACGCGATGTCTTGGCCGAGGCCGGCCGGGTCGAGCCGGGCCACCGATGCGGCATCGGGATCGAGCAAAGCCTGGGCGGCGGCCATCAGGTCCTGCGGAGTGACCGCCTGGACCGCTTGGGCGTAGCGGGCGGCATAATCGGGGTCGGAGGCGGAGATCAGGTTGCCCGCAAGTTGCGCGGCGAGCGCTTCGGCGGATTGGCCAGCGTTGACGACCCGCGCGAGGGTCTGTCGTTTGACCCGGTCCAGCTCTTCCGCGGTGACCGGCTCGAGTCGGAGGCGGTCCAGGTGGGCCGCGATCGCGGCGCGGGTGGCGTCCCGCATCGCGGGGTCGGCGAGTTCGTAGTCGATGCCAAAGAAACCTTCGCCCCAGTGGGTCGACCAGTTGAACGCCTGGATAGTGGTCACCAACTGGCGGTTGTCGCGGAGTTCGCGGACCAGCCGGCTGGACTCGCCGCCGCCCAAAACGCCGGCGAGCAGGTCCAACGCAAAATCGTGTTCGCTCCCCAGCTTGACCCCCGGCCAAACCAGGCGGACCCGCGGCCGGCTGACGGCGGCCGGGGCGTGGAGCGTCACGGGCGTCGCCTCGCCGGTCGCCACCGGGAAAGAGAGTTCGGGCAGGTCGCCGGCGGGCAGGCCGCCCCAGAGGTTGGTGAGCTGGTCGATCACCGCCGGCGGATCGATATCGCCCACCACCAGGAAGACCATGTTGTTGGGGACGTACATCCGCTTATAGAAATCATAAATCTCGTCGCGGGTGATTTTGAGGAATTCGTCGAGGTAGCCGATAGTCGGGTGCGCGCCAGGGTGGTCGGGGGTGTCGTGGTAGCGGGCCTGCTGGGTGAGTTTCCAGTGGATGCGGACGGGGTCGCCCTGGCCCATCGAAAACTCGTTCTGGATGACATCACGCTCGCGCTCATACTCCGATTCCAGGATCACGCTGTTCTGCATCCAGTCGGAGAGCAGCTCGACGGCGGTGGCCGTGTGGTCCGAGGTGGTATTGATGTAATAGCGGACGGTGTCGAGGCTGGTGGCGGCGTTGGTTTGGGCGCCGATACGGCCCAGGGTGGCGGTGGAGACGGCTTCGGGCCGCTGGGCGGTCGTGCCCCCGGAGATCAGGTGTTCGAGGAAGTGCGACAAGCCGGCTCCGACATGCTCTTGTTCGTAGAGCGACCCGGTCTTGACCCAAGCCTGAACGGAGACGACCGGGGCGGTGGGTAGATCCTGCGCGACCAAGATCATCCGATTGGGCAGCTCCACGATCCGCCGGTCGGGCCGATCCTGGAGCAGGGTAGGGGTGGTGCGGACCACGGGGGTAGCGGCCGCGACGGGGGCGGCGGCGGGCGGCTCAACGCCGGGCGTGGAAGACGCCGCCGCGGAGGGGGTGACAGGTTCGACAGGCTCGGACACGACGGGGGCCTCCTGACAGGCGCTTAGGGTGAGTGCCAAACAGACTAAGCCAATAGCAGAAAAAAGCAGGGGCGGGCAGGCGGGCATCGGCAGGCTCCTGGGCGGACGCGGGTCGGTGAAGCTTCGAGTGATGGCAATGATCAGAGCGGTATCCGCATTATGCTAGCGGCTCCGGCGGCGAGGAGCCGGATCTCACCCCGGCCGTGAGTCGCACCGGCGGCATCGTGCCTTGAGGAGACGGGAGGCATATTCTTCATCTATGAAATACGCCGAATTGGCTCGCGGATACGGGGCGATAGTGCTCATCGGAGTATTGGGGTTGGGCACGGGGGGTTGTGCCGTCGCCGCGGACGATCGGAGTCTCGGCTCCGAGGGAGAAAGCGCGGATCAGGCCATTGAATTGGAAGCGGGACTGCCCGCGGGGTACCCCGCGCCGGGGCCGGCCGGGGAGGTGGTGGTCAAGCGTTACCCTGCGTACCGGGCGGCCCGAGCGGAGGGACGCGGGGCGTTCCGGAAATTATTCGGGCATATCCGTGAGCACGACATCGCCATGACCGCGCCGGTCGAGATGACCTTAAAAGGTATCGGCACCACTCCAGAAAACGAGCGCGGCCCGGTGGAGGCGGGGCAAAAAAGCAGCACCCGGCGAGTGGATATGTATTTCATGTACCCTCGGCCGGATCAGGGCGAGGTGGGGGTGGATGGCACGGTGGAGGTGCTGGACTTTCCGGAAACCCGGGTCTTGAGTCTGGGGTTTTTCGGAGCCGCGAAGCAAAATCGGGTGGACGCAGCCCTAGATCACGTGCGGGCAGCTTTGGCTCAGCGGCCAGATTTGGTGGCGGCGGGACCGGCGAGGCTGCTGGGGTATCACAGCCCTTTCGTGACGGCGTCGCGGCGGTATCACGAGGTACAGATTCCGGTGAAAGACCGACCCACCGAGGGCGAGCAAGCATCCAATAACTAAGCGTGTCAGGGCCGGGACGCCAGCAAGCAGACACCCCCGGCTCGGAGCCGCCCCGGGCGATGATTGACACGGGCGGGCGAGGTCCGCAGAATGCCTTGCCGGTCGCCACCGTAGCTCAGTTGGTAGAGCAGATCTTTCGTAAAGATCAGGTCGCTGGTTCGAGTCCAGTCGGTGGCTTTGCCCGGGGCGTAGCTCGGCCGAGGCCGGGCAGGGTCCGCCACCTTAGCTCAGTTGGTAGAGCAGCGGTTTTGTAAACCGCAGGTCGTCGGTTCGAGCCCGACAGGTGGCTTTTGGTCAAGCGGTATACCGGAGGTTCGCGGGGCGTGGGTTTCGAATCCGTGCGCAAAGCGCAGCGGCCGGCAGCGGAATACCGCACCGCGTAAATCCTTACAGCGTCGGCGGCTCTCTGATGAATCAGGGTTTACGAGACATTTTGATCATCAGGAAGCGATCGGTTGGCTCGCTCGTAGGATCGGCTCCTTGGGTCTCTGGGGTTGGAATTGAATCAGAGCGGGCCGCCGTTCCCGCCGACACCAGCCACCATCCGGCAGCTTGCCCCGTGGGGCGGGGTGGGCTATCTTGTTCGGCTTGGCCTAACCCCTTTTTCCACGCTTTTACCAAGAAAACCCTCCCATGACCGAAGAGTCCACCGGTTCCCTCGACGGGGCCGAATATCGCGACAGTGAGACGGCCCGCAAGTACTTCGACGCGGGGTTCGCGGCCGAGCAGTCCGGCGACCGGATCGGCGCGATCGAGCAGTACGAAGCGGCCTACACCGCCGACCCCGAAGACACCGAAAACTGCTTCCGGCTCGCCTACAACCTCGACCTGCTCGGCGAGGAAGACGAGGCGCTGCACCTCTACGAAGAATGCTCCAAGCAGGAAAAGCCGCCGCTCAACGCGCTCGTTAACCTCGCGGTGGCGTACGAAGACCGCGGCAAATACGCCCAGGCCGAGCGCTGCATACGGCAGGTGCTGGCCACCGACCCCAACCACCCGCGCGGCCGGCTGTATATCAAAGACATCCTCGCTTCCAAAGCGATGATGATCGACGACGAGCAGGAGCGCAAGCTCGAGAAGCATCATGCCCTGCTCGACACGCCGGTGACGGACTTCGAGCTTTCCGTACGCACCCGTAACGCCTTGCGGAAGATGAGTATCCGGACGCTGGGCGACCTGCTCAAAGTGACCGAAGCGGAACTGCGAAGTTTCAAAAATTTCGGCGACGCGAGCCTCGACGAAATTAAAACGATGCTGGCCCAGAAGGGCTTGAAGCTCGGCCAAGCGGTCGAACAGCACCAGGCGGAAATCAAGCAGCAGGTCTACGACCAGCTCAAGAGCGAAGCGGGCAACGACAACGCGATGCTCGACAAATCGGTCAACGAACTCAACCTCAGCGTGCGGGCCCGTAAAGCCCTCGCACTGTTGGGGGTCACCAGCATCGGCGACCTGGTCATGAAGACCGAGGCGGAGCTGATGGGCGTCAAGAACTTCGGCATGACCAGCCTGGTCGAGATCAAAGAACGTCTTACCGATATGGGCATGGGGCTGCGGACCGTCGAATCCTGAACCCATCTCGGCCGATCGGCTGATGATTCACGAAACGAACCCGTCTGCTTTCAGGCGGGTTTTTTTCCGGAGAAATTCGATGGATCGTCACGCGCAAGCCGGGGATGAACTGCGTCACGCCGCCCGTGTACTGCTGCTCGATGCGCGGGGTCGGATACTGCTGTTCCGCTTCGTGGACCCGGTCACCGCGGCGCCGTTCTGGATCACGCCGGGCGGCGGACTGGATCCGGGGGAAACCCACCGGGAAGCCGCTCAGAGAGAGCTCAAAGAGGAAACCGGGATCAGCCTGATACCGTCGGCAACGGAAAGAACTAACCGGGATACGGCTGGAGCCGCGGGTGAAATAGACCACGAGAGGATCCCCGGGCAACCAATCGTTCCGGGCACATTGGGGCCCGCGATATGGGAGCGGACGGTGGATATCCGCTACGGCAATCGCCGTTTCCGACAGCGTGAGGTCTATTTTCCGGTGCGGCTGGCGAGCCATGAACCGGAGATCGAAACCTCGGGCATGCTCGATTACGAGGCGACCGATCTGGTCGAATACCGATGGTGGGGCGTTTCAGAAATTTGTGCGTCAACCGAGCGGTTCGCCCCGAGCCGCTTAGCGACGCTGCTCAACGAGCTTCTTGATCAAAACGTGTGGCCGACCTCGGTGGTCGATGTCGGCAGATGAGCTGCCTGGCACGGAACGGCTGGAGCGATTTACATCGATTCGAGTTGCTGGAGGATGGACCGCAACTGGTTGGCCAGGTCCGACTCGGGGGCATGGCCAAGGGCTTCGTTGAAGAGCTCGATCGCCCGCTCGGTCTCGCCAAGTTGGAACTGGGTTTCGCCCTTGATCGCGATCATCAGTTGGAGCTGAAGCGGCTCGGGCTGATACTCCGCGATGATCTGGTCGATACGCTCGAGGCCGGCCCCTAAATTGCCGGTACCCAGCAACGCAAGGGCTTCTTGTAGCGCAGCCTCGATCATGACCGACCGCTGAAGCGCGACGTACTTGGCTTTGAGCCCCGCCGTGTTGTCCGGGTCGGCCGCAATAATCTCGTCCACGACATCGGCGTAGTGGCGGACGGCAAGATCGGCCCCGACCGCTTCCATCGCCCGGTCTAAAGCCTGGGCGCGTGACGTCCCCTCGGCGATCTCCGCGTCGGCGAAGGCTTGGTCGCGGGCAGCACGTTGGGCCTGAAACGCTTCGAGCAGATCGAGATAGGGGTCCGGCGATTCGGGGACAAAATGGGTCATACCGTAAGGCCGACCTTCCGGGTCCGTTAAAACGATCGTCGGGAAAGACGGGATCTGATAGCGGCTGTAGAGTTCGCGGTTCTGCGCGGCCAGCGCAGGCGGCTGGACGACGTTTTGGGGGAAATCGACTTGGACCAACACAAAATCCTGAGGCACCGCGGATTGGAACGCGGGGGTGTCGAAAACATTCTGTTTGAGCGCGACGCAGGGGACACACCAATCCGAGCCGGTGAAATCGAGCAGCAGGTCCTTGCCCTCGGCCGCCGCGCGGGCTTGGGCGGCGGGGTAATCATCGGTCCAGCCTTCAGGCACCGCAGCAGGAGCGGCCGTGGCGAGCAGGACGCACGCGGCGGTAATCAAAGGTGTCATCGTCTGTCGCAGATCAAACATGGCGGGGCTCCCGAGGGGGCTCTTGGGGGACGGGTTCCGGCGATCATCAGCGGCTGTATCGGCTGCCGTCGGGGGCGGCGCTTTTCGAAAGCCGGTTGTTAACGTAGAGGGCTTCGAGCACAAACTCGCCCGCGGCCGCGAGCATCTGCGGGTCGTCGGGATCGATTTCGAGACGCTGAGCCATGTCGATGGCGGCGTCCAGCAGGCCGTCCACGTGTTTCATCGACGCGACCGCGGTGTCGGCGGCGACGTCGTCGCCGACCGTGAGGCGGAGCCCCTGATCGAACTGATCGGTGATGCTTTCGAAATCATCGATCTCGGCCAAGCCATCAAAAACCGACTTGACCGCTTCGCCTAGAAGCGACTCGACCAGCTTGTCCTCAGTGTCTTCCCCGTCGTCGGCCATGAGCAGCTCGATCTTGCCGCGAGTAGACGCTAACACGTGCGCGAGGTCCGAGATGCGGGTCGCGACGCGGCTTTCACCGGTAACCAGGCCGCGGCGCTCCGCGGAGCTGATGAGGTTTTCGATACAGGAAATGGAGGTGCGTACGCTGACCCCCGAAGCCTGGTTGATGTGCGTGGACGAACGGGCCGCGGCCACGGCCTCTTCGATGATGCGGTGCATGAACGGGGGCACGACGACTTTCGACATCGCGGGTTCGGCCGCGTCCTGATCGCCGTTGCGGGAGGTCCACGCATTCTCGGCGGTGATCTGCATCGCCTCGTCGATGGTCTTCGGGTAGTGCGTGCGGATGACGGTACCGATGCGGTCCTTAAGCGGCGTGACGATCCGGCCGCGGTTGGTGTAGTCTTCCGGGTTGGCGCTGAAGACCAGGCATACATCGAGCGACAGGCGGATCGGATAGCCGCGGATCTGGATATCCCGTTCCTCGAGCACGTTGAACAGGCCGACTTGGATCCGCGGCGAGAGGTCGGGCAGTTCATTGACCGCGAAAATGCCACGGTTCGTCCGCGGGATCAGCCCGAAGTGCATGGTGGATTCATCCGAGAGGTAGCGGCCCTCGGCGTGCTTCACGATATCGATTTCGCCGATCAGGTCCGCAATCGTCACGTCGGGGGTGGCGAGTTTTTCGTGGAAGCGTTCGCTGCGGTGAAGCCAACGGATCGGGGTATCGTCTCCGCCGGCCGCGACCGCCTGCCGGCCAAGGCTGGTCATGGGGTGCAAAGGGTCGTCGGGGAGCTCGAGCTGGGCGATCACCGGGCACCACTCATCGAGCAGCGCGGGCAGCAGACGGATCATGCGGGTCTTGGCCTGGCCGCGGAGCCCAAGAAACAGCATGTCGTGGCGGGAAAAAATAGCGTGGACGATCTGGGGCACCACGGTTTGGCGGTAGCCACGGACCCCGGGGAATACTTCTTCCTGGTTGCGAAGACGGTGGATCAGGTTTTCGCGGAGTTCTTGCTTTACCGGGCGATAGCGGTAATCGGTTTCTCGGAGCTGACCGAGGGTGGCGGGGGTGGGGTGTTGTCGAGCTTGGGACATAGGCAAGGGTAGGTCGGGGGCTCGCGGTAATCAACGCGGAGAGCGGGTCGGCGGATGGACGCCACGACCATAGGGTTTTAACCGCCGACAAAGCCTGCGTGAACAGACGCCTCTTTAACGATAAGCATGCAAAATGTTTAAGAAGCGAAGAACCTAGGCATCCGAGACGTCAACCACGCTTGCCGGTCTGCCGATAACGGGCCCGCTGCTCCGCGTAAGCCTCGGGCGAGACCGGCAGATCGGGCGTCTCGACCCCGTCCTGGACCTGCCGATGCAGTTTCTTGAGGAACGGAACGCACCAGCCGCAGCCCGTCCCCGCCCCGAGGCACTCGCTCATCAGGCTCGCTACCGCCGGGCGTTCGCGTTTACAGTAGTTCACGATTTTTCGCTGGCTCACGTGGAAACACAAGCACACCGGGTCGTCGGGGTTCATCGCCACCAGTTTAGCCCGCCCCGGAGCGTGCGGGGTATCGCCGCCGCCGCGGGCCCGGGTCCACTTGCCGTGTTAAAGTTTTTCGGATAACCCATCCGCTCCCAGCCCAACCGTATCATGCGCCAGGCTGCGCTGCCCCCAAACTGTATGAAACGACCGACCGCCTACGACCAGTTGCTGATCCACCTCGAAAAGCTCCCGGGCATCGGCAAGCGGTCGGCCGAGCGGATCGCGTTCCACCTGCTCCGACAGCCCGAAGCGGACACCCTCGGGCTGGCCGACGCGGTCCGGGCGTTCCGTGAAAACCTGAAGGTCTGCTCGGTCACGGGGCACGTCTCCGAATCGGACCCCTGTTCCATCGCGACGGACCCGCAGCGTGATCACAGCACGGTGCTGGTCGTGGAGCAGCCTTCCGACATCATCGCCATGGAACAGACCGGGGCCTACCGCGGGAGCTACCACGTGTTGATGGGCCGGCTAGCCCCGCTGGAAGCGACCGGCCCCGGCGACTTGTCGATCGATAAATTACTGGCCCGGGTAGACGCCGGCCGCAAAGGACAAAGCCCGCGGATCCTGGAAGTGATCCTTGGCATGAATCCCACCCTCGAAGGCGATGGGACCGCCCTCTATCTCGCCGACAAACTGCACGACCGGGGCGTCAAGGTCACCCGGCTGGCCCGCGGGCTGCCCACCGGCTCGAACCTACAGTCTGTCAGTAAAGCGGTCCTCAGCGACGCGGTGCAGGGGCGGGTCGCTGATTTTTGAGCCCGTGAACGGATCTCACGAGATACAGCAAGTTGGTCCAACCACGGAGCGGGTGGTAGAGTTTGCCCGCGGCGTACACGATCCGCGCCGCCGACCGCGAATTTATTTGATTTGAAACCTCTCCATGCGATTCGATACCAGCCAACACCTGCGGATGGACCAGCGGATGAAGCTGGCGCCGCGCATGATCCAGTCGATGGAAATCCTTCAGATGGCCCAGCCGGCCCTGGAGGAGCGGATCGAACAGGAGTTGGCGAGCAACCCAACGCTGGAACAGGTCGAGCCGGGCAGCGACCGCGAGACGTTGCTGGCCGAGCGTGAGCAGTCCGCGCGGGACGACCGCGAGGGCGAGCGCGAGCTGGTGGTGCGGGACGCGAACGATAAAGACGGCCAGGCCGACGACTTCGAACGGCTCTCGAACATCTCCGAGCAGTACGGCGACGCCTGGTCGGCGAACACCTCGGAATCGGGCGAAACCCCCTACCGGCGGGCGGCCAACACCGGCGGCGAACGCGACGGCAAGATGGACGCGATGGCCAACACCGCCGCCCGCGGCGCGTCGCTTTACGACCAGTTACTCGGCCAGTGGCACCTGGTCGATATCGACGAACCCACGCTCAAGCTCGGCGAACACCTGATCGGCTACATCGACGCGGATGGGTACCTCCGACCGCCCACGCAGGAACTGCTCGACGCGGCCCCGGCCGGCACGACCGTAGACGGCATCGAAGAGTGCATCGAGCTGCTCCAGGAAGCGCTGGAGCCGGCGGGCCTGTGCGCCCGGGACCTGCGGGAATGCCTGCTCCTCCAGATCGATCAACTGACCTACCAGGACCCGGACGCCGACCTCACGGACGAGCGGCGGCTGGTGAGCGATTACCTCAAAGACATCGAGGCGAATCGCTACCCGAAGATCGCCAAGTCCACGGGGATGGAAATCGATCGGATCAAGTCGGCGGTCATGAACCTGCGGCAGTTCCATCCCCACCCCGGCCGGCTGCTCTCGACCGACGCGATCCGGACGATCACCCCCGACGCGGTCATCGAATACGACGACGAGAAAGACTGCTACCTCGCGACGCTCACGCACGGCCGCCTGCCCGCGCTGCAGATCTCGGCCTCGTACGAAAATATGGCGGCGGACAAATCCACGGACAAAAAAACCCGGGAGTTCATCGGCACCAACGTCCGTAACGCACGCTGGCTGATCGACGCGGTGCGGCAGCGGCACGCGACACTGCTGAGGGTCATCGGGGTGGTCATCGAAGCCCAGCGGGAGTTCTTTGATCAAGGGCCGCAGGCCCTCAAGCCGCTGCCCATGACGCTGGTGGCGGACCAACTGGGGATCCACGTCGCGACGGTGAGCCGGGCGGTCAGCGAGAAATACCTCCAGACCCCGCGCGGGATTTTCCCGCTGCGGATGTTTTTCTCCGGGGGGACGGAAACCGACCAGGGCGAGGCCATGTCGTGGGCCGCGGTCCAGGCCAAGCTCGAAGAAGTCATCGGGGCCGAGGATAAAAACAAGCCGCTGTCCGACGACGCGTTGGTCGATGAGCTGAAAAAACACGGGATCGAGATCGCGCGGCGGACGGTGGCGAAGTACCGAAAGCAACTGAATATCCCGCCGGCGCGCCAACGCCGAGAATATTGATCACGCAGGTTCTGGTCCCCTCCCATGGCGGGGGTTGGGTTTCTGAAGCTCAAAGCCACGCGAAACGGCTAAAGACCGAAGCGGTAAAGACGCGGAGGGTGTTAGTCGCCGTGCCAAAAACGGGGGAGCAAAAGCACGGCCAGGGCGTAGATCTCGAGGCGGCCGAGCATCATCAGCAGACTCATAGCCACGAGCGAAGCGTCGGAGAACCAGCCGTAGTTCTGCGTCGCCCCAATACGGTAGAAGCCCGGCCCGATGTTCCCCAGCGTCGAGAGGCTGGCGGTGGCCGCGGTGAGGAACTGGATATCGCGTCCGTAGTGCGATTCAAAAAGCGCGATGAACAGCGAGCCGACCAGGGCGATCATGAAAAAGAAGACGCAGTAGACCAGGGCGTTGAGTTTCTGCTCCTCGTCGACGACCGCCGTGGTGACCCGCAAGGGGCGGACGACCTGAGGCCGGAACGCGCGTTCGAGCGAGGCGTAGATCACTTTGAGCACGATCCAGAAGCGCACGATTTTGATCCCCCCGGCGGTCGAGCCGGCGCACCCGCCGATGAACATCAGGCCCACGAGCATCGCCCGGCTGAAGTACGGCCAGAGGTCATAATCCGCCGTGACGAACCCGGTCCCGGTGTGCAGCGAGATCGTCTGGAACCCGGCGAAACGTAGGGCTTGAAACGCGGTGGCCTGGAGGGTTTGGCCCGCGGTGGTGGTGATGGTCTGGCCGTAGATATTGAACGCCACGAAGACGATCACGACGACCTTCAGGATGATGTAGACCCGGAGTTCTTCGTCTTTCCAGATAGATTTCCAGCGGCCGCGGGTGACCGCGAACATCAGCCCGAAGTTGACCCCGGCCAGGAGCATGAAAAACATACTGACCAGGTCGGCGGATACTGATCCGTAATGACCGATGCTCGCGTCCCGGGTGGAAAGGCCGCCGGTGGAGACCACCGAAAAGCTGTGGCAGACGCTGTCGAACCAGGACAGGCCCGCGAGCCGGTAGCTGCCCATGGCCGCGAGGGTGATGGCGGTGTAGATGATCCAGAGGACCCGGGCGGTCTCACGGATCCGGGGGCGGACCCCCTGCTGCTGGGGGCCGGGCGCTTCGACATTGAACAAACGCTTGCCCCCGACGCCGATGGTGGGCAGGACCGCAACGAAAAGCACCACGATCCCCAGGCCCCCGAGCCAGTGCGTCGTCGCACGCCAGAGCAGCAGGCTGTTGGGCAGCGCTCGGATATCCGAAAGGACCGTCGCCCCGGTGGTGGTGAGCCCGGACATGGCTTCGAAATAGCAGGGGACGAAACCCCGGAAAGGGTGTGGGTCGGCCCCGGGGTCGGGGCTGCCGCCGCCGGCGATACCCCAGACCCAGTAAGGCATCGCCGCCACCGCCGCGCCGATGAACCAGCTCAGCGCGACCAGCAGCATCGCTTCACGCCGGTTCATCAGTTGTACCCCCGCGCCGCGGGCACCGACAAAGAGTACGCCGCCCAGGGCCGTGCCGATCAGCGCCGCCAGCCCCATCGCGCGGACCCCCAGGGTTTCGGCCAGGTCGGCCCGGCCGAAAAAAGTCCAGTACCCCCACTCGAGCGCCGCGATGAGGCCCATGCCGATCCCCAGCACGAGCATCAATAAGCCGAGTTGTCGGAAGACCTGGCGGTAGTGCATGGTGTGTGTGCGAGGGATCGGGCGTGAATGCGAACACCCGGTCGAAGCAGCGTCGCCCGCAAGCCGCGGACAGACCCTAGCAATTATCACGGCCAGGGTTCACGTCTATACCCGATGACGGGCCGCGGGGTCAGCCGCCGAACATTTTCTTGAGCTCCCGGGCAGACTCGGCGGGGCTGATGACGACGAGCATATCGGCGGGTTTGATCTGGTCGTCCGCCCCGGGGACGAAGACGGTTTCGCCGCGGGAGATCGCCGCGATGATGGTCCGCGGAGGGAAGTCGATGTCTTTGAGCGGGGTGCCGAGTACACGCTTGGCCAGCGCGGGGACCCGGACTTCGTAGACGTCGGCGATACCCTCGGCCAGCGGAGCGAGCTGCCGGACCGATTCGCCGGAAAGCAGCCGTTCGATCTGGCTGACCGCGGTCGAACGGGGGCTGAAGGCGTGGTCCAGGCCGATATGACCGATCAGGTGGAGGTACGTGGGCCGTTGGAGCACGGCGATGGCGGATCTGACCCCCATAGACTTCGCACGGGCGGCGGCGAGGATATTGGTTTCTTCGTCATCCGTGCAGGCCACGAACGCGTCGGCCTGGGCGACGCGTTCGTCCAGCAGGATGTCGGAGTTGATCACGTCGCCGTTGATCAGCGTGACCCAGGGGAGTTTCTCGGCGAGCTGTTGCGCGCGGTCGGGGCGGAGGACGAACAGCCGGACCGCGAAGTTGCGGTTGCGGAGTTCTCGGCAGAGCCAGACAGACTGGGTCGACCCGCCCATGACCATGACCTTGAGGCGGCCGGCGGCATCGGGCTTGAAGAGTTTCAGCGTCTTTTCAAAGGACTTGGATTCGCCGATGAGGGTCACGATATCGCCGGCCTGGACTTTGGTATCGGCGGTGGGGAGGAAGGCGTCGACGCCGCGTTCGACCGCGGCGACCAGGGTGGCCGCGGGGAGCTTGAGGTCTTTCAGGGCGACGTCGGCGGCCTTGGCGTTTTCAGAAACCGAGATCGACTGCATCTCGATGGCGCCCTTGGCAAAATTTTCGACGGCGTGGGAGCCGGGGCTGCGGAGGGTGGCGGCGATGGCCTGAGCGGTGGTGTACTCGGGGCAGACCAAGTGGTCGATCCCGAGGTGATCGGCATAATTCAGGCCTTTGGCTTCGAAATAGGCGGAGTGGTGGACCCGGGCGATCGAGCGTTCGCAGCCCACGGCGGTGGCGATCGACGCGGCGAGCAGGTTGATCTCGTCGATATGGGTCGCGCCGATGAAGAGGTCGGCCTTGTCGGTGCCGGCCTCCAGCAGGACGTCGGCCTGGGTGCCATTGCCGACGAGCGAGCGGACGTCGATGGCGTCGTCGACCTGCGCGAGCTTGCCGGCGTTCTGGTCGATGATGGTGATGTTGTGGCCCGCGGGAGCGAGGACCTCGGCCGAGTGCCGCCCGACTTCGCCAGCTCCGCAGATAACGATATTCATAGGGGAGCCGGGCTAGGGAAGCGGCGGACAAAAATGAGCGGGGCCGGAGACGGTCCGCGGCGACTTAGTCGAGGATCTCGGGCTTGGGCGGGGCATCGGCGATGGTGGGCCCGGGGACGACACCCAGGCCGCGGAGCCCGTCCTTGACGTCTTCGTTCTCCGCATCGACGTAGTAGCCGAAGCGCAGGGCCTGGATCGCGTTGGGCACGTCGTTTACCGTGAGGTAGAAGTCGGCGATGGCGAGGTAGGGCGTGGCGTCGTCGGCGGGCGCGAAGTAGGCGGCTTTCTGGAGCGCGATTTTTTGGCCGTCGGCATCGCCTAAAAGATCGAGGTACTTGGCTTTCCGTAGAAAATCGGGGGTCTGCTGGCTGTAGGTCCGGATCTGGTCGTCGAGAAACGCGTAGAGGGTGTCGAAGCGTTCCTGCTGGTAATAAGACTCGGCGAGGAGGTCGGCGATACGCGGGCGCCACTCGGGGTCGCCGCCGCGGAGGGTCAGGGCACGTTCCAGGGGGATCTGGGCCGCGATAGCTTGGTCTTGCTTGAGCAGGGAGGCGGCGAGGTAATACTGGGAGCGGAAGTCGCCGGGCTTGAGTTTGACGGCTTCGCGGAAGTTGTCGGCGGCGGCGGCGTAGTCGGCGGCACGGTACTGGTCGTACCCTTTTTCGCGATAGACGACATGGTTTTTGCAACCCGTCGCGGTCATCACGGCGACAAGCAGCATGGCGGCGGTCAATCGGGGCAGACGCATAGCGGTTCCTTAGCGGTGGCTTGAGGCAGAATAGAGATCGGGCCAACGCAGAGAATAGACCCGGCCGCGCAACCGGGCAAGCGCAGCCGGACGAGGCGCGGGGACAGCCAGACCTAAACGAGAGCTGGAAATGCCGACATACGGTCGCCGGCCCGGCGCAGAAGCTTTATGTTGAACCCCACTCGCCACGGACCCCGCCATGCTATTACCCACCACGCTGCTGCGACACACCCCGGGGAGGGGCTCGCCGCCGGGACAGGACGCACCCCACTACGACTGGCTGATGGTGAACCCGCGGCACGGCGGCGACGCCAGGGCGGGGCTGTGGACGGCCCGGGTGGCCACGCCCTGGGATGAATGGCCCCAGCGGGGACGCGTCACGTTCACCCCCCTGCCGCCCCACCGTCGGCGGTACCTCGACTGGCAGGGCACGCTGGCGGGCGAGCGGGGCTGGGTCGTGCGAGCGGCTCGGGGGCAGGTCCAGCCGCACCGCTGGACGGATCAGCGGATATGGCTAACGCTACACACTGAGGGCCAAACGCTGGACCTCCGGCTGGAGCGGGTGGGGACCCATTGGCTTGGGGTGTGTACTTAAAACAGCTTTCGATGGCGGTTTGTGGCTTTCCTTGCCGCGGCCGGCCTGAGAGCAAGGCGTGGGGACGGCCATTCGGCAAAGGGGCTTAATTCTTTTGGCTTCTGGCTACCCAATGACGGCAGGATCATCTTGCCGGTAGACCATCGTTATTTATGCAAAGTAAATACCCTTCTAAAACCGATGCGCTCGCGGCCACCGCGAACGCCCGCACGAAGCGAGACTTGGCCCAAAAAAGGCCGGCGGAAGTCGTCGACGGCTATGATATGACGATGCGGCGACCCCGTTTTTCGATTCCACCCCGCACATGCCGTGCCCCCGGGCGGCTCAGGCTAATCGGCTTGGCCCTGGTGTTGGGGGTTTGCGGAGGGTGCCACGATCACAAGCTGCTGCAGGCGCAACAATCGCTGCGGGCCGGCGACGTCAATTCGGCTCAGCGCGATATCCGTGAATACGCACGCCACCACCGGGACTCGGGCAACGCCCTGATCGCAGAACTGGAGCGGGGTTCGATTGCCCTGGCCGCGGGTGACCACGAGACCAGCGGCGAAGCGTTTGCTCGGGCGGATGAGCTTCTGCGTGAGATCGATCGGCAGCCGGACGTGAGCCTCAGCCGGGAGATGCTGGCGGCGCTGACCAACCTGTCGACCCTGCCGTACCGGGGGACCCACTACGACCGGGTGATGTTGTCGACGTACCGGGCGCTCGGGGCGCTAAGACAAGGCGACACCGACGCGGCGCGGCCGTATCTGATAACGGCGTACGAGCGGCAGCGCGAAGCCGTCGCGGCCAACGCCAAGCGGCTGGAAGCGGCGCAGTCGGCGGCGGCGCCGGGGACCCCAGACCGGGGATACGACGCGGCGCGGGCGCAGCGGGATCCACGGCTGCAGGCGGCGTTGGACCGGCAGTACCGGCCGTTAGCGGGACTCCGGGCGTACGCCGACTATGTCAATCCGTTTGCCGAGTGGCTTCAGGGCGTTTACTTCACGGCGGAGGCGGCGGACGGGAACGACTTGGAGCGGGCCCGGGTGTCCTTTGCCCGGACCGTATCGCTGGTCCCGGGCAGTGGCTACGTGGCACAGGACGCGGCCGCGGCGGAGCGGTTGGCGGCCGGCGGCGCGGCGGAGCCGGTCACGTACGTGGTGCTGGCAACCGGCGTCGCACCGTCACGCGGCGAGGTGCGGATCGATATCCCGGTATTCGTCTTTGGGGGCGCGGTGGATTACGTCGGCGCGAACTTCCCCCGGCTGATCTACCACTCGAACTTCCTGCGTGACCTGACGGTCCGTGTGCCGGGCGAAGACGGTGGGGAGCGGTATACCACCGAGCTTCTGAGCGATATGGATTCGGTGGTATCACAGGAATTCGAGAATGAACTGCCGATCATTGTCACCAAGACGCTGGTCGCGGCGGGGACCAAAGCGGCGTTGGCGTACGCGATACGCGAGGCGGTCGATGACCAAAACAACGACCTCGCGACGCTGGTGCGGATTTTTTCTCTGCTCTACCAGTACGCCGCCAACCAGGCGGATCTGCGGACCTGGGCGACCCTGCCCAAGCAATTCCGGATCGCCCGGCTGCCCACGCCCCCGGGGGGTACAATCCTATTGACTGCCCCCGGCCAACCCACCGCCACGGTGACCCTGGACCCGGTGCAAACCAATATGGTTTTCGTGCGTAGCATTAATACCTACGCGCCGTGGCAGGCTTGGCAGTTCTCGCTCGGAAAGGACATTCGATGACTCATCGCTCCCGTATTCGTTCGATCGCCGCGGCCACACGCGCAGCCCACCGGCCCGTCCGCGGCCGACTCGTGACTCCGCTGGTGCTCTGCTTCGCGGGACTGGTGACCTTGGGATGCGAGACGGTCAACACGGTAGAGCGGGAAGACCCGTTGGCGGCCCCCGTGGTGGTCGAAGACAAACGGATTACCACCGACGTCTCGCTGCAGATGGCGGCCAGCGTCATCGGGGTGATCGAAGGTGAAACCGAAGCGGGGTTCCCGAAAGTTCAAGCCGAGCTTTACAACTGGACCTCGGAGCGCAAGCGGGTCCACTACCGTTTCGACTGGATCGATGTAGACGGTTTTGTGATCGACTCGCCGCTGGCGAGCTGGCAGGCGATCGCGTTAGCCGGCAAGGAACGCGACTACATCATCTCGGTCGCGCCGACCAAGTCGGCGGTCGATTTCAGGCTCAAGCTGCTGGAGCCCGAACGTTAAGTGTTTTGATTTTTTCCCGGATGCACGATCGATACCCGGCCGGGGCCTCGCGATAAGGACACCGCTCATGAACCGATTCACCCCCCTGCTTTTAGCCGGTTGTCTCACCGGCCTCTCGGCGTGTCAGGGCCCCGACGCCCGCCGCATAGACCCGACCGGTCCGGAGACGATCACGACCGCCGATCGGCTCGATATCCAAGACGCCACGGACGCGGCGGGAGCGATGGCCGAATCCCTGCTGGCCTCAGGGATTTTGGGCCAACAGGGTCGACCGTCGGTGATCGCGATCGACCGCTACATCAACAACACCACCCAACAGATCGACCGGGATGAGGTCGTCAAGAAAATCCGGGTCGCGCTCAACAAAGCGGGCGTCGCACAGACGCTGACCACCATCGACGCCCGGGGCGAGACCGGCGGCGAGAGCAACATCGCCTCGAAATTCGCCCGAGAAAACGTGGACACTCAGCCCTCCGCGGTGACACCCGAGCCGCTGGTCCCCGATTACGCGCTCACCTACAAGATCCTGGAGAACCGCGTGAAGGCCGGGCAGGTCCGACAAACCACGTTCTCGTTCCAGATGTCAATGGTGGACGTGCGCACCGGCCTCGCGGTTTGGGAAGAGGAAAAACAGGTCACGAAAATCGGCGACAAAGCTTCGATCGGTTGGTAACCCGCAGGGAACGCTGTGGTAGTATCCGGTGCATCGATTACCCTCTGACGGCACTTTTTCTAGGTCGCAGACACCACAAAAAAGCTGGGCGACCGAAGTCTCCCAGCTTAGAATTTTGTGTGGAATAATGCCCCAGACCCCGTTACGGCTTACTTACCCAAGCCGTTTAAAAGACTGCCAGCACCTTTGGCCTTGCCCATAAGGTCTTTGAGGTTGGCGAGCTGGTCGGCGTAGCCGGCGGGCAAGCCGACGCTTTCGAGCTTGGTGATCCATTGCTGGGCCAACTCGAGGTTGCCGTCGCTAATAAGGCCCCGGACTTTGGAGAAGATAGAGTCGGCCTGGCTCGCGTTAAGAACCGTGTCCTCGTTGAGGCTATTGAGGGTGATGTCGGTTTCCGAGGCGGCGGAAACCTGGGGTGTTTCGGGAACTTCGGGCGTTTCAGGGACCGCGGGGGTGTCGGAGCCGCCGGTCAATCCGTCGATCGTTTCCTTGCCGGCTTCGACGGTTTCTTCGACCGCTTCCGACACCGAATCGGCGGCCGCGGCGGCCGCTTCCTTGCCTTTATCGACCATCGTTTCGCCGGCTTCGCCGACCGATTCCGCGACCGATTTTGCGGACTCGACCGATTTGCCGTAGATGGACTTCGCGGCGTCTCCGGTTTCGGAGGCGGCGGAGTCTGCGGGGTCCGCCGGCTGCTCTTCACAACCAAGGATCAGGCCAGCAGTGAGCAGAACAGCGACGGAAAGAGGCTTGGGGAAGTTCATGGGCAGGGGGTCCTCGGCGTAAAACTGGAGTGAATACTGTACGACTTTTAGTGTAACAACTACGGTGTAAAAAAAGAGCGGTGCGACACGCGAGGTGCCGCACCGCCCCGGTTCCTCGGGCGGGGCCGGGGAAAGTCCACCGCACCGAGGGGGTCAAGGACGGGCAGCGGGGCCGCGACAAAGTCTGCGGCCGACCGCCAATAGTTCAGGAACGAGCGTAAAGCTCTGGCCTTGACAAAAATGACTTTAGGCCATGCCAAGCCGACTGCCTATCGGGCTAAACCTGATCTAAAAGGGTAAAAACCCCGGCACGCTGGGGCACGAAAACAAGGCGGAAGCGCGGCTATAAATCGAGCTGGGTAAGGCCTTCACGGATCGCAAACTTGGTGAGCTGCGCGACGCTGGTGGTGCCGAGTTTTTGCATGATGTGCTGGCGATGGGTCTCAATGGTTTTGACCGAAACGAAGAGGTCGGCGGCGATCTGTTTCGTGGTGCGGCCCTCGGCGACGAGTTGCAGGACCTCACGCTCGCGGGCCGTGAGCTTGGCGAAGGCTTCTGAACCATGGGCGCTGCGGTCGTCTTGGACATAGTCCTCCACGACGGCCTGGCCGATGCCGGGGCTGATGTAGGTCTGCCCTCGACACACGCAGTCGAGGGCCCGGCGGAGCTCGTCGAAAGCGCATTCTTTAAGGAGGTAAGCCGAGGCGCCGGCCTGGAACATGCGGCGCACAAACCGCCTGTCTGCCAGCATCGACAGGGCGATGATCTTGGCGTGGGGGGCCGCGGCGAGGATCTGGGGCGTGGCGTCGATCCCGTTGAGCACCGGCATCCCCACGTCCAGGATGACCAGGTCCGGCGTGTGCTGCGCGGCGAGGTCGGCGGCGGCCCGGCCGTCGGAAGCCTCGGCGACGATGACCAGCCCGGGGATCGACTCGATCAGCGCACGCAGGCCTTCGCGCACGATTTGATGATCGTCGGCCAATAGGATTCGGAGTTTGTTCAACGCGGTGACTCGTCAATGAACGGGCCGAAGGCGGCCCGGGCCATCCCCGGCCGTTCACGAGTCTACCGGTTTCCGAGCGGGACGACGATACGGGCGACCGTTCCGCCCCGGGCCGGCGAATCGAGAAGCAACGTCGCGCCGAGGTGGCTGAGCCGTTGATGGATACTCCGCAGGCCGAAGCCACCGGGGCCCGTGACGGGACGATCCAGAGTATCGGGGTCCAAGCCGATGCCGTCATCGGCGACGGTGATCACCAGCGTGTCGGGCTCGGGCTGGAGCCGTGCGGTAAGTTCGAGCCGCGTGGCGTGGGCGTGTTTGAGCGTGTTGGTAATCAGTTCGCGGACGGCCTGAAACAGCAGGATCCCCAGGTCGTCGGGCAATTCGAGGTCCGCGACTTCGGAATCAAACGCGCAGACGAGGTCGGGGCGGAGCCGCGCGGTCTGATCGACCAGGCTCGCGAGGGTGGGGAGAAGGCCCAGCTCGTAAAGCGTGGGCGGGCTGAGCTGGAAAGTCAGGCTCCGGGTGGCGTCGATGGCGTCCTGGAGCAGCGTCAAGGTCACGGCGAGCCGCTCGGCGGCGTCGGGGTTTGAGTCGGGCGAATCGGGTGAATCCGCCCTCGCTTGTTCGTCGGCCAGCCGGAGCCTGGTCACGGCCAGGAGCTGGCCGACATGGTCGTGGAGCCCGGTGGCCAGGCGGTGCCGCTCACGCTGTTCCGCGAGCGCAACTTGAGAGGCCAACGCCCGGAGTTGGCGGTTGGCCGTGGTGAGTTCGGCGGTACGCTGGGCGACCCGGCCGCGCAGCTCCCGTTCGACCCGGGCGCGGACGGCGAGTTCCTGGTCGGTGGTCAGGCGGCGTTCACGGGCGGTCTGCAAGATATTTTGGGCTTGCAGGAAATCGAGGCCTACCCCGGCCACCACCAGCACCGCTTGCCCCTGAACGCGGAGGGCGAGCGCTTCGAGCTGGTGGTCGACGCCGTGGCGGTCGGGCTCGCTCCAGACTTCCGAGCGGAGCACTTCGGGCTGATCGGGGCCGGCGGCACCCCAGAAGCGCTGGGCCTCGCCGAGGAAGAAGTCCAGGAACGCGAAAGACGCGGCGGGATCACAAGGGAGATGGTCGCGGCACCCGAAGGCCTGAGCCCATAAGGGGACCCGGCCGATCCAGCGAAAAGTTTGGTCGCCGGAGGTCCGGGCCGCGACGAGCAGACCCATGGCGTCGACGACGGCCGAGCGGAGCGTGTTATCGTCAGACGCTGGGTTCACGCCGTGGTTTCCCGAGCCAGGAGATTGAAGGCGGCTTCGACCGCGTCGCCGGTCTTGGCGCTGGTGAGCAGCGTCCCCAATGCGAGGTCACGGAGTCCCAGATAATTCTGTTCGTCGTGCCGACCGAGCTGCCAGCGGTCGGTGAG
Organism: Planctomycetota bacterium; assembly: GCA_039180025.1. GTDB lineage: Bacteria > Planctomycetota > Phycisphaerae > Phycisphaerales > Phycisphaeraceae > Algisphaera. The sequence goes on from JBCDDZ010000021.1 coordinate 44,715, forward strand.
GTCGGCCTTGTTCAGCACCAACACGAACGGCAGCTCGCCGAGTTCTGCCACGACGCGGCGGCGGAGGATCAGGGCGGTTTCGAGCGTGTCGGGGCGTGTACCGTCCGCGACCAGCAGGTAGCCCGCGCTGCCGCGGAGATAGCGGGTCTGCACCGAAACGAAATCGTCTTCCCCGGCCAGGTCCCACAGGATCAATTCCACCGCCGAGCGCCCCAGGTCGACGGGCTTGCGGTCGATCTTGATCCCGATGGTCGAGAGGTATTTTTCAGAATAGATGCCGCGTACGAAGCGTGAAACAAGGCTGGTTTTGCCAACGGCAAACGCTCCGAGCATGCAGATTTTACGGGCTTGCATAAGCGTTACTCGTCGAGCGGCCGGAGTTCGACCCTAAAAGTGACGCGGCGGTTTTGGATCTGCGCAGCGCGCGAAGCGTCGATGCCCACGATAGGTTCGGCGGACCCGACACCCCGGAGGATAAAACGGATCGGCGGGGTCAGGCGGGATTGGAGGTCGTCGGCGACGGCGGCCGCGCGGGCTTCGCTGAGTTCGAGGTTCGTATCGGGATCACCCACCGCGTCGGTGTGGCCCGTGACGACGAGAACGAGTTGATTGCCGAGCTGCCCGCTCAGGTCACGCGCGGCGGCGAGATCCCGGACCAGATCGTCGTAGATTTCGCGCTGGCCGTCGAGTTCAAGGATGTTGCCGCGCGGCATACGGACGACCGCCTCCGCGATGCGGCCGGCGAGCGTTTCGAGTCGTGCTTCCGCCTGTTCTTGGGCGGTCGGGGCCGGAGGGGATGGGGACGCTTCGGCCTCCGGAACGGCGGGGACGGGTGTCGCCGGCTCGATCGTTGGCGCGGGGGCGGGCTCGGGCAAGGTGAATACGGGAGCCGAAGCGGTGGGGTAGGGTTCCCATCGCTGGCGGACCCCGGCGGGATCGATGGACGAGTGTTCGAGGTAGAGGTGGGGATCGGTGGCGACGGCGGGGTCGTAAAGCCCGCGGACCGACGAGCGCCCCAGCCAGCGGTGATCGGCCTCGACGAGCATGATGCCGGGCGCCGTTTTGAGGTCGGAAAGATAGTTCGACCAGCGGAGGTTAGCGCGAGCCGCCCAGAATACCGCGGTAAAAAAAACCGCCAGCAGCAGCAACCCGCCGAGGATGAGCGGGGGAGACACTTTCCTTTTCGTGCCGGGCTGGGCGGCGCTGACCAGGCAGCGTTCGAGTTCGGGCTGCGTGGCGGAAAGTCCATCGGCGTCGCCGGCGAAAGCGGTGAGCGCGGGGGCGTGCTGCCGGTGCAGGTCTTCGAGCGCCCGCTGAAAAAGCTGGCGGAGTTCGACGGGGGCCGAGCCGCGGACCGCCGCCACGAGCACGGCGTGGGGACCGGGCTCGATCCAGAGCGTCACCCCGCCGACCTGGAGCGTACGGAGATGCCCGGGGTCCGAGTCCGGCGGGCGGGCGGACGCGGGCGGGTCACCGGCATCTTCCGCGGATCGAGGCGCGAACGAATCGCGGACAAATTCCGTGATCGCGGTCAGCATGCCCGATACCAATTGCCCGTCACGGAGCTGAACGCCCGGCGCCGCGACCTGCTGCATGAGCAGGCCCGATTCGGGTTGGATCAGCAGCACCTGCTCGACCCGATACCGCAGGGTGTGCAGCAGAACCACCTCGGCGAAGGGCTTGCCGGTCCGCGCCGCCTCGATCCGCCATCGGAGCGAGCGGACCGAAAAACTGTGTTCAAGGGTTTGGTTGAGCGACTGCACCGCGGTGGCGAAGGCATCGGCGACGGCTTTGCGGATCGCGGGGCCGATGATCGGGAACACCGCGTCGATCATCGGCTGGGGGTTGTCACGCACCGAAGTCTGGATCGCCGACTCGACCGTCGGCGCCAGGGCCCGGGCGAGTTGATCGTCCTGCTCGGTGCGGAGGGTAACCGCACGCGGCAGGAGTTCCGCAACCTGAGCGGCCTGATGCGGGTTCGCGGCGAGCTGCTGTTTGAGTCGGTCGAGTTCTTGGCGTTCGGGACCGACGAGAAGTTGGCGGAGTTCGTCGAGCGTCTCGGCGGCGACCGGGAGATCGGGCTGCGCTGTATCCGGCGTCTCGGGGCGGGGGTCGTGTTCGTCCATGGTTTCACCGCGGGGCGGGGATACGAAAGACCGGTTCCGACAGGTAGCGGGATCTAGCCGGCCAAGCCGTCGGCGAGGCCGCGGAGGACGTCGGCGAGCTGCGCACGGCTCGCCAGTTCGCCGCGGAGCTGAGTCATGGCCTGGGTCAGCAGCTCGGTCTGCCGCTGCTCGGATTCAACCATGTCGCGGCGGAGCAGGTCGGTGTGCTGAGCAAATTCCTGACGCAGCGCGTCGTGGGCGGACGCGGCGGAGGCTTCGAGTTCGGCGAGCCGGCCGGTCAGATCCGCTTCGACGGCTTGGACGTGCTCGGTGCGCTGGGCCTTCTCCTTGTCGAGGTCCTGCGCCAGCGATTTGAGACGTTTATCCAGATCCGCGCGGAGCGTGGCGAGCTGTTTTTCGTGGTCTCGGCGGAGGGTATCTATCTCGCGCGAGAGGCGTTTTTCGAGGGTCTCAAACCGTTTTTCGCTCTGCCGGGCCTGGGTGCCGAAAAGAATATCGCGGACTTTGTCGAGGCTGGCGGACGCGGGGTCGGGCGAGGCATTGTTCTGACTTTTCGGGGTGTTTTTGGCCATAGCGGAAGCTCTCAGCGTGAGGCGCGGGGGTCAGCAGGGATCGCGTCCGAGTATATCGCTTGGCCGGTCGCCTCGGGGGGTACGCTCCGGACACGGGCCCGCAGCCAAGGATCAATAAAGCACTAAATCGGAAACACCGATACCAGATTCGGGTCCGGCTTCACGCCATGTAGGAGTCGCGATGTCTGGGCCTCATTCCGTGTTAGTGGTAGACCGGTTGTCGATCATCCGGGAGCCGATCGCCGCGGCCATCGGGGCCCGGGGCTACCTCACGCTTACTGCGGAGGACGGGGAGGAAGCCTACGAGGTCGCGACGATGTGCAAAGCCTCGCTGCTCGTGCTCGATCTGGACCTGCCGAAGCTGGACGGGGTTGAGCTTTTACGTCGCCTGCGGGAACACGGGGCTCACCGCAAAACGCCCGCGATCCTGCTGATCGACGGGCTCGACCTGTCGGCGGTCGAGCGGGCGGTAGCCTTCGGGGTCCGGGACTACGTCATCAAGTCGCGATTCACGATGGCGAGCTTGATGAACCTGGTCACGAAACACTGCCCGCCGTCGGCGAAAGACGCGATCGACGCGGCGACACCCGAGCCACCCGCCCACCAACCCAGCCCGAGCCCCAAGCCGGTCCCGTCCCCGGTCCTACCCCCGGCCCCGCGAGCATCACCGCATCCCGGCAAACGGCCACGCGCTGCGGCATCGCCGATCTATCACCCACCGATCCAAGACCACGCGGTGCTCAAAACGCTCAAGCCGCTGATGACCCGAGCATCCATCGACGCGGTGATTGCCGACGCTCATCGGCTACCGGTTTTGGCATCCACGCCGCCGCGGATTCTGGAAATGCTCGAACGCGACGACGGGTCGCTGCTCGACGCGGCCGAGGTGGCCCGCCACGACCCGGCGCTCACACTGCATCTTTTGGCCCAGGCCAACGGGCCACGCTTCGATGACGCCTCTCCAGCGATCACGCTGCCCCAGGTCCTGGGACGGCTTGGCCTGGATGCCCTCCGCGAACTCATCGACCGCGTGGAGACGCAGCCGCTACCCGGGATCGCGGCCGACTCGGAAGCCGACGCCCCCGCGTTCGACGGGGCGGGGTTCTGGGACCACAGCGTGGCGGTGGCGATGATGACCGCGGAATTGACCCGCGAGGCCGCATGCAAGCCCGACGAGATCGAAGCGGCATATGTCGCGGGGTTGATCCACGACTTGGGCCGGCGGGTCATGTCGCATCGGCTCGGCCCGACCTACACCGAAATCCTGGAGACCGCGAGAACGCTCCGCACACCCCTGGTCGATACCGAAAAACATCTGCTGCTCGAAGATCACGCCTCACTGATGGAAAAAGCGCTAACCGCCATGGGGGTCGGGCCCGGATTGACTCACGTCGTAGGGCTCCACCACGCCGACCCGGGCCGGTCGCGTCACCTGGCGGGGCCCCACCAGGGCGTACTGACCCGGCTGCGTTTGGCCGACGCGCTGGCCCACGCGCAGATGCTCAGCGACGGCGGCGATGACGCGATCACCGCTACCGATGCCCTGATCAAAGCGCTAAACATTCCGCCCGACCGAGTCCGACAGATGCTCGAAAAACTTCCCGGACAGCTCAAAACCGCTCGCGGGCTCGCGCTGCCGACCGCCGCTCCCGAGGGGCACAGCCCGGAAGCGGTGCGGCGATTGACCCAGGCTCCGCACCCACCTCGGCCCGCGTTCGTGGGGATCGAGCCCGACGCAGACCCCTTGGCCGTGGTGGCACGCCGACTGAACCCGCAGGGGTCTACGCCTAACCTCCTGATCGCCCACGTCCGCTCGGTCCGCGAACGCGGCGACATCACCGCCCGCTTGCGGAGCGTGGAACTCGGCCTGGGCCGGGGCAAGCTGCCGCTGGTGATCGTGTCGCCCAAAGGCAATATCGAACTCGATGAATCGGCGACACTCGGCCGCGCGGTACGGTCGCTGGGCCTGCCCTTGACGCCCGCGGAATTGATCCGGACGCTCAACAAGCTCACCGCCGGGTCCGTGGCAGAAGCGGCGTAATCACGGCAAGGGGCGCCCGACTCTTGTCTTGACGATCGGGCACGGGTCGTTGCGTCGGCACGGCCCCCGGCTAAACTGTGAGGCCGACCCTCGCCGGAGTGGCGGAATTGGCAGACGCGGTGGATTCAAAATCCACTGGTGGCAACACCTTGTGGGTTCGAGTCCCACCTCCGGTACTTCGCTTTTTGTACGATATGGCGAACCACTTCCAAGCGATGCTGCGGACTCACCGGTAAGACCGCGGCCAAGCCGCTCAAGAACGAACGGACAGTTTTGGGCCCGGCCGCGAGGCCCGGCCGATAACGCTGGTATGTCCACGCCACGTCCCCACGTCATGGTCCTGAACGCCGGAGGGCTGCGTAGCCTCGTCACGACCGCGCTGCTACTCAATCAGCCCGACCCGGTGCGTCTGACCCTGCTTTACGTCCGCGACGGTCGGCCGGCGACCGACAAGCGGCTGGAGCACTGCCGTCAGCAGGCCGACCACTACGCGAATGTCGGATTCGAGGAGATCGAAGGCGGACTTTTATTTGCTAAACCCACCGACCGCCGGGCCGACGGGGTCCCCGAGGCCACGCTCGCGACGCCGCGTCTGCTCATGGCGGCGATGGCCCACGCGATCGACCGGCGCGCCCAGCGTCTCGCCTGGCCTATCGCGGTCGACGGCGCAGCGCCGCCGATGGCGGCCGCCCAGGAAACCCAGCTTCTGCTTCATCAACTCGCCGACTTGGAGACCCAGACCGCGGGGCTCGCCGACGTGCCGGAACTAACGCTACCGCTGCTGAGCTACACCGATCGGCAGCTCATCGAGCTGGGTTCCGGACTCGGAGTGCCTTGGGAGCTGGCGTGGTCTTGCGTCGAAAAAAATCCGGCCGCCTGCGGAAACTGCCCGGCGTGTGTCCGGCGGCAGAAGGCCTTCAAATCCGCCGGTGTCGTGGACCCGATGCGTACCCCGGTGGCCAGACGCTGAGCTGAGCGAGGCCTAGAACCGATTGCAAAAAACCGGCGAACGCAACTCTCGCCGCTGCGTTTCGTGGTCAACGTTGGGCGGCACGGACATGGCGGAGCAGGCCAGCGGCCAAGCCGCCGGGGCAGCTCGCCCCGGGACCAATACCGATCCATTGATCAGCTCTACCAATCCTCAAGCGTCAGTTCTTTGACTCGCTCTTCGATGAGGTCTTTGCGGTCGTCGCCGCGCTGGTCGAGGCGTTCTTCCAGGCTTTCGAGTTTTTGTTTAAGCGACTCGATCTCACGCTCGCGGATGGCCTGACGTACATCGAAATGCTCGGCGACCTTGACTTCGATCTGATCGACCAGATCCCGGTACCGGTCTTTTTCGTCGGCCTGGGATGCCTGACGCGCCTGCTGGGCGAGGAACCGGGTGTCTCGCTCGAGTTTCAGGTCCGTGATACGCAACTCAAACATCGCGGGGTCGCGTGCCTTGAGCTGGACCAGAAAGCGGACCCGATGAAACCGGCGCTCGAGCGTGCTGCGCAGCGACGCGGGGTCGCGTTCACGCAGGGCTTCGAGGCGTTCGGAGAGCTCGGGCTGAATCTGCGCGATGATCTGCATCGCGGTATCAATTTGTGCGTCGGTGAGAAACCGCCGGGGGCCGTGCGGGCGGTCGGGGCCGGCCAAGCCGTCCGGCCCCCTCGGCTCAACCGATTCGATCGACTCGGGATGATCCTCTCTCGCGTCAACACCGGGCTGAGACGCAACGAAGTTCGGCCAAACACTCACCAGGAAGGCGAGGCAAAACAATGTGCTAATGGTTGAAATGCGTTTCATCGACTCGACTCCGACAGGAAAAAACCTCGGCAGGAATACTCAAAAGTACAAGTCTAATTCATCCACTGCGGCGTCCAGTTGATCGCGCGCGATCGCGGTGTCTAAAGAATCGAGAGCGTCTTCCGTCCAGATACCTCGGGTGGCATCGTCGGCCCAGGCCACCTGCGTGGAAAGCCAGGCGATACGGTCGTCGATCGGCTCGGCGGCCTGCTCGGCGTCGGCTAGCCGTTGCAGCCCGGCCGCGACCTCGACGGCCGCCACCGTCGATGCGTTCGCGGGGGTTGGCGGGTCGGTGGGGAGCCGGGCGATTTCGTGGGTCTTCAGGGGTTTAGCCAACCAGACGCCACCGAGCAGCAGCGCCAGGACCACCGCCGCCGCGACAGGACGCCAGGGGATCTCGCCGCCGATCCGGCCCACCACGGCGGGCCGATCGGGCAGATCGTCTTCCCCGGGGCGCGGCAGACGGTCCG
>JBCDDZ010000022.1:0-51317 GCA_039180025.1 Planctomycetota bacterium
GAAGTGAGGGACCATCCACAGATCTTAAGCCACTGGCAGCACCTGACAAATTCATACAAGCATGAGGAAAGGACAGGCTTCGCGGCTCATGGGGACATTGTAGGGGCGGCCGCGGCGCGACGGGCCGGGGGTGCGGGGCGGGGTCTTTGCTCATGCCGGGCGATGGCGATAAGTTTGCGGGCTGTTCGAACCGCCTATGTCCATCCAAGTAAGATTGATGAGCCCGATGACTTCTGCTCCCACCGCGGCGGCCGCCGCCGAACGCCAGCCGCGTATTTCCCTCCGTTCGATGCTCCCGGCTTCGCCGCGGGCGGACCTGCTCTCGGGGCTGACCGTCGCGCTGGCGCTGGTGCCCGAGGCGGTGGCGTTCGCGTTTGTGGCGGGGGTGGACCCGTTGATCGGGTTGTATTCGGCGTTTTTCATCGGGCTGATCGCCGCGGTGGTGGGGGGGCGGCCGGGCATGATTTCGGGCGCGACCGGGGCGATGGCGGTGGTGGTGGTGGCGCTCGTGGCGATCCACGGCGTGGCGTACCTGTTCCCCGCGGTGATCTTCTGCGGGCTGATTCAGATCGCGGTCGGGGTGCTGCGGCTCGGGAAGCTGATCCGGATGGTACCCCACCCGGTGATGCTGGGGTTTGTCAACGGGCTGGCGATCGTGATCGGGCTCGCGCAGATCGGGAGCTTTAAAGAGGTCGGGGCGGACGGGGTGCTGCGGTTTCTCGGCGGCGGGCGGCTGGCGTTGATGGTGGGGCTGGTGGTGCTGACGATGGCGATTATTTATTTTTTGCCCAAGCTGACGAAAGCGGTGCCTTCGTCGTTGGCGGCGATCCTGACGGTGAGCCTGGTGGCGGCGGGGCTGAACGCGGCATGGGGCACGGACGCGGACGGCCGCAACCCGGTGCCGACGGTGCGCGACATGCTGGTGAGCGGTCAACAGGCGGCGGCGGTGACGGCGGCGGCCAAGGCAGAGATCCGCTCCACCGCGGAGCGGTCGCAGGCGGTGCTCGTGGAGAACGGACTGGTGGACGAATCGCAGGCGGCTTACGCGGGGGCGGGTCTGGACGGGTCCGCCATCGCGGCGGCGGTGGCCGACCTGCCCGAGGAGGCGGTGGCCGCGGCGTTGGCGACGGTGGACCCCGAGACGGTGACGATGAAGTCGGGGCTGCCGGAGCTATTTTTCCTGGACGACAAGTACACGGCGGGCGGGGCCGAGGGGGCGAGCCTGATCCCGCCGATGAACCTGGAGACGCTGTGGATCATCCTGCCGTTCGCGCTGGTGTTGGCGGGGGTGGGGCTGATCGAGTCGCTGATGACGATGAGCCTGATCGACGAGCTCACCGAGACGCGGGGCCGGGGCAACCGCGAGTGCATCGGCCAGGGCACGGCGAATATCTTGTGCGGGATGTTCGGGGGGATGGGCGGGTGCGCGATGATCGGTCAGTCGCTGATCAACGTGAAGTCGGGCGGGAAGGGCCGGCTGTCGGGGATCACCGCGGCGGTGTGCCTGCTGCTGTTCATCCTGCTGCTGGCGCCGCTGATCGAGCAGGTGCCGATGGCGGCGCTGGTCGGGGTGATGTTCATGGTGGTGATCGGGACGTTCGAGTGGACGACGCTCAAGACCTGGCACAAGGTGCCCAGGTCCGACGTGTTCATCATGGTGTTCGTGGCGGCGTACACGGTGGTGATGCACGACCTGGCGTCGGCGGTGATCCTCGGGGTGGTGCTCGCGGCGCTGGTGTTTGCGTGGAAGAAATCGACGCACCTGATGGCGGACGTGAAATTCAACGAACACGGCAGCAAGATCTACCAGCTCCACGGCCCGCTGTTTTTCGCGTCCGACGACTCGTTCAAGCAGCTATTTGATGTCCAGAACGACCCGGACGACGTGGTGATCGACTTCTACTTCACACGCGTCTACGACCAGTCCGGCCTTGAAGCGATTAACGCCGTGACCGAGAAGTACGCGGCGGTCGGCAAGCGGGTGCACCTGACGCACCTCAGCGCGGAGTGCCGGGCGCTCCTGGGGCGGGCGGGCAGCCTGGTCGAGCCGAACATCTCGGAAGACCCGCACTACCACGTGATGACGGACCGGCTGGCATGAGGGGTTACTTTTACGGGCTGACGCTGCTGCTGGTACTGCTCGGGGCGGCGGGCGGTTTTTTCCTGAAAACGTATTTCCTGCCCGAGCCGCCGGCGGTGCTGGCCCCGGACGCGGCCACGGCGGAGGCGGTTTCGTTTTTGGCGGTGGGCCGGCAGGGCTACGACAACCCGCCCGGGCGGCGGGTGGCGGCGGGCATGGAGCGGGTGGCGGCGGGGCGGCCGCAGCACTTCGTGGTGCTGGGCGGGGACAATTTTTTCCGCAACGGGGTGGCGTCGGTGGACGATCCGCAGTGGGGCGTGAAGTTCGAGACGCTATACGGCGGGCGGCACCTGCGGGGGACGCCGTTCTACGCCACGCTCGGGAACCACGACCACTTGGGGAACGCCGAGGCGCAGGTGCGCTACGCGCAAGAGCGGCGGGGGTCGGCACGGTGGCGGATGAACGGGCGGTATTACCGCCGAGACTTCGGCCGGGCCCCGGACGGACGAACGCTGGTGCGGGTGGTGTTCCTGGACATGATCCCGATGCTCGAATCGGCGGACGAGGCGGAAGCGCAGACGGCGTTTCTGCGCGAATCGTTTGCGGACGGGCCGGGGGAGACGGGCGGGCCGGTGTGGAAGGTGCTGGTCGGCCACAACCCGCTGCAGAGCCTCACCGCGCAGCCCACGGCGTTGACGCGGGTGATGCACGACCTGCGGCCGATCGCGGTGGAACTGGGGGTCGATCTGGCGCTGAGTTCCAACGACTGGTTCCAGCAGCTCCTGGACCGGGACGGGGAGCCGATCTACGTCAGCACCAGCGGCGGGGGGCGGAAGCTCGAGCCGGTGGAGACGCGGTCGGGTCCGCGCGAATTCACGCTGGCGCGGCACGGGTTTGCGGGGGTGACGGCCGAGGCGGGGCGGCTGACGGTGACGCTGTACGACGCGGACGGCGAGGCGGGATTCACCGCGACGCGGGAGCGGGGGACGGTCCGGGGGTCAGGGCCGCAGTAGGCCGAGCGCCCGATCGACGTCGGGGGTGACCTGGTAGTGGTCGCGGTAGGCGGGCTTGGCCATGCCGGTGTCGATGAAGTGTTCGAACAGGCCCAGGAGGTGGTCGTAGAACCCATCGGGGCTGAGGATGACGATGGGCTTGTCGTGGAATTTCAGGTAGCGGTGGGTGATGACTTCGGAGAGTTCTTCGAGCGTACCGAAGCCGCCGGGGAGGACCAGGAAGGCGTCGGCGCGTTGGTCCATTTCCTGTTTGCGCTCGCGCATGGTCTGGGTGACGATGAGCTGGTCGGCGGATTCGTAGGCGATCTCGGCGGTTTTCATGGCTTCGGGGATGACGCCGATGACGCGGCCCGCGGGGCGGTGGGCGTGGACCGCGCGGGCGACCCGGCCCATCAGGCCGGTGGACCCGCCGCCGTAAACGAGCGTGTCTCCGCGGGCGGCGAGTCCCGCGCCGACCCGGTCGCCGACCTCGGCGAAGGCGGGCTCGTTTCCGCCGCTGGAAGAACAATAGACGCCGACCGAGATACTCAACACGCTGCTCCAAAAACGGGTGGAAGCCCGGGCGGTCCGAGGCCCGCGCGGGGGCGGACGTGTTGCCACGGGGGGTGGGGGCGGTATGGTAATTCAACCGAGGAGGCGGACGCGTCCTCGGGGCCACCCCCTCCCGGAATTTTTTTGTGTCTCCGTCCCCCGCTTCGTCTGCTGTCCATTTGCCCGCTGCGCGGCCGGCGCGGCGTGGGGCTCTGGGCCAGGCGGGGCCCGGCCTGTCGAACCTAAAGCTGACGTGGCGGCTGATCGGTTTGGCGTGGGCGTACCGGGCCGGGTCGTTGAAGGTGATCGGCTTGCAGTTCGTGCTGCTGGCGATGGCGTTGTCGGGGTTGGCGCTGCTGGGGCTGGGGATCGACGTGATCGGGTACGCGTTTAGCCCGGAGGGGCCGGGCAACCCGAACGGGGCGAAGCCGCCGCGGTGGCCGCTGGGCCTGGCCCCGCCGGCGGGGTGGGCGCCGCTGCACAAAGTGCTGCTGGTCGCGGGGCTGATCCTGCTGATCGGGTCGCTGCGTTTCGTGCTCGACCGCTGGAGCAGCGTGAGCGTCGCGGTGCTGGTGCAGAACGTGGTGGTGGACCTGCGGGCGCGGGTGTACGACAAGCTGCAGCGGCTGTCTTTCCGGTTTTACGACGCGAACGAGTCGGGCTCGATCATCAACCGGGTGACCGGGGACGTGCAGATGGTGCGGATGTTCGTGGACAAGGTGCTGATCCAGGTGCTGATGCTGGTGATCTCGCTGGCGTTTTTCGCGGGGTACATGTTCACGCTGCACGTCAAGCTGACGCTGGCGTGTCTGGCGACGACGCCGATTATCTGGGGGTTGACCGCGTGGTTCAGCCGATTGGTGAAGCCGGCCTACCGGAAGAACCGCGAGCTCTTCGACCGCGCGATCCGGGTGCTGTCGGAAAACACGCAGGGGGTCCATGTCGTGAAGGGTTTCGCGCGGCAGGGGCGGGAGATCGAGTCGTTCAACGCGGCGAGCGATGCGGTCGCGGAGCAGAAGCACTGGATCTTCCGGCGGGTGTCGACGTTCGTGCCGATTATTTTCGGGCTGTCGCAGGCGAACCTGCTGCTGCTGACCTTGGTGGGCGGCTGGGTGTATATCCACGACGACACGTTCACGTTCGGGATGCTGGTGGTGTTCGGGGGGTTGCTGCAGCAGTTTTCGGGCCAGATCGCCAGCATCGCCCAGATCGCCAACGCCATCCAGGCGTCGCTGACCGGGGCCCAGCGGGTCTTCGAAGTGCTCGACACCCCGCTGGAGGTCACGTCGTCCGCGTCGCCGAGAGAGCTGGGTCGGCCGCGGGGCGAGATCACGTTTGAAGACGTGTCGTTCGGGTACCAGACCGACTCGGCGCACGCGCTGCGGGGCGTGAGTTTCACGATCCGGGCGGGCCAGACCGTGGCGATCCTGGGGGCGACGGGGGCGGGCAAAAGCACGCTGCTCTCGCTGATCCCGCGGTTCTACGACCCGGCGGCGGGGCGGGTGCTGATCGACGGGCACGATGTGCGGGGCTACGACCTCGACGCGGTCCGCCGGGGCATCGGGCTGGTGTTCCAGGAGAGCTTTCTGTTTTCGAACACGGTGGCGGAGAACATCGCGTTCGGCCACCCCGACGCGACGCCGGAGCAGATCGAACGGGCCGCCACGGTCGCGGCGGCGCACCGCTTTATCCAAGAGGACCTGCCCGACGGCTACCGCACCCTGCTGACCGAGGGGGGGAGCAACCTGTCGGGGGGCCAGCGGCAGCGGATCGCGATCGCCCGGGCGCTGCTGCTCGATCCGCCGATCCTGCTGATGGACGACCCGACCGCGGCGATCGACCCGGAGACGGAGCACGAGATCCTCGACGCGATGGCCCGGGCGATGGAGGGGCGGACCACGCTGGTGGTTGCGCACCGCCTGAGCACGCTCCGCCGGGCGGACCTGATCCTGGTGCTGGACCACGGCCGGCTGGTGGAGGCGGGGACCCACGCCGAGCTGATGGAGCGGGGCGGGCACTACCGGGGGGCGGCGGACCTCCAGGCCGCCGACCACGAATCGCGTTCCTTGTTGGGGATGCCCCGATCGGAGGCGACATGACGGCTCCGGACCGCGACGGGACCTCCCGGCGGCATGCCACCCGGCTCACCTCGGTGGCGGCCGCGGGCGGAGACGAGCCCCGGCAGAAGCCGCTGGACTGGCGGCTGATCACCCGGCTGTGGCGGTACGCGTCGCCGCACGCGCGGACCCGTAACGTGCTGCTGCTGGTCGTGCTCCTGCGCGCGGTGCAGTTGCCGATGCTCGGCTGGCTGGCTTCGGAGATTATCAACGGCCCGATCTTCGACCGCGAGTGGGCGGGGGTGGTGCGGGGGGCGCTCTGGTTCGCCGGCCTGATCGTCGTGACCGAGCTCACCCACGCGGTGCGGATCCGCCTCTCGCTGAGCCTGGGGGAAGCGGTGGTGCAGGACCTGCGGCGCGATATCTTCGCGCACCTGCAGCAACTGGGCATGTCGTTCTACGACCGGACCAAGCTCGGGCGGATCATCAGCCGGGTCACGTCCGACGCCGAGGCGATGCGGCAGGGGATCCAGGACGTGCTGTTTATCTCGCTGGTTCAGGCCGGGGGCATGGTCGTCGCGGCCGGGGTGATGCTCTGGTACAACCCGCCGCTGTTCGGGTTCGTCTTGGCGATGGCGCCGGTGATCTACTACACCAACCGCTGGTTCACCCGCCGGCTGACCACGCAGGCCCGGCTGATCCAGGAGAGCTTCAGCCGGGTGACCGCGACCCTCGCCGAGTCGGTCAACGGCGTGCGGGTGACCCAGGGCTTCGTGCGTCACGAGGTGAACGCCGAACTGTTCCGCGAGCTGGTCCGGGACCACGCCGGCCACAACCTGGTCCAGGCCCGGCTGTCGGGTACCCAACTGCCGCTGCTCGAACTCAAGAGCCAGTTCGTGATCGCCGGGCTCACGCTGCTCGCGGGTTATCAGGTGATCGAGAGCGGTTTTTTCGCTGGCGACGACCCCGGGGTGACGTTCCGGGCGCTGGTGGTGTTCTGGTTCATGATCCCGATCTTCTTCAACCCGATCCGGACGATCGCGCAGCAGTACAACGTGGCGCTGACCGCGATGGCCGGGGCCGAGCGGGTGTTCGGGCTCCTCGACCACCGGCCCGAGCCGCTCGACGCGCCCGACGCGGTCGCCCCGCCCGCCCTCACCGGCCGGGTCGAATTCCGCGGCGTCGGTTTCGGCTACGATCCCGACCACCCCGTGCTCCACGGCATCGACTTCGTCGCCGAGCCCGGGCAGACCGTGGCTCTGGTCGGCCACACCGGCAGCGGTAAGTCCACCGTCATCAAGCTCATCTGCAAGTTCTATCTGCCGACCCGGGGCCAACTGCTCATCGACGGCATCGAGACGTTCAAGCTCTCGACCGACGCGCTGATGGCTCAGGTCGGCATCGTGCTCCAGTCCAACTTCCTGTTCACGGGCACGGTGATGGACAACATCCGCATCGGCCGGCCCGACGCCACCGACGCGCAGGTCACCGACGCCGCCCGCCGCCTGGACTGCCTCGACCTGCTCGAAGCCCTGCCCGACGGCCTGCACACCGAGGTCGGCGAGAAAGGCGGCAACCTCTCGCTGGGCCAGCGTCAACTGGTCTGTTTCGCCCGCGCGATGCTCGCCGACCCCCGCATCCTGATCCTCGACGAGGCCACCAGCAGCGTCGACACCATGACCGAAGCCCGGATCCAAAAGGCCTTGGAAGTCCTGCTCCAGGGGCGGACCAGTTTTGTCGTCGCCCACCGCCTGTCGACCATCCGTCACGCCGACAACGTCCTGGTCCTGGACCACGGCCGAGTCGTCGAAGAGGGCCCGCACCACGCGCTCCTGGCTCATGACGGCATCTATGCCAACCTCTACCGCCAGTTCATCCACGCGACCGAGGCGTGAGACAGGCCCCGCGTCCGCCGGGGCGGCGATGGGGGGCACACGCTCAAGTTTTAACGGGTCCGTGGCCGCTCGAAAGAGGATTCGTTACGGAGTGTTTTTCGGCATGCGCAGGGCGACGAGCTTCCGGCCGTTTTGCAAGAGCACGTGCTTGTCGAACACGCGGATCAGCCGGTAGCCTGCGATCGTTTGGCCCGGCTGGATCAGCCGGCCCGAGATGACCGCCGAGCCCGGGTGTCGGCTGTTGGCGGTCGGCGGGACGGTCGCCTGCAGGAACAGCCGGCCGTTCGCCGGCCCCGGCAGGTCCGTGACTCTCTGGTCGGGGGTCCACTCCTCAAACCCAAACCCTTCGATCTGGCTCAGGTCCACCCCCAAGGGCTCGGTCACATCGAACGCCGCCTCGACCGCCGCGGGTTGGGGCAGCATCGACGCCACGACCTGCTGCAACCCCCCGTCGCGGAGCACCGAGTTGTACACCAGCCCCCCCACGGCCAGCAGCACCGCCACCACCGCGAGGGTCCCCAGCGGCCCGCCGGACGCCGTCCGTTTTTGCGGCGCCGCCCCGCGGTCCCAGGTGGACATGTCGGCCAGCGGGAGGCGCGGCGAGAGGTAGTCGTCGTCGTGGGCGGCGTGGCTGCCGACGGTGCTCCGGGTCTGCTCGTGGAGGTGCCCGGGCCGGTTGAACCGGTCGTTCGGGTCGTCGCGGGCCAGCTTCGCGGCCGCGGCCCCGGCCAGGGGGTGCATGGGCTTGAATTCGTCGACGATGATGCCGTGCTGCTGGGCGATCTGCTGGGCCTCGTTTTCGCTGCGGGCCTCGATCACGGTGCTGGTGGGCTGTCCGGTCTGGGTGTCCACCCCGACGATGGCGAAATGCCCCATCGGCTGCGGCGTGGCGATCCCGGGGGGCACGGCGGAGGCCGCCGCCGGGGCGGACGGCCGCTCGGGGGGCAGGTCGGGCTGGCGAGAAAACATCGACATCGGCAAAGGGCTCCGACCTCTTATCGGGCACTCCGCCTTGCCGGTTTACCCCGGCTTGGCTCGTAAAAATGATGCCGAGGAGCGGCCACCCGAGCGGTAGCCGTCTCGGTTCGACCGCCGCGGCCTACGGACCGCCGGTCAGCCGTGGGTCCGCGCAAACTCGGCCATGAACTGGGACAACGCCTCGGCCCCCGCCACCGGCATGGCGTTGTAGATCGACGCCCGGCAGCCCCCGACGCTCCGGTGCCCCCTGAGCCCGTCCATCCCCTGGGCGCTGGCCTCCGCCACAAAGGCCGCTTCGAGTTCCTCGCTGGGCAGCCGGAACACCACGTTCATCGTCGAGCGGAACCGCTCGTCCACCGGGCAGCGATAGAACCCGCCGCTCGCCGCGATCGCGTCGTACAGCAGCCCGCTCCGCCGGCCGGCCGTCTCTTGGGCCCAGGTCAGTCCGCCCTGCTCGAGCAGCCAATCCATGACCAGGCCGATCATGTAAATCTGGAACACCGGCGGGGTGTTGAGCATCGAACCCGCTTTCACGTGGTTCGCGTAGTTCAGGTAGTTCACGTTCGACGTCGCACACTTTGCCAGCAGGTCCCGGTGGATCGCCACCACGCACACCCCCGCGGGCCCGATGTTTTTCTGGGCCCCCGCGTAGATCAGCCCGTACTTCTCCCAGGGCATCGGCTGGCTCAGAAAATCGCTGCTCATGTCTGCCACCAGCGGCGCGTCGCAGTCGGGCGTCTGCTTCCACTGCAGCCCCCCGATCGTCTCGTTCGTCGTCAGGTGCAGGTACGCGCTGCCCCGGCTCGAGGCCACCTCGGCAGGGTCCGGCAGCGTCGTGAAGTCCGACGAGGTCCCGTCGAACACCAGATTCACGTCCGCCCCGACGGCCCTGGCGTCGGCGATCGCTTTCTTGGCCCACGCCCCCGAATGCGTGTAGTCCACCCGCACCCCGCCCGAGAGCCCGGTCTCGCCCTTGGCCCCGGGGGCTTGTAGCGCGAGGTTCATCGGCACCATCCCGAACTGGAACGTCGCCCCGCCGGCCAAAAACATCAGCTCGAACTCGCCGGGCAGCCCCATGACCCGGCGGAGTTTTTCTAGCGCTGCTTCGTGCAGCTCGACCACCGGCCTGCTGCGGTGGCTCATCTCCATCACCGACATCCCCCGCCCCTGGAAGTCCACCATCTCGGCCTGAGCCCGCTCCATCACCGCCAGCGGCAGCGTGCACGGGCCCGCAGAAAAGTTGTAGATCCGGTGTGTCGGGGCAGCAGACGTAGACATCACAAGCTCGGCTAAAAAAGAAGTAAGAGTTGCGGAGTCGCCTCCGCCGCCCCCCAGTTTAGACACTCCCCTCCGATCCGTCGTCGGGCCCCGCTCCCGCCGCCAGAGAAGACCCACGCCCCGCCGGCCCGGGTATTCAGCGGGCCCGCAAAACCGCCGCGACGCTTGAGCCTGACGCCAGTGTGCCGGGCTGCGACGCCTCGTCGCTCGGACGGGCTCGGCTCATCTATAAAGACGCCCCGTGGGTTCATCGTCTGTCGGCCCGAACCCCGTATCACTCGCCGATGTCTTCCGCCCACAGTTCGGGCCGCTCCGCCACGAACCGTTCCATCAGCGTCACGCACCGCGGGTCGCCGAGCACCGTCACCTCCACCCCACGCGACCGCAGCAGGTCCTCCGCTCCCTGGAAATTCTGGTGCTCGCCCACCAAGACCCGCGGGATACGGTAGAGCAATGCGGTGCCGCTGCACATGATGCACGGGCTCAGGGTCGAGACCAGGGTCAGCGTCTCCCAGTCCCGCCGCCGGCCGGCGGCCCGCACGCACACCACCTCCGCGTGGGCCGTGGGGTCCCCGGTCTGCACCCGCAGGTTGTGGCCGCGGGCGACGATCTCGCCCCGGCCCGGGGAATACAGCACGCTCCCGATCGGCAGCCCGCCGGCGTCGCGCCCCCGCACCGCCTCGGCGTAGGCCGCCTCCATCAATTCCTTATCCGTCATACGGCACCCCTTCGGCACGGCCGGGTCCATCGGCGCGAGCCGGCGGCCCTCGGCCGGGGCGTCGCGTCCATCCCGCTATGCTACCGCCCGATGCTCGGACTCCTGATGCTCTTCGCCCTGGCCTACGCGCTGCTACTGACCGCCATGGTCGCGGGGGTGTTGTGGCAGATGAACCGGCCGCGGCGCAAGACCGTCGGCGTGTCCCTGGCGATGGGCGGCCCCGGCGATCCGGCCGACCTGGAACTGGCCGCCCGCGAAGTCGAGTTCCCGCTGGCCGACGGCTCGATCAGCCCCGGCTGGGTGATCGACGGGGCCCGGCCGCAGGGCCCGGTGGCCGTCGTGGTCCACGGGCACCGCGACAGCCGGTTCGGCTCGCTCTACCGCGCCCAGATGCTCGCGCCGTACACCGCCGCGGTCGCGGTGTTCGACCTCCCGGGCCACGGCGACGCCGCCGCGGCCCGCTGCCTCATGGGGGAGCGCGAGGCCCGGGACGTGGTCTCGGTCGCCCGCCACCTCGCCGACCACCTGCCCGCCGCCCTCGCCGCCCGGCCGGTGGTGCTTCTGGGCTACTCGATGGGCGCGACCATCGTGATCAAAGCGGCGGCGGCGGAGCCCGGGCGCTTCGCAGGGGTCATCGCCTGCGCGCCCTACCGGTTCTGGGACCAGGGCCTGCGCGGACAACTCCGCCGCCGCGGGCTCCCGGCCTGGCCCACCGTCCCGCTCGTCGGCCTGATCCTCCGCGCCGCTCAAGTCCTGAAGCTCCCCGGGCCCGGCGGGCTGGGCGAGCCCCCCGGCCTCGACCGCGCCGCCGACGCCGCCGGCCTGGACGCCCCCCTGCTGGTCCTCCACGGCGACGCCGACGACATCTGCCCCCTCGACGCCGGCCGGGCCATCGCCCGGGCGGCCCCGGACGGAAAACTCGTGGTCATCGCCGGCGGCACCCACAACCAACTGCTCGCCGCGGACCACGACGCGGTACATGCCGCGCTCCAAACGTTTTTCGCCAAGCTCGACGGCCCCGATGCCGCCCGCGGTTCTTCTTTATGATGCGTCGATGGGTTCATCGAAACAGCCACTGGCGGCCCGGATCGACCACACCGTCCTCAAGGCCGAGGCGACCCACGCCGACATCGACCGCGCGGTGAGCGAAGCGCTCGCACGCGGCTTCGCGTCGGTCTGCGTCAACGGGTGTTTTTTACCCCGGGTCGTGGCGGGCCTGCTTGAGAGCGGCGGGCGGGTCAAGGCCTGCGGAGTCGCGGGGTTCCCCCTGGGGGCGAACAAGCCCACGGTCAAAGCGATCGAGGCGACCAGTCTGGCCAAGGACGGCGCGGACGAGATCGACTTTGTCGCGCACCTGCCGCACCTGTTGGCGAAGGACGTGGCCGCGGCCCGCGAGGATTTTTTGCAGGTGACCGCGAACGTGCGCAGCGTGCGGTCGTCGGTCGTGGTGAAGGTGATCCTCGAGTCGGCCGCGCTGATGCAGGACGTGGACGATGCGGAGGCGGAGGCGCGGATCGCCGCGGCCTGCCGGGCGGCGGCCGAGGCGGGCTGCGACTTCGTCAAGACCTCGACCGGCTTCCACCCCGCCGGCGGCGCGACGGCCCAGGCCGTCCGGCTCATGCGCAAGCACGCGCCGCACCTAAAGGTGAAGGCGTCCGGGGGTATCCGCACCCGCGACGACGCCCAGCGGATGCTCGACGCGGGGGCGGACCGATTGGGCTGCTCGGCGGGCGTGGCGATCATGGCCGGCAACGCCGGAGGGGGAGGGTATTGAGGCGCGGGCGAATCAGCGCTGCGCTGACCGCGGAGCTTTAGAGACGCGGAGACGCGGAGGAAGACAAAGATCAGATGGCATCGAACTTGAAACCGGAGGTTTGGCATGACGGCAGATGAACGAACCGTATTGTGGTCGCGGAACGCCAAGTTTTTGCGGGTGGTCTCGGCGGGGATAGGCGTGCTCGGCGGGATGTGGGCGGTTGCGATTTTGATCACGGCAATCTTCAACACCAGCGTGGGCGGTGCTTGGCCGATCGTGATGGGTTTGGTTAGCGCGGTTCAGGTATTGGCGGCGGCGTTGTTTGTCATGGCCCTGGGCCGGGTGGTGGCGTCGATCGCCGAGATCCAATGGTTCGCCCTGAACCCTCCCGAAGATTGATCTTCCCGGGCTCCCGCTTTCCTCCGCGTCTCTTAAGCTGTGCGATCAGCGCAGCGCTGCCATACCCCGCAACGATTCGACTAACCTGTCTTCATGAACAGCATCCGGATTCAAGACGTCACGATCGGCCCTGACGCGCCGCTCGCGGTCATCGCCGGGCCGTGCCAGGCCGAGTCTTACGAGTTATGCGTGACCGTTGGCGAAGCGGTGCGCGACCGCTGCGCGGAGCTGGGGCTGGGCTACGTTTTCAAAGCGTCGTACGACAAGGCGAACCGCAGCTCGATCCACACCGCCCGCGGCCCGGGGCTGGACGAGGGGCTGAGGCTCTTGGAAAAAGTGCGCCGCACGCTGGGCGTGCCGGTGACGACGGACGTCCACGAGCCGCCCCAGGCCACGGCCGCGGGCGAGGTGGTGGACCTGCTCCAGATCCCCGCGTTTCTGTGCCGGCAGACCGACCTGCTGGTCGCCGCGGCGCGGACCGGCCGGGCGGTCAACGTGAAGAAGGGCCAGTTCCTCTCCCCCGCCGAGATGACCAACGTGGTGACCAAGCTGACGGAAGCCGGCTGCACGAACCAGCTATTAACCGAGCGCGGCACGTTTTTTGGCTACCACCGGCTGGTTAACGACTTCGCCGGGCTCTACGACCTGATGCAGCTCGGCTGGCCGGTGTGTTTCGACGTGACCCATTCGACGCAGAACCCCGGCGGCGGGGGGACGCACACCGGGGGGCGGCCCGAGTGTGCCCCGACCCTGGCCCGCTGCGCCGTGGCCGCCGGCGTCCAGGCGCTTTTTATCGAGACCCACCCGGACCCCGCTTCCGCTCAGTCCGATGCCGCCACGATGCTGCCGGTCCCTCAGGTGCTCGGACTCCTGGATCGGCTCACCCTGCTCCACGCCGCGGCGCGCTAGCAGCCCGGCCGGTCGGTCGGTCGGCGGGGCGGTTTTCGCTGTCTCCGGCCGTCCGGCCGACATACCATAGAAGGCGGGTTCGGCATGCCGCCGGGCCCGCCGGGAGTCCCCCCATGACCGCGACCCAGCGTACCCTCGGCCGCGCCCGCCGCCGCCTCATCGGCCAGAGCACCCTCCGCACCCTGGGGTGGGCGCTGCTGATCGCCGCCGGCCTGGCCGGCGCCGCGGTGGTCGGCTTCCACGCGGCCGGCCAGAGCTTCGACCCGCGTCTCCTGATCCCCTTGGGCGGGGCCGCGGTGTTGGTCGCCCTGACGATCGGCGTGCTGCGTCGGCCGGCCGACCCGGCGGTGGCGGTCCTGATCGACGAGCGGCTGGAACTTAAAGACAAGCTCGGCAGCTCGCTCTACGCCGCGACGCTCGCCCCTTCGCCCGTGACCCGCCGGGTCATTGACGACGCCGAGGCCGCCGCGACCGCGACCAATGTCCGCGAAGCGTTCCCCGTCCGCCCCACCCGGGTCTGGCTGAGCACCCTCGCGGCCGTCGGCCTCGCCGCCGTGCTGAGCCTGGACCCGCTGGGCTTGCAGGCCCAGGCCCAGGCCCGTCAAGCCCAGGCCGCCGCCGCGGCGCAGGAAACCCAGGCCCTGGAAGAAGCGTTAGAGGAAGCCCGGGACAAGGCCCAGGCCATCGCCGACGACCCCGATCCGCCCCGCGAAGACCCCGCCGCGCTGGACCCGGCCGAGCTCGACGAGAAGCTCGAAGCGCTGCTGACCGAACGCGACCTTTCCAATCCGCAGGAGCAGCGCGAGGCCGCTGCCGAAGTGTCTGATCTCCAAGAGAAGTTCGATGAGCAGGTCGCGCAGCAGGAGGCGGCCGCGGAAGCGGTCCAGAACACCATGAGCCAGCTCGACGCCGGCGAGCGGGGCCCGGTCGATCGGTTTGCCGACGCCCTTCGCCGCGGCGACTTCGCCGCGGCGCAGCAAGAGCTCGCGGCCCTGGGCGAGCAGGCCGAGACCCAAGAGCTTTCCCAATCGCAGGAGGCTCGGGCCGCCGACCAGCTCGCCTCGCTCGCCGACCAGCTCGCCGAGATGGCCCAGCAGCAGCAAGAGCTCGCGGACCAGGCGGAGCAGGCCGCCGCCCAAGCCAGACAAGACGGCGGACTCGGCCCCGAACGGCAGCAGCAGCTTGCCGAGCAGAACGCCTCGTCTTCCGCGGTCCAGCAGGCCATGCAGGAATCGCTTCAGGACCAGGGGATGAGCCCCGAACAAGCCGAGCAGGCGGCCCAGCGGGCGCAGCAGCAAGCACAAAACGCTTCGCAGCAGGCGCAAAACAGCCGGCAGGCCAGCGATACCGCCCAGGCGCTTTCCCAGCAGATGCAGCAGATGGCCCAGGCGCTCGAGCAGCAGAACCAGCAGGCTTCGCAGGGGCAACAGGGCCAGCCCGATTCGTCGGCTCCGTCCAATCAGCAGCTGGTCGAATCCCTCCAGCAGATGCAGCAGACTCTGGGCAAATCTGCCAGCGACCAGCAGAATCTGCAAAACATGAAGAGCGCCAGCGAGCAGATGAAAGAAGCCCTGCAGAAGCTGGCGGGCAACGGCCAGTCGCCCCCGAATCAGCCCGGCCAGCAACCTGGCCAACCATCGGGTCAGCAGCCGGGTCAACAGCCCGGCCCCCCGTCGGGTGGCCCGCCCGGGGCCTCGCCGAGCCAGCAAGCGGGCAATCAGCCGGGCAATCAGCCCGGGGGACAACCCGGCCGCCAGCCCGGCTCGCAGCCCGGCAGCGGCCAGCAGGCCGCGGCATCCGCCACCGGCTCAGGCGAGGGCGACGGCGGCGGAGGCGATCCTCTGGGCCGTGAACAAGCCCCGCTCAACACCGGCTCCCACGTGGCCCGCGATATCCAGGAAGGCCAGGGCGGCCGGGTCATTGCGTCTTGGACCCGGGACGGCCAGTCCGCCGCCGGCCCCGCGACGGTCACCTTCAACCAGGCGGTGACCCAGGCCAAGGCCGACGCCGAGCGGGCCGTGACCCAGGACCGCACCCCGCAGCGCTACCACCACGCCATCCGCGAATACTTCGGCAACCTGCCCGACACGCCCGAGCAGACGGCCCCCCAAGGCGCCGCAGAAGACAGCCCTTGAGCCGCCCGTACCCACCACGTTTTAAGGCTCGGTTTGGTGGAAGCCTGTGGCCGACCATATCGCTTCTCTTTGAAGTGACGCTGCACTTGGCCGCCGAGTTGTCGGACACATGGCAACCGATCCACGCCTCACCGTCGTTCGAATCTCACCTTTGCGCGCCGCTTCGACCATACCTCGCCCGTTTGTAATTTAGTCCCGACCCGCTCTGCCCCAGCCTGCTACCGGGCCCACCCGACCGCCGCTATTCCATCTTGTCATTACGTTTCGACCAACCCGAACTGCTTTGGCTGCTCTTGCTGGCCCTGCCGATCGGCTGGGTAGGCTGGACCCATCTGACGACGGTGGAGCCGATCCGCCGCGGGTTGGCGGTGGGGCTGCGGGTCGGGGTGCTGCTGCTGCTGGTGCTCATGCTGGCCGGACTCCGGTCGGAGCGGCGGCACACCGACTTGACGGTGATCGCGGTGGTCGATCGTTCGCCGTCGATCCGGGTGTTCGGCCAGCCTCCCCGTTCGCCGGTTTCCTCGGGGCCGGCTGCCGCGTCGGGCGGCGAGGCCGGGGGAGGAACCACAGGGGCGGGGATGACCGCCGCGATCGGGCGGTTTCTGGAATCCGCGTCGGGCGACCGCCGGGCCGACGACCGTTTCGGGGTGGTGGCCTACGACCACCAGCCCACCGTGGTCACCCGGCCGGACAATACCGTCCGCTACGACCCGGCCACCGACCAGCCGACCCGGGAAGTGACCGATACCGCCCGGGCCATCGAGTGGGCCATGGCGGCCAAGACCGACGCCAACACCGCGCTGCGTCTGGTGCTGGTGACCGACGGCAACGACACCGCCGGCGACACCCTGGCCGCGGCCCGCGCCGCCGCCGCGGCGGGGGTGGTGATCGACGTGCTCCCGATCCGGTACCGCGTCGGCAACGAGGTGTTGGTGGAAGGGGTCTATACTCCGGTCGAGGCGCGGGAGGGCCAGACCGTGGCGGTGCGGGTGGTCTTGCGGGCGACCGCCCCCGCCGCCGGCCGACTCCAGCTCCAGCACGACGGCCGGCTGCTTGATCTCAACGGCGCGGCGTCGGGCAAGGGCCTGCCCGTCCGCGCGTCTGAATGGTCCGACGCCCATGCCTTGACCCAGGCCGGCCGCGACGCCCCCGCCACCGCCCTCTCGGCCGAGGGCCGGTTTGTGCTGGCCAAGCAGATCGACGTCCCGATTTCTCAGACCGGCCCCAACCGCTTCGAGGCCATCTTCGAGCCCTCGGGTTCCTCGCCTCCGGCTTCCGGCGGCGGGGACGCAAGCGCGGCTGCCGACGGCGGGCGAGCGGCCCCGGGCGCCGGCGATACGGTGGCGGTAAACAACCGGGCCGAGTCGTTCACCCTGGTCCAGGGGCGCGGCCGCGTTCTTCTGGTGGACAACGTCGGCGGCACGCCGGGGAACATCCAGCCCGCCGCGTTGGCCGAGCGACAGATCAACCTCGACGTGGTGGGCCCGGCCGGGTTCCCGCAGACCGCGGCCGACCTGTCTCGCTACGACGCGGTGCTGTTTCAGAACGTCCCGGCCGACGCCATCACCGGGCGGCAGCAGACCATGCTCGCCCGCTACGTCAACGACCTGGGCGGCGGCTTCGTGATGCTCGGCGGCCCCGACAGCTTCGGGGCCGGGGGTTGGACCAACTCGGTCATCGACCGCAGCATCCTCCCGGTGGACTGCGAGATCCCTTCGCAGACCGTGCTCCCGTCCGGGGCCCTGGTCATCGTGATCGACCGCTCGGGGTCGATGCGCCAAGGGGTGGGCAACTCGGGCCGGACCCAGCAGGAGGTCGCCAACGACGCGGCCGCCCTGGCGATCCAGACCCTGTTCCCCCACGACATGATCGGCGTGGTGGCTTTCGACGGCTTCGCCCAGTGGGTCGTGCCCCTCCAGAAAAACCGCGAGCCGACCCGGGCCATGCGCACCGTCCGCTCGATCCAGCCCGACGGGGGCACCAACATCCTCGCCGGGCTCCAACGCGCTTACGACGGCCTGACCGAAAACTCGCAGGACCTCCGCGAGTCCTCGCTCAAGCACATCATCCTCCTGACCGACGGCCAATCCAGCGGCAACTACCTGCCGCTGATCAACCAGCTCCGACGCGCGAACATCTCCCTGTCCACCATCGGCGTCGGCGACGGGCACGACGGCCAACTCCTCCGCGCCCTGGCCTTGCAGGGCGGCGGCGAGTACCACCCGGTGACCGACCCCAACGACCTCCCGCAGGTGTTCATCAAAGAAGCCCGGACGATCCGCAAAAACCTGATCAAGGAAGCCACCTTCACGCCCCTGCGACGCAACACCGGCTCGCCGATCCTCGCGAACCTGCCCGCCACCCCGCCGCTCAACGGCCTGGTCCTCACCGGCCCGAAATACGACCGGCGCATCGACATGCCCCTGACCGGCCCCGAGGGCGAGCCGCTCTTTGCCCACTGGCAGGTCGGCCTGGGTAAAGCCGCCGCCTGGACCTCCGACGCCACCAACCGCTGGGCCACCCCCTGGCTCACCTGGCCGGGCTACGGCGACTTCTGGGCCCGCACCGTCCGCTACCTCTCCCGCCCCTCTGCCAGCCGATCCGCCGAGCTCACCGCCACCGTCCGCGGCGACACCCTGCTGGTCGAACTCGACACCACCCCCGCCGACGGACAACCCGCCCCCACCCGCCTCAACCTCCAGGGAAAAATCCTCCAGCCCGACGGCAGCGTCCTCGACCTTACCCTTGAACAGACCGGCCCCAACCTCTACCGGGCCACCGCCCCCGCGCCCGAAACCGGCAGCTACGTCCTCAACGTCTTCATGAGCGACCCCGACGACCCCCGCGGCGGGACGCAGTACGTCGTCGGCGGCGCGACCAAGGCGCCCGGGCAGGAACTCCGCCGCTTTGCCCCCAACCTTTCGCTGCTCCGCGAGGTCGCCGCGGCCACCGGCGGCCGGGTGCTCGACCCCGCCGATCCCGCCGCGGCCAGCCTCTTCGACCGCACCCACCGCTTCGAGTCCGTCTCCACCCGTCCGCTCCGCTGGCTCCTGCTGCCCTGGCTCCTGGGTTTACTCTTGGTGGATGTCGCCAACCGCCGGCTCGCCTGGGACCACCGGGCGATCGCCGCCTGGGTCAGGCAAAAAGCCGCCGTCCAGAAGCGCAGCTCCACGGAAACCAGGCAGACCCTCTCCGCCCTCAAACGCCGTCGGCAATCGGTCAAGCAGGACCAGCGCCCGCCCGCCCGGGGCCAGACGCTCACGCCGGCCCCCTCGAAAACCAAAAAATTCCAGGCCGCCGCCAGCGTCCGGGCGTCTGCCGACTTCGCCGAAGCGGTCGGTAGCGCAAAAGCCGACCCCGGCCGGCCCGCCGCGGCCGAGGCCACCCCGCCCGACGACGCCGGGACCACGAACCGCCTCCTCGCCGCCAAACGCCGGGCCCAACAAAAACACGACGACTAACCAAATGCTCGAACCCCGTCCGCCAAAGATGAACACACATGACGGCTCTCCGAGGAGCCTGATTGTGAAACCACACGCCGGCGCTGCCGGTCCGCCGCCGCGTCCGTTTTAGGCCCGTCCGCCTCTTGCCCGTTCCGAGTGAATCGCCACCGTCCCCCATCCCCCAGAGCCCGCCCATGCCCACCGACGAATCCCGCATCCTCGAACTCGCCGCCGACTTCCAACGCGACTACGCCGACGTCCGCGCCCAGATCGCTAAGGCCATCGTCGGCCACGACGCCATCATCGACGGCATCCTCACCTGCCTCTTCGTCGGCGGCAACGCGCTGCTCGAAGGCGTGCCCGGCCTCGGCAAAACCATGCTCATCCGCTCCCTCTCCGAAGCGCTGTCCCTCGACTTCTCACGCATCCAGTTCACGCCCGACCTCATGCCCGCCGACATCACCGGCACCACCATCGTCGTCGAAGAACAAAAACCCGACGGCACCGTCGCCCGCCAGTTCCAGTTCCAAAAGGGCCCGATCTTCGCCCAGATCGTCCTCGCCGACGAGATCAACCGCGCCACCCCCAAGACCCAGGCCGCCATGCTCGAGGCCATGCAGGAAAAATCCGTCACCGTCGGCGGCATCACCTACAAGATGGCCAAACCCTTCTTCGTCATGGCCACCCAAAACCCCATCGAACAAGAGGGCACCTACCCCCTGCCCGAAGCCCAGCTCGACCGCTTCATGCTCAAGCTCGACGTCGGCTACTCCAACCGCGAAGAACTCAATGAGATCGTCAACCGCACGACGATGGCGGTGAGCCCCACCATCGGGCCCGTCCTCGACGCCGAAA
Organism: Planctomycetota bacterium; assembly: GCA_039180025.1. Taxonomy (GTDB): domain Bacteria; phylum Planctomycetota; class Phycisphaerae; order Phycisphaerales; family Phycisphaeraceae; genus Algisphaera. The sequence goes on from JBCDDZ010000022.1 coordinate 20,048, forward strand.
AAATCGTCATCTACCAACAACTCGTCCGGCAAGTATTAATCGCCCCCCACGTCCAGGACTACGCCATCCGCGCCGTCCTCGCGACTCACCCCGATGGCGAGTTCGCCACCTCACTCAGCAAACAGTTCCTACGTTTCGGCGCAAGCCCGCGTGCCGCCCAGGCCCTCGTCCTCGGCGGCAAGGTCCGCGCCCTGCTCGACGGCCGTGCCCACGTCGCCGTCGCCGACATCAGCGACGTGATGCTGCCGGTGTTGCGTCACCGCGTGCTGCTGAACTTCGAGGGCCAGGCCGAGGGCATCACCGCCGACATGATCGTCAACGACATCATCGACCACCTGCCCGTCGAGGCTGCCGCAACGGCCGGTTGAACCGCAGAGGCGCGGAGGACGCAGAGGACAACAAAATGCAGGAACCGAGTGTCGAGTTAAACAACCTAACGGAACAAGTAATCGGGGCCGCGATCGCGGTGCATCGGCAGTTGGGGCCCGGTTTTCTCGAATCGACGTACCCGAAAGCGTTGTCGATCGAGTTGCGACACCGCGGTCTCTCTCATAATTCCGAATCCCCGGTCCGGTTGTTTTATCGCGACGAGCCGATCGGGGAGGGCCGGCTCGACCTGCTCGTCGACCAACGGCTGGTCGTCGAACTCAAAGCAGTGGAGGCCCTACACCCGATCCACAAGGCTCAAGTCATCAGCTACCTCAAAGCCACGGGGCACCCATTGGCCCTACTGATTAATTTTAACGTCGAAGTCCTGCGTAACGGCATCCAAAGAATCGTCCTGACCGAGCGGTCTTCCTCCGCGTCCTCCGCGCCTCTGCGGTTAAACCCCGATGCCTGAAACCACCCTCAACCCCGACACCCTGCTCACGCCCGAGTTCATGCGCCAACTCGACCGCCTTGATGTACGCTCGCGGAAGATGCTCCGCGGGACGGTGCAAGGCGAACGGCGATCTAAGAAACGTGGGGCTTCCGTCGAGTTCGCCGATTACCGCAACTACGTCGTCGGCGACGACCTCCGCCGCATCGACTGGAACCTCTACGCCCGCCTCGACAAGCTCTTCCTCCGCCTGTTCATGGAAGAGGAAGACCTCTCGGTTTCCCTCGTCCTCGACACCACCGCCTCGATGAATTACGGCGAACCCAACAAGCTCATTTACGCCAAGCAGATGGTCGCCGCCCTCGGCTACATCGCGCTGACCCACTACAACCGCCTGAACCTCTACAGCTTCACCGACGCCGTCGCCGGCACCGCCACCGGCCTCCGCGGCCGCCGACCGATCCCCCGCATGGTCGATTGGCTCAACCAACAGCAAGCCCCGCCCCCCGCCACGGCCGGTTCGTCCTCCCAGGGGAACCTGGCGGCCGTCTGCAAAAACCTCGCCATGCTCAACCAGCGCCCCGGCGTCGTCGTCCTCGTCAGCGACTTCTTCGACAAGGGTGACCTCGCCGCCGCCCTCCGCTACCTCGCCGGCGACCGCTACGACGCCTACGCGATCCAACTTCTCTCCCCCCAGGAAGTCGACCCGGCCAAGGGCGGCGTCGTCGGCGACCTCAAACTCACCGACCTCGAAGACGGCGACCTCGCCGAGGTCTCGGTCAGCAAAGCGTTACTAGAGAAATACCAGGCCAACCTCCAGGCCTATTGCCACCACGTCCGCGACGTCTGCGTCAAACGTGGGCTCAGCTACATGACCGCCACGACCGACGTGGCGGTCGAGTTGGTGGTTCTGAAATACCTGCGCGAGAGGGGGTTGTTGGGATGAATTCGATCCAATCACGAAGACGCGGAGGCACGAAGACACGAAGGAATCCCAGAGACAGGGTTTCAGTACTTATGCCGTGGCCTTGCTTTGCGCCTTCGCGTCTTTGCGCCTTCGTGGTTAAAAACGACCGGGGAAACCCATGAGTTTTCTGAGCCCCCTCACCGCCCTCGCCGCGGCGGCGATCACCGTCCCGCTGCTGGTGTCGCTTTATTTTCTCAAGCTGCGTCGCAAGCCGATGGCGGTGCCCTCGACGCTGCTCTGGAAGCGGGCGGTCCAGGACCTGCAGGTCAACGCGCCGTTTCAGCGGATCCGCAACAACCTTTTGTTGTGGCTCCAACTGTTGTTGCTGGCGCTGCTGCTGCTGGCCCTCGCCCGGCCGGTGCAGCGGGCGACGCTTGCGCCGGGGGAGCGGGTGGTGATCGTGATCGACCGCTCGGCGTCGATGAATACCCGGGACGCGGCGGGGGGGGCGTCACGGCTCGAGGAGGCCAAGCAAAAGGCCTTGGAGCTGATCGAGGCGATCGATGCCGGGGACTCGGCGTCGGGGGCGATGGTGGTGACGTTCGCGCAGCGGGCGCAGGTGGTGCAGTCGTTTACCAACGACCGGGGGCTGCTGCGGTCGGCGGTGCGGGGCGTCACGCCGACGGACCAGCGGGGTCGGCTCGAGCCGGCCCTCGGGTTGATCGCCCCGCACGCGGCCGGCCCCGGCGCGGCGGCCGACGCCGACGCCCTGACGGTTTATGTTTTTAGCGACGGGCGGGTGCATCGCGACACGGGCGAGGCGCTTGCGCTGCCCGGGGCGACCCTGGCGTTCGAGCGGCTGGGCGAGCCGACGACGGCGAATCTCGGGTTCGTGGCGGCGTCGGCGCGGCGCGACTACAACCGGCCGGGCCGGGTGGGTATTTTCGCCCGCCTGGCGCACACGGGCTCCGCGCCGGTCCGGGCCAACGTGAACCTCCGGGTGGACGGCCGGGTCGTCCGCACGCGGGCGGTGTCGCTTCCCGCGGCCACGGCGGACCAGCCCGGACAGGAGTCGCTGACCTTTGACCTGGACCTGCCGGGGGGGGCGTCCATCGAGCTGACCCACGATCAGCAAGACACGTTGGCCGCGGACGACGCCGCGCGGCTGGAACTCCTGCCCGCGCAGCGGCTGCGGGTGATGCTGGTGACCGAGGGCAACCGCTACCTGCGGCAGGCGGTCCTCGCGGCGGGGGCACGCGACCTGGTCCTGAAGACGCCCGCGGAATACGAGGGAATCGCGCCGCAGACGCTGCGTGACGGGGGCGGCGGGGAACCGGGGTACGATCTGGTGGTGTTCGATCGGTACCGGCCGGCGTCCGTGCCGACGGTGAGCAGTTTGTCGTTCGGCTCGGCCCCGCCGGTGGACGGGTTTGATGTCTTCGCGTCGAGCGGCGATGCGCCGGCGATGCAGTCGGTGCTGACCTGGAAGCGGGACCATCCGCTGATGCGGTACGTGGTGCTGGACGACGTGACGCTGCGTCGGCCCGGGCGGCTGTCGGTGCCGCTGTCGGCGCGGGTGCTGGCGGTGGGGCTGGCGGGTCCGTTGATCGCGGAGGTCCGGGTCGCGGGGCGGACGCACGCGGCGGTGAGTTTTGATGTGCTCGAGAGCCGGTGGCCGCACCACTGGAGTTTTCAGGTGTTCATGGTCAACGCTCTGGAGGTGCTGGGGCTCCGGGCGAGTCCCGCGGGCGGCGGGGGGGCGGAGGGCCGGGGCGGGGCGGCGGCGGGCGCGGGGCTGATGTTCGCGACCGGGGCGTCGGCGACGGTGCCGGTCGCGCAGGGCGTCTCGACGGTGGGGTACCGGGGCCCGGAGCGGCTTTCGGGTACGGCGCGGTCGGGGTCGGCGTCGCTGCCCGCGTTTGAGCGGGTCGGCGTCTATCAGGCGGACGCGGGCGAAGTCCTGCCGCCGTTCGAGCGGCTGCCGGTGAACCTGCTGGATGTGCTCGAGAGCGATATCCGGCCAGCGGCGCGCCTGGAGGTGAGCACGGGGGTGGCCCAGACGGCGGGGGCGTCTTCGCTGATCCGGAAAGAGGTCTGGACGTGGTTCGCGTGGGGGGCGTTGGGGCTGTTGCTGGTCGAGTGGTGGGTGTACGCCCGGCGGATGCGGGTGTGACGGCCGGATCGTACACTACCGGGTTATGGCAACGAAAACCCGAAAAGGACCAGGAAAATCAGGCTCGGCGTCCACGGCCACCCGCGGCGGAGCGGGGGGGCTGACCTACGCCGACACCGGTGTGTCGATCGAGGCGGGCGACGCGATGGTCGGCCGGATCCAGCACCACCTGCGGCGGACGCACAGCCCCCGGGTCTTGGGGAAACACGGGGCGTTCGCGGGGATGTTTCGGCTGGATTACAACGAGAAACTTTTCAAGCGGAACTACAAGGACCCGGTGCTGGTGAGCTGCACCGACGGGGTGGGGACGAAGGTGCTGCTGGCGATCGAGCTGGGCCGTCACGACACGATCGGGCAGGACTGCGTGGCGATGAACGTGAACGACATGATCGTTCAGGGGGCCGAGCCGCTGTTTTTCCTCGACTACATCGGGACCCACTCGGTGGACCCCGGGCACATGGAGCAGATCGTCAAGGGCGTGGCGGAGGGGTGTAAGCTCGCGGGCTGTTCGCTGATCGGCGGGGAGACCGCGGAGATGCCGGACGTGTACGGGCGGGGGGATTACGATCTGGCGGGGTTTTCGGTGGGGGTGGTTGAGCTCAAGCGGATCATCGAGGGGGACCAGCGGGTGGAGAAGGGGGACGTGGTGCTGGGGCTCGCGTCGAGCGGGGTGCACAGCAACGGGTACACGCTGGTGCGAGCGATCGTGGAGCGGGCGAAGCTGGACCTGAATCAGGTGTACCCGGAACTGGACGAAGCCCGGACGCTGGGGGAGGTGCTTCTGGAGCCGACCCGGATCTACGTGAAGTCGATCACGGGGCTGCTGCGGCAGTACAAACGGAAGCGGCCGGTGAGCGGCATGGCGCACATCACGGGGGGGGGCTTGCCGGGGAACGTGAGCCGGGCGCTGCCGAGGCATCTGAACGCGAAGCTGAGCCGGGCGGCGTGGGAAGTGCCCGCGGTGTTCGGGTTTTTGCAGAAGCACGGCGGGGTGGCGGACGAGGAGATGCTCCGGGTGTTCAACATGGGGGTGGGGTACACGCTGATCGTTCGGCCGCATTTTGCCGAGGCGGTCGCGGAGAAGCTGAGCCGGGCCGGGGAGACGGTCTTTGCGCTGGGCAAGATTACGGGGGGTAGCGGCAAGGTGACCTGGACGCGGTGAGGGGGCACCGCCAAGCGGCCGATGGGCCCGATCCGACACAGATTACGTGTTGTCCCTGAGCGACATCCGGCCTGACCGTTGCAGAGTAACCGCCAATCGTTGGCGGGGATATATATCGTTAATTATTGATATATATGAACTTAAGAAAATTTATGAAATAAATTCACTTCTCTTTCGCTTCGTCGTAGGGGCGTGATATAACCCAAAGGTGGCCGGCAGTTCGCGGGCCCATCGAATGGAGCAGTGACCCCCGATGAATGAAAACGACTTCCAGAAAAAGCTTGGCGATTTGATGGGTGAGATCAGCACGCTGCCCCCGGCCGAGCGGGCCAAGCTCGAAGCTCTGGCCGAGCAAACCAAAGCCCGTCACGGCAAGCTCAAGAAAACCGTGGGCGAGTTGCAGGAGTCGCTGGACTATCTACGGCTGTCGATCAAGTACCTGGTTTTTGACCTGGAGGCGACCCGGCGGGAGAACGGCTACCTGCGGAAGATGCTCGAAGAACAGGACAACCTGCCCAAGCTCGAACTGGGTGAGCCGGCCGAACCCGAAGAAGACTTCGGCTTCGATCTGGACCTGGACGACGAGGACGAAGACGATCCCCAAGCGTTGTAACCCCGCGCTCTAATACGACCCAAGACCCGATCCAGCCGCACCGCCGGACCTCCCGCTTGCTTAAGGTCGCCCCCCCGTGGGGCGAGAAGCAGGCGGGGGCGACTCCGGCGGTGCGGCGTTGCTATGATTGGGTTTACGTTTCCAGGACGGATCCTGGGTTTGACCCAATTGAGGCATCACGATGAACGCTCCGCTTGACCCCTTGGCTTACCTGCCCCACGCCGTTTCGGACGGACACGCCGCGAATCCCTATCCCAATCCCCGCCTCGCCCCGCCGATCGGCCGTTACCGGGAGATGACGATCGATGAGCTGCTGCTCGAAAACCGGGTGATCTTCCTGGTCGGCGAGATCAACCACGCCAGCGCGATGGGCGTCGTCATGCGGCTGCTGCACCTCCAGAATCAGAAGCCCGGGGTCGACATCAACCTCTATATCAACAGCCCCGGGGGCAGCGTCGACGACACGCTGGCCATGATCGACACGATGGATTTCATCAGCTCCGACGTGAACACCTACTGCATCGGCAAGGCGATGTCCGGGGGCGCGCTGACCCTCGCTGCGGGCACCAAGGGCAAACGCTTCTGCCTCCCCCACGCCAAAGTCATGATCCACCAGCCCTACGGCGGGATCTACGGCCAAGCGACCGATGTCCAGATCCAAGCCGAGGAAATCCTCAAAACCAAGAAAGAGCTCAACGAACTGCTCGCCGGTTATACCGGCCAGGACGTGGCGCAGATCGAAGAGGACGCCGAGCGCGACAAATTCTTCAGCGCCCAGGAAGCCAAAGACTACGGCCTGGTCGATGAGGTGATCGAGCGTCCCGTCGAACAAGTCGCCGCAGAGTCCTGACCCCCTGTAACGGACCTTACGCCCTCCGCCTCGCAGCGCGGCCCGCGCTGGGGGCCGGGTGGCCGTGGTTTGGTGTGGGCGAGCGTGTCGGTCACCGAGGCGGGAATCACTCAGCCGTACTTGGCTTTGAGGGCTTTGTTCTGCGCCGCGCTCTTCGACGCGAGGTCGAGGATGTGGATCGGCCGACGAGCCCACTCGGGGGTGATGACCAGCTCGGCCTGACCGGTAAGGTGTTCGGCGATGTTTTGGTAGAAGATTTTCCCTCCGTCGGACTTCGGGTGCTTGCCTTTTTTTTCCACCAACTCGCCTTTGCGATTCGCGATACGGGTGGTCCAATGCTGGAAATCCATGGCGTAGCTGCCCTTGGTACCGTGGAAGGTCAGGATGTCGGTCGCGGGATAGCTGCCCAGTTGCGACACGCAGAGATTCACGAAAGCACCGTTGTCGAAGCGAACCACCGCAGTCGCTTCGTCCTCGTTCATATCGCCACGCCAGGGGAAATTTTTCGGCGACTGTTTTTCCCAATAGCCGTTCTGGGCGAACCCCGAAACTTCGGTGATGGTGGAGGGGATGACTTGGAGGCAATATTCCAGGAGGTGGACGCCCCAATCGTAGAGGATGCCGCCGGAGACCGACCGGCTGGTGCGCCACCACGGCCCGGGCATCGCGTAATTGCCCATGTAGGCATCGATTTTGTAGACCTCGCCGATGATGTTCTTCCCGACGATTTCCCGGACCGCCCGCACGATCCAGCCGTCCCAGTGGCGGTTGTGATACGTGCTGACCATGACGTCTTGTTTTTCGGCCGCCGCGATGAGCTTGTCGGCCTGGGAGGTGGTGACCACGAACGGCTTCTCGGTGACCACGTGCTTGCCCGCTTTAACGCACTTCATCGCCAACGGGAAGTGCAGGTTGTGCGGCGTGATGTGGACAAGCAAATGGACCTCGGACTGCTTGAGCATGGCGTCGAACGAGTCGTACGCTTCGATGCCCGGGAAGTCTTCTTCGGCTGCTGCGAGGCGGGCGGGGTCGAGTTCGCAGACCGCGAACGGCGTCATGCCGGCCTTCTTCATCTGACTCAGATGCTGACGGCCCATATTGAAGCTGCCGCCGTAGCCGACCACACCGACTTTGATGTCTGAAGCTTTTTTATATTTTTTCATCGCGCGGATCCTCATTCATAGTTCTGGGAAACAGGTCGGGCTTGCCGTCGAGCGGCCACAAGATACCCGAGGGCTCTGGGGCTGTTTCCGGAAAGAAATTATTTTTTTATCGCATTGTTCGAAAAATGGTTTAAGATTGCGTATCTATTTGCAGGGGTGGCCGTTTTCGAATCTCTATACGTTTTGTGGTTCTCCGTTTATTTTTTTGAGTGTTGCTATGAAACAGCTGTATTTGAGTTGCCTGTCCGTGGCGTTGCTGGCCTTGGGCTCTGTAAGTGTACAGGCGGATGAAATCACGGTTTTCCTGCTGGCGGGCCAGTCGAATATGGCCGGGCGTGCAGACGCGGACAATCTGGCCGCCGGGCTGCGGCGGCCGCAGAGCGAAGTTCAACTCTTCGACGGGACGACCAACGCAGATAGCTTCCGTCCGTTGGCGCCCGACAGCGGCACCGATTTTGGTCCGGAAGTGACCTTTGGCCAATCGCTGATCGCGTCCAACCCCGACGCCCGGATTGCCCTGATCAAGTCGGCCGATGGCGGGACCAACCTTTCCAACGACTGGGATCCGAATCAGCAGAACAACAACTACACCGCCTTCACCGACACCGTCGCGCTCGGGCTTCAGAAGCTCGCCGATCAGGGCCACAACGTGACCATCGGCGGCATGCTTTGGACCCAGGGCGAAACCGATGCCTTCGGCAACCGGACGCAGGCCCAGTACGCCAACGACCTGACCGAATTTATCGCGGCGGTGCGGGGTAGCTACGGCCAGGACCTGCCGTTTTTCCTCAGCCGGCTTTCCGACAACCAGACCGCGATTACGACCGCCGGCTATAACTCGGTACGTGCCGCCCAAGACCAAGTCGCCGCCAACGACCCCAACGCTTTTCTTATCGATACCGACGGGTTCGGGATCAAGAGCGATGACCTGCACTTCAACGCCCAGGGGCAGGTTTCGTTAGGCGAAGCGTTTGCCACTGCCGTATCGGAAGTCGTACCCATCCCCGAGCCGACCACGGCCGGGATACTGGGTGTTTCCACCGCCATCCTGCTCATCCGGCGGACCCGCCCGGTGAGCCGCCCCGGGCCGAGCGTGCGGTTTTGAACCCGCGGTTGGCGTCAGCTTGCCGCTCCCGCAGCCGGTCGGATTCTTGACCGAATACGTGATCTCCGCGGGACATCTCTTGTTCGCCTCGGCGGTGGGGCCCGCGTGTTGCGGCCCGCGATCAATCTCTTGCTGCTGCCTTTCCGTCCTGTCTGGATGGGCCGGCAACGCTAACCTATGCCTCCATGACCCGCCTGACCGTACCGATCGCTGTCGATACCTACGCCGCTGCGCTTTCTTTAGCGGTCCGTGCCGCGGAGTTCGGGGCCGACCTGGTGGAGTACCGCCTGGATGCGTTCGTTTCGGCGGGGGCTGATTTAAGCGAAGCGAAGCTGAGGGACATCGAGAAGCTGGTCCGCGACTCGCCGCTGCCGTGCATCGTAACCTGCCGCCCCGTCTGGGAAGGCGGAGACTACGACGGCGACGAGATGCACCGCATCAGCCTGCTCGAACACGCGGCCCTGGGGCCGGGCGCCGGCGGATCGGGGATCACCCCGGCATATCTCGACGTCGAACTCCGCGCTTACGAAACATCGGCCAACCTGCGGCAGAAGATCGGGCTGGTGATCGACCACGAAGACCAGCCCCGCCCCGAAGTCACCACGGGGCTGATCCTCTCGTCGCACGACTTCGAAACCATGCCCCCGGACCTGGACCGCAAGCTGATGGCCATGGCGACCGCCCCGGCCTGCCGGGTGATCAAGCTCGCCTGGCGGGCCCGTTCGCTGCGCGACAACCTCGAGGCTTTCGAGATCGTCCGCCGCCGACTCAAGCCGACGATCGCCCTCTGCATGGGCGAAGCCGGGCTGCCGTCGCGGGTGCTGGCGAAAAAATTCGGGGCGCTGCTCACCTTCGCCAGCCTGGACAAGCACCACGCCACCGCGCCCGGCCAGCCCACGGTGGCAGAGCTCAAACAATGCTACCGCTGGGATCAACAGACCCCGGAAACCCGGGTCTACGGCGTCATCGGTTTCCCCGTCGGCCACTCCGTCTCCCCGGCGTTCCACAACGCGGGGTTCGACGCCACGGGCTACGACGGGGTCTACCTCCCGCTGCCCATCCCGCCCGAGTACGAGCACTTCAAAGCCACCGTGTTGAGCTGGCTCGACTACGCCCCCCTGCATTTCCGCGGCGCGTCCGTCACGATCCCCCACAAGCAGAATCTCTTGCGTTTCGTCGAAGAGCAGGGCGGCGAGATCGAGCCGCTGGCCGCGACGATCGGCGCGGCGAACACCCTGCACCGCCGGGGTGACGGCTCGCTCTACGCCGGCAATACCGACTACGCCGCGATCCTCGACGCGGTCTGCGACGCCTGGTCCATCGGGCCGGATCAGCTCGCCGACAAACGGGTCGCGGTGCTGGGCGCCGGGGGCGCGGCCCGCGCTGCGGTGGCCGGGTTCGCCCACCACGCCGCGGCGGTGACCGTCTTCAACCGCACCGTAGCCAGAGCCCAAGCCCTGGCCGACACCTTCGGGGCCGAGGCTCAGCCCCTCGAGGCGCTCGATCCCTACCGTTTCGATCTCGTGGTCAACTGCACGCCGGTGGGCATGCACCCCCACCCCGAGGCCAGCCCGGCGGTATTCGGGCCGCCGCCCGCCGAAGGCGGTGCCGCCCGCCCGCTGGTTTTCGACACGATCTACAACCCCGCGGAAACCCGCCTGCTCCGCGAGGCCGCGGCGGCGGGGTGCGCGACCCTCGCGGGCCGGGAGATGTTCCTCCGGCAAGGGGCCGCGCAGTTCGCGCTCTGGACCGGGCTCGCGCCGCCCCTGGACGTATTGCGTGAACTCCTGACCGAGAATCTCCCGAGTTGACCGCTCCGTCGAAGCCGTCGCGGCCCGGACCAGGGCGGCGGGCCGGCCTCGGATGATGTTCGGCGATAGCAAGGGGCAAGCAGCATAGGGCGGTTATCTGTCGATCGGTTTGACCTCGACGCGGACGTCAATCGTGTGTTCGCCCCCTCCGACGATAACGCCTTTGACCGGGCTCACGTCGGCGTAGTCCCGCCCCCAGGCCACGGTCACGTGGTGCTCCCCGGGGACCTGGTTGTTGGTCGGATCGAAATCGGTCCAGCCCGTTTCGGGGTCGCCCGTGCCATCGAATACCGATAGCCAGGCGTGCGAGGCGTCGGCCCCGATCAGCTTGGGATCGCCGTCCCGCTTGAAGGTCCGCAGGTAGCCTGAGACGTAGCGCGTTGGCAGGCCCAGCCCGCGGAGCATCGCGATCTGGAGGTGCGCAAAATCCTGACAGACCCCCGAGCGCAGCGTGAACACCTCGTCGACCGGGGTCGAGACGGTGGTGGTGGTGGGGTCGTATTTGAAATCGGTGAAGATCCGATGGGTCAATTCCCGCGTGGCGGCGAGCACGGGCCGGCCGGCGGTAAACGATTCGGCGGCATAGGCGGTGAGTGCCGGCGCGGTGCGGATGAGCGGCGAATCGAACACGAACTGGAGCGCTTGCAGCCCGGCCGGGGACCGGTCGCCGCGGACCGCCGCCCGGATGTCTTCCCAGGGCGGGCTGCTTTCGGGGGAGTCTTCGGGCGAGGGGTTGACCTCCACGTCGCTGACCGAGGTGACGATCATGCGGGTGTGCGGCAACTGCACATTGAAGAGGACCGTGGCGTTGCCGAAATAGTCGGTGCGGACGTTCGTGGTGCTCGGGCTGGGCTCGATGTCGAGGGTGTGGTCGAGGCAGCGCTGCCGGGGGATATCGCGCGGCCGGAGCGTGACCTGGTTCTGGCCGACGTCGACGGGGACCGTATAGCGGTATTCGGTTTCGTGCGAAATGCGGTACTTCATAAAGGAGAGGTTGGCTTCGGGTGCGGCGAGGCGGCGGCCGTCACAGGGGTTCTTCGGGCGGCGGGAGCGCGACAGCGGGGCGATTGCCCAGGCGGGCCGAGACGGCATTGTGGCTGAGGAACTGCCGCGCGACCGCCTGCGACAGTGCCGGGAGCTGCCCTTCGAGCTGGGCGAGGACCTCCAGCAGCCGGTGGCGGTTCCCGTGTTCGTCGCGGTCGATCAGCGGCTCGGGGTCGGTCAGCCGCAGCCGGCTCAGCATGCTCAGCGCGAGCCGTTGGTCGTTTTCGAGTCGGCCTTCCGCCGCGCCCGGGCGGGGTAGTTTATCGAGATGTTCGCGGATCACGACGAGCTGGTACGCCGCGGAGCGGGGGTTGGTTTCGTCAAGGAGGAGCATGTCGATCGTCGGCAGCGCGGCGGGCAGAGCGAGGTAACGCTGGCGGTAACTCATCGCGCTGGCTTTAACTTCCAGCAGCGACTCGAGCACCGCCCCCTCGTGCTCGATGGGCCGGCCCGCCAGCGCGCGGAGCAGGCCCACGGTGTTGACCGCCCGCTCGAGCCGGCGCCCCAGGTCCAGAAGCCGCCAGCCCTGGTTGCGGATCATCGACTCGGTGCCCAGCCCGGTGAACCCGGCGAGGGTGATGATCATTTTGTCGAGCAGGTCCATGGCCTCGGTGAGCGGGTCGAGCATCGGCGTCTGGACCGTGGCCTCGCGGGCGGGGGCCTCGGCGGCGCGGGCGGCCTGGAACTCGCGGTCGAGCTGGCTGAGGATCCGCCACGAATCCACGGAGATCCGGTCGCGGGCGATCGACGCCAGCCGGCGGGTGTGCCCGAGCGTTTCCGCCAGGCCGTACGGCGTGACCGGGTCGAAGACCGAAGCGAGCACCCGGTGTTCGGCGGCGGTGTCGTCGTCTTTTTTGCGGTCCCGGTCGGCCTTGCCCAGGGTCACCGCGTCGAGCGCGCTCAGCAGCGCGCTCAGCTCGGGGGTCGAGCTCCCCTGCACATCGTCCACCATCCGCGAACCCACCGCCCGGATCAGCCGCACCAGCCCCTCGGCCCGTTCGACGTACCGGCCGAGCCAGAACAAGTTGTCCGCGACCCGGCTGGGCAGGTTGAAGCTGTCGCTGGACAGCGCAGTCGCCGCCAGGGTGCCGTCGCTGGGCAGCAGGGAGAACGACGAGATCGGCGTGTCGGACAAGACCCAGGTGTCCTTGCTGCCGCCGCCGCGCTGCATCGAGGTGATCCGCGACTCGGCGGAGGTCGAGATGCGGGTCAGGCCGCCGGGCATGACCCGGTAGCCGTCGCCGGTCGCGTCGGCCGCGACGTATGCCCGCAGCATCAGGTGGCGCGGCACCAGCCGGCCGTTTTCCCACACCGGCGACGTGGACAGCGGGATTCCCTCCTGCGCGGCATACGCCTCGGGCTGGTCACGCAGACGCCCCACCACCTCGTCCCGCTGCGCCGCGGTTAGCGTGTGGCCGAACACCGCGTCGATCGGCTTGCCACCCAGCCCCGGCGCCGACGCCCCGGGGTACGCGGGCTTGACCACCAGCTCGCCGAGGTGTTCGATCACGTAATCCAGTTCTTTGGGCTGCCCGCACCACCACGTCGCCACGCTCGGCAGCTTCTCGGGTTCGCCCAGCAACGACTCGCACAGCCCGGGGTAGAACGGCATCAACCCTGGGGTTTCCAACAGCCCCGTGCCCAGCGCGTTGGCCAGGATCACGTTGCCCGCCCACGCGGCCTGCACCAGTCCCGGGACCCCGATCGCGGAGTCCGGCCGAAGCTCCAGCGGGTCGCAGTAGCTGTCGTCCAAGCGCCGCAGGATCACGTCCACCCGCCGCAGCCCGCCGAGGGTCTTCAAGAAAACTTCGTTGTGACGCACCGTCAGGTCGTCGCCCTGCGCCAGTGTAAACCCGAGGTAGCGGGCCAGGTACGCGTGTTCAAAAAACGTTTCGTTGAACGGCCCCGGCGTCAGCAGCACGATCCGGGGGTTTTGTCCGACCCGCGGCGACATCGCCCGCAGGGCATCGCGCAGCCCCGCGAAAAACTCTGCGAGCCGCGTCACCCGGCAGTCGTGGAACAGCCCCGGCAACGAACGAGACAAAACCAGCCGGTTCTCGAGCGCGTACCCCGCGCCGGACGGGGCCTGGGTCCGGTCATTGAGCACCCACCACCGCCCGTCCGGAGACCGGGCCAGGTCCACCGCCATCAGCGACAGATACCGCCCGCCGGGCACCGCGAGGTTGTGGCACGGCCGGAGAAACCCGGGGTGCCCCAGGATCAACTCGGCCGGCAGCTTGCCTTCGGTCAGCAGCGTCTGCGGGCCGTACAAGTCGGCGCACACGGTGTTAAGCAGCCGGGCACGCTGGATGAGCCCCGCCTCGATCTGCGCCCACTCCTGCGACGAAATCACCAGCGGCACGGGGTCCAGCTCCCACGGCCGATCCATCCCCCGCGGGTCCCCGTAGACGTTGTAGGTCACCCCGTTGTCTTGGATCATCCGCCGGCCCTGCTGCCAGCGCCGCTCAAATTCCCTGGCCCCCAGCCGGTCCAGGCGCTCGGCAAACCCGCGCCAGGGCCCGCGTACAAGGCCGTCGGCCGCTTTCATTTCGTCGTAGATCCCGTCTCCCTCGCCGTAGGCGGTGGTCAGGGTCGGGCTCGGCGAGGGGGTCAGGGTCGGCTGCGGGGCCATCGTGTTCGTTTGGTCTCTGTGTTCGGTCAAGGGGCTCCTCAGCTCCGCCGGGGATATGATATCCGTTGCCCCCTTCACCCGGCCGCTCTCCGGGGTGCTGGGGGCGGCTTTATTTTGGGGCGTGTCGATACGGATCAACCTTCCGCGATCCGCCGGGGTATCCGGAGCGTGTGCCCGCAGCGAAAGCGAGCCTTTGCCTGGCATACGGATCGGATCGTGGCGTCGCGGCGGTGGTGTTCAACCCGGCGGTCGACGCAGGTCCAGGGTGATGGGCATCTCCTGGCTGCGTGTCGTGGGAGACATTTCGATCTCCCCCGGCGAGTGGCCGTGCGCGAAAAAGCGGTTGACCCGTCGGGCCTCGGCCTCGAGGGCGTTGACCGGGAACGTCTCGTAGCTCCGGCCGCCGGGGTGGACCACGTGGTACGTACACCCGCCCACGGATCGCCCCGCCCAAGTGTCGATGAGGTCGAACGTCAGCGGCGCGTGCACCGGGATCGTCGGGTGCAGGCAGCTCGGCGGCTGCCAGGCCCGGTAGCGCAGCCCCGCGACGAACTCGCCCGCCCGCCCGGTGGGGGTCAGCGGCAGCTCACGTCCGTTGACCGCGATCGCGTGCCGCCGATTCGACAACGCCCCGACCATCCCCGTGACTTTGACTTGCAACCGTTCGAGCGACGAGTCGACGTACCGCGCCGTGCCCTGGCCGGTGGCCTCTTCGCCGAGCGTGAGCCAGGGCTCGATCGCCTGCCGCAGTTCGATCGTGATCCCGTCGCAGGTGATCGTCCCGTGGCGTGGGAAACGGAACTCGAAGAACGCGTCGTACCACTGCGCTTCGACCGGCAGGCCGTGCTCCTGCAGGTCTTCGAGGACGTCGCGGAAATCTTCTTCGACGTAGTGGGGCAGCAGGAATCGGTCGTGCAGCATCGTGCCCCAGCGGATCAACCGGTGCCGGCCGGGGGTCTCCCAGAACCGCGCGATCAGGGCGCGCAGGAGCAGCGTCTGCGTCAGCGCCATCCGCGGGTGCGGCGGCATCTCGAACCCGCGGAACTCGACCAGCCCCAGACGGCCGGTCGACGAGTCCGGCGAATACAGCTTGTCGATGCAGAACTCGGCGCGGTGGGTGTTGCCGGTCAGGTCCGTGAGCAGGTGCCGGTACACCCGGTCCACCAGCCACGGGGGGATCGCCGCGTCGCCGCGGTCGGGGATCTGCCCGCCGGCGATTTCCAGTTCGTAGGTGGCGTCGGCCCGGCCCTCGTCGGCGCGCGGGGCCTGGCTGGTGGGCCCGACGAACATCCCGCTGAACAGGTAGCTCAGCGACGGGTGGTTGTGCCAATGCCCCAGCAGGCTGCGCAGCAGGTCCGGCCGACGCAGGAACGGCGAGTCCAGCGGCTTGGCCGCGCCCACCACGACATGGTTGCCGCCTCCGGTCCCCGTATGCCGCCCGTCGAGCTGGAACTTCTCCGTCCCCAGCCGGCAGCGCTTCGCGGCGTCGTACAGCGTTTCCGTGACCGCCGACAGGTCCTGCCAATCCGCGGTCGGGTGGATGTTGACTTCGATCACCCCGGGGTCGGGCGTGACTTTGATGTGCTTGACCCGCGGGTCGGTTGGCGGCGTATAGCCCTCGATGACGACGGGCATTTCCAACTCGGCG
The DNA here is from genome assembly GCA_039180025.1 of Planctomycetota bacterium. GTDB lineage: Bacteria > Planctomycetota > Phycisphaerae > Phycisphaerales > Phycisphaeraceae > Algisphaera. Next base: position 35,976 of record JBCDDZ010000022.1, read on the forward strand.
GCGGTGGCCTCCACGGCGGAGATCAGGTCGAGGTAGTCTTCGAGCCGACGCGTCGGGGGCATGAACACGTATAGCCGGCCGCCGCGGGGTTCAACGCACATCGCGGCGCGGATGACCCACTTGGCCGACTCGCCGGGCTGGGGCACACGGTCGGCCGGGTTCTCCGGCGTGGCGGCATCGCTTGGGGCTCCGGGGGCGTCAATGGAGATCTGTTCGTGGACGGCCTGGGTGCCGGCGGCGGGGGCTTCCTCGGTACGCGGGGCTCGGCGCTGCCCGCCGTGGGTGAAGTGGTCGGGCTCGGGCAGCGGCTGATAGGCGGCGTGGGTGGGGTCGGCTTCCACCACGTGGGGGTGGTCTTCGTCTTCGACCCAGGGCAGCGCGTCGAGCGGCAGCCGGAGCCCGATCGGCGAGTCCCCGGGGATCAGCCGCAGCCGGCCGGTGCTCTTTTTCTTTTCGCCGCGGGGCTGGGTTTCGCCCTGGTTTTTCGGGGCGGCGGCCTGGAGCATCCACATCCCGCTGTGCCACCTCGTGCCGTCCTGGGTCCGGGTCCGGGTGAGCGGGAGGACGTAGCCCACGGGGGTGTTGAGTCCGCGGGCGAACACACGTTTGAGCCGTTCGCGGTCTTCGGGGCTCTCGAGCTTGTTGTCTTCGGGGGTGACGTTGACCGGCAGGCGCTCTTTGACTTTCCGGTAGTGGTCCGTGTCTTCGTAGACCGGTTTGATGTAGCCGTCGGTCACGTCGAGCTTGCCGGTGAGCCGATGGAGAAACCGCTTCGCCGCGTTGTGCCCGTGCCCGTAGTCTTTCGACTCGTCGGCGATCAGCGCGTCGTCGCGCCAGAGCGGCCGGCCGTCTTCACGCCAGTAGATCCCCAGGGCCCACCGCGGGATCGGCTCGCCGGGATACCACTTGCCCTGCCCGATATGCAGCAGGCTCCCCGGGGCGAACCGGTCGCGCAGCCGCTTGACCAGCGCATCGGCGTAGCCGCGCTTGCCCCCGCCGACCGCCGCGGTGTTCCACGTCTCGTGCTCCGGATCGTCGACCGCCACGAACGTCGGCTCGCCGCCCATGGTCAGCCGCACGTCCCTCGCTTCGAGCCGCCGGTCCACGGCCCGCCCCAGCGCATCGATCGCCGACCACTGGGCTTGGGTATACGGCTTGGTGACCCGCGGGTCTTCGTGGATGCGGGTGACCGACATCTCGTAGCTGAACTCAACCTCGCAGGGCCCCAGCGTCCCGGTGATCGGCGCGGCGCTGCCCGGGTCCGGGGAGCAGGCCAGGGGGATATGCCCCTCGCCACACATCATCCCGCTCGTCGCGTCCAGGCCCACCCAGCCCGCGCCGGGCAGGTACACCTCGGCCCAGGCGTGCAGGTCCGTCACGTCTTCCGCGACCCCGGCGGCCGCCCCGTCGTCGATCGGCTTCTCGTCCGGGGCGAGCTGGATGGAATAGCCCGACACAAACCGCGCGGCCAACCCGCAGCGCCGCAGCAACTGCACCAGCAGCCAGGCGAAGTCGCGGCAGGACCCCACGCCCCGCTCAAGGGTCTGCTCGGGTGTCTGGATCCCCGGGTCGAACCGCAGCGAGTAGTTCAGCCGACGCTCGACCATCTGGTTGACATCCACCAGGAAATCGACCGACAGCCGCGGGGTCCGGTCGATCGCCGCGAGCATTTCCTCGAACAACGGCCCGGCCTCGGGCGCGGCCACGGTCTCCAGGTACGGCCGGAGCTCTTTGGCCAGCCCCGGGGCGTAGGTGAACGGGAACTCCTGGGCGTATTCCTCCAGGAAGAAGTCGAACGGGTTGATCGGCGTCAGGTCCGTGACCAAGTCGATCTCTACGGCGAACGCGGTGACCGGCTTGGGGAAGACGAGCCGAGCCAGGTAGTTGCCCTGCGTGTCCTGCTGCCAGTTGACGAACGGGGGGGTGTCGCTCCCGCCGGGGTTGATTTTCATCGAATACGACACCATCGGGGTCCGGCAGTGGGGCGCTGGGCGTAGCCGGATGGACTGAGCGCCCATCGTGACCGGGCGGTCGTAGTCGTATCGGGTCAGGTGGTGCAGCGCAACGCGGATCGCCATCGTGGTCTTTCTGTTCTTTTTCTGATTGTGGATTCCCCACCGTATCCGCAGGTCCCGAGCCGCGGAAGCGTCTCGTACGAGCCTGCTTAGTTTAGCCTCCCGGAGATACCGCGCGGCCAGATCACTCGGTACCCCCGTAGTCGCCCGGCCATGTCGTGAGTTTGGAATCGCGGTGGGGTTCGCCTTAATGGCTCAGCGGGTTGGCTTAGCCCTCGACCACTCCGCTGTCTCCCTCGGACCCCCCGCGATCTTGGTCCATACGGCCGGCCACGGCATGGATAATGTCCGGCTCGTTCTTCGAGAACGTCAGCGTGCGGTACGGATACGGGATCTCGATGCCCGCATCGTCGAGCGCCTTCTTGATCGCTTCGACCACCTGGTCGCGGCTCCGCCGGGCTTCGATCGGCCGGGACGCGGCCCACCAGATGACGTCGAAGTCGATCGACGAGGCCCCGAACGCGGTCGCCAGCACCTCGGGCTTGACGGTCTGCTGCACGGTATCGCAGGACTTGACCGCCTCGAGGATGACCTTGCGGCCCTCGGCAATGTCTTCGCCGTAGGCGATGCCGACGGCGAGTTCCATGCGGACGTTGGGCCGGTTGGTCTGCACGGTGACCTTGTTCTTGAAGATCATCGAGTTGGGTACGAGCACGAGTTCGCCGTTGGTTTTGCGGATGTGGGTCATGCGGATCTCGACGTCTTCGACGCGGCCCATCAGGCCGTCGACCTCGATGAAGTCGCCGTTCTCGAAAGGGAACCGCCAGAGGATGAGGATGCCGGCGAAGAAGTTCTCGAAGATATCCTGGAACGCGAAGCCCAGCGCGATGGAGGTCAGGCCCGCCGCGGCGACGAGCTGGCCAACGCCGAACGTGGGGAACACGATGATCGCGGCGACGAAGATCCCGGCGAACCACACGGCGGTGCGGATGAAGATGCGGAAGAGGTCTCGCAGGCTCTCCCGGACCCGGGCCCGCTTCAGCAGCCGATTCGCCACATAGTCGGCGAAGCGGGCGATCAGCGCCGTCGCGATCAGCACACAGACCGCGATCAGTAGCTGCGGCAGCGACGTGAAAAATCCTTCGACCAGATTCCCCACCGCGTCGGTCAGCGTGTTGACCGCGCCGTCCACAGAGGCGTAGCCGGTATCCGGGACGACCTCATCGAGTTTTTCCGCCAGCGCCCCCTGTACCTCGGGCTCGGGCGTTTCGGCTTCGCCGGTGACGATATCGATCCCCGGCACCTCGTCGGGGTTGATCTCGATCGCGGGCGGTCCGTCCGCGGCGGATGACGGGTTGGCTTGGGTGCTGGGGGGGTCGGCTTGGGCGAGCACGAAAGGTAATTGCATCGAACCAATGATATAGCGCATCTCCCACCGATTAGCCGTGGCCCGAGTTGGTTTTATCTCGGCTTCATGTAGGTAGTTGAAGCATGCGGAGCGTGCGGGCGTGCCGCCGCGGGTGCGGTGAGCTACTCCTGCGGTTGGGGCTCGGATGCCGTCCGCGTCGCCCGCTTGGCGAGCGTTTGTTGAGTCTGGTCGAGATAATTTTGGGCGTCGGTGATCGCGGCAGGACTGCCGACGACGGTGAGCACCCCCAGCCACGCCGTCACCGTCTTGACGTCGCGCTCATGGCCCATGCCCACCAACACGTCGAAGAGGTTGCCGGCCAATCGTTCTTGCAACTTAGCCAGCCCAGGTGAGCCGGCATCGGCCTCCAGGTTATCGTCGTCCAGAGCCAACTCGAACAACGGCAACAGATCGAAAGTAACCATCGTGGGCGCTTTCTCGGCCACCCGACCGGGATCCGCGATGATGCGGATCAGGTCGTCGGGCTCAAGGTAAAACGGCTCGCCGCCGTCCATGACCTCGCGGTAAGTAAAGGTGGTGACCAGTTCAGACTTTTCCCCCTGCCGCCGGACGACACGCAGCCGCAGATCATCCTTGGCTTGGTCTTCGACCAGGCCGCCCGCAGATGCGATGAGTTGCAGGAGCGTCAACTTGTTTTTACCCGGGACGCTGTAAGCCCCGGGGCGTTGGGTCTCTCCCATGATGTAGACAAAGCCGGCTGCGGATTCGGTGCCGGTGTCGGCCGCGCGGGCTTCCTCGGCCGCCGCCTCGGCCGGGGCGCTCTCGGCCAGGGCCGCGGGCTGCGGCGGGTGGCCCCGGTGATTGGTCGGCAAGAGGTAAGTCGCCGCGAGGGCGACAGCCGCCGCGGCGGCGATGGTGGCGAAGCTGGTGTGTATGATTTTCTTCCGGCGGCGGTATGACTGGGGCGTGGTCAGATCGTGGGCGAGGACGTGGGCGTCGCCAAACTCATCGAGGGCGGCGAGGATGGCTTGTCCGCGGTCCATGCCGTCGTCGACGAGGTCGGCCAAGCGTTCTTCGAGGTGGTCGCGGAGCTCGCCGGCGATGCGTTGCCGCTGGGCTTCGGAGAGCTTGAGCGTGCGGGCCAGGAGGTTGAGATAGGCCTCGAATTCGCGTTCGGACATGGCGGGGGTTCCGGGGGATATCCATAAAGAAAGCCGAGGGATGGTCATCCCTCGGCTTGGGGGGGTCAGGTGGCTTGGGGATGGTTCGTGACGTGGCGGAGTGCGGGCAGGACGAGGGACTGTATGCGGGCGAACATGGCTTGCCAGTCGGCGACGGCCCCGCGGAATTTCTTTTCGCCGGCGGGGGTCAGCGCGTACCACTTCCGGGGGCGGCCGGTGTCTTCTTCCCAGGTGGCGACGATCAGGCCATCGGTTTCGAGGCGGTGCAGCAGCGGGTAGAGCGAGCCGGCCTTAATGGTCTGGCCGGAGGCCTGCTGGACCTTCTTTTGGATGGCGTAGCCGTACTGCTTGCCGTCGGCGAGCACGGCAAGCACCATTACATCCAGACTGCCGCGGAACAGGTCGCGGCGGGATTTTTCGCCAAGATCAGACATATCGACAGCAAGTATATCGAGATTATATATATATTCAATAGATATATTTGGATTTGTGGTGGGTGGGCCGGATCGCTACACTTCGCGACCAATTAGGCGAGGTTGACGCCAACTAAGCCGTATGCGGCTTTCGTGGACAAAACCACCCGATTTACCTGGTTTCCGCTCTTTTTTCCTGCTTTTCGAGATTTTTAATGGCCTCCAACGGTACCGTCACGCAAGTCATCGGCTCGACCTTCGACGCCCAGTTCCCCGAATCTGATCTGCCCGAGATCTACAACGCGATCAAGATCACCGGCAGCCATCACGGCCTGGACATCAACCTCGTCGGCGAAGTCCAGCAGCATCTCGGCGGCGGCCAGGTCCGGGCGGTGGCGCTCGGCTCAACCGACGGCGTCATGCGGAACATGGAATGCGTCGACACCGGAGCCCCGGTTTCCGTGCCCGTCGGCGAGGGCGTGCTCGGGCGGGTCTTCAACCTGCTCGGCGAGCCGATCGATGAAAAAGGCCCGGTCAACACCGGCAAGACCATGCCGATCCACCGCGAGCCCCCGGAATTCACGGCACTCAACCCCCGCACCGAAATCCTCGAAACCGGCATCAAGGTCGTCGACCTGCTCTGCCCGTTTGTGCGCGGCGGCAAGATCGGGCTGTTCGGCGGGGCGGGTGTCGGCAAGACCGTCATCATCCAGGAAATGATCGCCCGGGTCGCGCGGGAGTTCGGCGGCTACTCCGTGTTCTGCGGCGTCGGCGAGCGGACCCGCGAAGGCAACGACCTCTGGGGCGAGATGGCGGAGGCCCAGTTCACCGATGCCGAGGGTAATACCGGCCATGTCCTCGACAAGGTCGCGATGGTCTTCGGCCAGATGAACGAACCCCCCGGCGCCCGCCTCCGCGTCGCGTTGTCGGGCCTGACCATGGCGGAAGATTTCCGCGATTCGTCGGGCAAGGAGACGCTGATCTTTGTCGACAACGTTTTCCGTTTCACGCAGGCCGGCTCGGAAGTGTCCGCCCTGCTCGGCCGGATGCCTTCGGCGGTGGGGTATCAGCCGACCCTCTCCACCGAGATGGGCGAGCTGCAGGAGCGGATCACCTCGACCGACAAGGGCGCGATCACTTCGGTCCAGGCGATCTACGTCCCGGCGGACGACCTGACCGACCCCGCCCCGGCCACGGCGTTCAGCCACCTCGATGCGTTCGTCGTGCTCGCCCGCGGCATCGCCGAGAAGGGCATCTTCCCCGCGGTCGATCCGCTCGCCTCGACCTCGACGATCCTCGACCCCGGGGTCCTGGGCGAAGAGCATTACGGCGTCGCCCGCCAGGTCCAGACCATCCTCCAGCGGTACAAGTCGCTCCAGGACATCATCGCGATCCTCGGGGTCGATGAGCTTTCGGAAGAAGACAAACTCATCGTCAACCGGGCGCGAAAGATCGAGCGGTTCCTGAGCCAGCCGTTCTTCGTGGCCGAGGTCTTCACCGGGTTCCCCGGCATCTACACGTCGCTCAAGGACACCATCGATAGCTTCAAGCGGCTCTGCGACGGCGAGGCCGACGACCTGCCCGAGTCGGCGTTCATGTACGTCGGCACGCTCGACGACGCCCGCGCGAAGGCCGAGAAGATGGCCGCGGACGCGGGCTAAACGTTGACGGCCGACCAACCTCCGGCCGTTGGTAAAAGCCCCGCCTAAGCGTCCGACCCGCAAGCCGTTTTGAAATACCGCAGCGGGACAAAGTGCAAAGCGAAGCCGAATTCCCGCTCAGCTCCAGCGCGTGAAGCGTTGGGCGACGGGTTCATTTTGGCGGTCTGATGTTTTGCACGGTTTGTGTGGTCTTGTATGTGAGGGGGATACGCGAGGTTTTAACGCGTGGGCGAACATCGCCGTAATCTCTGGGCTGCGGAGGGGTCTTCGCTGATGCAGTTGTCGGCTGCTGGAAGGCTCAGATCGGGAGCCCGCAGAGTGAGCAAGACACTTGCCGGCGGGTTGCTGACGTTGCAAACCGAGTCCCCTTTAATGGAGTGCCTCGGACATACTTTCCAGAAGCTTCCCTCTTTGGTTTTCGCCGCCGTTTCTCGATCGGCTTGTGACCAGCCCGGCCTCTAGTGGTCATCTGCGGTCACCTGCTGGCAAAAGTTGTTTGATGTGGTAATATGCTCAACTCGTAAGCCGTTTGGTTGGAAACGTAGTTGGAAGCCCCTTTAAGCAGCCAAAAAACCTAATGGATTTCGAAATCGTAAGTTAATTCTCTGGAATGGCTTACATCGTGTTTTGCGGGTGTAGCTCAGTGGTAGAGCGCTACCTTGCCAAGGTAGATGTCGAGAGTTCGAATCTCTTCACCCGCTTTTATGTTGGAGCGTTGGCCTGGGGGCATCGTAAAATTAGGGACGGTGGTTATTAAAATATTTTTAGTAAATGACGCTGGCGTAAAGCCGGCGTTTTTGCGTTACGTTAGCATCGATATTAGCTCGATAGGGTCGGCACGGTTAGGCTGGACGTAACAGCGCAAAGAAGCGTTCCGGCGGAGAGCCGTGTAAGCCGTGCAGCGGGTCCCGGGAAGGTTCGGTCGGCGGGAAGCACAGGGGACAGTGAGTGGGTTTTACGAGGATACGATTTTGATACTCGGTGAACAGACGGCGGCGGAGCTCAAGGCGAAATTGGCCGCGGGGGAGGTGACCGGTGCCCAGGTGATGGCTTCGGTGTTAGCGCGGATTGATGCACGTGAAGCGGAGGTGCACGCGTTTATTGTGCTGCGCGACCGCGAGAAGTTGATGGCGGAAGCGGCGGCGGTCGATGCGCGGCGGGCGGCGGGTGAAGCGGTCGGGGCGTTGGCCGGGTTGCCGGTGGCGGTGAAGGACAACCTGTGCACGGCCGAGCTGGCGACGACCTGCGGCTCGCGGATGCTGGCGGAGTTCGTGCCGCCTTATGACGCGGCGGTGGTTGAGCGGGTGCGGGCGGCGGACGGGATCGTGTTGGGCAAGACAAACATGGACGAATTCGCGATGGGGTCTTCGACGGAGAACTCCGCGTTCGGGGTGACGCGGAACCCGCAGGATCCCGAGCGGGTGCCGGGGGGCTCGAGCGGGGGGTCCGCGGCGGCGTTGGCGGCGGGGATGTGCGCGCTCGCGTTGGGGTCGGATACGGGGGGGTCGATCCGTCAGCCGGCGTCGTTCTGCGGGGTGGTGGGGATGAAGCCCACCTACGGGCGCGTGTCGCGGTATGGGTTGGTGGCGTACGGGTCTTCGCTGGATCAGGTGGGGCCGATGGGCCGGTGCGTGGAGGACGTGGCGTTGTTGCTGGGGGTGATTGCCGGGCACGACGGGCGGGACTCGACGAGCGTGGACGTGCCGGTGTCGGGATACGGTTCAGCGGCGGCGACAGGTTCGGGTAAGGCGGGAAAGCTGAAGGTCGGCGTGCCGAAGGAGTACGACGTGGCGGGGCTGGACCCGGCGGTGAAAGAGGCGACCGCCAGTACCATTGAGCGGTTGTTGGCCTCGGGTCACGAGGTCGTGGAGGTGTCTTTGCCGCACACGCGGTACGCGATCCCGGCGTATTACCTGATCGCGTCGGCGGAGGCGAGTTCGAATCTGGCCCGGTACGCGGGGTACCACTACGGGCATCGGACCCAAGAGGCGGTCGAGTCGTTGGACGAGATGATCGCCCGCAGCCGGGGTGAAGGGTTCGGGGACGAAGTCAAACGCCGGATCATGCTCGGGACCTACGCGCTCAGCGCGGGGTACGACGCGGGGTATTACGACAAGGCGCTGCGGGTGAGGCGGCTGATCCAGCAAGACTTCGACGCGGCGTTCGGGGTGTGCGAGGTGTTGCTGCACGCGGTCGCGCCGCACCCGGCGTTTAAGCTGGGTGAGAAGACGGACGACCCGTTGGCGATGTACCTGGAAGACGTGTTCAGCGTGACGGCGAACCTCGCGGGGCTGCCGGCGATTTCGATTCCCGTCCCGCCGCAGGGAGAAGCTTCGCCCATTGGGGTGCAGTTGGTGGCCCCGGCGTGGCAGGAGGGGCCGCTGCTCGACGCGGCCCGCGTGGTCGAAGACAACCTGTGGGCCGAGGCGGCAGCGGGTTAAACTTCAGTCCATGGCGGCCCGTAAACCTAAACTCTGCGTGGTGACGACCGGGGGCACGATCACGATGGCGCGCGACGCTGAGGGGGTGGCACAGTCTGCGGAAGCGGCCGGCGCTGTCGAGGGACTGCTTGCCCCGCTGCGGGATCGCTATGGGTTCGAGGTAGTGTCGTTTCCATTACGGGACAGCACGGACATGACGCCTGAGGACTGGGACGCGATCCGGCAGGAGATCGCGCGGCAGCGTGTCCGCGGCATCGAAGGGATGGTGGTGACCCACGGGACGGACACGCTGGCGTACGCGGCGGCGACCCTGGCGTTTTTGTGCGGGCCGCCGCCGCTGCGGTTACCCGTGGTGCTGACCGGGTCGCAGCGGACGCCCGAGGCCAAGGATTACGACGGCGGGCGCAACTTCGCGGCCGCTTGTGCCGCGGCGGCGAGCGACCTGGGCGAGGTCGCGGTCGTGTTCCACGGCCAGATATGGCGGGGCTGCCGGGTGGAGAAAGTCAGCCTTGACGACCTGAACGGATTCCGCTCGCCCGAGCCGCACGGGCTGGGCCGGGTCGCGGAAGACGGCACGGTGACTCTGCACCGCGACGCGGCCCGGCGGGGGGGTACGCCGCCGCCGCCGCTTTGGGAGCCTGGGGTCCGCCCGGCAGACCGGGTGTTGTCGGTCGCGGTGTCGCCGGGGCTGGACCCGAGGCCGTATCTCGAGATGGTCCGACGGGACGCCGGTTGGCGGGGCGTTGTGCTACAAGGCTGGGGCGCGGGGCACGTGCCGAGCCGGCCATCTTGCGATTGGGTCGAGCTGGTGCGGGCGTCCACCGAGCGGGGTCTGCCGGTGCTGTTAACGGCCGGGCTCGCCTCGGGCCGAGGGCGGGCCAGCGATTACGCCGTCGGCCGGGCGGTGCTCAAGGCGGGGGCGATTCCGATAGGCGGCATGGTCACGCCGGCGGCGGTGATGAAGTTCCGTCTGCTGATCGCGACGGCGGACCGGCAAGAACACCCGCGGGTCGCGTTCGTTCGCGAACAGATGGCGGCGTCGGCTTTCGGCGAACGCGGCGGCCGTCCCCCCGCGGGCAATGCCCGCGATATAGTGACCCCATGAAAGAGCAAGTCACGATCCGGTTGTACGAAGACCCGTCGGTAGCGAGTTGCAGCCACGAGGGGCGGTTCGAGCCCGACGGCGTCACCGGCTGGGCCATGAGCACCGGAGAAACCATACCCCTGACCGAAAAGCTCGGGGGCCGGGTGTTTGGCATCGTCGAAACGGTCGAAGAAGAGATCCACACCGACGACGAAGGCCGCCGCTACAAGCTCGCAATTCTGTGGACGCAGGACTAGCGTTTTTGACAGCACCCTCTCTGCGTATCCCGGCGTTTGAGTGTGCGATGAAATCCTGTGTTTACGCCGGGCCATGACCCGCGTGTTTGGCCAGAGGAACGGCGGTCTTTAACGCACGTCAACTACACCTGTAGCGTCCCGCTGAACGGAGGCCTACAGATGATCTGTACGCTTGGCCGCGGTAAACGCTACACCCGGAGCGGGGATGCGCTAGTGTCGCCCGCATCGTCGTGCGGACGCAGGCTGGGTGCTGGTCGAGGTGGGCGGGAGCGATTCACACCTTCGAGGCGTTACTGCTCTTGTGGGCGTCGTGGTTGGTCGGCTTGCGGAAGCCGTCGAGGTCGACCCCCCGGAAGTAATCAATGGTCTTGGCGAGTCCCTCTTCCAGCTTGATCTTCGGCTCCCAGCCGAGCTTTTTTTTCGCCAGCGAGATATCGGGCTTGCGCTGCAGCGGGTCGTCGTTAGGCAGCGGCAGGTAGGTGAGCTTGGACGAACTGCCGGCGATCTCGATAATCTTCTCGGCGAGCTGTTTGATGGTGAACTCGCCGGGGTTGCCGATGTTGACCGGGCCGACGAAGGCGTCGGCGGGGTCGCCGGAGGCTGGCTCGTTGTTCATGTGCTGCATGATGACGTCGACCAGGTCGTCGCAGTAGCAGAAGCTGCGGGTCTGAGAGCCATCGCCGTAGAGGGTGAGGTCTTCGCCCTTGAGGGCCTGAACGATGAAGTTGGTGACGACCCGGCCGTCGTAGGGGTGCATCCGCGGGCCGTAGGTGTTGAAGATGCGGACGACGCGGATGTCGACGCCGTTGGAGCGGTGGTAGTCGAAGAACAAGGTCTCGGCCGCGCGTTTCCCCTCGTCGTAGCAGGCGCGGATGCCGATGGGATTGACGTTGCCGCGGTAGGCTTCGGTCTGGGGGTGGTGCTCGGCGGTGGGGTCGCCGTAGACCTCGGAGGTCGACGCCTGGAGGATGCGGGCGCCGGTGCGCTTGGCCATGCCCAGCAGGTTGATCGCCCCCATGACGCTGACCTTCATGGTCTTGATCGGGTTGTACTGGTAGTGGACCGGCGACGCGGGGCAGGCCATGTTGTAGATCTGATCGACCTCGAGGGTGATCGGCAGGGTGACGTCGTGGCGGACGAACTCGAAGTTGGGCGCGTCGAGGAGGTGGGAGATGTTGCTCTTCTGGCTGGTGAAGAGGTTGTCGAGGCAGATGACGTCGTGTCCGTCTCGGACGAGACGTTCACAGATATGGCTGCCAAGGAAGCCGGCGCCGCCGGTGACGAGGATGCGCTTGATGCTCATGGGGAAGGGTCCCGGAGAGAAGGATCAGGGCCGAGCCGGACGGCGGAAGTGTACACGGCGGGGGACGCGGGGCCAGTGAATTTAGCGCCCCAGTAGAGAAACCACAAAGCGGCGCGACCGGAAGCGATGTCGCGAGATTCCAAACGCCGACTTCACTGTCGCACGGGTTTGAAGACCGCCCCGGCCTCGACGTCGAAGCTGACCAACTGGCCCAGGGCGAAGTCGTCGACCTGTTGACGCGGGTCGCTAAGGGTACAGATCAGCCCGGGGCCAGCCTGCACGTAAAGCGCGCGGCTCGGGGCGTGCCCGCCGACGACCCGGCCCTGGACCCGGCGGGGGCGGCCGAAGACCGGCTCGATGTACCGGCCGCCGGCGGGGATCACGTCGACGCGGCGGGCGGTGGCGTGAACCGTGCCGACGATTTTTTCGCCGGGCTCGGCGTCCAACTCGATCTCGAGCACGAGCTTGAGTTTGTAGTCCGTGCCCGGCAGCGCGAGGGTGATTGTATCGTCGGCGCGCTCGACGAGTCGGCCCGAGACACGGGGCGGGGCGGCGGCAGCGGGGGCGGTGGATTCGGTCATCGGGCGGGCTCCGGGGCGGGGCGTCGGTCGGCGGGTATGTCGCGTGCAGGGGCCCTGAGGTTATCGGCTAAATCGCGTCTCGGGCGTGGAGTTATAATCCACATCGTGGGGGCCCGGAATGACGTACCGGTTTCGGCATGGCCGGGGCGTCCGGGCCGGTCTCAAGCACTAGACTGCCTCAACCGTGTCGGACCGTTTTTGGAGGGTTCTTGTCCGAAGGCCCGTGGGGGAGGCCGGCGGACGAGGCCGAGGAATCGCCCGTGGCTGCCGAGCGTTCGATCAACAAACAGTACTGCACCAAGACGCTACGTGTCGACTACGCCCACGTCGGGCTGTACGACGTCGCGGCCCGCGAAGCCTGGATCGCGCGGAAGAAGTGGGGCGTGGTGCCGGTGCGCGTGTCCCACGCCCGCATGCTCAAGGGCGGGACCAACGACCAATCGACCGCGGACAAAGACAAGTTCGTCTGCTATTGGTACCACACCCCCGGCACCGGCGAGGGCAACGTGCACGGCTACCCGATCGAGTGGGACGAGGGCCACCTCCTGATCCGGCTGGACCCGAACTGGTCCTACAGCCAGCGGAAGTTCATCCCCAACACCGAGGTGCGGCGCGTCGAGAAAAACATCGAGCAGCAGTACACGTGGGGCCGGACGCTGTTCAAGACCTACATGGATAAAAACCCCGGCTTCGCGCTGTCGTGGCACATGATCGGCCCGCGTGCCGCGGATTCGATGTTTTATATCGAGCGGATCGAACCCGATATCTAAACCGCGTACCGCCGCAGGGTGCTCGCCCTTTCGCCCCGGGGCTCATTAAAATGGGTCCCTATGCCGCAAGTCGAAACACACCCTCCGCACCCCGCGGTCGAGCGGGTCTACCCTCTGCGTCGGCCGTCGGGGCGGGTCGAGCCGTTCCCAACGATCTACTACCTGCGCGACGCAGGGCTCATGCGGGCGATGTCCGAACTCGAACGCCACCACCACGTCCGCGAGATCGAGCGTCGGCTCGCGGAAGACGCGGAATTGATGGCGGCGTACCACGCGGACCACGCGGCCTACCGGGACACGCGGTGGGCGATGCTGACCGAACCCGACCGGGCCGCGGTGGAGGCGTCGCCGTCGCTGCGGCGCAGCTTCCGGGGCGGGATCGCGGGGATCGCCGACTTCAACTACGTCAAATGCCTGCACGCCCAGTACGCGTATCACCTCGCCCGCGGGGAACAGGGGGGCACCACGGCGGGGCGGCTGATCGACGCGCTGCTCTCGGCCGACTCGGGGTGAATGCCCCAACCGCGGTACGTCCGGTTAGCGCATCCCAACGGCGGTCCGAATGGTCCGAGCGGCCGGCCCGCGAATGGGCGGCAGCCGTTTGATACGGCGGATGGCGCCATGCGTTAAGCCTGCGATCGGGATGCGCTAAGCGGCGGACGGCCCGAGGACGACGGCCATGGTCGGGAGTTCTTTGTCCAGGATCGCCCGCGCGTAAACGCAGAGCAGTTTGTTTGCGCGGTCGAGGCTCGCGGGGTCGCCGCCGGCGGGACGGGCCGCAGCGTCCGCGGCGGTAGGGGGGTCGGCGATACCCCGCAGCAGCGCCAGGGTCTGGGCACGGACCCGCCAGTCGGCCAAGCCGGCCTGAGCCGTAAACCCCCCCGCGGCCGGGTCGAAGCTATAAGCCGGGGCGTCGGGCAGCGGCTTGTCGGTACGCACGTCGCGCTCGAGTTCGGGCTTATAGCCGCAGTCTTCGAGCAGGCCCCACTGAAAGCGGAGCAGCGCCGCGTCGGCGTGGTGCGGCTCGGAGGGGACGGCCGCGGGCGGCACCGTCCCGCGTTGGCAGAGCCGATCCAAGAGATCTCGCATCAGCGCAAACGCCACCGGATGCGCGGCCTCGTCGGGCAGCATCGCGTGGACGAGGTCGGCGGCGTACATCGCCAGGCGCTGGGCGCGCAGGTCGCGCCGCAGCGGGTAGTAGTCTTGCTGTAGGTCCCACTCGGTGATCGCGGCGAGGTCGCTGCTGGGGCGGGTGGTGACGACCGCCTGGCCGGCGGTGAGCAGTTCGATGCCGCCGGAAAAACGGGCGAGGCTCGACGGCGACTGCCGCCGGCTGCCCTTCGCCAGGCCGCGGATTTTGCCGTGCGCTTCGGTCAACAGCACCACCACCTGGCTGGTCTCGGACCAGTCCAGGTCGCGGATGCAGATCGCCTGGTCCTTGAATCGCGGCACGGCATCAAGTCTAAGCCATGCTCCAAGCCCCCACATGATCGGAGATCGGGTTAGAGGCTTTTCTTCACAAAGCTTCGAGCTGCTTCGTCACGCGGTCTAGCTCCGCCGCGGCCTCGGCCCGCTGGTCGCGAGTCTGTTGCACCAGGTGGGCCGGGGCTTTGCTCGTGTACTTCTCGTTGCCCAGCCGGCCGTCGAGCGTCTTGAGCGAGCGCTCGAGTTCGTCCTTGCGTTTGGTCAGCCGCTCGGCCTCCTCGGCGGTGTCGATCTGCACGTGCAGGAACCCGTCGCCCGCCGGGCCGGTCACCGCCGCCGCGCCGCCGGGCTTCTCGACCTCAGGGCCTAGCGCCGCGACCTTCGTATTCGTCAACGCCTCGACCGTCGCCACGTGGGGCCGCAGCACGTCGGCCTTCGCCGCGGCGGTCCGCATCGAGAAATCGACCACTTCCCGCGGCGGCAGCTTCGCGCCGTCGCGCACCTCCCGGATCATGCCGACGACTTCCTGCAGCAGCCCGAACTCGGCCTCGGCGTCCGCGTCGGTCAGCGACCCGTCGGCCGTCGGCCACGCCGCCTTCACCAATAGCTCGCCCGCCGGGATCGACAGCCCCGCCACGCCGCGCTGCGGCACCGCCTCGTTCATCGCCGACCACAGCCGCTCGGTCACAAACGGCATCACCGGGTGCAGCAGCCGCAGCGACACGTCCAGCACCGCCGCCAACGTCTGCCGTGAACCCGCCGCCATCGCTTCGCCCTGCGGAGGTTTTACGCTTTCGATGTACCAGTCGCAGACCTCGTTCCACACGAACTGGTACAGCCCC
>JBCDDZ010000023.1:0-48769 GCA_039180025.1 Planctomycetota bacterium
CGGGGGGGGGGGGGGCGGGGGGGGGTGGTGTGGGCTTGGGGGGGGGCCTGGGGGGGGGGGGGGGTTGGGGTTGGGGGGGGGGGTTGGGGCGCCGCTTGGGCCTCGGGTTTAGCCGTGGCCTCTGGATCGGCCTCGGCTCCAGCTTCGGGCGTCGATTCTGCCGGAGGCGTGGGGGTGTCGTCGGGTTTGTTTTCGGGCGGGGTGGGGGCGATCTCGGGGTTAGGGGAGGGGGGGGCGGCCGGGGCGTCGGGGTTGATGACGCGGGCGGGGACCACCGGGCGGTCCGAAGGCGTGGAAGGGTTGGCGGGGATTGAGGGCGAGGCGGGCTCGGCGGCGGAATCGGGGGGCGTTTGGAGCGTCGGGGTGTCGGGGGAGTTGGGCCCGATGATGGGGGGGCGCAGGGGCGCGTTGCGGCAGGCGGTGAACGCGAGGATGCAGGTCAGGGCGAGCGTGGTCGGCGGGGATAGGCGAAGCGCGGCGGCAAAGAGATTCATAGGTTTCATGGTACGGCGAGAGGTTGAAGCGGAGGTAAAGGGAACGATCGGATCAGCGGCGGGGGGCGGGTTGGCCTGGCGGGAGCGGGTCGACGGGCTGGGCGTTGAGGACGGCGGGCCGGCCGCGGAGGAAGACGTCGGTGGCGTGGCCGGCGGTGGTGAACCCTTCGAAGGCGGAGTAGTCGGTGGCCATGGCGTGGGTGGCGGCGGAGAGGGTGGTCGGCGCGTGGGGGTCGTAGAGGACCAGGTCGGCGTCGTAGCCGGGGGCGAGGCGGCCCTTGGTGGTGAGGCCGAAGAGTTGGGCCGGCCGGGTCGCGACGAGGCTGACGAATTGCTGGAGCGAGAGCCGGCCGTCGTCGACGGCGTTGAAGAGAAGGTCGGCGCGGTGCTGGATGGAGGGGATCCCGTTGGGGATCTGGGTGAAGTCGTGGCCGTCGGCGGGGTCGCCCATTCGTTTCTGGGTCTGGAAGTCGAAGGGCGCGTGGTCGGTGGCGACGGTATGGAGGTAGCCGGCGGCGAGGGCGTGCCAGAGGTAGCGCTGGTGCGCGGCCGGGCGGAGGGGGGGGGACATGACGTACTTGGCGCCTTCGAAGTCGTCGTGGCCGGTCGAGGCGTCGCGCTGGGCGTAGGTGTCGTCGAGGGTGAGGTAGGGGATGACGGTTTCGAGGTGGACGTCGACGCCGCGGGCGCGGTAGGCGAGGGCGGCTTCGACGGCGGGCCGGGAGGAGACGTGAACGATGTAGCCGGTGGCGCCGGTGAGTTCGAGGGCGGTGCAGAAATGGTGGACGCCGAGGGCTTCGACCGCGGGGGGGCGAGCGGGTTCGTGGTAACGGGGGGCGGTCTGGCCGTGGGCGAGCAGGTGGGCTTGGTGGCGGGCGATGAAGGCGGCGTTTTCGCAGTGGGCGGTGACGGTGACGCCGAGTTCGCGGGCGAGGCAGCAGAGGTCGTAGAGGTCCTGGTCGGCGATATTCAGGGCGTTTTGGTAAGCGAGGAAGACCTTGAAGGACCGCTGGCCGTGGTCGGCGACGAGGGTGCGGAGCTGGGCCTCGACGGCGGGGTCGAAGCGGGTGACGCCGAGGTGGAAGCCGTAGTCGCAGTGGGATGCGGCGGCTTTTTGGTTCCAGAGGTCGAAGGCGTCGCGGGGGGACTGGTCCGGCTCGGGGCAGATCATTTCGAGGAACGTGGTGGTCCCGCCGAGCAGCGCGGCCCGGGACGCGGAGGGGTGGGTGTCTGTGGCGACGGTCCCCATAAACGGGAGGTGGATGTGGACGTGGGGGTCGATGAATCCCGGGAAGAGCAGGCGTCCGGCGGCGTCGATGACACGGGTGTCGGGCGGCAGCGCCGCGGGGTCGAGGCTGCCGGGCGGAGCGAGGGTGGTGATCCGGTGGTCGGCGGCGTAGAGGTCGGCGGGGTAGTCGGCCGAGGCGGTGACGAGGTGGGCGTTTTGGAAGAGCAGCGGCATGGTGGGGTAGTTTATCCCGGCGGGGTTGGGGCAGGGGTGCCGCGTCGACGGGCGTTCGTTTTGCGGCAGGGCGGGGCATAGACTCCGGGCATGAGCGAGGCCGACGATAAGACGTTGTTTGTGGTGCTGGGGAATCAGTTGTTTCCGTTCCGCGTGTTTAAGCCGTACCGGGCGGCGGCGTTTTTCATGGCGGAGGACGTGGGGCTGTGTACGTATGTGAAGCATCATCAGCAGAAGATTCTGCTTTTTCTCTCGGCGATGCGGTCACACGCGGACGAGCTGCGGGGGCAGGATTGTGCGGTGCATTACGAACGGCTGGAGGACCAAACGGAGGCGGAAGGGGGGGAGGCGTACGAGGCGAAACTCGAGCGTTTTTGCGCGGGCCGTGATTTCGATCGTTTGGTGATGTTCGAGATAGAAGACAAGTTTTTTGAGGAGCGGATCGAAACGTTCGCGGCGGAGCGGGGGCTGGCGTTGACGTTTTTGGAGAGCCCGATGTTCGTGACGTCGCGGGAGCAGTTCGCGGAGTACCGGGACGAGTCGGCGGGTCGGCTGCGGATGGCGGGGTTTTACGAGCGTCAGCGGAGGCGGCTGGGGGTGCTGGTGGAGGGGGACGGCTCGCCGGTGGGGGGGCAGTGGAGTTTCGACCAGGAGAACCGCAAGAAGCTGCCGAAGTCCGTGGAGGTGCCGACGACGCCGGGGGCGGCGGAGACGGAGCACGTCGAGGCGCTGCGGGCGGTGGTGCGGGAGCGTTTCGGGGGCCACCCGGGCGAACTGCCGGAGGAAGGGGCGTTCTGGTGGCCGACGACGCGGCGGCAGGCGTTGTGGTGGTTGCGGGAGTTTCTGGAGGTGCGGTTTTCGCGTTTCGGGCCGTACGAAGACGCGCTATCGGGGCGGGATGATGTTCTGTTTCACAGTGTTTTGTCGCCGATGCTGAACCTGGGGCTGCTCCTGCCGGACGAGGTGGTGGAGCGGGCGCTGGTCCATGCGCGAGAGGACGACACGGTGGAGATCAACTCGCTGGAGGGCTTTGTGCGTCAGGTGATCGGGTGGCGGGAGTTTGTCCGCGGCGTGTACCGGGAGTACAGCGGGGAGCAGTCGAACAAGAACTTCTGGGGGCACCGCCGGAAGCTCAAGGTGTGCTGGTACGACGGGACCACGGGGATGCGGCCGCTGGACGAAGCGATCGACAAAGCGCGTCGGCTGGGGTGGACGCACCACATCGAGCGGCTGATGGTGTTGGCGAACCTGATGAACCTCTGCGAGGTCGAGCCGGGGGAGGCGCACCGCTGGTTCATGGAGATGTTCGTGGACTCGAGCGACTGGGTGATGGGGCCGAACGTGTACGGGATGGGGCTGATGTCGGACGGGGGTTTATTTGCGACCAAACCTTATATCTGCGGCAGCAACTACCTGGTCAAGATGAGCGACGGTTATAAGAAGAGCGAGGGGTGGTGCGAGGTTTTGGACGGGCTGTATTGGCGTTTTGTGAACAAGCACCGCGGGTTTTTCGCGGGCAACGCGCGGCTGTCGATGATGCTCGGGACGCTGGAGAAGATGGGGTCGGAGCGGAAGGAGCGGATTTTCAAGAAAGCCGAGGACTTTATTGTGGGGGTGACCCGGGGTTGAGAGGAGGCGGGGGCGGGGGTGGGTCGGACGGTCGGAGGAGGGTCCGGAGGATGGCGCGGGACTCGAGGTTGACCGGGCCGAGCGAAAAGAGGCGGGCGAGGGTGTCGGGCTTGACATTGGCCCCGAGGCGGGCGACGTCTTGGCCCTGCAGGTTGATGGTGAGGTCGAGGTTTTGGCGTTCGAGCGTGTCGGCAAGGGCGCGGAGGGCCTTGGTTTTCTTGGTTTGCGAAGGGGCGGCGGCGAGGGATCGGAGCGCGGACATCGAATCAGCGCTCAGGGTGAGGCTCTGCCCGTCGGCGGTCAGTTCGACGGTATGGCCCTCGGATTCGAGGGTGAGCTTTCCGTCGAGTTGGAGGTTCAGGGACGGGCGCATGTCGAGAATTGCACGCCGGGTGAACGCGGCGGTTTAGGGTCGGGTGGTGGGCGACGGGCGGGCCGAGGTCAGGCAGTCTGTTCGCGGGTGCGGATCTTGAGGGTGCCCTGAATTTTCCAGGTGGCGTGCTTGGCGTCTTCGCCGGTGGACGAGGGGACGGCAACGACGAAGTCCTGGAAATCGTAGGTGATTTCGGCGTTGCGGCCGGTGAGTTTGTCGTACAGGCCGGCGGCGAGTTCGGGCCAGGTGTGGGTGGCGGCTTCGGACATGACGGTGGATTCCTCAAAAAGGGGCCAAGAAACAGTTCGCTGGAGCATAGCGCGGTGCGGCGGAGAATCCACTGGGTGACGGAAGAGAAGGCGGCGGGGGCGGTGGCTAGGATGAGTTATGGATGTTCTGGTGACGGGCGCGACGGGCTATATCGGTGGGCGGCTGGTGCCGATGCTGCTCGAAGCGGGGCACCGGGTGCGGGTGCTGGTGCGGGAGCGGGACCCGGTGCGGGGTCGGCCGTGGGAGCATGAGGTGGAGGTGGTGCGGGGGGACTTGCTGGCACCGGAGACGCTGGGGCCGGCGGTGGTGGGGATGCAGGCGGCGTACTACCTGGTGCATTCGATGTACGGGGGGGCGGACTTCGCGGCGCGGGACCGGGAGGCGGCGGAAAACTTCGTGGCCGCGTGGCGCAGCCGGGCGGCGGGGCGAGGCGGAGACGAAACGCTCGGCGGCAGTGGAGACGAGGGCTCGGATGGCTCGGGAGATCGGGGGGATTTTAGGGGTGCCGAGGATCCTGGGGGTTCCACGACTTCCGGGGCGGCGGCGACTTCCGGGGCGGCCCCGATTTCCGGGGGTTCAGGGGATTCCGGGGGTTCGGTGGGGGGGCAGGTGGTGTATTTGGGGGGGCTGGAGCCGAAAGGGGAATCGACGCGGAGTGCGCATTTGCGGAGCCGGGCGGAGGTGGGGCGGTTGCTGGCGGCGGGGCTGCCGGGCCGGGTGACGGAGTTTCGCGCCGGGCCGATCATCGGTTCGGGCTCGGCGAGTTTCGAGATGGTGCGTTATTTGACCGAGCGGATCCCGGTGATGGTGACACCCAAGTGGGTGGAGACGCGGGTGCAGCCGATCGCGGTGCGGGACGTGCTGGCGTATCTGGAGGGGGTGCTGGGCGTCGGGCCCAGCGGGGTGGTGGAGATCGGGACCGAGGCGCTAACGTTTAAAGAGATGATGCTGGGGGTGGCGGCGGAGCGGGGGCACCGGCGGCTGATCGTGCCGCTGCCGGTGCTGGCCCCGAAGCTGGCGGCGCGGTGGGTGGGGCTGGTGACGCCGATCCCGAATGCGTTGGCGGTGCCGTTGGTGGCGGGGGTGACGCAAGATTTGTTGGCGGACACGGTGAAGGCGGAGCGTTTGTTCCCGGCGGTCGAGCCGATCGGCTACCGGGAGGCGGTGCGTCTGGCGCTGACGAAGATCGAGCGGGGGGAGGTCGAGACGCGGTGGAGCAGCGCGGTGGTGTCGGCGGCGAAGAATCGGGCGGGCTCGGGGGGGGGCGAGGTGGCGACGGTGATCGAGGACCGGGAGGGGCTGGCGCGGGACCAGCGGACGCTGGCGACGGACGTGCCGGCGGAGTTTATGTTCGGGGCGGTGTGTTCGATCGGGGGGGAGCGGGGGTGGCATGTGTATAGGTGGGCGTGGTGGCTGCGGGGCCTGGTCGACGCGGCGATGGGGGGGCCGGGGCTGCGTCGGGGGCGGCGGCACCCGACGCAGCTGTTGGAGGGCGAGGCGCTGGACTGGTGGCGGGTGGACGCGGTCGAGCCGCCGCCGGCGGAGGGGGAGAAGGGCCAGGGGCTGCTGCGGCTGCGGGCGGAGATGCGGGTGCCGGGGCGGGCGTGGCTTCAGTGGGAGGTCGAGCGGTGCGAGGGGCAGACGGTGGTGCGGCAGACGGCGTTGTTCGAGCCGCGGGGCCTGCCCGGGACGCTGTACTGGTATGCACTCCTGCCGGCCCACGGGCTGATCTTCCCGGCGCTGCTGCGGAAGCTCGAGGCGGAGGGCCGGCGGGCCTGGGCGACGGCCGGGGACGGGGCGGTGCAGCGGGCCGAGCCCCCGGCGGTGCCGACGTGAAGCAGGGAGACGGTCGGCGGGGCAGCGACCGCCAGGCGGCGCTGCCGAAGAAGGTCTGTGTGCGGTGCGGGCGGGAGTTTGTGTGGCGGAAGAAGTGGGCGCGGGATTGGGCGGAGGTGAAATACTGCTCGAAGCGGTGCGCGAGGGCGAAGGCCTGACGCGGGATTGAAGTGAGAGGGATCGGCGCGGGTGGGCTGGCGGGGGAGGTCGTCCGTGCGTCTATTACGTCCGGGACCGCTGGGGGCGCGGGACCGGATGGGGGGCGGAGGGATTTAGGGGTCGAGGATCTGGAGGTACTTGCCGTCGGGGTAGACGATGAAGAGCTGGTCGCGGAGGTCGCGGACGATGGCGTGGCCGTCGGGGGGGATGGTGATGGGGTTGGCGGAGCGGTCGAGGCGGAACTGGGGGCGTTGGAATTCGCCGTCGGGCAGGACTACATAGGCGAAGCTGGCGCGGGGGTCGGGGACGAGGACGGTGTGCTCGGCGGGCACGGCGACGCCGACGTGGACGGACTCGATCGCGTCGGTGATGATTTTTTCGAGCTGATAGTCCTTGAGGTTGTTGACGGTCAGGACGGGTTCGGGGTTGGCGGCGGCGCGGTGGCTGGTCAGCGCGGTGATGGTGAGGCAGGCGGCGGCGAGCAGGAGCAGTACGGCCGAGCGGCGGCGCAAGAGGGGCGACGGCAGCGGAGAACGGGTGGGCATGGTGGAGTCCTGAAAGAGGAAAGAAGGGAGCGGGTTATGATAGACGGCCGGGCTGCGCGGCAGGGGCGCTTTGAGGGGGGAGGGAGCCTACGATGGGCAGAGCCTGCTGAAGCAGGCGGTTCGATATCCCCGAGGTAGGGATGATCAAGAGGTTGTGATGAGCAAGCGGATCGTGGTTGTGGGTGCGGGGCCGGGCGGTTTGGCGGCGGCGATGCTGCTGGCCAAGTCGGGGGCGGAGGTGTTGGTGGTCGAGCGGCGGGACCGGGTCGGGGGGCGGACGTCGACGATCGAGACGGAGGCGGGGTTCAAGTTCGATCTGGGGCCGACGTTTTTCCTGTACCCGCGGGTGTTGGAGGAACTGTTTGCGATGTGCGGGCGGGACCTGCACCGGGAGGTCGAGATGGTGCGGCTGGACCCGCAGTACCACCTGCTGTTCGAGAGCGAGGACGGGGTGGTGCGGGACCAGGTGCGGGCGACGGCGGAGGTCGAGCGGATGCGGGCGGAGCTGGCGCGGATTTCGGAGGCCGACGCGGCGGCGTTCCCACGGTTCATCGAGGAGAACCGCAAGAAGTTCGACGCGTTTACGCCGATCCTGCAGCAGCCGTGGGAGAAGCTGACGGACTACGCGAAGCCGTCGCTGCTGGCGATGCTGCCGATGGTGCGCCCGTGGGCGAGCGTGGACGGGGACCTGGGGCGTTACTTCAAGGACGAGCGGGTACGGCTGGCGTTCAGTTTCCAGAGCAAGTACCTGGGGATGAGCCCGTTCAAGTGCCCGAGCCTGTTCACGATCCTGAGTTATCTGGAGTACGACTACGGGGTGTATCACCCCCAGGGGGGGTGCGCCGCGGTGAGCGAGGCGATGGCGCGGGTGGCCCGCGAGATGGGGGTGGAGGTGCGGCTGGGCGCGGGGGTCGAGTCGATGTCGTTCGACCACGGGGGCAAGCGGTGCCGCGGGGTGGTGGTCGACGGCGAAGCGATCGAGGCGGACGCGGTGGTGGTGAACGCGGACTTTGCGCAGGCGATGAGCACGCTGGTGCCGGACAGGGTGAGGACGCGGTGGACGGACAGGAAGCTCGAAGGCAAGCGGTATTCGTGTTCGACGTTCATGATGTATCTGGGGGTGGATATGCCGCCCGAGGCGTTCGAGGGCGTGGACGGCCGGGGGCTGGAGCACCACACGATTTTCCTGGCCCACGACTACGCGAAGAACCTGGACCAGATCGAGAACCAGCACGTCTTGTCGGAGAACCCGTCGGTGTACGTGCAGCACCCGGGGCGGACCGACGCGACGATGGCCCCGGCGGGGAAGACGTCGCTGTACGTGCTGGCGCCGGTGACGCACGAACACGGGAACGTGGACTGGGCCAAGGAGGCGGGGCCGTTCCGAGCGAAGGTGTTTGACCAGCTCAAGAAGATGGGGCTGCCGGGAGACCTCGAGTCGCGGGTGGCCTACGAGAAGGTGATGACGCCGGTGTCGTGGCGGGACGACTTGAACATCTACAAGGGGGCGACGTTCAACCTCGCACACAACCTGGGTCAGATGCTCCACCGTCGGCCGCGGAACCGGTTCGAGGACGTGGACGGGGTGTACCTGGTCGGGGGGGGGACGCACCCGGGGAGCGGGCTGCCGGTGATTTATGAGGGGGCGCGGATCACGGCGAAGCTGCTGCTGGACGACCTGGGGCTGGGGGCGGACTGGGACGACGCGGAGCCGGGCACGGCCACGCCGGGGTACGGGGTGCTCCGCGGGAGCGCGGGTGCGGCGGAGCCGGCGGCGACGGTATGAAAGCGACCGCGACCCCCGAGCGCAGCAAGCCCGCGGAGCCGGGGGGGATGCCCCCGGAAACGGCGGAGGTGCAGGCACGTGACGTCGAGGCGGGCGCGGCCGGGGGGGATGCGTCGCAGGGGGCGGATGCGGAAGCGGCGGCGTGGTTGTCGTGGCCGGTGCAGCGGCGGGCACGGGTGTTGGCGGGGCTGCGACATGCGTTGGCGGCGGACGCATCGGGGCTGGTGGACGCGCTCGGGGCGGTGCGGAGCCGACGGGATCAGGCGGTGTCTTTGGCGGCGGAGGTGCTGCCTTTGGCCGAGGCGTGCGGGTGGCTGGGCCGGGAAGCGGCGCGGGTATTGGGACCGAGGCGCACGGGCGCGCGGGGTCGGCCGTGGTGGCTGTGGGGAACGCGGGGCGTGGTGAGCCGGGAGGCGTTCGGGACGGTGTTGGTGGTGGGGCCGGGGAATTTCCCGCTGTTTTTGCCGGGGGTGCAGGTGATCCAGGCGCTGGCGGCGGGGAACCGGGTGGTGGTGAAGCCGGCCCCGGGCTGCGGGTTGGTGATGAAACGGCTGGCGGCGATGCTGTACGAACGGGGGGTGCCGCGGGGGGCGGTGGAGGTGATGGGGGAGGCGGTCGAGGGGTTGGCGGCGGTGTGGCCGCGGGTGGACCTGGTGGTGCTGACCGGGTCGGAGGCGACGGGGCGGGTGGTCCGCCGGGAGTGCGCGGAGCGGGGGCTGCCGTGTGTGATGGAGCTGTCGGGTTGTGACGCGGTGTGGGTGTTGCCGGGGGCGGACGTGGAACTGGCGGTGCGGTGCGTGGCGTTCGGGCTGATGATCAACGGGTCGGCGACGTGCATCGCGCCGCGGCGGGTGCTGGTGCCCGGGGAACTGCACGACCGTTTTGTGTTTCCGCTGCTGGACCGGCTGCTGAGCGAGGGGGAGGTGGTGGACGTGGGGGCGGCGGCGGAGGCAAAAGCCCGGGATCTGGTCGAGCGGGCGATCGCGGACGGGGCGCGGCTGCGGACCGGGTCGGTGGACGAGGTGTTTCTGGGGGCCGGCCGGATGCGGGCGGCGGTGCTCACGCACCTGCGGGAGGACTCACCGATTTTGCATGAGGACGTGTTCGCGCCGGTGCTGACGGTGGTGTCGATGCGGGACCCGGAGGCGGGGCTGGCGCTGGACCGTCGGGGCGGGTTCGGGTTGGGGGCGTCGGTGTTCGGGCCGACGGCGGCGGCGGAGGCCTGGGCGGGCCGGCTGGGGGTGGGGAGCGTGGTGGTGAACGACATGATCGTGCCGACGGCGGACCCGCGGCTGCCGTTTGGGGGCCGGGGGCGGAGCGGGTTCGGGGCGACGCGTGGGCCCGAGGGGCTACGGGCGATGACCCGGGTCAAGGCGGTGTCGGTGCGGCGGGGCGGGGTGCGGCCGCACCTGCGGGCGACCGACGGCCACACGGCGGGGCTGCTCATAGAACTGATGCGGGTGTCGCACGCCCGGGGGTGGGCGGCGCGGCTGCGGGCGGGTTGGGGTTTGTTAAAGTTATCTCGGCGACAGTCTGCCGATCAGGAAGCGAAGAAGTTATGAATCTGCCGGACGCGGATGGAACGGGTGCGACGAACCACGTGGCGGTGGTGGGCGCGGGGCTGGGGGGGCTGGCGGCGGCGTGCACGCTCGCGGCGCGGGGGCACTGGGTGACGCTGTTCGACAAGAACAGCTGGCTGGGGGGCAAGGCGGCGCAGCTGGTGAGCGAGGGCGAGCCGGGCGAGCGGTTCCGTTTCGATATGGGGCCGACGATCCTGACGGTGCCGCGGGTGCTGGGGCGGGTCTTCGAGGAGGCGGGCCGGGACATGCACGACTATCTGGATCTGCGTCGGCTGGACCCGCAGTGGCGGTGTTTTTTCGACGGCCAGGGTCCGGGCGGCGAGCCGTCGGTGCTGGACCTGCGCGAAAGCGTCGAGGCGATGCAGGCGACGCTGCGCGAGTTTTCGTCGGACTGGGAGGTGGCGCGGAAGTACGGCGAGCTGATCGAGTACACCGAGCGGCTGCACCGGATCAGCGACGACTTTTACTTCTGGAAATCGATCGGCGGGCTGCGGGACATGATGCAGGTCGGCGGGGCGTTTAGTTTGTCGACGCTCAAAGACGTGTTGTCGATGCGGATGGGCAAGTCCGTGGCGAGCACGATCCGGAAATACATCGCGGACGACCGGGTCGCGCAGATGCTGGACCACTTCACGCAGTACGTGGGGAGTTCGCCCTACGGGAGCCCGGCGATCCTGTGCGGGATCGCGTCGATGCAGGTCAACGAAGGGGTGTGGTACCCGATGGGCGGGACGCGGGCGGTGCCCGAGGCGTTGACGAAGCTGGCGCGGGAGCTGGGGGTGGACTGCCGGCCGGGCGAAGGGGTGTCGCGGATCGTGACCGAACGGGGCAAGGTGGTGGCGGTGGAAACCGAGGCGGGCGACCGGGTGGCGTGCGGCGCGGTGGTGTCGAACATGGACAGCGTGCGGACGCACCGGGAGCTGATCGGCGGCGACGTGGGGCGGGCGTTCGACAAGCGGCGGAGCTACGAGCCGGCGTGCTCGGGGGTGGTGCTCTACCTGGGGCTGAATAAAGGGTACGATCACCTGGCGCACCACGACTTCGTGTTCAGCCGGGACCCCGAGGAGGAGTTCGAGCACATCTATCAGCGGGGCGAGCCGGCCCCGGACCCGACGGCGTACCTGGCGGCGACGGCGCGGACCGAGCCGCCGGGCGCGGTCGCGCCCGAGGGGGGCGAGGCGTTGTATGTGCTGGTGCACACGCCGTATTTGCGTCCGCACCACGACTGGTCGAAGGACGGGCCGCTGTTCCAAAACTACCGGCAGACGATCCTGGACAAGCTCAAGCGGACGGCGGGGATGCCGGACCTGGAATCGCGGATCGTGTTCGAGCGGGCGCTGACGCCGCAGGACATCCACGACCGGTACCACGTGTTGGACGGGGCGATCTACGGGTTGGCGTCGCACGGCAAATGGCTCGGGGCGTTCAAGCCGGCGAACCGGAGCCCGGACGTGGAGGGGCTGTACCTGGCGGGCGGCGCGGCGCACCCGGGGCCGGGCATGCCGATGGTGATGATGTCGGGCTGGATCGCGGCGGACTCGCTGGACCAGGACGGGTTGGTGGAAGCCGGGGCGCGTCCGACCGCGGCCGCGATGGGGTAGCGTAAGGGGGCTCACGGGGTGATGCCCGTCGGCGACGGCCGTGGGCCGGTTTGGTTTTTCGTTTTCTTTTTTATGCGGAGTCGATGCACATGGATTTGTTTGATGCGATCTACCAGCGGCGGGCGGTCAAGGGGTTCGACCCCGAGCACCGGATGACGGAAGCGGAAATCGAGCAGCTGCTTACCCACGCGATCCAGTCGCCGACGAGCTTCAACATCCAGCACTGGCGTTTCGTGGTGGTCACGGACCCGGAGCTGCGCAAGGAGCTGCGGGCGGTGGGCAACGACCAGGCCCAGATCACCGACGCGTCGATCCTGATCGTGATGACGGCGGACATGAAGGCGTGGGAGAAGGAGCCGTCGCGGTACTGGCGGAACGCGCCGCAGGAGGTGGCGGACCTGCTGGTGGGGTGGATGGGCCCGTTCCACCAGGGGCGAGAGCAGCTCCAACGGGACGAGGCGATGCGGTCGATCGGGATGGCGATGCAGACGGTGATGCTGGCGGCGAAGGGGATGGGTTACGAGAGCTGCCCGATGATCGGGTTCGATTTCGAGCCGGTGGAGAAGCTGATCGGCCTACCCGAGGACCACGTGCTGGGGCCGATGGTCGCGGTAGGCCGGGGCGTGAAGGAGCCGTGGCCCAAGCCCGGGCAGCTCCCGCTGTCCGAGGTGATGGTGCGGGACCGGTTTTAGCGGAGGGGCGGGTGCGGCGTAATGATCGACGGCCAAGCCAACGACGGGGTGCCCGCGGTATCGGCGCGGTGGGTCCGGCTGCTGTTGTGGTACGGACCTCGCTACGTGCGTAAACACTTCAGCGCGGTGCGGCTGCTGGGGGACGTGCCGACGGCGGCCGATGGTCGGCCGGTGCTGATCTATATGAACCACCCGTCGTGGTGGGACCCGATGGCGATCATGGTGCTGATCGACCGGTATTTCCGGGGGCGGAGACACTACGGCCCGATCGACGCGGCGGCGTTGTCGCGTTACCGGTTCATGGCGAAGCTGGGTTTTTTCGGGATCGACCCGGGCACACGGGCGGGCGCGGCGCGTTTTTTGCGGGTCGGCGAGGCGGTGCTGTCGCGGCCCGGCGGGACGCTGTGGGTGACCGCGCAAGGGGAGTTTACGGACGCCCGCGAACGGCCGGTGCGGCTGCGCCCGGGGGTGGCTCACCTGGCCCGGCGGTGCGGCGCGGGGCCCATCCGCGGGGCGTCTGTGGAGGGCCCGGCGGGGGGAGAGGCCGGGGCGGTGGCTTGGCCGTTGGCGGTGGAGTACGGGTTCGGGCAGGAGAAGCAGGCGGAGATGCGGCTGGCGTTTGGCGAGCCGGTCGAGCTCGGGGCGGGGGAGCGGTCGGTGGCGGCGTGGCGGGGGGACTTGGAGGGGCGGCTGACCGAGGCGATGGACCGATTGGCGTCGGCGTCGGTGGAAGCGGTGACCGGGCCGGGCGCGGGGTTCACGGTGCTCAACGAAGGGACGCGGGGGGTGGGCGGGGTGTACGACGTGTGGCGGCGGCTGCGGGCGTGGGGCCGGGGCGAGCGGTTCGACCCGGCCCACGGGGCGGCGGAACCCGGAAGGGGGGCGGGGTGATGGCGGTGATCGGCTGGGTGGTGCTCGGGTTGGCGGTGCTGCCGACGGCGATGATCCTGGCGAACCTGCGGGCGCTGCGGCCAGCCCGTGCGTTGCGTGACGACCGAGCGGGGGACGCGCCCGCGGTGAGCGTGCTGATCCCGGCCCGGGACGAGGCGGACGGGATTGAGGCGGCGGTGCGGGCGGCGCTCGCGGGGCTGGGCGGGGGCCCGGGTGAGGTGGTGGTGCTGGACGACCACTCGGCGGACGACACGGCCCAGATCGTGGAGCGGCTGGCGGGGGAGGACAGCCGCGTGCGGCTGGAGCGGGCGCCGGCGCTCCCGGAGGGGTGGAACGGGAAGCAGCACGCGTGTTGGATTTTGGCGCAGCGGTCGCTTTACGACGTGATGGTGTGGGTGGACGCGGACGTGCGGCTAGAACCCGGGAGCGTGGGCCGGCTGGCGCGGGAGCTGCGTGAGAACGCGGTGGGGGCGAAGCTGATCAGCGGGGTGCCGAGGCAGGAGACCGGGACGTGGTTGGAGGTGCTGATCGTGCCGCAGATCCTGTGGGTATTGCTGGGTTACCTGCCGATGGCGCGGATGCGGCGGTCGGCGATGGCGGGGCTGGGCGCGGGGTGCGGTCAGTTGTTTGTGGCCGAGCGGAGCGCGTATTTCGAGAGCGGGGGGCACGCGGCGATCCGGGGCTCGATGCACGACGGGGTGGACCTGCCGCGGCGGTTCCGGCGGTCGGGGCGGATGACGGATTTGTTCGACGCGACCGACGTGGCGGCGTGCCGGATGTACACGGACACGGCTTCGACGTGGCGGGGTTTTTCGAAGAACGCGACGGCGGGGATGGGGTCGCCGCGGGCGATCGGGGTGTGGACGGTGCTGCTGTTGGGGGGGCAGGTCTGGCCGTGGGTCTGGGTCGGGGTGACGGCCGGGGGCTGCGTGCTGGGGTGGGCGGCGGCGGGGTGCGCGGCGGGGTCGAGCGCCGCGGTAGCGTGGCGGTTCAGGCAGGGGGCGGCGGCGGCGGTGGTGCGGCCGGCGGGGGTGCTGGTGCTGGTGGTGCTGCAGTGGGTGGCGCTGCTGCGGTCGCTGCGAGGTCACCGTCCGACGTGGCGGGGGCGGGTGACGGTGCGGGGGTGAGCTCGAGCTGTTCGCGTTCGTATTTTTGGGCGGCGAGGACCGCGGCGTCGAAGCGGGTGAGGAAGCGGGCCAGCTTGGCGGGGCGGGAGGTGAACTTGAAAGTCCGGGTCCGGTCGCCGTAGGCAAAGGTGAGGGTGGTCCGCAGGCACACGGTGTAGTACGCGATCAGGATCAGAGCCAGCGCGAGGATGGCGGCCGCGATGACGTTGGTGACCGGCTCTTGCACGAAAAAGAGGAGCACGCCGGGCAGGAACATGAACAGGGTAATGACCGTGAAAGAAACCCAGGGGAAGTTCTGGGACACGAGCAGGTGCTCGACCCGGCTGTAGGGGATCCGGTAGACGCGGCTGGCGGTGCCGGTGTTTTCGAGGATGGCGAGCGCCTGGTCGTCGAGGACCAGGGCGGTGCGGGTGACGAGGTTGGCGGAGGTCAGGTCGGCGGGCATGGAACGGTTAGCGGGAGGGGGTGGGGGCTAATAGCCTTCGATCGCGACGAGTGCAACGGCGGCGATCCCGGCGAGGAGCCCCAGGCCCAGGAGGATCGGGAGCAGGACGGTGGTGGCGCGGCTGCAGACGCGGGCGTAGAGGGGGTTTTCGCGGCGCAGCTTGACGTGTTTGAAGTAGTAAATCAGGGCGACGACGGCCAGGAGCACCGGCCCGATGATGGTGCAACTGGAGATCAGCGCGAGCAGGACGCAGGACCAGGCAGTAATGTCGGGGCGGGGGAGGGTGCGTTGGAAGGCGTCGGCCTTTTGGAGTTTTTTGAGCCCGCCGCTATTGAGGAATTCGGCGGAGAAGGTTTGCTCGCCGACGGTCACGGCGCAGAGGGCGCAGATGTAGCTGCCGGTGCCGTCGCAGACCTGGGTGGCGCGTTTCCCGGGGTGGAACGCGCACTCGACGTCGTCGGGCATGGCCGCCTGCGGAGTGTCGAGGGGGCGGGGCGGGGGGGCGTAGCGGAAGAGCCCGAGCTTGAGCTGGCAGGTAGGGCAGCGGCCCGGCCAGGGGAGGCCGGCGTCGAGGTCCTGGCTGCAGCGGGGGCAGTGCGGCGCACGCGGCGGAGCGGGATCGGGTTGGGTGGCGAGGGTGGTCAGCGCCTCGGTCTTCCGGTGAAAGAGTGGGTTAGTAGTCGATCATCACGGCACGGGTGCCGGCGGCCATGTCGTGGATGGCGCGTTTGTCTTTGGTGACCAGGACGGTGATGGCGTTGGCCAGGCCGTAGATCCCGACCGCACCGGCGACGGCACTGTAAGCGACGAAGAACGACGCGCCGCCGATGACCAGGACCAGCCCCGAGAGGGCCTGGATGCCGGTGAACATGAAGGCGCGGACCATCGCGGTTTTGGTGTCGATGTCGGAGCCGTCGAGGTTGATGACTTTGAATTTGCCGAGTTTTTTGCCCAGGGTCTGCCCGCCGTTGGCGTGCATGAGGCCGTAGTAGAGCATGGCGATGGCGGCGCTGAGGACTTCGGTGCCGCCCTGGACCCGGGGGTCGAGGTTGCCGGTGGCGGCGGCGGTGACGCCGCCGACGACGGCCCCGAGGACCCCGCCCACGATGCCGACGAGCAGTCCGTCGACGATGGCGCAGCCCAGTCGTCGCCACGAGCCAGGCGCTTCGATTTCGCCGGCGAGGTTGTGGCCGGTGCTGAGCTGATCGAGCAGGATCTGTTTGCCGCGGGCCGAGACGCGCTTGCCCTGGATGACGACGGTTTCGTCCTCGGGGACGGGTTCTTGGGTGACGTCGCAGAGGACGATGTTGGGCTGATCCGAGGTTGGGTCGTCGGGCATGCGGGAATTTCTCTTGGAAGGAGCGGTCGCGAAGAAGATCGGACACGGAGTAGCGGCCGGGTCGAAGCGGGTGGCCGGGGCCAGTGTAATGTCCGGCGCGGATTTGGCTAGTGGGGAGCGGGGCGTGGTGCGGGCGGGCCGGTGGGGGGCGGCGGGTCATTCCGCGGCCGCTTCGCGCAGCGGGCGAGGGTTCAGCCGCGGGGGTCCAGGGCGATCAGGGCGACGTTGAGCACGGCTTGTTCGTCGGTGAGGTGGTCGGCTTCGGGGAGGTTGAAACGCTGCTTGAAGTGGGCGGCGGCCTCGGCGAAGAGGGCCTGGCGGGGCAGGGGATCGAGCTGGTCGCGGCGCTGAGCCAGGTCCAGGAGCAGGTCGCGTTCTTCACGGGAGACGCGGGCGAGGATGCGGCGGCGGACGGCGGGGTCTTCGCGGAAGAGGTTGGCCCGGCTGCCGGTGTTGAAGATCGAGCGGGGCGGGGGGGCCTGGGGTTCGCGGATCACCAGGGTGCCGGCGAGCAGGTCGCCCAGCCGGCGGCGGTAGGGGTCGAACCACGCGACCGTGCCGCCCAGGGCCATGGTGAACGGGAGGCTGTCGACCGGCCGCAAGAGATTACGCAGGAGGATGTCGGCGGGGTTCAGCCGGGCGCCGGTGACCGAGGCGACGCGGATCTTGAGGGCCCGCTTGCCCGGGGTCTGGCCGCTGCGCAGGAGCTCGAAGACCGTGAAATAGCCGAAGTCGATCAGGAGCATGAGGACGTACGTGAGCGCGATCCCGACGGTGCCGAGCTGGTAGAGGCCGATGCCCGCGGCGGCGCGCAGGGCGAGCACGATGATCTGATCGATCAGCCACGCGCGGGCGCGGGTGGGCAGCTCGGCGGGGCGGTGGTGGAAAGTGACGCGCTCGGGGGTGGTGATGGCGAGGCGTGCGGTGATCCCGGCGGACATGGTTTTATGTTGTCCGCGGGCGGAGGCTGTGTCAAGATAAGCGCGTGGACCTCAACGGATTTATCGAGCTGCGTCGGCCGCGGTGGGAGCGGCTGGGTTGGCTGCTGGACCGGGTGGAGGCAAAGAGCCTGACGGCATTGCCGGCGGACGAGGTGGACGAGCTTTTTCGGTTGTACCGCCTGGCGTCGAGCGACCTGAACTGGGCGCAGACGCAGACGGGTAACCCAGCGCTGTTGGATTATCTGGAGACGACGGTGGGGCGGGCGTACGGGTTGTTGGCTCCGCCGGCGCGGGCGCGGCCGTTGTCGGCGTGGTGGTGGATGGTGCGTCACGGCCTGCCGGGGGCGGCCCGCCGGGAGTGGCGGCTGCTCATGTTGTCCGCGGCGCTCATGCTGTCCGGGGCGCTGTTTGGGGGGTTGGCCACGGCGGTCGAGCCGGACCTGGCGCGGGTGTTCCTGCCGGCGGAGCACCTGGCCGAGATGCCGTCGGAACGGGTCGCGGATCTGGAGGCGATCGAACGCGACGGGAGTTCGCAGGTCGGCGGCGGGGGCGGGGTCGCGGTGTTTTCGACGTTTCTCTTTACGCACAACATCCGGGTGTGCCTGCTGGCGTTTGGGCTGGGGCTGACCTTCGGGCTGGGCACGGGGGTGGTGCTTTTTTACAACGGGGTGATCCTGGGGTGTATCGCGTGGCGGTACTTCGCGGACGGGGTGGGCGAATTCTTCGTGGCCTGGGTCGGGCCGCACGGGTCGATCGAGCTGCCGTGCATCGTGTTCGCGGGGCTGGCGGGGTTGATGGTCGGGCGGGCGCAGTGGCGTGCGGGGCGGGGCGAAGCGTGGCGGACGCTGGCGCGGTCTCGCGGGACGCTGCTGACGCTGGTGGTGGGCACGGCGACGTGGCTGGTCGTGGCGGGCGTGGTCGAGGGGGGGTTCAGCCAGATCAACGAGCCGACGATCCCGTACCCGCTGAAGATCGCGGTGGCGGCGGTGTTGTTCGTGATGCTGATGGGCTACCTGTTTCTACTTCCGGTACGACGCGAAGCGGACGATGCCGCGGACCGGGTGGCATAGGACGCGGGGATTGGCCGGGTCGAAGTGGACCGTCGGATCGGTTCGTGGATCGCGAGCCGTGGGCGGCGACGGGACGGAGGTCAGAGGACGGTCTGGACGAGCATCATGCCGGCGAAGCCGAGGGTGAAGGCCCAGGCGACTTTTTGGGCGGATAGTTTTTCGAGCGATTCGGGCAAGAGTTCCTGGACGACGAGGAAGATCATCGCGCCGGCGGCGAAGGCCATGAGCCAGGGCATCAGCGGGTTGACCCACCAGGCGGCGAGGACCGCGGGCACGGCGGCGAGGGGCTGGGGGACGCTGGTGAGGACGGCGAGCCAGAAGCACTTGGCGATCGACACGCCGGCGGAGCGGAGGGGGATCGCGACGGCCAGGCCTTCGGGGATGTTGTGGATGGCGATGGCCAGCGCGAGGTAGTCGCCCAGATGGGGGTTGTGGGCGTAGTCGGTGGCCTCGGCGGTGTAGCCGACCCCGACGGCGACGCCCTCGGGGATAGAGTGGACGCACATCGCTAGGAAGATCAGGAGCCCGCCGGCGCCGCCGAGGCCTCGGCCGAACTTTTCACCCAGGCCGTGGTCGTCGATAAGTTTGCCCGACAGCGACAGGAAGGCGGCGCCGATCAGGAGCCCGCCGAGGATGGGTAGCATCATCGGGAGGGACCAGGCGAAAACGTCGCCGCCGCCCAGGCCCTGCATGCCCGGCAGGATCAGGTTGTACACCGACGCGGCGAACATCAGGCCGGCGGCGACGGCGTAGCCCAGCCCCGCGTGCCGGGCCGGGTCGAGCGGGCGGATCATCAGCGGCAGCGCCCCGAGCCCGCAGGCCAACGACGCGATCACGCCGGCGATCAACGCGGGGAGCAGGGCGTCAGACACCATCGGTTTATCGTACAAGTGGTGCTGCGCTACCGCGACCCTGCGGCCGTCGCGATCGTCGCGGTGGCGTGGCCCCGGGGTCGCGTGATCAAGGTAAGGCCGTGGCGGCGGGCACGGCCCGGCCGGGCGATGGCGGGCGAGGGGTCGGGTTAGATTCTGGCAGAGCTTGTGGGGGAACTTGCGGGAAAGATTCCGGGGGAGTTTTCAAGGGTTTTAGGGGGTTTTCCGAGGCGGGGCAGGGGATTTTCCGGGGGGAGGGGCGGGCTGCTGCATGCTGAGGCAGTGCAGCGCGCCCTGGCCGACGACCAGGTGCTCGGCCCGGACGGGGACGGGGGTGTGGTGGGGCATGGCCTCGTCGAGGCGGCGCCGCGCGGGGTCGTCGGTCGGCTGGCCGAAGGTGGGGACGAAGATGCGTCCGTTGGCGATAAGGAAGTTGGCGTAGCTGCAGGGCAGGCGCATGCGTTTGGCCGGGCCGAAGCGGTCGGCGGGATAATCGTAAAACAGCGGGGCGGGCTCGGGGAGAACCACGACCTCGAGGCCCGCATGGCGTAGGGGCGTCACGTCGAGGCGCGGGTGGACCGCCACGGTGCAGGGCCTCAGGAAGCGGGCCGCGTTGTCGACGTGGCCGTCGGTGTCGTCGCCGGGCAGCGTCCCGGCGGGCAGGTCGAGCCAGACGATGCGGGTGATTCCTAGCGTTTGCTGAAGGCGGTGTTCGACGGCCGAGGGGTCGGTGGGGCCGTTGCGGTTGGGGTGGAGCAGGCACTGGGTCGTGGTCAGGAGTGTGCCCCGGCCGTCGGTGTCCAGGGCTCCCCCTTCGAGCACCCCGTCGTGACGGAGGCAGGCGAGCCCGAGCGCCTCGGCGAGCCGGCCGGTGAGGGCGTCGTCGCGCGGCCGGTCCTCGTATTTCTGTCCCCAGCCGTTGAACCGGAAATCCTGCACCACCAGTTTGCCCGCGGCGTCCCAAACAAACAGCGGGCCGAAGTCGCGGATCCAGGCGTCGTCGGTGGCGATCCCCCGTTCGCCGGGGGTTCGGACCGTGACGACTTCACGCATCGCGTCGCACCAGGCGGCGTGCTGAGATTGGGCTTGGTCCAGACAGCCCGGCCAGGTTTCGGGGTTGTCAGGCGGGATCACCCAGACGGCGTCCAGCGGCTCCCACTCCGCGGGCCAGCGGTACGGCGGGGTCGCGGCGGCGGGTGGTGAGGGGGGGGTGGACATCGATGCAATCTAACCGCTGCCGGCGAGCGGGACTTCGTGTCCGGGGGCCGGAGCTGAGGCGTGCCGCCGGGCTGCCTCCGAGGGTTCCTCCAGGGGCGCGTCTGGGTCCGAATCTGGGGGGCGGACCCGGGGCGAGTGCCCGGGGGTCAGGGGCCGATGATCCGTCATCATCGCCACCCGGCCGGTACACTCCGTGGTCGCGGCGCCCGGCGTGGGCGGCCGTTTTCCCTCCCTCCATTTGGAGCAGTTTGACCATGGCAGAGAACGAATCCCAGACCACCATCATCGGCGCCGACTCGTATTTCAAGGGCGAGATGAGCTTAGAACGTACCGCGAAAATCATCGGCCGATTCGACGGTAAGATTAGCGGTAAAGGCGAGTTACAGGTCGCCCAGTCCGCCGCGTGCAAGGCCGACATCGAGTCCGCGGTCGCCAACATCGACGGCACGATCGAGGGCAACATCACCGCCAAGGACGCGGTCAAACTCACCGCGAACGGTAAAGTCAAGGGCGATATCACCGCGACCAAGATGACCATGGCGGAGGGCGCGTCGTTCTACGGCATGTGCGCGGTAGGGGCCGACGCGGCCAAGGGTGGCAACACGGGCGGCGGCAGCGGCCAGGCCGCTCAGGGCGGCAACCCCAATCAGGGTGGGAATCAGCCGCCCAAGAAGTAAACGCGAACCGAGCGGATCGCGGGTGATCGGCCGGCGCCCAGACGCCGGGCTGGCCGCGGCGCGATCGGGTGAGCCTGCGCGCCTCGTTTGCGCGCGGCTCGGGTTTGGTTTGGATGTGTGCTTCGTTGGCCCGCCCCCCCTGGAGAACGACGGCGCAGGTGCCCCCGCGGCCCCCTGCGTAGCGACCCATGGCGCGTAGTCTGCCCCCCAAGACGGTGCAGTGTTACCACTGTGACCACCGATTCGAAGTCGGTGGCCGCGCCCAGTCCACGTCCTGCCCGGGCTGCAACAAGCCGGTGATGGTCGCCGACCAGGTGATCGACAAGCAGCGGGGCCCGATCCGTGAGCTCAAGACCTGCGGCAAGATTATCGTCAAGAAACGCGGCCGACTGATCTGCCACCACGTGGTGGCGCACAACGGCCTCGAATGCGAGGGGATCGTCGACGCCCAGACGGTCGCCAGCCGGATGCCCGTGCGCCTGGGTAAAAAATCCACGTTCAAGGGTGACCTGACCGCCCCGTCGATCGATATCGCCGAGGGCGCGAAGATCCAGCCGAGCCTTTTCGCCATCGGCCCCCCACCCCCGGAAACGCCTCCACCCCCCGATTCGCCTCCGGAATCTTCTTCGGCGTCATCCTCGGAACCCGACCCGGAAATTTCCGAGTCTTGAAAAGGCTAATGAAACGTTGGGCTACCCCCCGTCTGGGTTTGCCTTGGTGCTTGATCGCGTATCGCGGCTTGGGAAAGACCGGGGCTCGGCCGGAAACGCTGGCGACGCGCAGACGCCCTAAGATACGCATCCCTCTGTTTGGAGTTGACGTAATGAAATACCGATGGCCATTGGCTCTGATCGTCCTGCTGGGCGGGTTTGTCCCGGGTTCTTCTGCCTGGGCGGCGGAGTCGGAACTCGATCTATTGCGGGCCGAGAACGCCGCGCTGCGGCAACAAGTGGAGGCGCTGGGCGTTCAGGTACGTATCCTTCAGGCCCGGCTGAACGCCGCTTCGTCGGCTCCGGACCCTGCCCCCGCGCCGCCCGCTGCGCCTGCCGCGACGCCTCCATCCTCTACGCCGGTCCCGGCGGCGACGACGCCCGTTTCCCCTACGTCCCCCCCGACGGCGGCGACGCCTGCCCCCCCTGCCCTTGTCCCGACGGCTCGGGCTTCGTCGAACACGGAGAGTACCACGCCGGCGTCTGCCCCTCCCGCCTCGGCTGCCGCGACGCCTCCATCTCCCGCACCGGCTGCGCCCGCGGCCGTGCCCGCTGCGTCTGATTCTGATGCCCCTGCCCCTGCCCCTGCCCCTGCCTCGGCCGCTGCGGAGGCGGTGGGCTCCCCGAGTGATGAGGCGACGGCCCCGGCGGCCGACACCGATGAGATGGCGGCGCTACGCTCTCGGGTCGCAGAGCTTGAGCAGTCCAATGCCGAGTTGTCGGACCGGACCCAGGCGCTCAAGCAAGAGGGGCAGGCCCTGCAGGCGTTGGCCGGCGTGGCGACGGATCAGGACGTGGTGGACGAGCAGAACGCGCGCATCCGCCAGAACTACGACCGTCGGGCCGACCGCACCAAACTGACGTTCGGCCCCGAGGAACTGACCTCGGAGGGGAGCCCGGGCACCTTCTATGTTTCGGTCGTGGCGAGCCATCCGGGCACCGCCGCCCCGGCCGACGCGGTGGACGTGTCGTTGTTTCTTCAGTCGGACCGCGCGAATACTGTGTTCCGCGAACTCAGCGAGCTGACTTTTTTGGTCAACGGCCGGCCCGAGGTATTCGCCGTGGAGAACCACGACATCTCGTACAGCCGGACGGGCTTGACGGGGAAAAACGCCAGCCGACGGAGCCGGGAAACCGTGACCCTTCGGCCGGACGTGGCGGCCCTGGCCCGGCTGGGGGAGGCCCGGACGCTGACGCTGAGCGCGGACGGGGTGACCCTGACCTTCGAGCGTGACGCGCGGGCGGGGCTCCGGGCGACGGCGGGCCGGCTGAGCCCGGCCGAGTGAGTCGGGGCCCGCTGACCCCGGCCCCCCGCCCTCGCCCCCCGAATATTGCCCACCATAAGACTCAAAGCATCCCGTGGCCTTGGAACCCGATAGAACTTCTTTAGCGCATCTCTACTGGGGAAGTCGCGTTTGCTGTGGCCAAGCCCCCCGATGATCGAAGATCATCGGGGGGCTTGCGTTCGGTGGGACGCGAAAAGTGGAGTTCACGTGTGCTGAAAGTTTCGAATCTTCCCACGAAATAGGCTCGGTAACGCCACGCCACGCCACGCCACGCCACGCCACGCCACGCCACGCCACGCCACGCCACGTCGCGTCGCGTCGCGGTCGAACGGGACAGCGAACGGCGAGAGAAGTAACGCCAAAAAAAAAGAAGCTCCCCACCTCGCGGCGGGGAGCTTCGGCGTCTTGATCGATTGGGGTTGCCGAGAGGTGAAAACCTTTGGGGTCAGCGGTCCGAACGGCAACGCTTTCCGGCGGGGGAAATCACGCCAAGTCCTCAGCCAACTTGTCGATGGCCTGGTCGAGTTTTTCGGGGGTTTCGTAGGTGCCCGCTTCGATCTCCGCGCGAACTTTGTCAACCAGTTCCTGGCGGAACTCGGGGGAGGCGGGGGTGTCGGCCAAGCGGGACAGCGCGCGGGCCGATTCGGAAAAGTCGACTTGGTCCGAGCCGCGGGTGGCTTCCGGGGTGGCGCTGGCGGCACGCTCGGGCCGGCCGGTGAACGAATAAGAAGCGGCACTGGCGTTATTCAGGGGGGCGATGTCACTCATGATCCAGGTCTCCTGCTCTGTGACGCGTTTCCGAAAGGCGGTGGAGACACCAACGTGGTGTCATTCGGTCCCGGCTCGGGTCGGCTCTCCACAGAAGCTACTGCGATAAACCTACTATCGCCCATGCCCAGGGCGAGGCTTGAAGATAACAATGGCCAACCGCATTGTATTTTAATTTTTTTAATTGCAAAGGGTTAGCCTGAAAAAACTGCTTATTGATTCCGATAATAATTACGCCATCAGCACTGAGGGTCGAGCGGCAAATCATGCCCAATCATAGGGTTAACACCGGATATGAACAGAGATCGATATCCGAACAGAATGCGAAAATTTTTTTGAGTTATTGATTGTTTTTACCCTTGAGACCACGCAAACGCGGTATCCGCGGCCTGCCGGTTGAGCTCCGCGTCATGAACACGGAACAGCCGGACCCCGGCTCGGACGCCCAGGGCGGTGGTCGCGGCGGAGCCACCGGCGGGGTCGGGCTCGGCCCGGAGTTCGGGGTGGCCGGTGAGTTTGGCCAAAAAACTCTTGCGGCTGGTC
Source organism: Planctomycetota bacterium (assembly GCA_039180025.1). GTDB lineage: Bacteria > Planctomycetota > Phycisphaerae > Phycisphaerales > Phycisphaeraceae > Algisphaera. Next base: position 24,315 of record JBCDDZ010000023.1, read on the forward strand.
CCCAAAAGCACCGGCGGGCCGACGCGGACGAGGTCGGGCAGTGCCCGGAGGATGGCGAGGTTGTGGGCGACGGTCTTGCCGAACCCGATCCCCGGATCGACGACGACCTGTGATTCGGAGACGCCGGCCTTGACCGCGGCCGCGACGCGCTCGTGGAGGAACGCGGTGATCTGCGCGACCACGTCCTGGTAGGTCGGGTTGTGCTGCATGGTGCGCGGCTGGCCGTGCATGTGCATGAGGACCACGGGCGTGCCGTGGGACGCGGCGACGCGGAAGAGGTCGGGGTCCTCCCGGCCGGCGCTGATGTCGTTGATCATGGCGGCGCCGGCTTCGAGTGCGGCCTCGGCGACCGGCGCGCGGGTGGTGTCGATGCTGATCTGGACCGCGGCGAAGCCCGCGTTGTCGAGGGCTTCGCGCAGCGGGGCGATCACCGGTGCGGTGCGGGCGATTTGTTCGCCGGGCTCGACCCGGGCGGCGCCGGGGCGGGACGATTCGCCGCCGACATCGATGAGGGTTGCGCCTTGCTGAGCGAGGGCGAGGCCCTGGGTGACGGCGGTGTCGATCGTGTTGAACCGGCCGCCGTCACGAAAGCTGTCGGGGGTGACGTTGAGCACACCCATGATGCGGGGCCGATCGAGGGTCAGGGTTTGGCCGTCGGGGAAGCAGAGCGGGGCGGGGTGGCGCGCGGGTGTGGCCTGCGCAAGCGGGGCATTCGCGGTAGCGGTCCCGGAGGCGGTGGGGCGGGGGGCGTGGTCCATGGCGTACCCCTTACTGTATGGCTTGTCGATCGATCGGGCTCGGCGGTGGGGCCGATGATTTAGCGCATCCCCACCGCGGCGATCGCGGGTCGAGGCAGCGGGATCCCCCTCCGCCAGACTCGGTCAGCGTCCCGGCTGCCGCCACCCGCTCAACCTGCGGTGGGTGTGCCGCTAGTAGCCGTAGCGGCGGATGCCGGGGTAGCGGTAGGCGGGGATGTCGGCCCCGGGCCCGAGCTTGGGCGACCGGTCGTCGTGGGACACACGGTAGTCCGAGGGCTGGGTGACTTCCAGGCCCGCGACGGTGAGGTCGCTGGAATAGGTCTGGCACCCGGCGAGCGAGAGCAACAGCACGCAGAGGGCGGCGCCCCCGGCGAGGGCGGGGGAGCGGCGGGGCGGGGCGGGGGCTTTGGGGTGGGGCATGATGTTCTCCTGTTGGGAGAACAACCGGCGGGGGGCGGAAACTATTCCGAAGAAATTTCGTCGTCTTTTTTGGCGTCCGCCGGGCCTTCGGTTTCCGGGTTTTCGGGGGCCGATGGTTCGGGGGCGGGGCTTCCCGGGGACGGGCTCTGGGCGGCGGCGGCGGGCGGGCCGCCGCCGAGCTTTTCGCTGGTTGATTGGATCAGATAGAAGAACACCGGGACAAAGACGACGCCGACGACGGTGGCCAGGAGCATGCCGAAGAACACCGCGGTGCCGAGCGATTGGCGGCTGGCGGCCCCGGCCCCGGTGGCGACGACCAGGGGCACGGTTCCCAGGACAAAGGAGAAGGCGGTCATGAGGATCGGCCGGAAGCGCAGCTTGGCGGCCTCTAGCGCGGCGTCGCGTATGGACCGGCCCTGGTTGAGGCGCAGGTCCCGGGCGAATTCGACGATGAGGATCGCGTTTTTCGCGACCAGCGCGATTAAGAGCACGAACCCGACCTGGGTGTAGATGTTGTTGTCCAGGCCCATCGCGTTCACGCCGAGCAGCGCCCCGAACACGCCCAGCGGGACGGTCAGGAGGATCGAGATCGGCGTGGTCCAGCTTTCGTACTGCGCCGCGAGGACGAGGAACACGACCAGCAGGCCCATGGCGAATGCGATCGGGGCCTGGCTGCCGGCCTTGAGTTCCTGATAGGTCTGGCCGGTCCACTCGAAGCCGAACCCCGCGGGCAGGATCGATGCGGAGAGTTCGGTCATCTTCGCGATCGCGGCGCCCGAGGACAGGCCCGGCGCGGCCTCGCCGCTGATCGAGGCCGAGGGGAAGAGGTTGTAGCGCACGATCGCCGCGGGCCCGACGGTGTCCTGGACCGTGGCGACCGCGTCGAGGGGCAGGGTGTCGCCGTTGTTGTTGCGGACCTTGAGCAGGGTGATGTCTTCGGGCTCGCCGCGGAACTGGGCCTCGGCCTGGGCGTAGACGCGGAAGACCCGGCCGAAGTAGTTGAAGTCGTTGACGTAGCTGCTGCCGAGGTTGGTCGAGAGGGTGTCGAAGACCACGCCCATCGGCACGCCGAGCTTCTGTGCCTGGACCCGGTCGATATCGACGTAGAGCTGGGGCACGCGCGCGCGGAAGCCGCTGAACATGCGAGTGAGTTCGGGGTCGTCCTCGGCGGCGTTGATCAGGGTGTCGGCGGCGTCTTGCAGGGCGGCGACCCCGGCGTCGGACTGGTCTTGGAGCTGGTACTGGAACCCGCCGGATGAGCCGAGGCCCTGGATCGGCGGCGGGGGGAACGCGAAGATGATGGCTTCGGGGATGTTGGCGAAGTCTTCGGAGAGCTCGGCGATGACGTCGCCGACGGGGGGGCGTTGGGCCCAGTCGTCGAGGACCACGACGCCGAGCCCGTAGTTGCTGGCCTGGGCGCCGGTCAGGAGGGAGAAGCCGCTGACGCTGACCACGTCGGTGACGCCGGGGATGCTCATGGCGGCGGCTTCGACCTGGTCGAGTACGGCGTCGGTGCGGGCGAGCTTGGCGGCGTCGGGCAGCTGGATGTTAATAAAGAAGAAGCCCTGGTCGTCGGGCGGGATGAACCCGGTGGGGGTGCGCTGGTAGATCAGCCCGGTGGCGACGACGATGCCGACGAACAGGAGGACCACCACGGCGGAGAAGCGGACCCCGCGGGTGACCAGCCAGAGGTAGCCGCCGCGGCTGCCGTCGAGGGTTTGGTTGAACCACTTGAACGGCGCGAAACGGGTTTTCCGGGAGGGGCGGAGCAGGAGCCCGCAGAGCGCGGGGCTGAGAGTCAGGGCGTTGAGGGTGGAGAAGCAGGTGGCGACGGCGATGGTGATGGCGAACTGGCGGTAGAGCACGCCGGTGAGCCCGCCCAAGAGCGCGGCGGGGATGAAGACGGCCAGGACGACCAGGGTGGTGGCGATCAGGGCGCCGCCGACCTCGTCCATAGCCTGGCGGGCGGCTTCTTTTGCGCCGAGGTTTTTTTCGTCGATGTTGCGGGCGGTGTTTTCGACGACCACGATCGCGTCGTCGACGACGATGCCGATCGCGAGGATCAGGCCGAAGAGCGTGAGCATGTTCAGCGAGTAGCCGAAGGCCAGCAGCACGCCGAAGGTCGCGAGCAGGGAGACGGGGATGGTGACGGTGGGGACGAGGGTGGCGCGCCAGTCCTGGAGGAAGACGAGGGTGACCAGGAAGACCAGGGCCGAGGCGATAAAGAGGGTGGTGATGACTTCGGAGATCGAGGCCTTGACGAAGTCGGTGTAGTTGAAGGTGATCTGGTAGTCGATATCGGGGGGGAAGCGCTCGGCGAGCTCTTCGAGGGCGGCGGTCACCCCGTCGGCGACGGCGACGGCGTTCGAGCCGGGGAGCTGGTAGATGCCCATCGTGGAGGCGGGTCGGCCGTTGACTTCGGCGTTGCCGGAGTAGCTTTGGCTGGAGAGCTCGACGCGGGCGACGTCGCCGACACGGACGACGCGCTGGTCTTCACCGACTTTGACGACGATGTCGGCGAACTGCTCGGCGGAGTCGAGCCGGCCCTGGGTGGTGACGGTGTATTGGAAGCCGTTGTCGTTGGGGGTGGGCTCCTGGCCGATCTGGCCGCCGGAGACCTGGATATTCTGGCTGCGCAGGGCCTCGAGCAGATCGACGGTGGTGAGGTCGCGGGTGGCGAGCTTTTCGGGGTCGATCCAGATGCGCATGGCGAACGGCTTGCCACCGAAGATGAAGACCTCGCCGACGCCCGGGACGCGGGCGAGGCGGTCGCGGATGTAGATCTCGGTGTAGTTCGAGAGGTAGAGGTCGTCGAGGTCGGGGTTCAGGGGCTCGCCGTCGGGGCCGGTCTTGGCGATGACCGAGACGACCATGAGCAGGCTGGTCGAGCGTTTCTGGGTTTGGACCCCTTGGCGGGTGACTTCCGGCGGCAGGCGGGGCTCGGCGGTCGAGACACTGTTCTGGGTGTAGACCGACGCGAGGTCGGGGTCGGTGCCCAGTTCGAAGGTCACGTCGATCGTGACCGTGCCTTCGGACGTGCTGGTCGAGCGCATGTAGATCATGCCTTCGGTGCCGTTGATCGCTTGCTCGAGGGGCGCGGTCACGGTATCGACCAGGGTCTGGGCGTCGGCCCCCGGGTAGGCGGTGGTGACTTGGACCACGGGCGGCGCGATCTCGGGGTACTGCTCGACGGGCAGGACCATGACGCTGACCCCGCCGATGAGCATCATCAGGATGGCGACCACCGCCGCGAAGACCGGCCGATCAATGAAAAACCGTGAAATCATAGGTTTACTCCCCCTCGGGCCCGGTGGTACGGATCGTGACCGTGTCGCCGGGCACCGCTTTTTGAATCCCCTTGGTGACGTAGCGCTCGCCATGGACGACCCCGCGGCGGACCACGACGTAGCCGTCTTCGGTGTGGTCCCCCAGCTCGACCTTCCGTTTCGCGACGACGTCCCCTTCGCCCACCACGAGGACAAACGGGCCGGTCAGGTCGGTGGCAAGGGCTTCGCGCTCGATGAGCACCGCGTTGCGGACGGTGTCGTAAGGCACGCGGGCCCGCACGAACAGCCCCGGGAACAGCCGCGACTCGGCGTTGGGGATATTCCCCCGCACCCGCAGCGTCCCGGTCCCCGCGTCCACGACGTTGTCCACGTAGTCGATCAGCCCGGAAAACGGGTACTCGCCCGGCGGGTCGCTGGACCGGGCGATCTCGATCGGCAGGGGCTCCTGGGCCGCTTCCCCGTTGATCTCGCCGTCGCGGCCCTGGTTGAGGTATTCCTGCACGATCCGCTCGCTGACATCCACGTAGACGTAGATCGGGTCGAGCTGGACCACCGTGGTGAGCATGGTCGGCTCGCTTACGCCGACCAGCGTCCCGACATCTTCCATCGAGCGGTTCACCCGGCCGGCGATCGGCGCGACCACGTCGGCGTAGCTGCGCTGCAGTTCCGCGTCGCGGAGCTGCGCCTTGGCCGCGAGGAGCTGGGCCTCGGCGGTCTTAAGGGCCGCGATAAACGTCTGCAATTCCCGGTCGTTCGCCGCCCGCTGATCGAACGCTTCCTGGACCCGATCCCGCTCGATCCGGGCCAGGGCCACCTCGGCCTCGGCCGACTGGACCGCCGCCTGCGCCGCCTGGATCGCGATGTCGTAGGGGGCGGTCTCGATCGTGAAAAGCTTGTCGCCCGCCTGCACATCCGAGCTGGGCTGGAAATGCTGCTCTTCCAGCGTCCCCGACACCCGTGCCCGGACCGCGACGCTCGCCACCGACTCGAGGTTCCCCGTGTAGTGGTAGTACGAAGTGACGTCCCGTTGAACGGGTTCGGCGACTTCCACCACCGGCGGCGGCGGGGGCGGTTGCTCGTCCGGGCCTCCGCAGCCTCCCAGCAGCCCCCCCAACCCCAGCACACCGCCGATCCACCGCAACTTAGGCATCGATTCGCTCCGAGAAATTATAGTTGATCGCACTATATGCTTTCCGCGTCGGCCCGGTACCTCGCCGTACACCCCGGTGCCTCGCCGACCGACACCTCGCGCAGCCACACCCCATCGGGCAGCCCGCCCGAGACGGCGGCCGCGATCCGCTCCGCCACCCGCTCGGCGCTCGGGTTCACCGTCAACCCGCCCCCGCCCCCGGAAACCCCTTCGCTTCCGGGCTCACGGCCCGAGCCACCCCCCGCGTCCGCAAACGGCGGCACCTCGTTGAGGCACCGGTTCCGCCACGGCCCGACGACCGCCTCGACCAGCGCCTCGAGTTGATGGAAGTCCATCACCGTGTCCATCGCGTCCAGCTTCGGGCTGGCCACCGTCACCGCGACCCGCCAGTCGTGGCCGTGCATCGGCTCGAATTGTCCGCTGGGCAGCCGCAGCGCGTGGGCCGCGCTGAAAACCCGCTCGATCGTCGCTTCAAACATGACGACTACACTGTCTCTCCATGAGTAGCGATCCGCAACCCCGATCCCTGACCTTTTCCGCGCCCGGAATGCATCCGCCGGATGGAGGAGATGCCAACCCCAGAGATGACCTGGGGTCAAGCAGCACAAGCCCTCCGGACGACACGGAGCATCCTGAAAGCAGACACCGCGAAGCTGCAGCCGAAAAAAAGCTCGAGCGTGCTTCGGCGGAGCCTTCTGAGGCCGAGGGCAAGGGCCAACGTCGCGGCGGCGGTGGGCCGATCGTGGGGATCGATCTGGGGACCACCAATTCCCTGGTGGCCCACTGCACCGAGGCGGGGCCGGTGCTGCTGACCTCGCCCGAAGGCGAGCGTTCTCTGCCTTCCGTGGTCCGTCTGCTCGCGTCGGCCGAGGGGCCGGGGTATCGCGTTGAGGCGCTGGGCCAAGAAGCGCGTCGGCACGCGGTCGAACACCCCACCACCACGCTGCACAGCGTCAAGCGTCTGATGGGCCGTTCGGTCACCGATCTGGCCGAGGACCTGCCGCATCTCCCGTACCGCGTGGTCGAAGGCTCACACCAGACCGCCCGCGTGGCGCTGCCCGGGCCGACGGATCCGGCCACTGCTTCGACGCCGAACTCCGCCCCCGCCGCCCCTGCGGAGGCGACCGTCACCCCGCAGGAAGTCAGCGCGATCCTCCTGCGTGAACTGAAACGCTGGGCCGAGCACGCGCTCCAGACCCCGGTGGCCCGGGCGGTGATTACCGTCCCGGCCTATTTCGACGACGCCCAGCGTCAGGCCACCCGCGACGCCGGCCGGCTCGCGGGGCTCGACGTCTTGCGCATCGTTAACGAGCCTACCGCCGCCGCCCTCGCCTACGGGCTCGGCCTCCGCAGCGGTGCCGCCTCCGAACCCGCGCCCGCCGCTGCCTCGCCCAACGCCGGCGGCTCGATCTCGCTCAACACCAAGCTCCGCCCCGAAGCCTGCGCCGCCGAGCGCGAACCCGCGTCCGCCCCGCCGCCCGATCCGGCCGGGTCCCAGACCATTGCCGTCTACGACTTGGGCGGGGGCACGTTCGACGTCTCGATCCTCCGTCTCCAGCCCACCGCCCAGGGCCACCTCGATCAGGTCCTCGCGACCGACGGCGACACGCACCTCGGCGGCGACGACTTCGACCACGCCCTCATCGAACTCTTCCAGTCCGAGATCCGGTCCGACCTCGCCCCGCAGGGCCCCGCCCTGACCTTCCCCCCCGCGATCCAGCAGGCCTTCCGGACCCTCGCCGAACAGACCAAGATCCAGCTCTCTACCCGGGATCAGGCCGACGTCGAGATCGACCTCGCGGGGCTTGCCGACGGCCCCGCCTCGGGCGCGGCCGACCCGCGCTACCGCCGTACCCTCACCTGTGACGAGTTCGAAGGCCGGATCGACCCCCTGATCGACCGGACGCTCGACGCCTGCCGCCGCGCGCTCAAAAACGCCCGGATCGACCCCGACTCTAGCGAGGGCCCGGGGGTCGACCGCGTGATCCTCGTCGGCGGCAGCACCCGGATCCCGCTGGTCCGGCGTAAGGTCGCCGAGCTGTTCAAGCAGCCGCCCTACACCGCGCTGAACCCCGACGAAGTCGTCGCGCTGGGCGCGTCGGTGCAGGCGGCGATCCTCGCGGGCGTCCGGCGGGATACGCTGCTCTTGGATGTCACGCCGCTGTCGCTGGGCATCGAAACGATGGGGGGCGCGGTGGCCAAGCTCATCACCGCTAACACCACGCTGCCCGCCCGCGCGTCCGAGCAGTTCTCGACGTATGCCGACGGCCAGACCTCGGTCAAGATCCATGTCCTCCAGGGGGAGCGCGAGCTGGTCGCCGACTGCCGCTCGCTCGCCACGTTCCACTTGACCGGCATCCCGCCGATGCCCGCGGGGCTGCCCAAACTCAACGTCTCGTTTCTGATCGACGCCAACGGCATCCTCACGGTCCACGCCGTCGAAGAACGCTCGGGCCGACGCGCCCACGCCCAGGTCGTCCCGCACCACGGCCTGACCCGCGACGAGGTCGCCCAGATCGAAGCCGACTCCCTCACCCACGCCCGCGACGACATGACCCGGCACCGCCTCATTGACCTCCGGCTCAACGCCAAACTCGACCTGCGCAACATCCACAAACAACTCGACCGCTTCCCCCCCCCGGAATCGCCCCCGGAATCGCCCCTTTCCGAGGCCTCCCCCGATGCCGCCGCGGAGTCCGCACCTCAGGCGGGAGCCGCCGCCCCGGCCGACCTCGACCCCGCTTACCGCCAAGAGATCCAGACCCACATGGACCGCGTGCAGCGCTACCTCGACACCCCCGACGAAGCACTGGACCCCGACGCGTTTCAGCAAGCGCTGCACGACCTCGACCACGCGACGATCCGCCTGGCGGAACTCAACATCGCACGCACCCTCCGCGAATCCTGAACCCGATCCCCCGCATGCAAGGCTTCGTCCGCCACGGCCCCGATCTCCGCTCCGCCCGCCTGCCGACCGGGGTCCCGCACGCGTTTACCACCCGCCGCCGCGCGGTCGCCCGCCCCGCAGATCTGCTGCCCGCGCTGGTCCGCGCCGACCTCGAGCCGCCGACGCGCGTGTGGTTGACGCGGCAGGTCCACGGCAATGCCCTCACCGGCCCCGGGCAGCGATTCGCCGCCGCCGACGCCCACCTCTCCGACGATCCCGACCTGGCGGTGGCGGTCAAGACCGCAGACTGTGTCCCGCTGCTGCTGGCCACCGCGGACGGCCGAGCGGTCGCGGCGGTCCACGCCGGGTGGCGCGGGCTGGCCCCCGAGACCCACGTGATCCGTCACGCCGTGGACGCGCTCTGCCGCCTCGCTTCGGTCCCGAGCGACCGCCTGCTCGCCGTGGTGGGGCCGTGCGTTTCGGCCGAGCGCTACGAGGTCGGCCCCGAGGTCGCGGCTCGTTTTCGATCCGCCTACCCCGCCGCCGTCCGCGACGACCTGGGGCCCAAGCCCCACCTCGAGATCCGCGCGGTCGCGCTCATACAGCTTCTCACCCTGGGTCTGCCGCGGGCCGCGGTTCAAGTCATGCCCACCTGCACGTTCGACCACCCGGCGGACTGGTACAGCTTCCGCCGCGACGGCCCGGGCGTCGGCCACCAGTACGCCATGATCGCGCCGCGGCGGTAGAGCCCTGGGGTGTGCGGTCGGCCTTCGGCCCTCGGCCGGGACCCGGTGTCTGCATCGAATCCTAACCATCCCGCGGGGACCCGGCGGTAAGATCAACCCCGCGATGACCCCCATCTCCCTGCGGCAACTGCACAAAACCTTCGGCCCGACTACCGCGGTCGATCGCGTGGACCTGGAAATCCCCGCCGGGGAGTTGTTCTTCCTCTTGGGGCCGTCGGGCTGCGGCAAGACCACGCTGCTGCGGATGATCGCCGGGTTCATCGACCCGACCGCCGGGTCGATCCACTTCGGCCCGCGTGACGTCACCGCGCTGCCCGCCAACCGGCGCAACACCGGCATGGTGTTCCAGGGCTACGCCCTCTGGCCGCATATGACCGTCCGCCAAAACGTCGCCTTCGGGCTCGAAGTGCGCAAGCGATCGAAAACGGAAACCGCCCGTCGGGTGGATCGCGTGCTCGATTCCGTTCAGCTCACCGTCCAGGCCGACCGCAAGATCAATCAGCTCTCCGGCGGCCAGCAGCAACGCGTCGCCCTGGCCCGCGCTCTGGTGATCGAGCCCACCGTCCTGCTGCTGGACGAACCGCTCTCGAACCTCGACGCCAAGCTCCGCCTCGAGATGCGGCAGTCGATCCGCCAAGTCTGCAAGTCGGCCGGCATCACCGCCGTGTACGTCACGCACGATCAGCAGGAAGCCCTGTCTATGGCGGACCGGATCGCGCTGCTGGACCACGGCCGGCTCCAGCAGGTCGGCCCGCCGCGCAAGCTTTACAGAAACCCGGCCCGCCGATTCGTCGCCGATTTTCTGGGCGAAGCCAACTTCATCTCGGCGCGGGTCACCGGGCGTATCCCTGCCCCGCCCGCCTCCGCCGGCGGCGCGGGCCGAGAATACTTAACCCTCGATACGCCGCTAGGCCCGCTCCACGCGGGGCAGTACCCCGACTCCGCGCCCACCGCGGGCGAGGTGACCTGCTGCATCCGCCCCGAATCGATCACGCTGACGCAGGGCCTGGAATCCACGGCCGACCCCGCCGCCGCGCCGCGGGTCAACCTGTTCCCCGTGGCGGTCGCCGAGACGGTTTACCTCGGTGAACTCACTCAGCAGCGGGTGATCGGCCCGCACGACACGCCGCTCAAAGTCCTGGGGCTGAGCCGGGACATGACTTCTTCGGAGCGGTCGGCCTCGCCGGGATCGGTCCCGTCGTTCGTGGCGTCCGTTGCGCCCCGCGACGTCGTGATCCTCCGTGATTAGCCGAGGCTCCGCCTGCGGAGGGACGCGGGTTGTTTTTCCGCGGAGGTGAAGGCGGGGGCGTAAGGGAAGCGGCGGGGCTTACTCGTCGATGGCGATGCGGGCTTGCTCAGCGGCCTGGGTGTTGGGGTAGTCCTGGATGATTTTGAGGAAGGTTTCCTTGGCCTTGTCTTCGAGCCGGGCGCCCTGGTAATTCTGGGCCATGATCAGGAGTTCGCGGGCTTTCTGTTCCTGGGCGGCGAGCTCGCGTTGGGCCATGAACGCGGGGTCCGACTCGAGCACGATGACCACGTCCTGGGCGAGGACCGCCTCGTCGCTGGCCGGGGCGCGGTTGACGATCCAGCGGTAGTGGTCGTAGGCGGTGAGCAGGTCGCCGTCGGCCTCGGCTTGCTCGGCCTCTTCGAAACGGCGGGCGACCACGGCGGGGTTGACCGACGGCTGGTTGCGGGAGGCGTCGATGTCCGAGATGCTCTGCCGTGATTTCTCCAGCCAGCGGTCGAGCTGCGCGGCGACTTCCGGCTTGGCTTCGCGGTAGAGGTCGTAGTTGCTCTGCTGCTGCGGGTCGAGCCGGCTGAGCGATCGGGCGATCGACCGGCCGAACTTCTTAACGTCGGCCAGGGTGTGGGTGTCTTCCGGCAGGCTCTCAATAAGAAGGAAAAGCTGGTGGAAGTCGGGCTCGCTGCTGAAGACCGCCTGGTAGGCCTGCATCGCGATCGCCGCGGCCGACTCCTGGCTCACCGCGGGGGTTTCGCTTTGGCCCGCCACGACCGAGGCGTAGTCCGGCAGGTAGACGGCCAGGGCGTCTTCGACTTCGGGGCCCAGGTCCGCGGCGTGGCCTTCCCAGACTAGCTCGCCGCCCGGGGCGAGCAGGAACGCGTGCGGCACGCCGTACTGCCCGGTGAAGAACTGGGCGTTGATCGGCTTGTCCTGGTCGATGTTGTGGGCCAGGATCCATTCCATGCCCCGCATCGCGGCGACGCCGTCGGCGGCGGCGGGGTCGTCGTCGACGCTGATGCTGACCATCGCCAGGCCTTGGGGGGTGTACCGCTCGAACACCTCGCGGAGGTGCGGCATGGCGGCGAGGCAGTGCTCGCTGGTGCTTTGCCAGAACGTCACCGCCACGACGCGGTCGGACAGGTCGGCCGACGAGAGCGGGCGGGTGTCGGCGGTGACCAGATCGAACTTGACGGTCTGCCCCACGGTGTAACGCGGGCCCGCCGACGCGGGGAGCACCCCGACGCCGCCGAGCAGGACCCCCAGCAACAAACACAGGGCGCGGCCACGCCGGGCAGGATCGGTCAGGTGGTTCATCATTCACTCCCGAAGCGTTGAAGGGAGGGGCCGGCGCAGGCCGGTGCGGCCCCAAACGGATAGGCTCGTGCTCTAGATGTTAATCGAGGCCAGCGGATCCGTATAGAGATGAGTCGGCGAGGCGCCCGCGGCGGGCTCGGCGAGCCGTGGCGTCCGACGCGTCCGACTATTTTTTCGGGCAGGTGCTTCCCGGGGCTTCTGCGGGTGTCCCGGCCCAGCGTCATCCGGGTGATGGAGGTCGGAACAGCCTCGGGCCATGCCGGGGCGGTATGCTGTAGGGCCTGCATGGTACGGGGGCTTGGTGTTTCACCCGGAGACCGGGTCATGGCGATGCGGGCTCGGGTTGCCGTATCTTTTTTGTAGGAGCTTCATGATGTTTACGCCGATCTTTCGTCCCGTCGGGTGGTACTGGGCCGTGGGGTTGTTGGTGGGTGGGGTGTTTGCGCCGGGGTCGAGTATGGCGCAGCCGATCACCGGGTCGTTGGCTTATGAGCACGGCGGGGTGGCGTTAGAGGCTTACATCGCTCGGCCCGCGGAGGTCGAGGGGCCGACGCCCGGCGTGCTGGTCGCGCACGCCTGGTGGGGGCAGGGGGAATACGCCCGCCACCGGGCCCGGCAGCTCGCCGAACTCGGCTACATCGCGGTGGCGCTGGATATGTACGGCAAGGGGGTCTACACCGATGACCCGGCCGAGGCCGGCCAACTCGCACGGACGTTTTACAACGACCGCGAGTTGTTCCGTTCCCGGGCGGCGGCAGGCCTGGCGATGCTGAAACAACAGCCGGACGTCGATCCGGACCGCTGTGCCGCGATCGGGTACTGCTTCGGCGGGACGACGGTTTTAGAGCTGGCCTACTCCGGGGCCGAGCTGGCGGGCGTGGTGAGTTTTCACGGCAGCCTCCTGCCGCCACGCGAAAACACGCCCGACGCGGAGGACATCCGCGGGGCGGTGCTGATCGCCCACGGCCAAGCCGACCCGTTCTATTCCAATGGGCAACTCCTGGAGGTCGTCAACGCGCTCCAGGCCGCCGAGGTGGATACCACGACGGTGTTGTACAGCGGGGCGGTCCATTCGTTTACCGACCCGACCGCCACCGGCGAACTCGAAGGGGCCAAGTACGATCGCGCCGCGGACCTGCGGTCGTGGGAGCATATGAAAACCTTTTTCCAAGAGGTTTTCGCGGACTGAGGGTGCGGGCCTGCCCCGGGCATACGGTAGAGACGGGACGGGCAGGTCGGTCGGATAGGCCGGGGCCGCGGCAGGTTTGGCCGCGAGTCGGCCTCAAGGCCCGCCTCACGGGGGTTCGGCTAACGCAGCGGCGGCCGTTGGCCGAAATCAGACGGGGGCACACGGGGGGGAACCCCGCGGCGTTGGGCCGCGCTGCCCGGAGTGCGAAGCAGTGTTGCGAGTCGATCTCACGCAGGCGGAGCCGGGGATGGTCTTGGCGCTGCCGGTGCAGAACCCCAAAGCTGTCTCGCGGACGCTGCTCAAGACCGGCTACGAGCTGACGCAGGAATCCATCGACCGGGTCGATGAGATGGGGGTGCGGACGCTGTGGGTGGCGTACCCGAGTTTGTCGGCGATCGAGAAGTACCTGACCCTGGACATGCTCAAGGTGCAGCAGGACGTCGTTTCGCAGATCGCGGACACGTTTGACGAAACCCAGGCGGGGGCCTCGGCCAAGCTGGACTACGCGACCTATTCCACGTCGGTCAAGGGGATGATCGACCATGTGGCGACGAACCCGAAAACCGCGGTGTTCATCGGCGAACTCGCCGAGTCCAGCAACGAAAACATGCGCCACGCCTCGGCGGTCACGTACCTCTCGGTGCTCATGGGGCTCAAGCTCGAGGGCTACATGATCCGCGAGCGTAAGCACGTCCAGCCCGGGCGGGCCAAAGAGATCGTGAACCTCGGGGTCGGGGCGATGCTGCACGACTTCGGGATGACGCTGCTCGACGCGGACGTGCGCGAGCGATATCGGCTCGAGGCCGACGAGACGGACCCGGCGTACCGCGAACACACCGCGCTGGGCTTCCGTGCGGTACGCGGGCAGATCGATCCCTCCGCCGCGGCCGTGGTCCTGCACCACCACCAGCGGTTCGACGGCTCGGGATTCGCGGGCCAGGACTTCCCGGTGCAGTCCGGCCACGGGATCCACATCTACGCGCGGATCGCCGCGGTTGCGGATCAGTTCGATCGGCTGTGCAAACCCGTGAATCTGCCCGAGCAGCCGACCGTCGCGGTGCTCAGCGCGATGCTCAGCCCCGGGCTGCGTCAGCGGTTTGACCCCGAGGTGTTGCGGGCGCTGATCGAAGCGGTCCCGCCGTACGCCCCGGGCAGCCCGCTGCGTCTGAGCGACGGGCGGGCCGCGGTCTGCGTCGACCACAACCCGAAGAATCCCTGCCGGCCGGTGGTGCAGGTGATCCCGGAACTCGCGGGTTCGCCGTCGGCGGAGCCCGCTCCCGACGCGGCTGAGGTGACGCTGGACCTCGAGGCGCAGCCGCCGAACCTGTACGTGACTGAGTGCGACGGCCGCCCCGTGGCCGAGTTCAATTTCACGCCCGAGGCGCTGAGCTTCACGGGTTAGCGTTCGAGGATTCTGGGCCGGCGCGTCGGCATCACGTCGGCTCGGTGAAGGCTTCCATCGGTGGGCAGGTGCAGACCAGGTGGCGGTCGCCGTAGGGGTTGTCGATCCGGCCGACGGCCGGCCAGAACTTGGCTCCGGGCAGGGTCTGCTCGGCCATCGGATACGCGGCCAACTTCCGGGGGTAGGCGTGGGGCCAGTCGTCGGCCGTGACGTGCTCGGCCGTGTGGGGCGCGCCCTTGAGGGGGTTGTCCTGCGGAGTCCATTCGCCGGATTCGATGTGGGCGATCTCGCCGCGGATCGAGATCATCGCGTCGCAGAACCGGTCGAGTTCGGCTTTAGATTCGCTCTCGGTCGGCTCGATCATCAGCGTGCCCGAGACGGGCCAGGACATGGTCGGGGCGTGGAAACCGTAGTCCATCAGGCGTTTGGCGAAGTCGTCGACGGTGACGCCGGCGGCGGCCTCGAACGGACGGACATCAAGGATGAACTCGTGGGCGACGCCCCCCGAAGTGCCGGTGTAGAGGATGTCGTAGTGGCCGCGGAGGCGGGCGGCCATGTAGTTGGCGTTGAGGATCGCGCGTTTCGTGGCTTCGGTCAGGCCGACCGGGCCCATCAGGGCGATGTACATCCAGGAGATGGGCAGAATCGAGGGGCTGCCGTAGGGCGCGGCGGATACCGCGTAGCCGCCCTGGGCCGCGGCGTCCCGGACCGGGTCGGTCGGCAGGTACGGCGCGAGGTGCGCCGCGACGCCGATGGGCCCCATGCCCGGGCCGCCCCCGCCGTGGGGGATACAGAAGGTTTTGTGCAGATTGAGGTGGCAGACATCCGCGCCGATTTTGCCGGGCGAGGTGAGGCCGACCTGGGCGTTCATGTTTGCGCCGTCCATGTAGACCTGTCCGCCGTGCTGGTGGACCACGTCGCAGGCTTCGCGGATGGCGTCCTCGAACACGCCGTGGGTGGACGGATAGGTGATCATCAGCGCGGCGAGTTGGTCGCCGCACTGTGCGGCTTTCACGCGCAGGTCGTCGAGGTCGATGTCGCCGTTGTCGGCGCAGGCGACGGGGACCACGGACATGCCGGCGATCACGGCCGAGGCGGGGTTGGTGCCGTGGGCGCTGGTCGGGATTAAGCACTTGGTGCGCTGCGTGTCGCCTTGGGCGTCGTGGTACGCCCGGATCGCCATGAGCCCGGCGTATTCGCCCTGGCTGCCGGCGTTGGGTTGCAGCGACACGGCGGCGAAGCCGGTAATGGTGGCGAGCCAGCTTTCCAGGTCGTCGAAAAGTTTTGCATACCCCTGCGCCTGCTGCGGTGGGCAGTACGGGTGGAGGTCGGCGAAGCCGTCCCACGTCACGGGGATCATCTCGACCGCGGCATTGAGTTTCATCGTGCACGAGCCGAGCGGGATCATGCCGTGGGCCAGGCCGTAGTCGCGGGCGACGAGGCGCTGCAGGTAGCGCAGCATCTCGTGTTCGGTGTGGTAGCGGTTGAAGACGGGATGCGTGAGGAAATCAGAGGTGCGATTCGGGATGTCGGATCGAGCTTCGTCGGCGAGTTCAGAGAGATCGAAATCGATACCGCGGTCGCCTTCGACCACGGCATACAACGCGGCAACGACATCACGCTCGGTCGTCGTTTCGTCAAAGCTGATGCCGATGCGGTGATCGCCGTAGTCGCGGAAGTTGATGCCTTTGTTTTCGGCAGTGCCGAGCACCGTTAGAGCCTCTTCACGGTCGGGTAGCGGCACGATCAGGGTGTCGAAAAACTGGTCGTGTTCGGGGGCGTAATCGAGCCGCCTCAGCCCGGCGGCGGCGAGTGCAGCCAAACGTTGCACCCGCTGCGCGATCGCTTTCAATCCCCCCGGCCCGTGGTACACCGCGTAGAACCCGGCGATGTTGGCCAAGAGCGCCTGGGCGGTGCAGATGTTGGAGGTGGCCTTATCGCGTTTGATGTGTTGTTCGCGGGTCTGGATCGCCATGCGGAGGGCGAGGTTGCCGTGGACGTCTTTGGAGACGCCGATGAGTCGGCCGGGCATCTTGCGGGCGTATTTTTCTTGCGTGGCGAGGAACGCGGCGTGCGGCCCGCCGTAGCCCATGGGCACCCCGAAGCGTTGGGCACTGCCCACGGCGATGTCCGCGCCCCACTCGCCGGGCGGCGTGATCAGGCAACACGCCAGCAGGTCCGTGGCCGCCACGACCAGTGCGCCGTGTTCGTGGGCCTTGGCGGTGAGCGCGGCGTAGTCGTGGATGCACCCGTCGGTCGCGGGGTATTGCAATAAAGCCCCGCATACGTCTTCCTGTTCGAAGCCGCGGGATAGCCATCCCTCGGCTCTGCCAACCACGACTTCGATGCCCAAGCCGCCGGCCCGCGTCCGGACCACGGCGATCGTCTGGGGGTGGCAGTCCTCGGCCACAAAAAACTTGGCCTTCTTCTGCCGCGCGACGTTGAAGCACATCGCCATCGCCTCGGCCGCGGCCGTCGCCTCGTCGAGCAGCGACGCGCCCGCCAGCGGCAGGCCGACCAAATCGCTGACCATGGTTTGGAAGTTGAGCAGCGCTTCGAGTCGGCCCTGGGCGATCTCGGCCTGGTACGGCGTGTAGGGCGTATACCAGTTCGGGTTTTCCAAAACGTTGCGTAGGATCACCGGCGGCGTGATCGTGCCGTGATACCCCATGCCGATCATCGGCGTCATCGGCCGGTTCGCGTCGGCATAAGCTTTGACTTTCGCCAGCGCCGCCGACTCACCCAACGGCTGCGTGTCGTCGAGCCCGGCGAGCTGCATCGGCCCGTCGAGCCGGATGTCGGGCGGCAGGGTCTGGTCGATCAGGGCCTCGATCGAGTCGACGCCGACGGTATCGAGCATGGCCCGGAGATCCGCGTCGGTCTGGCCGTGGTGCCGACGGGGGAAGGTATCGAGCGGTGACCGCGTGTCGACAGGGGGCGTCTCGGTGGTGGGATTGGGCATGGCCTAGTTTAGCGGGCCTCGGATCCCGTGACGCAGGGGAGGGAGGCGTGAAGACGCGTCGGCGTGACGTAAACTGAAGGGATGCCTTCCCACAACGCCACGCTCGCCGCCGTGTTCCAGCAGATGGCCGACCTGACCGAACTGACGGGCGGGAATCGGTTCAAAGTCAACGCGTTCGCGAAGGCGGGGCGGGTGCTCGAGGACCTGACACGGGACGTGGCGGAGATCGACCCGGCCCTGCTGCCCAAGGTCGAGGGGATCGGGCAGGGCACGGCCGACCGGATCGCCGAGTTTTTAGAAACCGGCGAGATCGCGGACCATCAGGCGCTGTTGGCTGACGTCCCGGCGGGGCTGCTGGGGGTGATGGACGTGCCGGGGCTCGGCCCCAAAACGGTGGCGGTGCTGTGGCGGGAGGCGGGGGTCGAATCCAAGGACGATCTGGAAGCCAAGCTCGAGACGGGCGAGCTCGAATCGCTCAAAGGCTTCGGGAAAAAGAAGATCGAGAACCTCAAGAAGAACCTCAGGTTCGCGGCCTCGGCGGGGGACCGAAAACGTATCGGGCAGGCGTATGCGCTCGCGGCCGTGTTTGTGGAAGACCTCGGCGGCCTGCCGGGGGTCGAGCGGGTGGAGTACGCGGGGAGCTTGCGTCGCGGCAAAGAAACCATCGGCGACCTGGACGTACTGGTGTCGTGCGCGGGGGACGAAGCGGAAAAGCAGTCGATTTTCGAGGCGTTCGTCGGCCACCCTGCGGTGCAGGAGGTGCTGATGCGTGGCGGGACCAAGGCGTCGGTGCGCACGGTCGAGGAAGCGGGGGGGATGCAGGTGGACCTGCGGGTGGTCGAGCCGGCGAGCTTCGGGGCCGCGTGGATGTATTTCACGGGGAGCAAAGCGCACAACGTGAAGATGCGGGAGCGGGCGCTGGCGCAGGGCTGTTCGCTCAATGAATATGCGCTGTCTAAAGATGGTGAGCCGGTGGCGGGCGCGACGGAGCGGGAGGTGTTCGCGGCGCTCGGGCTGACGTGGGTCCCGGCGGAACTACGGGAGGACCGCGGGGAGCTGGCTCTGGCCGAGGCGGATACGCTGCCGGCGCTTTTGGAGTTGGCGGATATCCGGGCGGAACTGCACAGCCACACCACGGCGTCGGACGGGCGGTGGAGTATCGAAGAAAACGCCCGCGGCGCCGCGGCACGCGGCTTCCACACCGTAGCCATCACCGACCACTCGAAGGGGCAGGCCCAGGCCAACGGGTTGTCGGTGGAGCGGCTGCTGCGACACATCGAGGCGGTCCGTGCGGTCGCCGAGCGGCTGGGCGATACCGTGACCGTGCTGGCCGGCAGCGAGGTAGACATCCTGGCCAACGGGGAACTCGACTACCCGGACGAGGTGCTCGCCCAGCTCGATCTGGTCGTCGCGTCGCCCCACGCGGCGCTGACCCAGGACTCGGCCAAAGCCACAAAACGCCTGGTCAAGGCGATCGAAAACCCATATGTCACCATTCTCGGCCACCCCACGGGTCGTCTGGTCAACAAACGCGAAGGCCTGTCGCCCGACATGGCCGCGGTGTTCGAGGCCGCCCAGGCCCGCGGCATCGCGCTGGAAATCAACGCCAGCCCCTACCGCCTCGACCTCCGCGACACCCACGCCCGCACCTGGATTCAGGAGTACGGCGGCAAGCTCGCGATCAACACCGACGCCCATAGCGAAGAACACTTGGACAACCTGCGGTTCGGCGTCCTCACCGCCCGCCGCGCGGGGGCAACGAAAGACGACGTGGTGAACTGTGGGTCTCAATTAGCATTAATGAAATGGATTAAATCAACTCGAAAACACGTTTAATTTTTTCGAAAAAAATCACGTAAAGTATTTTTCTGAAAGTAACTTACTTTTTAGCTTTTAGTAACATTTTATCGTAAATAAATGCTATCCTTTTTGGATGAACGGAGATCGGCTATGGTACGCGGGCCACTTGCAGCACCACCCATTCATACGGTTTGATCTGGACTTTCATGACGCTGATGCAGGTCTTTGGGAATTGCTGGGGCGATGTGCTTCGCTATTTGATCTAATTTCGGTGGCTCCGCTCAAACCGACGCTAGCGGAAAAACTCTATCGCGTTTCACTCACGAAATATATCCAAGGCACAACCGCTATTGAGGGTCATGAGTACAACACCGAGGTGGTCGAGGAAGCGGTCGCTCGGTCAGATCAGCTTGTCCCCGATTACACACCTGTAGAGATCGACTCGTTTCTCAACGTTATCATCGAGATCCGGGACAAGAAAAAATCGGGTGAGCCGTTGAACGTGACACCTGATTATTTGTGTGAACTCAACCGCACGGTGCTTACCGGTGCGCCGATTAGTCCATCCATCAATATCGGGCACCTTCGCTACCACCATGTTGGCGTGCACGGTTATCGTCCGCCCGAATCTGAGCACTTGGATCCTCTGGTAGGTGATCTGTGTTATTGGATCAACGATCCGACCGCATCGAAGCTAGGTCAATATGGCCTGTCGACCATGAGCCAAAACTTGTTTAAAGCTTTATTTGCTCATTTATATTTCGAAATGATCCACCCTTTCGGGGATGGAAACGGACGTGTGGGGCGCCTGTTAGAGCTTGATTTGCTGGCGCGAAGTGGGGTTCCGCTCCCCGCGGCTATGGGGTTGACCAGCTACTACAACGAACACAAGAATGCGTACTTTGCTGCAATACAAGCTGCCGAAGCCCAACATTCTGACGGAGGCATTTTTCCGTTTATAAACTTCGCGTTAAGAGGTCTCTACGCCAAGTCAAAGGAGATGGTTGCGATGATTCAGAGTCAGACCTTAGATGCCCTTTGGAAAGATTATGTATATGAACAAACCGATGCGTACAAGCGTCGGGCGGTCGGCCGGCGGCAGCAAACACTTGCACTCTCTCTCGATTCGACCCCCAGGGTTAATCGGCAGATACGGGAAATTAGTACAAAGATCGCTGTTGCTTACAGCAATAAGACGGATGCTATCTTGACGCGTGACCTCAAGGCGCTGCAAAAACTGGGTCTGGTTACCAGGCTAGCCGAAGGATGGAAGGCGAACAAAGAAAAGATGCAAGCATTTTTGGCGGATTAGTCATTGATTACTCAATTTTTTCGCGCAGCAGGTAATCGCTGGGTTGAAGCGGGTCGTCGAAGCTGTAGAGCGGCACGCCGATCATGGTGTTGCCGGCCTGGTGGTCTTGGATAACGGTGATGGGGCGGTCGATGGCGAGTTCGGGCTGGTCGGGGTCGGCGACGAGGAGGCGGACCTGGAGCTTGCTGCGGTCGACCAAGGTCCACGTGCCGCCGCGGCTGTACTGCCATTTGGTTTCGCGTTGCCAGGTTTCGGCGGGGACGCGGACGGCGAGGACTTGTGCGTCGGGCTGCTGCACGGCCCAGCCGGAGCGGGCAACGGCGACGGCGGCGTCGCGGTCTTCGCCGGCGTAGCGATCCAGGGGCAATTGGTTTTCACGGATAATGAGTGCTTTGAGGGAATCGGCGCGGCGGCGCAGGCTGGCTTGCATGGCGTCGAATTCCTGCTGGACCGACGCGGCCTGGGCCGGGGCGAGGGTGGTGAGCAGGGCGAGTTTGTCGGCGGCGAAGCCCATCTCCTGCGGGATGCCGCCGGTGAACCAGAGGGGCTTCTGGTTTTGCACGGCCTGGGTGGCGTAGCCGTCGGCGTTGGCGAGGTGTTCCCGGATCTCGGCGGAGAGAGACTGCTGCTGGGCGGCGACGGCGGTGTCGAATTGGCGGAACGACGCGAGCGTGCCGTTGCCGACGGCTTCGATCTGCTGGCCCTGGTCGGTCTGTTGCTGCATGAGACGCTGGTACGCTTGGGCAACGCGGACCAACTCCTGCTGCGCGGCGGCCCGTTGGCGGTAGAGCTCGGCGACGCGGGGGCGGTCGGATTGGAAGAGGTAGTCGGCGGCGTAGCTTTGGCCCAGGTCGGCGAGGCGTCGTCGATCAGCCTCGAAAGCGGGGTAGTTGGCCGGATCGACGAGTTCGGTGAGCCGGGCGTGCAGGGGCAGGAGATATTGTTCGGCGTCGTCGAGTTGTTGGCGGGCGGCGGCGAGGCGTTGGTGGGCGGCGGGGACGCCCCGGCCGTTGGGGGGCAGGGGGGCGAGGGCCTGCTCGACGAACCCGGCCTGGCGGCGGGTTTCCTGGAGCGTGGCGAGGGCGGCGGCCACGGTGCGGTGGTTGATGGTCAGCGGGTCCGCGGTGGGCAGGAGCTCGGCGTGGAGCTGGGTGAGCTGGTTGGCGGGGGTTTCGATTTTGTTGCGGAGGGTGAAGAGGGCGTTCTTGAGGTTGTCGGCGTGGGGGTGGCCGAGTTCGACCTCGCCGGAGCGCGGCGGGGCCTCGCCGGCGGAGTCTGCGGCGGCGGTGCCGCCGGTAAGGATATTTTGGAGCCTGGTGTAGAGGGCGAGGGCGGCCTGGTAGCGGGCGGTGGCGTCGGCGACGCCGGGGGCCTCGGCGGGGAGGGCGGCGGCGAGTTGGCCGGCGGGCTCGAGGTCGCTTTGGGCTTGTTCAAGGCGGGACCGCGCGAGCTTCGCGGCGGAGCCTTTGGGCGGGCGGGTGCGGTGACCGATACTGGCGTGGACCGCGTCGAGGTTGGCCTGGGCGCGTTTGAGGTGGCGGTCGAGCGTGGCGAGGTCCGCCGCGGTGTCGGCGGCGGCGGGGCTTACCGTGACCCCGCCGATCACAGACAAGCAGAGACAGAAAATAGCGGCTGGCGGCAGGAAACGAGACATGGTCAACCCCTTTGAAAGAGATGGAGTGAGAACCGGACCGATCCAAAAAGGATAACCGATTGTCACGCCCGGCTGAGGGGCAGGGGGACTGGGCCGGGGGGTGCGCTTCGAGGAAGAAGAACCGTTGTAGGTGGCGTGTAGCGGCCGGCGGACGGCGAGGCCGCCGCGTCGTTGTCCGATACGGTATCGGGTGCGGTTTGTGCGATTCTTTCGGGGGCTGTTCCGGGGGGCGGTTCCGGGGGCGGCTCGGCTCGGGTGAGGCGGCTACCGGCGGATGCCGGTGGATTGTCCGGCGATCGCTTTGCGGCCTTTCACCGTCAGGCCGCACAGGGGCTTGACGCGGTTGGGGCTCTTGAGCATCTGGCCGATGGTGTGGTTGGCGAACGCTTTTTCGATCTCCAGCATGACGTCGTCGAGGGTGCGGTGGAGGTTGCAGAGGTTTTTGCCGTGGGCTTCGAGGCCCAGCGGGCAAGCCCGGATCCGCTGCACGGGTTCCACCGCGTTGACCACCTCGAGGATCGAGAGTTGGTCGGGGTTGCGGGTGAGGGTGAATCCGCCGTGGACGCCCCGCTGTCCCGCGACGAGGCCGGCGTGCGACAAGCTCTTGAGAATCTTGGACAGATAACTGCGGGGCATCTGTGTCGCTTCCGCGATCGACGTGCTGGTGTGCGATTCCTCGGGGTGGTCGGCGAGCCAGACCACCGCCCGCAGGGCGTATTCGACGGTATTGGACATCCGCACGGACGGCTCTCCGTAAAAATTCGATTAAAGGATATATATATCCATTAACCGGGTCCTGTCAACCTGAGCTTGGTGTTTCCGGCTGCGCTGATAACGGGCTCGTGGGGAGGCGACGGGTGGAGGTGGGGGGAGGTGGGGGGAGCCGCGGTGCGGTTCTGTTGGATGGCCGAGAACGGGGAAACGCCGGACCGCGGCCGCGGGTCAAGCCTGAGCGATGGACCGGGCCAGAGCGAGGTAGTCCTTCGCCCCGTTGGAATCGGGGGCGTAGGCGTGGACGGACTGGCCGAAACTGGGGGCTTCGGCCAGCTTGATGTTGCGGCGGACCGGCGGGGTGAAGACCCGGCCGTCGGCCCAGGGCTGGTCGGTGCCGCGGGCCCCCCGGAAGAAATCTTCCAGCTCCGAGATCACCTCGTTGGCCAGCAGCGTGTTGCCTTCGTGCATGCAGAGCACGACGCCGGCGACGGTGAGGTCGGGGTTGATGCCCTGGCGGACCATCCCGATGGTTTCGAAGAGCTTGGTCATCCCCTGGAGCGCCAGGAAGTGGGCCTGCATCGGGACCACGATCTCCGAGGCGAGGGTAAGCGCGTTGATCGTCAACAGCCCCAGGCTCGGCGGGCAGTCGATCAGCACGTAGTCGAACTCCTGGATCAGGGCCCTGCATTTGTTGCGCAGGATCGTCTGGGCCAGCCCGGTGGCGATCATCTCCGCGAGCTCGGACTCGATCCCGGCGAGGTTTGTTTCGGACGGCAGCACCGCGAGCCGCTGGTCGTCGCGGGCGGTGTAGCGCACCACCTCCATCGCGGTGGTGTCGCGATCGGTCAGCAGGTCGTAGTTGGATTTATCGACCGCGTCGGGCTCGATCCCCAGCGACAGGGTGAGGTGGGCCTGGGGGTCGAGGTCGATGCACAGCACCCGCAGGCCCAGGTTCGCCAGGGCCGCGCCGACGTTCACGGCGGTCGTGGTCTTGCCGACGCCGCCTTTCTGGTTCATGAGCGCGAGGACCCGGGGCTGATCGGGCCGGGGCAGGGGAGAGGGCGTCGGGACAGACGGGGCGGGTTCGGCTTTCGGCGGAGAGGGTTTCGCTGCCGGCGACGATTCGGCGTCAACCCGCGGCTCGGCGGGCGGGGCGGCCGGGCCTTCTTGCGGTTCGGCCGACGACAGGGCAGCGTCGGGGGCGGAAGCGTGCGCCGGGGCAAAGGCTAGGGGGGGGGCGGGGGAGGACTCTATAGCAGAGGCTTGGGACGTTTCCTGGAGGGGTTCCGGCGGAAGGATGGCGGGCTCGGGGGCGTCGCCGGGGTTTTGGGGTGGGGGAGGGGCGAGATGGAGCAGGGCGGCCGCGGCGCGGTCGCCGACGGTGAGCAGCGACGGGCCGTCGAGGTGGAGCCGGTCGGGCCGATGCAGGTCGTCGGTATCGATCCAGGCGGCGAGGGGGTCGGCCTGGGCGTGGGCGACGAGTTGTCGACGAACTCAACGACGGGCAGCCTTTCCCCAAGCTCTACTTCCGGATCCAGGTGCGGGGGCGGCGCGGCCCCGGCCCCCCCCCCCGCGCGCGCCCCCCACCCCCCCCCCGGCCCCCGCCCGCGCCCCCCC
>JBCDDZ010000024.1:0-45904 GCA_039180025.1 Planctomycetota bacterium
CCGCGCCCCCGGAGTGTCCCCTGGCGCGTCCGATGGCCGCAGCTCGAACTCCGCCAACGCCGGCCCGCTCCCTTGCCCGACCTCTCCCTCGCCTCCGTCCCCCGCCCGCCGCACCGCCACGCGCACGCTCGGCAGGTCCCGCGCCAGCAGCCCCGCGTCTTCCACCGTCAGGTCCGCCACCACCGTCCCCCCCACCGGCGTCCGCCGGCTCGACACCGACAGCCGCACCCGCTCGTCCCCCCGCGCCGCCGTGGCCCGACCCAACATCCGCACCAACTGCACCCAGAACTGCTCGAAATACACCTCACCCCGCGCAAACCGCCACCGCCACGTCTCGTCCGTCGCGACGTACACCGACTGCCCCGCCCCGAAACGCAGCCGCGTCACCACCGGCCAGCCCGCCACCGAGGCGTCCGCGTCGTCCTCCACCGCCGCCGGCCCCGGCGACGACCCGGCCTCGCCCCCCAGCGTCGCCCGCGCCAAGACCTCCGCCGACGGCTTGAGCCGGCCCAGGTCCTGCCCCCAGCGCAGCACCGGCAGCCCCTCCGGCCAACGGCCCCCCGCCGGTTCCGCTCCATCGGCTCCCGCCGCCTCCGCTTCCCCCGCCGAACGCAGTTGCAGCACGCTCAGCGATTCGGCCAACGGCGTCGGCCGCACGTCCAGCCGCGCCGCCGGCAGCACCGACACCTGGTCCACCTCCCGCATCGGCAGCAGGTCCTCCAGCAGCGTCGCCGCGTACGACCCCGGCGTCTGCTCCGGCCCGCCGATCCACAGCAGCCCCGCCCCCCGCTCCGCCACCACATCCAACAGCTGCTTCCGCTGCTCAGGGCTCAGCACCTGCGCCGCCACGTCCCCCACGATCACCACGTCGTACCCCTCCCATTCCCGGGCCTCCACCGGCAGCCGCGTGATCGGCGTGTCCCCCTCCTGCGCGAACGCCCGGTCTGCGCTCAGCAAAAACACGCTCGAATCGATCGATTTTTCCCGGATCAGCATGTTCTTCAGATAACGGTATTCCCACCGGGGGTACCCCTCGAGGTATAGCACGCGGATCGGACGATCCACCAGCGCCACCGCGAATGTCGCCGTGTTGTTCGCCAGGTTCAGCTCCCCCTCGCCGCCCGGCGGCGCGTCGTACACCACCTCGACCCGCCACTGGGCTTCCCCCACCGCGCCGCTCCGGCCCGCCAGCCGCAGCGGCCGACCAAACCCCCCGTCCCCGACCGGCCGCTCGTCCAGCACCCGCTCCGTCACCAGGTCTACCAAACGCACCGTCACCCGCGACGCCTCCGCCCGGCCGCCCCCCGACGCCCCGGGCTGGTCCACCACCACCGTCACCGGCACCGGGTCGTTAATAAACGCCGTCGCCGGCGGATCCACCCGCACCACCGCCACATCCAGCGGCAAACGCTCCGCGCCCACCGGCACCGAAAACACCCGCACCGACTGCTCCCCCAGCCGCGCCACCGCCGACGCCCCCGTCGCCTCCGGGCTCCGCCCATCCGTTATCAGCACCACCCCGCTGATCGGCCGACCCGACGCCCGACGCACCGCCTCATCGAGCGCCCCCCGCAGCCGCGTCCCCATCGATGTCGGCTCCCCCAGCCCCGGAATCCCCGGCTCCCCCGGAACCCCCGCCGCCGCTTCACCGCCCGCCAACTCAAACACCGACTCTCCGAACCCCAACCACATCACCCGCCGACCCCGGCCCAGCCCGTCCTCCCCGAATACCGCGCCCTGCTCCGCCAACGCCCGCCGCAGCGCCGCCTCCCGGGTCACCAGCCCCCCCGAACCCTCCCCCGCCGGCACGTCCGCGATCCCCATCGAGGCACTGCGGTCCACCAGCACCACCAGCACATCCTCTTCCACCACCTCGTCCGTCCGCACCACCTCCGGCCCCGCCAACAATACCGCGATCAGCACGATCAACGCCCCCCGCAGCCCCGCCAGGCCCGCCCGCACCCCCGCCGGGCCCATCAGCCCCCGGTAGCTCCACCACGCGGCCGCGAAACCCGCGAAAGCAATCAGCACCCACGCCCACGCCGGCAGCGGGTACCGCCACCCCACCGCCGTCGCCTCCGACCAGCTCACCTCGTCGAGCCCCAGCCACCCGTCCACCCAGGACGCCTCCGCCGCCCCGCCCCAGCCCAGGCACCCTGCCCCGACCAGAAAACCCGCGCCCCACCCCGCCGCCCGCCGCAGGCTCCGCCGACGCCGCAGTGTCCCCACCCCCGACCCCGCCGACGAGCCCCGCCCCGCCCCGGCGTGACTAAACCACCGCGCCATCCCCATCTCCAGCCCCACCAACCCCAGCAGCACCCACAACAGCGACCACCCCAACCCCGTCCACGCCGCCGCCTCGCCCAGCGCCGCCGCCGGCGAATCCGACTCCACGTACGACCACGCCCCGAGCGCCCCCAGCCACCCCTCCAGATACGCCCCGTCCACCGACCGCAGGTCCCCCGCGTCCGCCGGCACGTTCACCGCCAACCTTCGCCCCGAACCCCCGGCCCGCGCCCCGTACACGCCCGGCTCGACAAACGCCGACAACGCCCGCACCCCTTCCCCCCCCGTGCCCGTCTCTCCCCCCGTCTCCCCCGCCAACCCCCGGCCCAGCAGCACCTCCCGCTCCCCCGAAACCAGGGCCGACACCCCCGCGAACCCGTCGCCCAGCCGCGGCCGATCCCCGACCACCACCTCCGAGCCCGCCGCCCGATCCGCTTCCCCCAAAACCCCCCGCAGGGCGTCGTGCAGCAGCGCCGGGAACAACGGCTTGGTCGGCAGGTTCGTCCACAACGGGTCCGCCGCCACCCCGCTCAAGAGCACCCGTCCCGCGCCCACCCCCGCCGCCCACAGGAAACCCCCCCCGTCCGCCCGCTTCACCCAGACCGCTTCCGGGGCCGACGACACCGACAACGCCCGGCTCACCCGCACCGGCCCCAGCAGCGCCGGCCAGTCCGCCGACAACAACACCAACGCCCCCGGCGGCCGCGTGTCCGTGTCCAGCCCCACCGCGGTCGGCAGCGCCTCGGACCCCGCCGTCAACCCCCAGTCCAACCCCATCGCCTCCCGCATCAGCCCGAACCAGTCCGCCACCCCGCCCGCCGACAACGCCTCGGCCGACGGAAACACCCACACCAACCCGCCCCCCCGCGCGAAACCGCCCAGCGCCTCCCACCCCGCCGCGCTCACCCGGCCCGGTTCCAACACCACCGCCGCGTCCACCCCGCCCAGCGTCCCCGGCTCCACCGCCGACGGCACCATCGGCTGCGCCACCACCGCAAACCGCTCGCCCGACTGCCCCGGCGACAACGCCGCCCGCACAAACGCCCCCGCGCTCAATTCGCCCCCCGACCCCTCGCCCCCTTCTTCCACCACCGCCACATTCAGACGCGACCGCACCTCCACCACCGCGTACCGCTCGTTGTCTTCCTTCAGCGCATCCGCCCCCCCCGCCTCCGCCACCAGCTCCGCCGTCACCGACCACACCCCCCCGGAAGTATCCCCGGAGGTGCCCCCAGAAATGCCCCCGGAATCAGCCCCGAAATCAGCCCTCAATGCCCCCCCCGACGCATTTCCAAAAGCGCCTTCCGCCGCGTCACCGCCGATCCCCCCCGCCCGGGCCCCGGTCAGCGGCAGGTCCACGCTCACCGTCGCCACGCTCTGCCCCGCCGACCACGACACCTCCCGGGTCACCTGCGACACCCCCCGGCCGTCGGGCCGACGCAGCGTCAACGTCAGCCCCGCCCGCTGCGCCCCGGAGGTGTCGCTCTGCCGGCGCACCACCGCCTCCACCGCGACCCGCGACGACGAGCCCCCCGCCAGCACCAGCGACCGCCGAGGACCCACCCGCTGCACCTGCACGTTCCCCGCCCCCACCTCCGGCCGGGCCACCACCAGCCGTGCCCGCTCGCCCAGCCCCATCGCCTCGGCCGGCACCGGCTCGGCCAACGCCGGCTGACCCCGCTCCCAATCGCTCAACACCGCCACCACCGGCCGCGCCCCCCCGAACGCCTCCGCGTCCACCGCGGCCGAGACCGACGACAACACCCCCGCCAGGTCCGATGCCGCGTACCCCGGCTCCATCGCCGCCAACCCCGCCCGCACCGCGGCGTGGTCCCGCGTCGGCGACCCGACCCCCGGAAGCCCCCCCGGACCGCCCCCCGGACCGCCGGTCGTCCAGAGCTGCACCCGGTCGTTCGGGCCCAGCCCGTCCACCAACTCCACCGCCAGCCCCCGCAGCCGATCGAACCGCGTCCCGGCCCCCGCCAAACCCCGCGTGCTCAGCCCGTCGTCCAGCACCACATGCACCGTCCGCCCCCCCCGGCCGTCCCCCGATCCGGTCAGCCAGCCCGCCCACGCCCCCGACAACATCGGCCCGGCCAACGCCAGCCCCGCCAACGCCACGATCAAGCACCGCGTCGCCAACAGCAGCCACTTTTCCATCCGCAGCCGACGCTTCTGCTTCTTGTACGCCAGCCGGAGAAACCGCATCGCCCCCCACTCCGCCCGCTTCCGCCGCGACCGCGACAATAAATGGATCGCGATCGGGATCGCCACGCACGCCACCCCCGCAACCGCCAACGCGGGAGCAACAAACAAGCCGGCGAGTTGGGCGAGGGTGAAGGGCATGGATCAATCACGAAGGCGCAACGACGCGAAGGCACGAAGAAGAAAATTCATCAAACCGTACTCACGACCCACGCACCGAAAATCTCTATCCAAAAAATGATCCAAGTTTATTTCGCCAATCCTTCTTTTTATCTTCCTTCGCGTCTCCGCGTCTCCGTGATTGATTCCCCCCCGATTACCCCTTCGAGATCAGCGACGACCGCCGCGCCAGGAAGTGCGACAACGGCGGCCCCAACGCCTCATCCGTTTTAAGCAGCAGGTAATCGTAGTCGTACTTCCGCGCTACTTTCTCGATGCCCCGCAGGTGCCCGTCCACCACCTCGAGATACGCCGCCCGTAGCGCCCCGGGGTCCAGCGGCAGCCGGCCCTCGCCCTCGAGCCCCACGAACTCGCTCAGGTCCCGGAAGCCGAACGTCAGCTCCGCCGGGTCCATCACCTGGAGAATAATCACGTCGTGGTGCCGGTGGTGCAGCCGGGCCAGCCCCTTTTCCAGATGGCCCGGGTCGTCGAACAGGTCGCTGACCAGCACCACCAGCGACCGCCGGGTCAGCCGCGCCACCGTCCGGTCCACGATCTGTTCCAGGTCGGTGTGCGTGTGCGTGTTGTCCATCGGCACCGGCTGGTCGTTGTCTTCCTTCACCAGCTCCGCCCGGTGCAGCAATTGGGCGATCGTCTTCCAATGGTTCGACGCGTTCGACAGCCGCGACCCGGTGACCACGTCGTCCGCGAACAGCGTCAGCCCCACCCGGTCCTGTTGCCGTAGGGCTACGTTCGCCATCGCCGCCGCGACGCACGACGCGTGGTTCCATTTTGTCCAGTTGGCCGTCCACCCCGGCCGATCCGCCGTCAGCGAGGTGTACCCCATCGACCCCGAGCAGTCCAGCAGCAGCACCAGGTCCAGGTTCGTCTCCTGCTGATACTGCTTCAGATACAGCTTGTCCGTCTTCCCGTAGATCTTCCAATCCAAAAACCGCGTGTCGTCGCCCGGCGTGTACTGCCGGTGCTGCGCGAACTCCACCGAGATCCCCTGCTGCGGCGACCGGTGCTGCCCGGACATCAGCCCCTCCACAATGATCCGCGCCCGCAGATCGATCGTCTTGATCGCCGCAAGCGTCTGCGGGTCGAGGTAGTTGGGCGTGGACGGGATGTTCGAGGTTCGAGGTTCGATGTTCGATCGGCTCCGCTTAGGGGTGGTTTTGGGCGGAACGGCGGGAGGCCACCATCATCGCGCAGATCGGGTTGGCTTCGTCCCGCAAATCATCGACTTTCTCGGCGGGAAGCGTGCCGCCCTCGATCATCATTTCCAACCAGAAGCAGCATTCGTCGGCTCCTTCCGCGACGAGGCCAAGTTTAGCTATGAATCCCGCTTTCGAGCGTCCTCGGCCCGACGCCCGGTCGTTCGACGCCACCGACGCAGCACAGCGAAACAACGGCCTCCCCACCACGTCCGCCTGGTAGTTCCCGCACAGGGCTTGTGTCAACCCAAGCACCCGGAGAGCGAACGCTTTGAGCCGCTGTTGCATCTCACTTCGATCCACCGATGTTTCCTTTCAGATATCGAACACCGCCCATCGAAGATCGGACATCAGCGCAACACCGCCGCGGCCTGGGCGTCGGGGACGCCTTCGACTTTGACCTCGCTTATCAGCCGTTCGACCAAGTCGTCCGCCGTCACGCCGTCCGCCTCGGCGTTGAAGTTGGTCAGGATCCGGTGACGCAGTACCGGCAGCGCGACGCCCGACACGTCTTCCGGATGGACGTGCGTCCGCCCCCCCAGCACCGCCTTGGCCTTCGCCGCCAGGATCAGGTACTGGCTCGCCCGCGGCCCCGCGCCCCAGCGCAGGTAATTCCGCATGAACTCGGGCCGCTCGTCCGCCATGCCCTTGTCCGGCTGACGCGTCGCCCGCACCAGACGCAGCGCGTATTCAATCACGTGGTCCGCCACCGGCACGTCCCGGACCATCTCCTGGATCTGCCGCACCCGGTCCGCGGTGAGCACGGCCTGCACGTCCGGCTTCTGCCGTGTCGTCGTCCGTCGGATCACCTCCAGTTCCTCGGCCTGGGTCGGGTAGCCCACGCGGATCATGAACATGAACCGGTCCAGCTGCGCCTCGGGCAGCGGGTACGTCCCTTCCTGCTCGATCGGGTTCTGCGTGGCGAGCACGAAAAAAGGGTCCGGCAGCGTGTGCTGCACGCCGTTAGCCGTCACGTGACGCTCCTGCATCGCCTCGAGCAGCGCCGCCTGGGTCTTGGGCGGCGTCCGGTTGATCTCGTCGGCCAGGATCAGGTTCGCGAACACCGGCCCGTGGACGAACCGCATCTCGCGGTGCCCCGTGCTCCGGTTCTCTTCGATCACCTCGGTCCCGGTGATGTCGCTGGGCATCAGGTCCGGGGTGAACTGGATCCGGTTGAACTCCAGCGACAACGACTTGGCGATCGTCGAGACCAGCAGCGTCTTGGCGAGCCCCGGCACGCCGACCAGGAGCGCGTGGCCCCGGGTAAATAGCGCCAGAAAGACCTGTTCGACGACCGATTCCTGGCCGACGATCGCTTTGCCGATCTGCTGCGACAGGGCGTCCGACGCCTCGCGGATCTCGGCGATGAGTTGCTGCGGGTCGGCCGGGATAGACGGGGGTTCCGGGGGCGTGCTCATGAGATCACTATAGCCGCCCCGCCCGCTGATTCATGCAGCCTTGAAATGCCCGACAGAATAGGGTGAAACCGATTCGACGGTCTGATCTTCACCGCGGTGCCCGAGCCCGCCTCGGCCGCCCTGCTGGCCC
Source organism: Planctomycetota bacterium (assembly GCA_039180025.1). Lineage (GTDB taxonomy): Bacteria > Planctomycetota > Phycisphaerae > Phycisphaerales > Phycisphaeraceae > Algisphaera. Next base: position 7,416 of record JBCDDZ010000024.1, read on the forward strand.
GGCGTCGTCGCTGCTAAGACTTGACTTCGTTCGTGTCCGACGAAAACTCAACCGGACGCTGTAGGTTGCAACGCGCAGTGTTCTTTCTTATTGAACGTCCGCATATCGCAGCGGTCGCTACGGCTTCGAGGCCCTTGCCCGTGTCGCCTTCTTGCCGAAACGGACACGTGAAGGACCGGGGTGTCGGCGGGAGCCTATAATAAAGTTCACCGTCTGCTCTACCCCTGACGCGATTGCGAGTTTTATGACCAGCCGTACCCCGGCGGATGTCTCTCTTTCTGTTTCGAAAACCCCGACCGCCGAACCCGACGACGCCGATGCGCACCGCGACCCGGTATCGCTTGGCTCCGACGCCCGGCTGCCCGTGCCCGACACCGTCGAACGCGGGTCGGTCTACTGGATCTACGCCGTGCCGATCGTGGGGATCCACGTCCTGGCCCTCACGGCAGTCTGGCCGTGGCTGTTCAGCTGGACGGGGCTGATCGTCGCGGTGCTGGGGGTCCACGTCTTCGGGCAGGGGATCACGATCGGCTACCACCGGCTGCTCACGCACCGCAGCTTCCGCACACCCAAATGGATCGAGCACGGGTTCGTGTACCTCGCCCTCTTCGGCATGCAGGACACCCCCGGAAGATGGGTCGCGACCCACCGCTACCACCACCTCGAGTCGGACGAACAGCCCGACCCGCACTCGCCGCTGGTCAGCTTCCTGTGGGCTCACGTCGGCTGGCTGATGGTCCGCAACCACCACAGCGAGTCGATGGCGACATACCGGCGTTACGCCCGGGACGTGCTGGCGGACCCGTGGTACATGAAGCTGGAGAAAGACGTCTGGCGGCTGCCGGTGATCTATACGCTGCATGCCGCGGCGTTCTTCGCGGTGGGGTTCGGCCTCGGCTGGCTGATGGGGGGCGGGGCGATGGCGGGCCTGCAGTTCGGCCTGAGCCTGCTGGTCTGGGGCGTGTTCGTCCGCACCGTGTTGGTGTGGCACATCACCTGGTCGGTCAACTCGCTGACCCACCTCTTCGGCTACCGCAACCACGAGACCGGCGACCACAGCACGAACAACTGGCTCGTCGCCCTGCTCACCGTCGGCGAGGGGTGGCACAACAACCACCACCACGACCAGGGCAGCGCCAGCAACCAGCACCGCTGGTGGGAGCTGGACCTGTCCTACTACGAGATCAAGCTGCTGGAAAAACTCGGGCTGGCCAGCCGGGTGCGTGCGCCGCGGCCGGCCCGGGTGGCGGCGGCGGCCACAGAAGGGGCCTCGCGGTAGAAACTCCCAACACTCAAACAGCTCGAGCAGGCGACCTCCCGGCAAGCCCCCATCGAACCGAACCCGCCGACCGGGTCAGGCCGACCGGCGACGCCGGAGCAGCCCCAGGCCGCCGGCAAGCATCAGGCCCACGCTCGGTTCGGGGATGACCTCGATCACGCCGAACTCGGTGTTGTGGTCGATGACCGCCCAGGCGAGATCGCGTTGGGCGTCGTAGCCGAAGACTCCCAACTCGGGGTTAGCCAGGCCGGCGGACAGCAGGTACTCGACGTAGGAGCCGTCGAAATACCGGCTTTCGAGATAGTCGTCGATGGTCTGTTCAACGAGTTCTTCGGTAACAAGGTCTTGGGTCTGGAGCGTACCGGCGTCGAGGTCGAGGTTCAGCACGTCGGAGTTGCCCAGCACGGCGTTGATCCAGGCGTCGGGGTTGTCGATCGTGTCGCTCAGGTCACCCGGGTCGTCGGGGGCGTCTTGATAAAAATACTGGATCGCGGCGCCTTCACGCGGATCGGTGTCGGAGCCCGGAGCAGGGACGGTGAGTTGGAGGACGTGGAGTTCGCCGTCGAGCCCGGTGAGGCTGACCACGTCGCCGATGATGTCGTCGTAACCCGCGGCGGCGGTCTGCTGGGCGTCGGGGTTGGCGGTGGCCTCGGTGAAGGCGATGCTCAGGTCGATGCTGCTGCCGATCTCCAGCGAGTCGATCACCGTGGCGACGCTGCCACGCAGCGAGGTAAGCCCGACGCTCTCTTCGCCGAAGTCTCGGCCGGCGACGAGGGTGTCGGTGGCCTCGTCAGACGCCTCCGCTTCGATCCGCTCGACGATCTCCCAGACGCGTTGAGTCGAGCGTTCGCCGATGGTGTCGGAATCAAATCCGAAGTCGTCTATCGTCCCCGGTTCGGGACCAAGGAGCGTCGCCGAGTCGGAGGCGGAAAACGAGTCGCTGATGGTCGCCGTCAGCGAGGCGCGAAACTCGCGGTCAAAAACCGAAACGTTGGTCGTCGGGCCGAGGTACCTCACTTCGAGATCGGTATCTTCGCCGGATGCGAGTTGTACGGAGTCACCCAGCCGAACAAAACCAAACTCGTTGACGGGACCCCCGAGGCGACCGACCTGGAAATCAGCGGTCTGGCCACGTAATCTCAGGCTGATGGCCGCGTCTGCCTGACTGGTGTCGTCGATCACCCCGCGGTTTTCGAGGACCAGCGTGTCGCCGTCGCTCAGCGGACCCTCGACGGGATCGACGTTGGCGTGTTTAATCGTCCGCGTACGGTAGCCGTACTCGAAGCTCTCCTGAACAACTTCGCCTTCGAGGCCTTCGCCGATGATCCCGTCGCCGGCGGTCAGCGTCACCGTTCCCGACCCGGTGGGTCCAGCCACGAACGTGTCGTCGATCTGGATCGCGGTGTGCGTCGAAGTACTGAACTCCCGGCCCACGCTGTCGTTTTGGAATCTCAAACCCGCCACGGACGGGGCGTCGTCGTATCGATAGATCACGGTATCCTCGCCCCGGGCCGCGTTGTCGTCGAGCACCGAGTAAGACGCCGACACGTTCAGGGCCGACTGGATCGACTGGCCCTCCAAGTTTTCGAGTGCCTCGATGCGGTCGGTGATGTCGATGATCGTGGCTTGCCGACCGACCGCGTTGGGATCGACAACAACCGACCCCACGATCTGGACCTCGGCGAAATCGGAATCCGAAGTAAAATCCTGAGCGGTGTCAAGACGCGCGGTGATCGTGTCTACCGTCTGCTCGAATGTGTTGAGCCGCAGGTCGGTCCGGATATCGCGACTGCCCGAGGTTTCGATGCGCTGCACATGATCGAAGTCGATGATCACCGGTTCTTCCGCCGTGCCGGCCACGGCCCGCAGGAGTCTCACGTTGGACTGGCCGGCGTTGTCCAAGGTGAGCCGGCGATCCGTGACCGCAACGCCCGACACGTTGAGGGTCACCCCGGACAAGTCCAGGTCGGCCCCGGCGATGTCCTCGGTGGTGATGAGTGGGATCGTGCCGTTCGATCCGCCTTGGCCGGCGAACCCGATGCCCGCACCCGGGCCGGGCAGGGTCGTTTGGACCTGGTAGAACCCGAGGTTGGCGGGGGTTACGGTCAAATCGAGGGTCTGGTCTGCCCCGTTGAACGTGAAGTCGGTGGACTGGCTGGAAGACAGATACACACCGCCGGTCGCCCCCTGGACCCGCGCATGGCCTGACGCGCTGCCCTGATTCCCCCGCACCGTGACGTCGGCGGTGTCGGCGGTGGTGCCGACCCCGCCGTTGAGTTCGAGCGTGCCGAGGCTGCCGAAGATATGTCGGCCCTGGTTCAGGGTGAAGCTACCGGTCAGCGTGCGGTTGTTGACGAAGGTGGTGGCGGTCGTTCGGGTCAGTTCGTCGCCGCCGAACGGCGTGAGTGACAGGGTGACATCAACGATATCCCCCGCGACGGTCTCGGCGGGCGCCCCGGCGTAGCCGATGATCCCGGTGATCCTGCCGCCGCCGGGCAGCAACCCGTTGATCGAGTCGCCGTTTGGCACATCAACACGCACGCCATCGAGCGGCTGGAAAAAGTAGGACAGATCCGGCGAGAGCGTCGCGTCAAACCCGACGCCTTCGGCGGTGAGGTTGGTCAGGTCGAAGGCCGAGACCCCCACGGTGTCGCCCAGCACTACGCGGGCCTCGCTCGGCGCATCGATCTGCACTTGGGCCGAGGCGATTGTCACGCCACCGCTCAGACCCACGACCATCGCTGGAACCATGGCCAGACGTCGTTTGAACAAGAAATCACCCACGAAACCGTCCTCCACAGATCGCCGGAAAAACACACATTAGTCCTCCCACCCCCGGCAGCGACGATCTGCATGGACGAGACTTAATACCAGATTAATGTTGGATTAAAATAACCGCGATTGAGTGTGAGACTATTTAGGAATTTCCCTAGCTGTCGTGAATACTCGAAAATCTGGAGACCCGTGAAGTGCCGATAATGACCCGCCCGGCTCGTTATCGACGTAAAATCGATGGATGCCGGAGTTGCCCGAGGTTGAGACGGTACGGCGGACGCTGGAAGCGCGGGTCGTGGGCCGGCGGGTGGTCAACGTATGGGTGGAGCGGGCGGATGTGGTGCGTGGAGACACCGCCGGGCTGCTGAGGGGGGAGCGGGTCGAGCGGGTGACTCGGCGGGGCAAGCAGTTGGCGATGATTGGAGACGTGGGGGGGTGCTTGTGTGTGCATTTGGGGATGAGTGGGTCGTTGCGGCTGGGGAAGGGGGACACGGGCACTGAAGTGCCCGAGCCTCGGGGGAGAGCGGGGGAGGTTCCGGGGCGGATTCCGGGGGGGATTCCGGGGGGGGATCATGTGCATGTGGTTTGGGGGTTGGAGGGGGGGGACGAAGTGCGGTTTCGGGACCCTCGGCGGTTTGGGGGCGTGTGGATGTTTGGCAGCGAAGCAGAGCTCCACGAGCGGCGTTGGGACAAGCTGGGGCCCGATGGGCTATCGATCACGCCCGGCCAACTCCATGCGGGGCTGAGCCGGACACGGCGGGCGCTGAAGGCGGCGCTCCTGGATCAGCACCTGGTCGCGGGGCTGGGCAATATCTACGCCGATGAGCTGCTGTTCGCCGTGAGAATTCACCCGCTCCGCCGGGCCGACTCGGTCAGCCCCGACGAGGCCCGGCGGTTGGTACGCACCGCCCGGCGGCTGCTGGATCGGGCGATCAAAGCGGGGGGTTCCACGCTACGTGACTACACCGACGCCTACGGCCAAGCCGGCGGCTTCCAAACCCGGCACCGGGTCTACGGCCGAGCCCACCAGCCCTGCCCCCGTTGCCGCATCCCGCTGGACACCCTCGTCGTGGCCGGCCGCACCACCACCGCCTGCCCCACCTGCCAAGGCTGATCACTCTTCCCCCCAATACAACACCGAACCTCACGGGAGCCAGAAATCCTTGGGCTGAGCCCACCACGCTCGGTTTAGGAGCCTTACGGGAGAGAGATAGATTTAATTCTTTCTTACCCGTAGAGGACCGCGCCGCAATGGGGATAACCGGGGCAATCTAATTCATAGTAAATTGTTTAATCGAAACTTATAAAAAAATGATTGATCGGCAATACCTGTCGACATCTTGGGATGGGTCGTCGTTTGCCAGATGGTGCCTGCCGTTCGGGGATTCAAACGGCAGCTGGGGGCGGTCTGGCTTGGCGTTACCGGGGGTGAATGGTTTGACCGTGAGGCGCTGCCTGACAAGTTTTCCACCACCAACCCACGGGGTTGCCGCACCCGTGCTACCGTGGCATCTCGGCATCTCGGCATCTCGGCGGGGCGGATCTGTGGCGGGATCGCTCTCAAAAACAGGGTGGAGAGCAGCTTTTCAGAATGGACCGCGGGCCGGGTCTTTGATTTTCTGGTTTCCCGTCGCTGCATTGACCCCGTCGGGACGAGGCGGCGGCCTGCCCTCAAGCCCCGCACAGCGGAAAGGATGAACATCCGAGGGGTTTCGGAGCGTGAGATACCGCTGGGGATCGCCCCAGATCCCTGCGACGGGCACGGACAAACCGCAGCCCGAAAATCGTGCGGGCTGCTCAAGCGATATTGAATGACTGGTGTCGCTGTCTCGAGGGCACTCCCCGGGCTGCCCCGTGTGCCCGGCGATTCGGGGGGTACTTCGGGGGATACTTCCAAGGGGGACTTCCGGGGGTTAGGTGTTTTGGCCCAGGGCGTGGTCGATCTGTTCGAGGAGCTGGTTGATCTGGACGGGGAAGCCGTCTTCCTGGACGAGGCGGTTGTTGACCACCTCGATGGCGTGCATGACGGTGGTGTGGTCCCGGCCGCCGAAGTAACCGCCGATCTCGTCGAGGGAGAACCGGGTGCGTTTCCGGGCGAGCCACATACAGATGTGCCGGGGCTCGGTGATGGATTTGTAACGCCGCCGCGACTGGAGGTCTTGGAGCTTCACGTTGTAGTAGGCGGTGACGGCTTCGACGATGTGCTGGAGCGTGTTGCGGTTGGCGGGCGGGGGCGGCGCGGCCTGGCCCAGGGCCTGGCGGGCGAGGTCGAGGTCGACGTCGCGGTTCATGAGCTGGGCGTGGCCCTGGAGGGTGTTGATGGCGCCCTCGAGTTCGCGGGCGTTGGTGTCGACCTGGCGGGCGATCAACTGGATCACGTCGTCGGGGACCGCGAAGCCGCGCATCGCGGTTTTAGCTTTGAGGATCGCGACGCGGGTCTCGTAGCTGGGCTTGGTGACCGGGGCGACCAAACCCCAGGAAAAACGGGACACGAGGCGGTCTTCGAGGTTGGGGATCTCGTGCGGCGGGGCGTCGGACGAGAGCACGATCTGGCGGTTGGATTGGTAGAGCTCGTTGAACGTGTGGAAGAACTCTTCCTGGGAGCGTTCGCGGTTGGCCAGGAAATGGATGTCGTCGATGACCAGCAGGTCGACGTGGCGGTAGTGGTGGCGGAACTCGCTCATCTTGCCGGCGGTGACGCACTGGATGAACTGGTTCATGAAGGCTTCGCAGGAGACATAGAGGATCTGCGTGGCCGGGTTTTTCGAGAGGATCGATTGGCAGATGGATTGGAGCAGGTGGGTCTTGCCCAGCCCGACGCCGCCGTGGATGAACAGCGGGTTGTACGCCGTGCCCGGCTGGTTGGCGACGGCCACCGCCGCGGCGTAGGCGAGCTGGTTGTTCGACCCGGTGATGAAGTTGTCGAACGAGTAGTCGGGGATCAGGACCATCGAGTCGTTCTCGAGGTCGGCCGGGCCGGCGGGCCGGGGGGTCATCGGCGGGACGGGCGGGAGGCCGGCTTCGAGGGTCGCCGTGGCCGGCTCGTGCGCGGCGGGTGGGGCGCTGAGCGTCGGCGTCGACTCCTGAGCGTCCGGGGCGGCGGCGCGGGGCCCTTCACAGATAAAGCGGACCGCGACGAGCTGGCCGGTGACGTCTTGCGCGGCTTCGGTGAACGGCTCGAGGCAGCGTTTCTGGAGGTAGTTTTGTTGAACGGGCGTGGCGGTCTGGATTTCGAGCAGGCCGTTGTTGAGCTTGCCCGGCGAAAGGTCGTCGTAGAACCACTGCCGGCAGATCGGGGCTTGGCGCTCTTTGAGCACTTCCAACACGTTTTGCCACTGGGTCGTATCGAATTGGGGCATGGCGTGACCGTGATTTGTGCAGCCAACCGGGACGCGGATCGGGATCCGGCCCGCCCGGAGGCGCATCGAGTTTGTGTTCAACCAGCTAAACGATTGGCGATCTTGCACGGCCAACGGGAGCCCACCAAGACGACCGCGACCTGCTACCGATTGTGCTTCACACCCACGTCTTTTAGACGCGATAAGGAAAGCTACCGCGCCGCGCGGCGGGGTGTCAATCCCTTAAATTTCGTAACCGCGTTGACGTCGCGTCAAGGGTGTTTCGCCGCGACCGGTGCTGCGCCGCGCCGTACCGGAGCGCCTTCAATCGCGCTCGGCGCGTCGGCGTTCGAGGAGTTTTTTGGCGGCCTCACGCATGTCCTCGACCGAGTCGGTTTCGTCGACGATCTCCACGCCGAGCAGGGTTTCGACGCAGTCTTCGAGGGTGACCAGGCCCGCGGTGCCGCCGAACTCGTCCTGAACCAGGAACATGTGCTCTTGCTCGCCGACGAAGCGGTCGAGCGTGTCGGCCACGGTGTCGGATTGCGGGGCGGTGCTCAGCGGCTGATCGATCAAGTCGATCGGGTCGCCGCCGCGGTCTTCGTTGCGGGCCTGGTGGATGGCGTGGCGGGTGACGTGGCCGACGATGTCGTCGACGCTGTCGCCCTGAACGGGGATGCGGGTGAAGCGGAGCCGGCCGTACTGCTCGATGACCTGGTCGGCGGTCATGGTGCGGGCCAGAGCAAACATCACCGGGCGGGGGGTCATGATGTCGCCGACGGTGATGTGGTTCAGGCGGAAGAGGTTGCGGATGATGCGGGCTTCACGCGGGTCCAGCACGCCGGCGGTGTGGCCGAGCTCGGCGGTGATGGCGACCTCGTCGCGGGTCACGGCGGCGGCGTGGCCGCCGCCGAGGCGGTTGGAGATCCATTGCAGCGGGATTAGCAGCAACCAGGTGAGGATAATCATGCCTTGGATGGCGTAGGCGGTGAACGGGGCGAGCGTCTTGGCTTTGGCCGCCCCGATGGACTTGGGGATGATCTCGCTGAACACGAGGATCAGCAGGGTGACCACGGCGCTGCCGAGGGCCACCGCCCCGCTGCCCCAGATGACCAGCACCTGGGCCCCGACGCCGGCGGCGCCGACGGTGTGGGCCACGGTGTTGAGCGTCAGGATCGCCGCGAGCGGGCGGTCGACGTGGGCCTTCATGTGCTTGAGCCGTGCGCCGCCCCGGCGGTTTTCCTTGGCCATCAGCTCGACGTGCGACGCCGGCACCGAGAGCAGGCCGGCCTCGAGCAGCGAGCAGAGAAACGACACGCCGATGGCCAAGGCGAGGTAGATGCCCAAAAGGATGAGGTTGGTGGCGGTCATGCCTTCGCCGGCGACGGCGGGACCACCCGGTGCCGGGACGGCGGCGAGCAAGAAGTTCATAACCCTAAGTGTAGGGCAAACCACGGTCCGCATCGCCCGGCGAGCGCGCAGGAGGGCAGGGGGTTTTAGCCGTGGTTTATCGACGCTTGGGTCGTCGGTCCGGGATGCCCCGACGACCCGCCGGGGCTGATCGCGGCCGGGGACCGGCCCGAGCAAACCACCGGCAAGGTTTCCGTTGACCCGTAATACCTTGATCTGTATAGTATATACGCCTTGAACCATCAAGTATAAGGTGTCTGGCGTGTCGATCCTCAAAAAATCCACCCTCGATGGCAACATCGAAACCCTCCTGTTAGCCCTGCTGGCCGAGTCGCCGGGGTACGGGTACCAGCTGGTGCGGGACCTCAACGAGCGGGCGGACGGCCTGCTCAAACTCGGAGAGGGGACGGTTTATCCGGTGCTCCACCGCATGGAAGAACGCGGGCAGATCAAGGCGTATTGGAGCGAGAGCGATACGGGCCGGCCACGCAAGTACTACCGCTTGTCCCCCAGGGGGAAGCGGGTTTTTGCAGAAAAGCAACAGCAATGGGCGGGGCTGATACAGGTAATGCAAAAAGTGGTCGGCCCGGGTTTATCGACCCCGCCGGCCTGATCGTCTCGGGAACCCGCCGGAAAAAAGGAGCGGCCATGAGCTTGCTGATCGACCGTTACATCGAGAAGGTTTTGCTGTACGCCGATCGCCGGGGCGACTCGGCCCGGGCGCTGTCTCGGGAGCTGAGAGACCACCTGGATCAGAAAACCCGGGTCTATCTCGAAGCCGGGGTGCCTCTGGAAGACGCGGTGTATCGCGCGGTCAGCGACCACGGCGAGGCGAAGGTGGTGGGTTACCGGCTCCGGCCGCGGCGTCGTCTGATCGATGTCCGCACCACCGGAACCGCGCGGGGGGTGGTGGCGGTCGGGCCGCGGGCGGTCGGGGTCGTGGCCATCGGCGGGACGGCGACCGGGGTGTTCGCTTTCGGAGGGATCAGCGTCGGTGTCTTCGGGCTCGGGGGGTTGTCTCTGTCGTTGCTGTTGAGCTGGGGCGGGATCGCGATCGCACCGTTGGGTTTGGCCTACGGCGGCGTCTGCCTGGGCCTGCTGGCGATCGGCGCGGTGGCGATGGGCGGCTGGGCGGGGGGGGCGATCGATTATTCGGTCTGGTCGTTCAGCGTCATACCCGACGTTTTGTCCGGCCTGACCCGACCGTTCGAATCGAAACTCGGGCACATGGTTTTTCAAGGCTTCATGTTCGCGGTCATGGCGGCCCTGACGGCGTGGAGCATGATCCTCAGCAAGCGGGAGCAGAAACGGACGGGCGAGGCGAGCGAGCTGGTGGGTTGATAAGCCCGGCCCTTGGCCGAAGGTTAATATGAAGAGTTCTTGTGCTCAGCCGTTGCCGCGGTCCAGGGCGATGCTGTGGGCCTCGTGGTAGAGGCGGCCGAGGTTGTGCCAATCGAAGTGTTCGCTGAACGACTCGACGCTGTTGCGCACCGTGATGCGTTCGCGGCGCGAGAGCTGGCAGAACGCGAACATGCGCTCGCAGAGCTCGTGGGCCGTGGCGTCGAAGTCTTTCTGCCGGCGGTTGAGGATGGTGAGGCCGCGCTCGTCCTGCCCGAGGTTGAGGTCTTTGAGGTAGCTGCCGAAGCCCGACAGGTCGCTGGTGATCGCCGGGACGCCCAGGGCGATCGATTCCAGCGGCGTGTAGCCCCAGGGCTCGTAGTAGCTGGGGAAGACCCCCAGGTGGTTGCCGCGGACGAAGTCTTCGTAGTCCATACCGAACAGCGGGTTGGTCGCGGTGATGAAGTCGGGGTGGAAGACGACTTTGACCCGGTCGTGGGGGTGGTTGAAAAGCTGGCAGGTGCGTAGCTGGTTCAGGACGGCGTCGCCGGCGTCGTCGACCATGTCGTGGGTGACGATCGCGGGCAGCCCGGGGCGTTTCCACGACTGGATCGTCCGCCGCAGCCGGAGCCGCCAGTAGTCGTCGACCAGGGTGTTGAGGTCCGGGATATGCCCGGCCGTGGCGTCGTAGAAGAGCTTCCCGCCGATCTGGTCTTTGATCGCGTCCGCGGCGTCGCGGAAGTCCTGAAGCATGGCGTTGCTCTGGAGCTCGGCCACGTTGATGGAGTGGACCGGGGCCTTGGTGATGATGAAAAACACCACCGTGACCGGGGTCTCCGCCGCCCGCAGCCGGTGGTTGAGCTTCGCCAGCGCGTCGATCGTGACGTCCATCCCCTTGTTGCGGTATTCGTAACGCCCGGAGGTGAACATATAGAGCGTGTGGTCCAGGTCGAAGTGGTAGCTCGGGAAGAAGTGCCCGATGGTGAACTCGTGGATCTGCTCTTTGTATTTCTGGTGCAGGTTCTGGAACTCGTGGATCGCGCTGAAGCGCTCGATGTTGAGCCCGTTGGGCAGCAGCAGGTCGGGCGTCCGCCCCAGGAGGTGGGTGCATTCCTGGCCGGTGATGTCCGAGACGGTGGTGAAGACGTGGCTCCCGTGCGCCGCCGCCCGTTCGAGGCCGTGCTGTGCTTCGATATTGAAATGTTTCGCCTCCTCCGCGGCGTTGAAAAACGACAGGTGGTCGTAGAACACCGGGTTGTGCATCGCCAGGTAGCGGCCGAGCAGCGTGGCGTGGGTCGTGAAGACGATCGAGCCGGGCCACGCCTCTTTCCGGAGCATCGGCACCGCCGCGCCCGCCATCCACTCGTGAAAGTGCGCCACGATCCGCCGCCGGTGCGACTCCTTGGCCCCGAGCATCGACAGCAGCAGCCGCACCGACTCCCCGAACGCCAAGACATCATTAATCAGCGCGTCGTCGCTGGGCGTCGGGATCCCGTGGTCCGCCCACAGCCGATACTTGATGTCGTTCAGGTACCGGTACGTGTCCCCCAGGTGCAGCAGCACGATGTGCGGCCGACCCGACACCAGCCAGCGCCCGTACTCGGCCCCGAACCCCATCTCCCGCATCTGTTTCACCGCCGTGCCCACCGGGCCCACCATCGGGGCCGGCTCAAACTCGATCGGCGCGCTCTTGTCGTTGTAAGGCCCCACCAGACAGTACCGGTTGCCCCACCGGCTCATCATCGACGGCACCTTGCTCCGCAGCACCGTATAAATCCCCCCCACCTGGTTACACGCCTCCCACGCCACCTCGATCAGCATCGGGTCCGCTCGCCGGCCCCGCCCCGCCGGCCGGGTCTTGACCTTGCCCTTGTTCGCAGGTGCGGCCTTGCCAGGTACAGACGAGTTGAACGGGTTCATCGTGATCCTAAAAACGCTTCGTAAACACCCAACCCCTTGGACACACCTGCCTATGGTAAACCACCCGCCCGGCCGCGGCATCCGCCCCGCCGCTTGGCCCCCGAACCCCCCCGCCATCTGGCCCGAGGCCCGGCGACGGCCCCCCGCTTGCCTTATGACATGACTTCAGCGCCCGACCTGACCGTTCTCCTCGAAACCGGCCCGCTCGACCCGCTGCTCACGCAGCTCGACGACCAGCCCCGCCGCGTCCACACCTTCCTCGCCCGGCCGGCCGACCACGGCCCCGAACAGTGGATGCCGCTGCATGTCGCGGCCCACGCCGGCCACCTCGCCGCGGTCCACGCGCTGCTGGACCGTGGCGTCCACCCCGACTGCCGGACCCGCTTTACCACCCCCATGCACGCCCGGCAGACCGCGCTGCACCTCGCCGCCGCCGCCGGCCACGCAGAAGTCGCTCAGCGGCTCCTCGAAGCCGCCGCAGAAATCGAGGTCCGCGACGCCCAGCAGCGCTCGCCCCTCTGGCTCGCCGCCCGCCACCGCCACCCCGCCCTCCTCACCCGCCTGGCCCGCCGCGGCGCCGCCCTGGACCCCCGCGACCGCCAGCAGCGGCCCCCCCTCCACGCCGCGCTGCTCCCCGCGGACGACCCGGCGTCGTTCGACCCCGCCGCCGCCCTCGCCCTCCTCGACGCCGGCGCCGATATCCACCTCACCTGCCCCAAAGACCCCGACGGCTACACCCCCCTGCACCGCTGCGTCACCCTCGGCGACCCCGCGCTGCCCGTCGCCCAGCGTCTCCTCGACGCGGGGGCCGACCCCGACGCCACGGACCCCCGCTTCGGACGTTCCCCTCGCCAGCTCGCCGAACACCTCGGCCGCGCGGCGTACCTCGAACTGCTCCCGTAGCCTGCTTCTTCTCGATTTCCGACCCCGCTTCCTGACCCCGCTCCCCGGCGTCGCATGAACCGCGCGCCGGCTTGCCGTCGGCCGCAGCTCTCCCACGCGATTCATTCACCGTCTGGGGGGTTTACGCCCCGAAATACGCCGGCTCGTTCCCCGGCTTCCACTTGATGTTGCACCCGATCGACGGCCACTGCTCCCCCGGAATCTCGCATCCTTCCAGCACCGCCTCGATCGCCGCCCGCAGGTCCTGCCCGTCTGCCGCGCCGTTGCGGTCGTCGTACTGCCCCGACGCGATGCGGTACGGCCGGGTCCCGTCGAGCTGGCCCCGGTACGCCAGCTTGTGCTCCGCATCAAACAGGAAAAAATCCGGCGTACACGCCGCGGTATACGCCTTCGCCACCGACTGGTCCGCATCGTAAAGATACGGGAACGCGTAGCCGCGCTCGGCTTTCTCCTCCGCCATCTTCGCCGGCGAGTCCGCCGGGTAGTGCTCCACGTCGTTCGACGAGATTGCCACCATCCCGATCCGGTCGGCGTAGTCCCGGCTCAGCCGGGCCAGCTCCGGGGCCACGTGGTGCACGAACGGGCAGTGGTTGCAGATAAACATCACCACCACCGGCTTGCCCGCGAAGTCGCCCCGCGACACCGTCCGCCCCTCGGTGTCCGGCAGCGAAAACCCCGGGGCCGACGTCCCGAGTTCCAACATCGTCGAAGCGGTCTGAACCATGGCGTCTTCTCCTTCAAGGGGGCAACGGATCCGGTCCAGTCTATCCGCGCCGCCCGCACCCGTCCGCCCCCCCGCGCCCGCCAAGCCGGTGGGGCATCCGATCATGAAGTCGATCCCCATCCCGGATAGGTTAGGGGTACCTGACCCAAGGAGCCCCCCGTTTTGCCCTCTATCTGGGAACCACTGTTCGGCGTGATCGTGCTGCTGGCCACGGCCATGACCCTCGGGTCCGTGGCTGAACGCCTCAAGCAGTCCGCGATCGTCGGGTTCATGCTCGCCGGGCTCCTCTTGGGGCCCAATGTCACCGGGCTCTTGGCGCAGGACGTGATCTCCGCGATCGCCGACATCGGGGTCACCCTCCTGATGTTCACCATCGGGCTCGAGTTTTCCTGGTCCCGGCTCCGCCGACTGGGTCTCACCGCGATCGCCACCGGCGTCCTCCAGATCGTCGCCACGATGACCGCCATCACCGCCCTGGCGATGCTCTTCCGGCTCCCGTTCTCCGCGGGGATCGCGCTGGGGGCCGTCTTCGCGCTCTCGTCGACCGGCGTGGTCATGCCCGCACTGGCTCGGCGCTCCGAAGTCGACTCGGTCCACGGCCGGTTCGCGCTGGGGATCCTGCTGGTGCAGGACATCGCCGTGATCCCCCTGGTCCTGATCGTCGCCGCGCTCGGCGGCACCGGCACCGCCATCCAGGTGATTGCGCACACCGCCGGGCAGTTCGGGATCGTCGCGCTGTTTGTCGCCTTCTGCGTCCTGTTCACCAAATTCGTCGTGCCCCGCGTCGTCTCGTTCAACGCCCCGACCGGCAACCGCGAGGTCACCGTCCTCTTCGCGATCGTCTTGTCGCTGGGCGCGGCCTGGGGGGCGTATCGGCTCGGGCTCTCCCCGGCGCTGGGCGCGTTTATCGCCGCGATCTTCCTGGGCGAATCCGTGATCGCCCCCCGCCTCCGCGGCGACGTGGGCCCCTTGAAAACGATCTTTGTCACCCTCTTTTTTGCGTCCATCGGCATGCTCGGCGAGCCGGTGTGGATCGCCCAGAACCTCGGCCAGGTCCTCGTCTCCCTCGCCCTGCTCTTACTCATTAAGCCCGCCGTCATCTGGAGCGTCGGCCGCGTCTTCCGCCTCGCCCACCGCCACGCGATCGCCGCCGGGGTCTGCATGGGGCAGGTCGGCGTGTTCAGCTTCGTCCTCGCCCGCTCGGCCCAGGACGGCCAGGTCATCTCGCCCCAGCTCTTCTCCCTGGTCGTCAGCATCACCATCCTCACCCTCTTCCTCACGCCCTACCTCGTCGCTTTCGCCCCGACCGCCGGGATCCGCGGCGAGCAGCTGCTCCGACGCATCGGCCTGGCCAAGCTCGGCCAACACGTCGACACCGCGCTCAACCGCGAACTGACCAGCCACGTCATCGTCGTCGGCTTCGGCCCCGCGGGCCGGGCGGTGGCCAACCGCATGTACCAGTCCGGCTCGACCGTCGTGGTCATCGACCTCAACCCCCGGTCCATCCGTGCCGCCCGCGACGCGGGGATGCGCGCCGTCGTCGGCGACGCCTCGAGCCCCGGCCTCCTCCAGCAGGTCAACATCGATCTCGCCGAGGCCCTGGTCATCACCCTCCCCGACCACCGCCTGACCATGGCCATCATCGTCGAAGCCCGCGAGCTGGCCCCCAAGCTCAACATCGTCGCCCGCAGCCGCTACCACCGCTACGTCGAGCTGCTCGGCGCCACCGGGGCCAACGTCGTCGTCGACGAAGAAGCCCACGTCGGCGACCGCCTCAGCGAATCCATCCGCCTCAAAATCCGTACCGACAGCGAACGCGACCACGACCTGATCAAAGAGGAATCGCCGGAATCGGCTGTCGCTTCTTAATGGCCAAACCCTGCGTTGTATTTCCAAGCCAAGGGTTCAGGCAAAGCTTGATCCGTGCAGTCAAGATGTATCGCCCGCCGTCGTTTACCTTCGGCCATCTTTAACGAACGGTGAAGTGTCAGCGGTTTCATCACGAGTACCGATCCGGCATTTATCGTCACGACTTCTTCTCCGTAATCTCGTACGACTTGGCTTATTTTATCTCCGGTAAGTCGTCCGAGTAGGTGCGTTTTAGGGCTTATAATCAAGGGGCCGTGGGCTTCGGTGCAGTCTTCGAGGTGCAAACGAATGGCCGTCATACGCTCGAGAACATCCCGGGGAGGTTCGACGTGCTGGACGCCGTTTTTTATCGACCAGGGTCCGAAGCCCGGGCAATCATGCCGATCACTTACAGCAATGGCCTGGTCTTGGTGCCAGGTTACCGACCAGTTGGCGTTGGGTTGTTTATCGAAGAGAGTCGCGCGCACGACAAAAGCCTGTCGGTCAAATAACCCGTCTACGAGTTGACACAGAAACGGATCGCGCAGCAGTCTTTGTGTTATTGGTTCTGCGGAAAGCAAATCACGCCGACCGGCTTGCCGATCAAACTTTGTAAATGTCTGGTCTAAGGCGTCAAGCAGCGACGAATCAATAAGACCTTTCGGCAAAACGAACCCGTTGGCTTCGAGTTGATCGCGTAGTAAAACCGTTTTCACATCGGTCCTCAATGTGGGCGTGACGCCTTCTGAAGGCCGCGGAGCGGAGCCTTAGAAGTGGATCATCCGCCCGTCGGTGCCCAGCGCCGCTTCGTGGACGGCTTCCGACATCGTCGGGTGGGCGTGGATCGTGTTGATCACCTCCTCGGCCGTCGCCTCGAGGCGGATGGCGAGCCCCATCTCGGCGATCATCTCGGTGACGCCTTCGCCGATCATGTGGGCCCCGAGGATCTCGCCGTGTTTCGCGGCGGTGATGAGCTTCACGAAGCCGTCGGTTTCGCCCAGCGCCTGGGCCTTGCCCGAAGCCTGGAACGGGAACTGGCCGACGTTGTAGTCCAGGCCCTGCTCCTGGCAGGCCTGCTCGGTCAGGCCGATGCTGGCGACCTGCGGGTTGCAGTAGGTGCAGCCGGGGATCGAGGCGTAGTCGACGTCGGGCGCGTCGTGGCCGTCGCCCGAGGCGAACATCCGTTCGACGCAGAGGATCGCTTCTTCCGAGGCCACGTGCGCCAGCCACGGCGGGCCGATGACGTCGCCCACCGCGTAGATCCCTGGCACCGAGGTCTGGTAGTCGGTGCCAGGGGCTTTGTAGTCGACCTTGATATGGCCCTTGAACAGCTCGATGCCGAGCTGTTCCTCGAACAGCCCGTCGAATCGGCCGCGGACGCCGATGGCGATGAGGACTTTGTCGGCCTCGATCTCCTGGGTTTTGGAGTCGTCGTCGGCCTGGGCGATCACGGCCTTGATCCCGGTATCGGTCTTCTCAATCGACTTCGTGACGTGCCCGGTGAGGATGTCGACGCCCTGCTTCTTGAAGGCTTTCTCGGCGGCCTTGGACACGTCGTGGTCTTCGACCGGGAGCACCCGGTCGAGCATCTCGACGACCGTCACCTGCGTGCCGAAGGCGTTGTAGAAGTACGCGAACTCCATGCCGATCGCGCCGCTGCCGACGACAAGCAGCTTCTCGGGCCGGGCGGGCAGACTCATGGCCTCTTTCGAGGTGATCACCTTTTCGCCGTCGAACGGGGCGCCCGGCAGCGCGCGGGGCGAGGCACCGGTGGCGATCAGGATCTTCTCGGCGGTGAGCACCTGCTTGGGCTTGCTCTTGAACCGGACCTCGGCGGGCATGTCCTGGTCCACCGCCGGCCGCTTGGGGTCCAGCGACGCCTCGACGTCGGCGTGGTCGTAAATCGCGACCTTCCCCGCGGCGGGGATAAACGCGTGGCCGTCGAAGTGTGTGATCTTGTTCTTTTTGAAGAGGAAGTTGATCCCCTTGCTCAGGTTGCCCGCCACGTTCCGTGACCGGCCGATGATCTTGTCCCAGTCGTAGGACAGCCCCTCGACTTTGATGCCGAAGGCGTCGCCCTCGTGCTGGATCTTGGTGTACATCTCGGCCCCGGCGATCAGGGCTTTGGTGGGGATGCAGCCCCAGTTGAGGCACACGCCGCCGAGGGCGTCGCGTTCGACGCAGGCGACGGATTGACCGAGTTGGGCGGCGCGGATAGCGGCGACGTAGCCCGCAGGCCCGCCGCCGATGACGATCAGATCGAAGGAAGTGGTTTCAGCCATGGCCGATGATTGTAGCGGCCGCGTCACGCTTTTGAGCCCGGCGACCTAAGGGCCCCGACACCCGCCCCGCCCACCGCGATAGCGCTGTGGCGGCCGCGTCTGCCGAAACCCTCGGATCACCGCGAATCGCAAACCTCCGCCGCCGCCGGGTGACGGGCGTCGCCGACTCCCTCGGGCCCACGTCCCGGGCTCTCCCGCCCCGCGCTACGCGAACACCACCGTCTTGTTGCCGTCGCGCAGCACGCGGTCTTCGAGGTGGTAGCGCAGGCCCCGGGTGAGCACCAGCCGCTCGACGTCCCGGCCTCGCCGCGCCAGCTCGGCCGCGTCGTGGGCGTGGGTCACGCGGATCACGTCCTGTTCGATGATCGGCCCGGCGTCCAGGTCCGGGGTCACGTAATGACACGTCGCGCCGACCAGCTTCACGCCCCGCTCGAACGCCTGCTGGTACGGCCGGGCCCCGATGAAGCTGGGCAGAAAACTGTGGTGGATGTTGATCATCCGGCCGTCGTATTTCGCACACAAGTACGGCGGCATCACCTGCATAAACCGGGCGAGCACCAGCGTCTCGGCGTCGAGCTCATCGCACAGGGCATCCACCCGCGCGAACGCGGCGGCCTTATCGTCCGGTGGCGGCGCGTCGGCTTTGGGGATCGGCACGTGGTGGAACGCCGCGCCGTAATACTCCGACAAACCCCGCAGGTCGCCGTGGTTCGAGACCACCCCGGCCAGGTCGAATCTCAGGTCGCCCGTGGACCAGCGGTGCAGCAGGTCGGCGATGCAGTGGTCCTGTTTGCCACAGAAAAGCACCACCCGCTGCGGCACCGCGGGGTCGCGCAGCTTCCAGTTCATCCCGAACCGTTCGGCGATCGGCGCGAACCGCTCGCGGAACCCGTCCGCCCCGAAGGGCAGCGAGTCGGCCCGGATTTCCTGACGCATGTAGAACCGGCCGGTGTCGGGCTGCGAGTGCTGCGCCGCCTCGACGATCCAGCCCTCGAACGACGCGGTGAGCGCGGTGACTGCCGCGACGATGCCCGTCTGGTCCGGGCAGGAAAACGTGAGCGTGTAGCGGGCCTGGGTCGACATCCCGCGAGTGTAGACGCTCGGCAGGATTTGTCCCAGCCGCGCGGGCCCGCCGCTCGGCGCCAACGGGTGCCCCGCCGTACTCGGAAACGGACGGGTGATGTTGAGCCGCCGTGTGGCCGCCGCGGCCGCCCCGACGCATGGTTTATCGTCCCGGCCCCGCCCGGCCCGTGCCCGGCTGCCGATTGTCAGGCCGCGGTACAGCCTTCGAGGCTGCAGGTCCGGCCGCGGCCGGCGCGCTTGGCTTTATAGAGATGTTGATCCGCTTGCTCCATCAGCTCCTCGCCGTCGCGGGCCCCTTCCCGCTGCAGCGAAGCCACCCCCACCGACAGGTCGGTATCGAATTCCGCCCCGAGCAGCACCCGGGACCGCTGGCGGTAGAGCTGGCGGATGTGGCCGGTGAGCTGGGCCGCGCGCTGCAGCGTCGCGCCGGGCATGAACACCGTGAACTCGTCCCCGCCCAGCCGGATCGCCAGGTCGTGCTCGCGGACCGTGGATTTAAGCAGGTCCGCCAAGAGGTTCAGCAGCTCGTCGCCCTTGCCGTGACCCAGCACGTCGTTGACCTGCTTGAACCGGTCCATGTCGATCATCACGCAGACCAGGTCGGTGTCCGCGTCCTTGGAGGCCTGCACCAGGTTTGACAGGTGGGTATCGAGGAACCGGCGGTTGCCCAGGTCGGTCAGCGCGTCGCGGTTGGCGAGCTTGCTCAGGGTGTGGGTCGCCCGGCGGGTGGCCCGCGAGACACGGTCGTCGAGGGTGCGCCGCAGTTGGCGGGCGTCGTGGTGGTCGCGGATCCGGTGGATCACGAGCTGGCGGACCGCCGCGGCCATCCGCCCGATCTCGTCTTCGCGGTCGGTGGGCAGCTCGCGGAGCTGGGTCTCACGCTGGTGCTGGGCGAGGCAGTCGAGCTGGTCGGCGAAGCGGTGGATCGGCCTGGCGATCCGGCTCCACGCCAGGCCGATCGTCCCCAGACAGACCACCATCAGCCCCATCGTCGCCAGGCAGAGCCCGGCCATGTGCCCGGTATCCATCCGCCCGACGCAAAACCCCCCCGCCAACGCCGCGATCACCAGCAGCGACAGCCGACCGCGGAGCGCCGACCGCGGGTGACGGTGGCCAGAAACTTCCGGAGCCAAAGGCGGCGGGTTGTCGGCAATCGTTTCGACCACGCTCTGCCCATCGGCGGGTCCGCCGCCCGGGTTTTGCGCTAAGCCCGGATAATCTTGCCCCCGCGCCGAGAAAGGTTGATCTGCGCGGGTCCCGCTGCCACTGTGCTCGTTCGTCATCCGTGACGACCGGCCGGGCTTATCGGGCCACGAACGGCGCGGCGTTCACGTCCGCCGGCAGCGCCACCCGCTCGATCGCGGTCGCCCGCCGGCTCGACGCGTCCACGTCGATCAGCACGCCCTGCACCACCGGGCCGCCCTCCGCCACGTCGAACGCCGCGGGCAGCCCCGTGGTCATGTGGTGGACCACCCGGTCGGCCCGCCGGCCGAGCACCGAGTCCTGCGGCCCGGTCATGCCCAGGTCCGTGACGTACGCCGTCCCCCCCGCGCCCAGCCCCGCGGGCCCGGGCAAAGAACCGTCCCGCCCCGGCGACGGCAGCAGCCGCGCGTCCGCCGTCGGGACGTGCGTGTGGCTGCCCACCACCGCCGCGACCCGCCCGTTCGCGTGCCAGCCGAACGCCACCTTCTCGCTCGTTGCCTCGCCGTGGATCTCCGCGATCACCACCGCCGGCGGCCCGCTCCGCAGCGAATCCAGAAAACCGTCGAGCGCCGCGAACGGGTCGTCCGCCTGCACCGAGTTCATAAACAGCCGGCCCATCACCGTCACCACCACCACGTCCGGCCCGCCGCCGCCGGGCCACGGCCGACGCATCCACCCCCGGCCCCACGCCCGCCCCGGCAGGTTGATCGGCCGGATCAAATCCTCGGCTTCGCTCAGCGTCGCCTTGATCTGCTGCTTGCGAAACGCGTGGTCCCCCAGCGTCATCCCGTCCAGCCCCGCGTCGCGCAGCTTGCGCACCTGCTCGGGCGTGATCCCCGAGCCGTTGGCCGTGTTCTCCACGTTCGCGATCACCAGCTCCGCCCGGTGCGCCTCCCGCAGCACCGGGAGCTGCTGCGTCAGCGCCATCCGCCCCGGCGTCCCCACCACATCGCCGAGAAAAGCAATCCGCATGACGAAGATCATAGACCATCGGCGGGGCCTGGTTCCCCCGCCCCCCGGGCCGCCCCCGGGCCCGACGCCCCGGGTCCGCCATTGCCGCCATCCAATCATCTATCATTTCCCTATGCGCTGCCCCTTCTGCCAGGCCAACGACGACAAAGTCATCGACTCCCGCGAGGTCGAGCACGGCGGGTCGATCCGCCGCCGCCGCGAATGCAAGCAGTGCGGCAAACGCTTCACCACCTACGAACACGTCGAGACCACCACCCGCCTGACCGTCATCAAGCGCGACGGCAACCGCGTGCCCTTCGACCGCCAGAAACTACTGGGCGGCCTGCAAAAAGCCGCCTACAAACGCCCCGTCACCGCCGACCAGCTCGCCGCCGCCGCCGACGAGATCGAGGCCGACCTCTTCAAACGCGGCGGCAAGGAGATCGAGTCCACCGACATCGGCCGGCTCTGCGTCGACCGCCTCAAACGCCTCGACCACGTCGCCTACGTCCGCTTCGCCAGCGTCTACATGAAGATCGCCAACATCGACGACCTGCTCGAAGAGATGCTCGAAGTCAAAGAAACCCAGCCCGAGCCGCCCTCGAAAGAACAAGGCATCCTCTTCAACGGGTAACCCTGGGAGGCTGACGCTTTTTAAGTCAACCGCCTCCGCGGCGAGCGGCAGGGGCTCTGCCCCTGCACCCCGCAGACCCCATGGGTTTGTGGTTGACTTTCGGTATGCCGCTAGTAAATCAATGTGCTGTGCGCGGCCCATTCGGGCATGACGTGAGCGCTGCCAGACACTGAAACTCACCACCGCGGCCCCGCCGCCCCCAGCAGCTTCCGCAGCCCCAGCGCCGCGAACGCCAGCCCCACCGCGATCACCGCCAGCCCCGCCGCCGTCGCGTCGCCCCCCGGCGACTGGAGCGCCGCGTAGATCGCCAGCGGCAGCGTCCGCGTCTCCCGCTCCAGGTTCCCCGCCACGATGATCGTCGCCCCGAATTCGCCCAGCGCCCGCGCAAACGCCAGCAGGCACCCCGCCGCCAGCCCGTGCCACGACAGCGGCAGCGTCACCGACCAAAACGTCCGCCACCGCGACGCCCCCTGCGTCGCCGCCGCCCGCTCCAGCTCCGGGTCCACCCCCGCGATCGCCACCCGCAGCGTGAGCACCAGAAACGGAAACGCCACCACCGCCTGCGCCACCGCCGCCCCCATCCACGTGAACACCACCGGCCCCACGCCCGGCAGCTCGCCCCCGAACGGGCCCGACCGGCCCAACAGCCGCAGCAGCACGTACCCCGTCACCACCGGCGGCACCACCACCGGCAGCAGCACCCCCAGCTCCACCAGACCCTTGCCCCAAAACCGCCGCCGCGCCAGCACCCACGCCAACGCTACCCCCGGGACCAGGCACAGCCCCACCGCCGCCGTCCCGCACCACAGCGACAGCCCCACCGCCGAGAACACGGCCGACATCTCAATACTTGTTCCCACTCAGGTCCTCTCCCGCCCGCCGCCCGGCGCCCGCCGCCTGCCGCCGATAAGCCGACGGCGACACCCCGACCTGCCGCCGGAACGCGGTGGCGAAATACTGGCTGCTGCCGAACCCCGTCTCCATCGCGATCTGGGTCACCGACCGGTCCGTGCCCCGCAGCCACCGCTTGGCCTCGGCGATCCGGCGCCGGTTCCGCCAGTCCCCCGGGGAATAGCCCGTCTCTTCGACGAACCGCTCGTGAAAACGCGACACCGCCAAGCCCGCCCGGTCCGCGAGCGACCGAATCGCCAGCGGCTCGTCGAGGTGCCGATTCATCCAGTCCATCACCCGGCGGATCTCCCGGCTCGGGGATCGCGTGGCCCGCTCGGCGTCGTGACTCGACAGCGTCGTGACGACCAGGTCTAACGCCGCGGCCCGGACCCGCCAGTCTGCCCGGGCGCTGTCGCCCTTCATCGCTTGAATCAGCCTCCCGAAAGCCGCGGGCAGAGCGGGTTCGGCGGCGAATACCCGCCGGGTCATGCCCGCAAAGTGGTCCGTCAACGTCCGCACGTCCCCCACCGACAATCCCCACGCCCCCCGGGGCCCGGGCAGGGTCAGCCCGCACCAGTAAAACTCGGCGGGGTGGATCACCTCGCCCACCCCGCCGTGCACCTCGCCGGGGCGGGTGACGTAGACCTGCCCGGGCCCGACGGTGTGCACTTCTTCGCCGACCCACCAATCGACTTCACCGCTGACGATCAGGCAGACCTCGTACGCCCCGTCGTGCCGGTGCGGGCCCAGCGGGCTGGCGTTCGCGTCGGTGACCCGGCTCCACCCGCTGTGCGCGATCGCGCGGTGGCGGGTCATCGCGCCGTGGAAGGCAAGACGGGGTGGCTCGGTCATGTTTAAAAATCTACGGCGGAACGTCACGAACGACAAACCCGCGGCCCGCCGCCATCCTACCCAGCGTCCGACTCCGCGCACGCCCCTCACCAAGGAATCTTGTCCATGACCGCAACCGCCCCGCTCCACGAACAGACCTTCAAGCTCTCCGACGACGATCTGGCCCGCTACGAGAAAGACGGCTACTACCTCTCGCCGAAGCTCCTCGACGACTCGCAGATCGAAGCCTTGCGGCAAGCCCACGAACGCCTCTGGCGCGGGGACTTCGACGGCCACGGCTTCCCCCAGCAGCCCGAAGCGATCAAGCCCGACCAGTCGTACGACCCCCACGCCGTCCGCAAAATCGCCAACGGCTGGTGGGTCAACGACCCGGTGCGCAGCCTCGTGACCGGCGAAGCCATCGGCTCCATCGCCCGGCAGCTCCTCAAACACGAGCGCGTCCGCCTCTGGCACGATCAGGTCATCTACAAACCGCCGACCGGCGACGCCGGGCAGGTCGGCAACATCGGCTGGCACCAAGACTGCGGCTACTGGAAAGCCGCCGACACCACCAACATGGCCACCGCCTGGATCGCGCTGCAGGACACCGACCTGAGCAACGGCGGCATGCGCTCGATCGCCGGCAGCCACCACTGGGGCCTGATCGAAGACTCCGATACGTTCTTCGACCAGGACCTGGAAACCCTGCACGCGAAATACAGCCGCCTCGGCGAATGGCGCGACGAGCCCTGTATCCTGCCCGCCGGCTGCGCCAGCTTCCACCACGGCCTGTGCTTCCACGGCTCAGGGCCCAACACCGACGACAAGCCCCGACTCAGCGTGGTCGCCCACCTCATGCCCGACGGAACCGCCTTCTCCGGTAGCCGACAGCACCACCATAACGTCGCGCTGCTGGGCCCGCGTCCCGTCGTCGGCCAGCGCTTCGAGGGCGTGTTCTTCCCCCGGGTCGGGCGCTGAGCCTCGCGACGACGCGGTCGGCGGTGGGGCCGTAAACCCCGCCTCGGCCCAGTGTGCGCCGGCGGTGTCCTCTTGCAACCAGGCCACCAGGCGCCGCCCCGCCGCCGAGCCGTCCACCACCCCCGCCCGCACCACGATCGCGCGGTGCGTCGACGGGTCGATCCGGCAGAGCACCCCCCACCCGTCCGATGAGGCCGCCGCCGCCACGCCAAAGACGTCGCTCGCGTAGACCACCGCGGCGTCGACCTCCCCCGATTGCGCGTACCGCAGCGCGGCCCGCACGTCCGACGTGGTCACCCGCCGGCCCGCCAGCCGCCCCCACACCCCCGCCGCGGTCAGCGCTTCACGCGCATACCCCCCCGCCGGGACCGACGCCGGGTCCCCCAACGCCACCCGCCTGAACCTCGGCTCGCTCAACTCCTCCAACCGGATCGGCCCGCCCCGGCCCACCACCACCAGGCGGTTGCCCGCCAGGTCCGCCGTGTCGATCGGCCGGATCCGCCCGGCCTCGACCAGCGCGTCAACCCATCGCGGATCGGCCAGCACCACCGCGTCCGCCGGCAGCCCCTCGCGCACCTGCCGCACCAGCGTCCCCGACCCCGCCACCTCCACCCGCAGCCGCAGCCCCAGCTCCGCCCACGCCGCCGCGGCCAACCCTTCCAGCACCCCCCCCACACTCGCCGCCGCCGCCACCCGCACCCCCGGAACCTCCCCCGAAACCTCGCCCCGAACCTCCCCCCGAACCTCCCCGGCCGCCGTTTTTGGACGGCCCCCCGCCGCGCCCCCCGACCGCTCGGTGTCCGCCACCGCTTCCCCGCCCGCGGCCACTTCCTCGCCCGCCTCCCCACACCCCCCCGCCCCGGCCCACAGCCACCCCGCGAGGATCAACCCGACCATCCCCGCCGCGTTCCGCCGCCGTGTCCGCGCCCCGGTTCTTGCTTCGCCCCGCCCCGGTTTGGCTGTTCGCTCGCTCCGCATGCCGCCGCCTTCCGTAATCCCCTACCCGTATCTGAAGAAAAAACCTTGTATCGCCTCGGCCTCCTGCGTTACGATTGAAATCGACTCGTCATCTCACCGCCGCTCCGTGCGGCTGTCGCTGATTGTCCGGAGTTTCGCCTTGGTTTGCGTCCTGCTTTGTTTCTCGTCTCGCGTTTTTGATTCGTGTGGTTGATGGCTCCCCGGTTCCCCGTCCCCCGGCTTACGGCGATGTCTCTGTCGCCGTTGCGGCCCCGCCCGTTCGCCCGTACGGGTGATCCACCCTGCTCGATGCTTCATCTCTCGAAAGGTTAAGTGATGGCTGACGTCTCCGCGATCGTCTCCCGTAAAGGCTCCCAAGTCCTCACCGTGCGGCCCGATACCTCGGTGCTCGACGCGGCGGTCCTGATGAATCAGCACCGCATCGGTGCGCTGATCGTCGTGGATCACCGCGACCACGTCGTGGGCATCTTTACCGAGCGTGACGTGCTCCGCCGGGTCGTCTCGGAGCGCCGCGACCCCGCGGACACCCGCGTCGAAGCGGTGATGACCCGGGACCTGGTCACGTGCACGCCCGCCACGACCATCGGCAAGGCCCGCGCGATCTTCATGGACCGCCGTATCCGCCACCTCCCGGTGCTCTCCGCCCCCGACCAACTCCGGGGCATGATCTCCATCGGCGACCTCAACGCCTGGGAACTCAGCGGGCAGGAATGCAAAATCGCCGCCCTTGAAGAATACCTCTACGGGATGGCGTAGCCGGGCGGCAAAGCCCGACCGAGATTCGCCGGCCCGCCCTCGCGGCGGACCGTGCGGGTGGGGCGCGATCCTCTCATGGGACCGCGCGGAGGAAGGGGGGAAGCAGCGCCTCTCGAGCGTTGAGCCAGCGTGACCCAGCCCGTGTGACCTAAACTCCACATGCGGCGGGCCACAAGCGGTTTGGGGGACAAACCGTTGGCTCCGCCCGGAGGCGCTTTTTTGTCGGTCCCACCTCTCGCCCTCGTCTTCCTGAGCCTGAGCGCCCTGGCCGTCCTGGTCTGGGCGTGGATCAACTTCGGCGGCGGCTACGGCCGCTCCACCCACCACCAACTCCCCCAACCCCCCCCGGAACCCCCCCCGGGGACCGCCGCAACGTCGGAGGCGAATGAGCTTTCGGGGGCACTTCCGGGGGCATTTCCGGGGGTGGTGATTTTGACACCGGGGCGGAACGAAGCGGAGCATTTGCCGACGGTCTTGCCGGAGCTTTGCGAGCAGGACTATCCGGAGTTTCGGGTGGTGTTCGTGGACGACGCCAGCGACGACGCGACGCCCGAGATCGTGGCCGCGATGACCGCGCGTTATCCCCAGCTGACCGCGGTCCGCAACACCCAGGAGCCGCCGCCGGGCTGGATGGGCAAGTGCTGGGCGATCCACCACGGCTACGAGGCGTGGCGGGCCGAGGCGTCGCCGGCCGGGTCCGCCGAGCCGAGCTGGCTCTGCTTCACCGACGCCGACATCCACTGGCACCCCCGGCTGCTGCGCACCGCGATGGAGCACGCCCTGGAGCACGACGCGGACCTGGTCGGCGTGACCCCCACCCTGCGCTTCGGCGGCCCTGCCGAGGCCATCGTCCAACTCCAGCTCGTCCTCGCCCTGGGGCTGCTGTTCCCTTTCGAAAAAGCCATGGACCCCGACTCCCCGATCGCCCTCACCGGCGGGGCGTTTATCCTCGTCCGCCGGTCCTACTACGACCGGCTCGGCGGGCACGAGGCGGTCAAGGGGGAGATGGTCGAAGACCTCAAGCTCGGCGCGGCGGTCAAGGCCCTGGGCGCGAAACACCGCGTCGCCGTCGCCGGCGACCTCCAGTGGTGCCGGATGTACCACGGCCCGGCCGACATGTGGGAGGGCCTGACCAAAAACGCCTACGCCGGCCTCGACCACCGCTGGTGGAAAGCGCTGCCCCTCTGCGCCGCGGTCGCGCTCCTGAACGTCGGCCCGCCGCTCTACCTGCTCGCCGCGTTGGTCGTGATGGCGTGCTGGTTCTCCGCCGCGTGGCTGGGCGTGGCGCTGCTCGCCGCCGCCGCCCTGCTGCTCCAGGCCCGCGCCCTCAACGCCGCCCGTAAGCTCATGCGCCTGCCCTGGCCCTACGCCTGGACCCTGCCGCTGGGCAGCGCCGCCTACCTCGTCATTACTTTCGTCAGCATCCTCCACTACTACACCAAGGGCAACGCCTGGAAGGGCCGCCGCTACGCCGCCTCGCCCCTCTGACCGCCCGCTCCGTCTCCCGCCCCGCGCCTCACGCCCCCCCGTCTCCCCTCCCGCCGCCGGCGCTGGTATCTTGGGCTTCGATTCACTAGGGCCCTTTCTCATGTTTGATTTCCTCAAACTCCTGATCGACTGGAAGCAGCTCCTCGAGGTGGCCGGGTTCGACGCGGTGATCTACGCCGCGCTCGCGCTGGTGGGCACCCTGCTCTTTGCCCTGCGGATGGGGCTCTCGCTGATCCTCGGGCTCGACAGCGACGTGGACCTCGACGCCGGGGGCGAGGGCGGCGGGTTCGGGCTGATCTCCGTCCTCTCGATCACCGCCTTCCTGATGGGCACCGGGTGGATGGGGCTGGTCGCCCGCCTCGAGTGGGACCTCTCCCCCACCGCTTCGGCCCTGTTCGCCGCCTTCTCCGGGGCCACGCTCATGGTGCTGGCCTCGGGCATGATGTTCGTCCTCCAGCGGGCCGCGCACCACGTCGAATACAACCCGGCCACCGCCATCGGGCACGTGGGCACGGTCTACATGGCCATCCCCGCCCGCGGCATGGGCAACGGCCAGGTCCGCGTCGCCGTCCAGGGCCGCTCGGTCCTCGTCGACGCCATCTCCACCGGCGAAGCCATCGAATCCTTTCGCGACGTCAAAGTCGTCGATACCCGCGACGAAAAAACCCTCATCGTCGAACCCGCCTGACCTCCCCCCCCCGGAATCCCCCGGAATCCCCCGGAATCCCCCGGAATCCCCCGGAATCCCCCGGAATCCCCCGGAAATTAGTCTCCAGAAACCGTGGGGAACCCGCCTCCGGGACCGCCCCCTGAACCGGACCGTCGGCCCGGCCCTGAAACCCTCGCAGCTCCGGCAAAACCCGCACGATTTTCCCGCCCCCGCGGCCCGCCCCGCCGCTAACCTGTATCCCGTACCACGTCCCTTTCCTGCTCGCCTCGACCCTGGGTTCCCGCTATGACCGAGTTACTGCCGCTGCTCCTGGCCCAGTCCGACCTCTTTGGCCTCGACCCGTCGGGCGGCGGCGGCGGGGGGCTCCTGCCCTCGGGCTTCGGGGTCGTCATCGGCGTGAGCCTGCTGGTCATCGTCCTGTTCGCGGGCATCATCGTCTTCGCCCGCCGCTACAAACGCTGCCCGCCCAACCGCATCCTCGTGATCTACGGCAAGGCCGGGGGGCAGTCCAAAGCCAAGTGCATCCACGCCGGCGCCGCGTTCTTCGTGCCGCTCTTCCAGGACTTCGCGTACCTCAGCCTCGAGCCGCTGACCATCGACATCGAGCTCACCAGCGCGTTGTCGAAAAAGAACATCCGCGTCGGCGTGCCCTCGACCTTTACCGTCGGCATCAGCACCGAGCCGGGCATCATGCAGAACGCCGCCGAGCGCCTCCTGGGCCTCCGCGACAACGAGGTCGCCGTCCAGGCCCGCGACATCATCCTCGGCCAGATGCGCCTGGTCATCGCCACCCTCACCATCGAAGAGATCAACCAGGACCGCGAAAAATTCCTCGACCTGGTCAACAAGAACGTCAACTTTGAGCTCAACAAAGTCGGCCTCTACATGATCAACGTCAACATCCGCGACATCACCGACGAGTCAGGCTACATCGAAGCGCTCGGCAAGAAAGCCGCCGCCGAGGCCATCAACCAAGCCAAGATCGACACCGCCAACGCCGACCGCGAAGGGGCCATCGGCACCAGCACCGCCGACCGGGAACGCGAGGTGCAGGTCTCGGCCCAGGTCGCCGAATCCAACATCGGCCAGAAGCAGGCCGAACGCGATCAGCGGATCCGCACCGCCGCGCTCGAAGCCGAGGGCATCTCCGGCGAGGCCAACGCCCAGCGTGAACAAGAGATCGCCATCGCCCAGCAGAACGCCCTCGCGATCCAGGGCAAGAAGCAGGCCGAGGCCGAGCAGCGCATCAAGGTCGCCGACTTCGAGGCCCAGTCGATCGAAGGTGAGAACAAGTCCAAGGCCGAGATCGCCGCCTACGAAGCCACCCTCGCCGAGGCCCGCGCCGAGGCCCGCCGCCGCGGCGACGTCGCGCTCGCCAACGCGAGCAAGGACGTGCTCACCGCCGAGAAGCAGGAAGAGCTCGCCCGCATGGAGAAAGAAATCATCGCCAAGCAGATGATCGAGCAGCAGCAGGTCAAGATCGACGCCGAGGCCGAGGCCGAGCGCATCCGCCGCGTCGCGCAGGGCAACGCCGACGCCGTGCTGGCCAAATACAACGCCGAGGCCGAGGGCCTGAAAAAGGTCCTCGACGCCAAGGCCGAGGGCTACCACAACCTCATCGAAGCCTGCGCCGCCCGCCCCGACCTCGCGCCCAGCCTGCTGATCATCGAGAAGCTGCCCGAGCTCGTCGCCGAGCAGGTCAAGGCGATCCAGAACCTCAAGATCGACAAGATCACGGTGTGGGACAGCGGCCAGAATGGCGGCGAAGGCACCGGCAGCACCGGGCAGTTCCTCAACGGCCTGATCGGCTCGCTCCCCCCCATCCACGAACTCGCCAACCAGGCCGGCATCGACCTGCCGGCGGTGCTGGGGAAGGTGAAGCACGACGGCGACGCCCCGCCGTCCGCTCCCTCCGCGCCAGCCGCAGGCGCAAGCCTGCGGCCCGAGTCGAATTGAACCCCGGGCCGCGGGCTCGCGCCCGCGGCTCACGGCGAGCCATGACGACCGCTTTCCGCGTTAATCCCGTTCCGTAGTACGGAATCGCTCGTGTAGTGTCTTGCCGTGCTTGTCTTTCCAAAGCAACCAGCCGTTCCCCGTTCCGCCCATCATGACATTCGCAGCAGCGCTAGGACTACTGAACGATTCGTCGCGGGTCAGGCAGAGCACGCCATTGTCTTCAACGAGTATTTGTTCTTCGATCAATCTGGTGCGACGACGCGGTTGAGCGTGATTTCCGCTAAATGATGGCACGGCATCAAGCCTCCCAATGGAACCTTTTAAGACTGTCAGGCCGTCTTCGCCGTAGATCGCCTCGGCGTCAATCCCTCGTTCGCGACAAAAGAATCTTCGATCATCATCAACCGTCGGTGCATTATTGGCGACACGGCTAGGCCGCGGCTCAAACACCGGAAAACTCAGGGCACTTAGCAGCGTCCCGGCGGTGTCGAAGATCTCGCCCACGTCCGCCTGCATCCATTCGGGGATCACCGGCTGGATGCCTGCGTTGCCGTTTTCCAGCTCGTAGCGCTCGGCAGCTTTGGCCCGCTCGATCGACATGTATTCCAGCAGGCGGACGTGGGCCTTGGTCAGGCTGCCGGTCCGTGAGCCGATGACGATCGCGGTCTTCCAGAACTCTTTCTGTTTGTGGTGTTGGCCGATACGTACGGCACAGTCTTCAGCCTCGCCGATGTAGACCAGCGGCCGGCCGTCGTCGGTCTCGCCGAAGAGAAAATAGAACCCCACGCAGCGGACCTCGGGCCGCGACAGCCCTTTGTCGAGCTTGGCCCGCGGCACGACCGCCGCCTGCACGATCCGGGTCGTGATCTCGGCGACCCGCACCCCGCGGGGCTCGCCGTCGGGACAAAAAATCTGGATCGTTTGGCCGCGTTTTTCCATTCATCCAATGGTAGTTGTATTTTGCGTGGCATGAATCAAACCACGATTTCCATCACGACCCGCGGCCCCGGCACGACCGAGATCACCGACCGTATCGCCGCCGCCGTCCGCGTGTCCGGCCTGAACGTTGGCACGGCCCACGTCTTTGTCCGGCACACGTCCTGTTCGCTCGTGCTTATGGAGAACGCCGACCCGTCGGCCCGCGTCGATCTCGAGGCGTATCTCGATCGGCTGGTGCCGGAGGACGAGCCGTACTTCACGCACACCGCCGAGGGGCCCGACGATATGCCGTCGCACATCAAGATGGCGTTGACGCGGACGTCCGAGACGATCCCGTTCGCCGACGGCCGGCTGCTGCTGGGGGCGTGGCAGGGCTTGTTTCTTTGGGAACACCGCCGACGGCCGCACACCCGCCAACTCGTCGTCACCGTCACCGGTCGGTAGGTCGGCCGCCGCTCGCCCGGCCCGCCCGCGGCGACGCGTCCCTCGCCGCGCGCCGCGGTTTTTACAAGGCGTCGATCACCATCTGTCCCACCTCGGCCGTCGAATACCCCGACCGGTCCAGCGACTTGCCCGCGAAGCGGGGCGTGACCTGCTGCACCGCGGCCCCGACCTTTTCGCCGGCCGTCACCGCCGCGGCGTTGGCTTTGATCCGGCCCACCTCACGCAGCAGCAGCCCCATCGAGTCGATCGCCGCGATCGGGTTCGCCTTGTTCTGGCCGGCGATGTCCGGGGCGCTGCCGTGCACCGGCTCGAACATGCTCGGGTTCTGTCCCGTCGGGTCCAGGTTCCCCGACGCCGCGATCCCCATGCCCCCCGCGATCGCCGCGCCCAGGTCGGTGATGATGTCCCCGAACATATTCGGCACGACGATCACGTCGTACACCTCGGGCCGGCTGACCATGAACATGCAGCAGGCGTCCACGTGGTGGTACCCGGTGTCGATCTGCGGGAACTCCTGGGCGACCTCGTGGAACGTCCGCAGCCAGGTCTCGCCGGCGAAGTTGAGCACGTTGGTCTTGTGGACCAACGTCAGGTGCCCGCGGTAGCCCGCCGCCTTGCGGCTGAGCGCGGTCTCGAACGCGTAGCGGATGCAGCGCTCGACGCCGTGCCGGGTCGCCACCATGGTCTGGTTCGCCACCTCCTGGGGCGTGCCCCTGCGCATGATCCCGCCGAGCCCGCAGTACAGGTCTTCCGTGTTCTCGCGCACGCAGACGAAGTCGATGTCCTGGGCGGTCTTGTCTTTCAGCGGCGTGTCGATCCCCGGGTACAGCTTCACCGGCCGCAGGTTGATGTACTGGTCCAGGTCGAACCGCAGCTTGAGGAGGATCCCCTTCTCGATCACCCCGCCGGCCAGCCGGGGGTCGTTGGGCTGGCCCCCGACCGCGCCGAGCATGATCGCGTCGAACCCGCGGAACGTTTCGAGGTCGTCGTCCGTCAGCACGTGCCCGGTCTCGAGGTAGTGCGCCGCGGAGAACGGGAAGTCGGTCCGCGAGACTTCGAGCCCCACCCCCGGGGCCACCGCGTCGAGCACCGCGAAGGCCTGGTCCACCACTTCCGGTCCGATGCCGTCGCCGGCGAGGTTGGCTAATTGAAGCGTCATGCCACGGTCTCCCAAAAAACATCGTGTCGGCGGAGTCGGCTCAGCCGGAACCCGCCGGCCGGGCGGCCGCGGGGCCGGGCAGTGTAAGGGATCGCCCCCCGCTCGACTATGATCGGGGCCGCCGGCACGGGTTCGCGCTCGTCCCGGGCCGGTGGTCCGACCCCCCGCCGAGCCGCCGGCCATGAAGGATGACGGGTTCCACCGAAGTTCCTCACGTCACGACGCCCCGCCCCGTGGTGCAAGTCCCCGACCCATGGCCGACGCCTCGCCCCCCTCCCCGCCGCCGCCGGTTTCCCCCGGAACCCCCGGAACTCCCGGAACTCCCGGAACTCCCGGAACGCCCAGCTCCGCTGGCCCCCCCGGATTGCCGCTGCCCTGCCCCGCCTGCGGCTACGACCTGCGCGCTACGCCCCACGACTCCGAGGGCTCCTTGGTCTGCCCGGAATGCGGCCGACCCGCCCAGCTCGATCAGCTCGTCGCGCTGCTGCGTCGACCCTATGTCAAAATCACGACCGTGATCCTGTGGATTTTGCTCATGCCGGTGCCTTACCTGATCGGTTCTGTCCTTGTGGCGCTGCTGCTGGTTGAAATAGATGAGTGGTTTTTTTGGCCGCGCTCGCTGCCGAGCCTGTGGATCGTCGTCTTGCTCCCCGTCTTGGGCGTTGGCCTGGCCAACGTCCCGATGGCCCGCCGCGTCACGCACCGCTGGGCCCGCGTCCCCGAGGGCCACCCCCATCAAGCCCCCGGCCGGCTCGCGGTCGTGCTCGTCGGCCTCACCGCCGCCCACTTGCTGCTCATGTTCCTCTACCCCCTGGTCGGCTGCGGCGGGTTCTGTCTGCTGTTCTGAATCGGCCTATCATCCGGGCATGACCACCCCCCCCCTGCCCGAACTCGACCTGGACAGCACCGGCATCGTCATCGTGGACCACGGCTCCCGCCGCGCCGCCAGCAACCAGATGCTCGAAGCCTTCGTCGAACAGTTCGCCCCCGACAGCGGCTACCGGATCGTCGAACCCGCCCACATGGAACTCGCCGAGCCCTCGATCGCCAGCGCCTTCGACCGCTGCGTCCAACGCGGTGCCCGCCGCGTCGCGGTGGTCCCCTACTTCCTCTCCCCCGGCAAGCACTGGTTCCAGGACATCCCCAACATCACCCGCGACGCAGCCCTCAAACACCCCGGCGTCGAATACGTCGTCACCGCGCCGATCGGCCTCAACCCGATGATGAAAGACGTGATCGCCACCAGCGTCGGCTACTGCCTCGACCAGATCCAGGGCAAGGTCGTCGAGTGCGCGTCCTGCGCCGGCACCGGCCGCTGCAAGCTCCGCACCGCCGAGCAGGCCGACGTCGTCCCGCCGATGGCCGGCTCCAACCCCCACCACCACCACACGCCCTAACCCCCCGCCCTCGTGCCCCGCTCTCCGCGTCCCTAGCCCACGCATCCAGGCCCGATACCCCCATCGACCGCCCCCCGCCTGGCTAACCTTTGCTTACCACGGCCGGCCGCGTTCGTCGTCTTCGTCTTCGTCTCCGTCCGCCTCGTCTTCGTCGTCGGGTTCTTCCGCGTCGTCCCCGGGCTGCCACTCCTTGCCGTAGAGGTAGCCGTCGTCGTCTTCGTCGGCGTCCTCGTCGGGCCCCTGGCCGTGGGTCCGTTCACCCCGGGGGTCCACCCCGACCCTTTCCCCCGCGGCCTGCCAAACATCCGCCGGGAGGCCCGCCTGCCGGGCCGCGTCCCGCAGCGCCTCGAGCTCCCGCAGCCGGCGGTGGAAGTTCCGCCACGCCGCGAGCATCAACAAGATCAGCACGATCCCCACCACCCCCACCAGCACGATCAGGATCAGCCCCATCCGCAGCGACGCGAGCTGCTCGTCGAGGGTCACCTCCCGCGGCTGGGCGAGTAAACGCATCATCGCCCCCATTCTACCGGCCGCCGCTCTCCCCACCGCCTGCCCGACGCGCAGCCCCTCTCGCGGACCAGCCTGCAGACCACTTGCCCGGCGACGCCCGCTCCCCGTCTGCATTCAGCAGGCCGCTCCCTCCCGCCACGCCCACAGCTTCAAGCTCCCACCAACCCGCTCCCTTTTGGACCGACGCCGCCCCCCGCCCTGAGAACGCCTGCCCCCCTCTGCGGACCGCGGCCCATCCCCGCCGACTCCGCTTCTTCTAAAACCCCCGGCCGCCCGGCCCCTCTTAAACCGACGCCGCCCCCTCGCCGCGGTACACGCACACCGTCTTGCCCGTCTCCCACACCGCCACCTCGGCCAGCTCCGCCCCCGCCAGCGCTCCGCCCAGCCCCGGGCCGAGCATCCCCCACACCACCTGCGCGATGTGTTCCACCGACGGGTTGCGTTCCGCGAACTCCGGCACGTCGTGGTTCAAGTGCTTGTGGTCCAGCTTCTCGATTACCCGCGCGTCCACCACCGCGTCGAGTGCCGCCACGTCCAGCGTCCGTCCCGACGCGTCGATCGGCGACCGCACCGTCACCTCGACCCGGTAGTTGTGCCCATGCCCCGCCGGGTTGTTGCACTTGCCGAACGTCGCGCGGTTCTCCGCGTCGCTCCGCCCGGGCACGTGCAGCCGGTGCGCCGCCGAGAACTCGTACTGCTGCTTCACCAACACCTCGCCCATATCACCAACCTCCAAGCCTTCCCGTGTCACCGCCAACTCCAGTGTCGGCGCCAGTTGTAACCCCACCCGCACCACGCTCCCGCCCAGCCGGGGCTGGAGCGCCTCGAACCCCTCCCGCATCAGCCGCCCCATCGCCACCCCCGCCCCGCCCCGGCCGTCCCGCCCGATCGCCGACCGCAGGATCGGCAGCACCCCCTCCCGTACCGCCGTGTCGATGTGCTTGATGTTGATGAAGTACCCCGTTGCCGGGTCCGCTTCGCCTCGGCAGGCCACGTGCAGCTCGTAGTACCGCCCCAGCCCCCGCACCGCCGGCCACGCGCTGAACGTGTTATCGCGCGGCGTTTGATCGTCCCCCTCGTCGGGCGACAACCCGAACCGTACCGTCCGCGAAAGCTCCAGCATCATGGCCGAGTATAGCCCCCTCCGGAGCACCCACCTCGCCGCAGCCCCCGCGGTCTATCGCCTCGCCTCGCCCCGCAGGAGTCCCCCGCCCTTCCCCTCGCGGTTCCCCGTCCTCTCACGCTCCCCTTCGCCTCACCGACGCCCGCAGCGCCCCGCTTCAACCCGCCGCCGGGTTCTGTTACGTTCAGCTCATGAAACGCCCCCTCTGGATCCTCGCCGCCACCGCCGCGGCCCTGCTGCTCATGCTCGGCGTCTACCACGCCACCCGCCCCGTCTCCGCCCTGCCCTCGGCCGAAGAAACCCAGGCCCAGCTCGAAGACCTCGGCGTCCGCTTCAGCGCCGCGATCGAAAACCGCCGCGACGTCACCCCCATCCTCGAACAGGTCCGCCCGCTCGTCGCCCAATCGCCCCGGCTACGCGACGGCCGCACCCTCCTGGGCCAGCTCTACGCCCACCTGGGCCGCAACGCCGACGCCTACGCGCAGTTCGCCGCCGCCCTCGAACTCGACCCGATCGACCCCCCGCTCCAGAACCTCGCCGGCACCGCCGCGCTCCTCGCCGGGGACCTCCTCGCCGCCGAGACCCACCACCGCCTCGCCGTCCAGCAGGCCCCCGACCGGCCGCGCCTCCTGCTCTCGCTCGCCGACGTCTACCTCAAAACCCAGCGCTGGGACCTGGCCCGTAACATGCTCCTCCGGGCCCTGGAGCTCGAGCTCACGCTCCACGAAGCCAACGCCGCGCTCTCCGATGTCTACGCCGGCCGCGGCCAGCCCGGCGACGCCGTCCTCGCCATCCAGCAGATGGAAAAAGCCCTCGCCCAGCTCCCCATCCGCGACGAAACCCTCCCCCAGCGCGTCACCTACGCCCGCAAGCTCGCCCGCCGCTACGCCGACCGCGACGACCCGATGGAGGCCGTCGCCGTCCTCGATTCGCTCCCCCCCGCCCACCGCTTCTCCTCCGACGTCCTCGCCGAGGTCGCCGCCTACCTCCACGCCAACCGCCAGACCGCCCTCGCCGGCCTCCAGTACGAACTCGCCCTCGACCACCGGCCCCGCGACCCCGAACTCGCCGCCCTCGCCGCCCGCTGGTACGCCCGCGGCGGCGACGCCCCCGCCGCCCGCGCCATGCTCGAACGCCTCGAATCCCTCCACCCCCGCCACCCCGCGATCCCGGAAATCCACCAACTCCTGGACCACGCCCCGGCCTCCGACCCGGCCGACCCCGCCGACCCCGCGCCCTGACCCTGTCTCCCCGACCCCGGCCCGGCCGCGGCTCCGTCTCCATATTTCATGCATAGCGCACCCCCACCGCAGGTTGAGCGGGCGGCGGCCGCCGGGACGCTGACCGAGTGTGGCGGACGGGGATCCCGCCCCCTCGACCCGCGATCGCCGCGGTGGGGATGTGCTAGATGTCTGCCCCGCCGCCCCACCCCCGCCCGCTCACCCCCCGCCCAGCTTGCGGATCAGGTTCGTCGTGCTCCGCCCCTCGACCAAATCGATCAGCGCCACCCGCCCCCCGTGCGCCTCGACCACCTCGTGACCCACCACCGCCTCGCGGGTGTAGTCCGCCCCCTTCGCCAAGACGTCCGGCCGGATCGCCTCGATCAAATCCAGCGGCGTGTCCTCGTCGAACACCACCAGGTAATCCACGCTCTCCAGCTCGCTGAGCACCAGCAGCCGGTCCGCCTCGTGGTTCACCGGTCGGCCCTCGCCCTTGAGCCGGGTGATCGACGCGTCGCTGTTCAGCCCCACCACCAACAGGTCCCCCAGCTTCGCCGCCGCCCGCAGGTACGCGACGTGGCCGGCGTGCAAAATGTCGAAGCACCCGTTGGTAAACACCACCCGCCGCCCCTGCTTGCGGTGCGCGTCCAGCTCTCGGTACAACGCCTCGGCCGGCCGAACCTTGCCCAGCTCCGCCTCGTGCAGCCGCAGCACCGCCAACAGCAGCTCGTCCAGCGGGATCGGCACCACCCCCGACTTCTCCACCTCCAGCCCCGCCGCCACGTTCGCCAGCGCCACCGCGTCCACCCACCCCGCCCCCTGCGCCCGCGCCGCGGCCAGCGTCGCCAGCACCATGTCCCCCGCCCCCGTCACGTCGTACACCGAACGCGCCACCGTCGGCACCTCGTGAAACACCCCTTCCGCATCCAGCAACAACGCCCCGGCCTTGTCCAGCGTCAGCACCACGTGGCTCAGCCCCAGCGTCTCCTTCAGCCTCGCCGCCATCGCCCGTGGGTCGTCCAGCCCCGTCGCCCGCCGCGCCTCGGTCCGGTTCGGCGTCAGGCACGTCGCCCCGCGGTACTTCCCGTAATCCTCGATCGCCGCCGGGTCCACGAACACCGCCACCCCGTGCTTCGCCGCCAGCCCGATCAGCCCCTGGCACACCGCCTCGCCCAGCACCCCCTTCCCATAATCTTCCAGGCAGAGCATGTCCGCGTCCGCCAGCAGCCCGTCCGCCCGCGCCAGCAGCTCCGCCGCCGCCGCCCCGCCCAACGGCGACCGGTCCTCCGTGTCCAGCCGGAACATCTTCTGCGGGTGCCGGTGCTGCGCCAGCCCCACCAGGTTCTGCTTCACCGTCGTCGGCCGCCCGGCCGTCACCACCAGCCCGGCCGTCTCCACCCCCGCCTCCTCCAGCACCCCCGCCAGCGTCCGCCCCGCTTCGTCGTCCCCCACCACCCCCAG
>JBCDDZ010000025.1:0-39472 GCA_039180025.1 Planctomycetota bacterium
CCGGAACCGACCCCCCAACCGCCCCCGGAGCCCGAACCGACATCGCTCTGCTCAATCCGTCGTCACCTACTAAACACGCCCTGACCCGGGCCGCCGCCGACCCGGAGGTCAACCGATGAAAAACGTACTCGATTGGATCAAACTCAACCCGATCACGGTCGCGTCCGCCGTCGTCATCCTCCTCTCGGTCGGGTTCATCGGCTATATCCTCTTCGCCGCCCGCCCCGCCCTCCAGGAACTGGCGACCGACGAACCCCAGCGCGTCCTCAGCCAGATCCAGGGCTACTCGCGGCAGACCATCGAGGTCCCGCCCGCCAACGCCGACGACCCGCCCGAGGTCCGGTCCGGGATCACCATCAACCAAGCTACCGTCAGCGTCCTCCGCGAGATCTACGGCGACCTGAACCGCGAATCCCAGGAAATCTTCGACGCCGCCCTTGAGATCAATCAGCCCGGCCACGAACCGCTCTACGAAGGCCTCTTCCCTTCCCCGCCCCCCGGCCTGGGCTTCCCCGCCAAGACCCGCTACGCCCGGGTCCTCAACACCCTGCTCCGCGACCGCGACGCCGCCCAGAGCCTGCTCGACTCCGACGGCCTCGCCGTCCCCTACCTTAACGCCCAGCCGCCCATGCCCCAGGAAAAGCTTCAGGGCATGCTCGACCAGCAGATGGACGCCATGATGGAGAGCAACGCCGCCACCGCCGGCCCGCTCTCCCCGGTCCGCCAAAGACAGCAGCGCGACGAGCAGCAACGCGAATTAATCAACGAACTGCTCGCCCACGCCCAGTCCATCAACCTCTACGCCGACCCCGACCTCGGCGACGCCCTGAGCCCCAACCCCGCGTTCCCCCTCCAGATCGCCGCCCTCGCCCTCAAGCCCGAAGCCCCCACCGCCAGCGAGCTATGGGAAGGCCAATTTGAGCTCTGGATCATGCAGGATATCCTCCGCGCGATCGCCCTGGCCAACGACGTCGCCGACCAGCGCGAACACCTCAACGAACAGGGGCAACCCGTCCCCTCCAGCGTGCTCAACGCCCCCATCAAACGGCTCCTGGCCCTGGAAGTCCTGCCGGGTTATATCGGGCTCCATTCGCCGGGCGCGACCAACGAACTCAGCGGCAACCCCAGCGTCAGCTCCGGCGCCTCGACCTACCCCCCGCCCGCCGGCGGGGTCCGCACCAACAAACCCCGCGAAACCAAGCTCTCCGACAACTTCTTCGCCAGCCCCACCGGACGCTCGTCCAACAGCATCTACGACGTCCGCCACGCCCGCCTGCTGGTCCACGCCGACTTCAAACGGCTGCCCGAGTTCTTCAACGCCCTGGGCCGGATCAACCTCATGACCGTGCTCAACACCCGGATCCGCGCCGTCGACGAGTACGACCTGCTCAACCAACGCTACCTCTACGGCCAGGGCGACATCGTCGAAGTCGAAATGATTATCGAGTCGCTTTGGCTCCGCGAATGGACCGCCGAACTCATGCCCGACGACGTGAAGTCCTACGTCGGGATCGACCCGCCCGCGGAGGGCGCGGCCAACCCCTACGGCGGCAACGAATTCAACCCTTACAACAACTACGACCCCTCCCTCGGCGGGGGCTCGGAAAACTACTACCAGTAACCGCTCGCCAGATTCACGCCTACCCCCCTCACGTGCCGCCTTCGTTTCTCGCTTCGACCCCACAGGCCCCGCCATGAATACCAAAGACCTGGGATTCTTCCAGCAACACACCGAAAAAATCGCCCTCGGGCTCGGCGTCGCCGTCCTGGTCGGCGTGGCCGCCACGCAGTTCCTGCTCGGCGAGCCCAACGCCGTTGACCTGGGCAACCAAAGCAACGTCCCCCCCAGTGAAATCAAAGACACCGTGGTGCAGCAGGCCCAACGCCTCGACGCCAGCCTCCAACGAGACAGCTACGTCGATCCCATTGTCGTACCCCGCTACGCCCGCTCGTTCACCGACCTCTACCGCCGCGCCGTCGCGTCGGGGGCCGCCCTCGCCCCGCTCGACAGCAGCGGCCTCGCGTCGAAATGGAACCGCGTGGTCAGCCCCGACTACCCCGAAAAATTCGTCCCCTCGCCGCCCGCGACCTTCGATGTCTTGGCCAAGTCCGGCCACGGCGTCCTGGCCGACGACGGGACGGACGACTTCTTCCGCCTCCAGGACATCGTCGGGGATCAGCAGCCCGCCGACTTCCCCTACGTCTCGGTCCGTGCGAAGTTCCCCCTCGCCGAGCTCAAAAACCGCTACGAGGCCCGCGACCAGCCCGTCGAGAACCGCATCGAAGACGGGCTCTGGATCGAACGGCTTGTGATCACCTCCGTCCGCCTGCTCCGCCAAAAACAAGACCCCCAGACCGGCCGCTGGGGCGAGCCCGAGCTCCTCGACCCCATGCCCGGGCAGTACGCCCTGCCGGCGCAGGCCGACCCCCAACTGACTTTCGAAGAAGCGCAGACCCTCCAGAACACGATCCGCGATAACCAGAACCTGATCCAACGCGTCCCCTTCCCCGCGATCACCAACGGCCCGTGGACCCCGCCCGACATCTCCAACCGGACCTACACTCCCGAAGAAATCGCCCGCGCGACCGAACTCAAACGCCAGATCAAAAACCTCAATCGCACCATCGCCCGCCGCACCGGGCAAGCCCCCGGCGGCCGCCCCCGGCCCGCCGTGCCGCAGCCCGAAGACGACGTGTTCCGCGACGAACCCCGACGCGGCCGCAGCAACATCGAACGTAGCCGTGACCGCGCCGCCGAACAACTCCAACGCGATCTTGATACCCTCGACGGGCTCACCCGCGAGCTCAACGAACTGCTCGGCGTAGAAAACCCCGAAGACCCCCAGGGTTCTCGCCGCGACGGCTTCGAGCGGGGCCGCGACCCCCTCGAACTCGAAGACTTCAGCCGGTCGCGCCCACGCAGGACCGGCAGCCGCCCGCAGCCGGTCGCCGTCCAGGTCCCCGAGACCGTCGAAGTCTGGGCCCACGACCTCACCGCCGAGCCCGGCCAGACCTACCGCTACAAGGTCGTCGTGTCCGTCCTCAACCCGCTGTTCCGCTTCCCCCGTCTCAACCCCGATCAGCTCCAGCGGAACCGCAACCTCCTGTCGCTCGCCCCCGACTCGGTCGAACTCGATTCCGCCCAGTGGTCCGCCCCCCTGACCCTCGCCCCGGACTACTACTTCTTCCTCACCGGCGGCAGCCGCGAGCAGAAACGCGCGACCTTCGAAGTCTGGACCGTCTACAACGGCGGCTGGCGGGTCAGCGAATTTACCGAATACCCCGGCGACGAGATCGGCGGCCCGGCCGAGATCGAGTCGATCAACAACGGCGGCCAGCCGATCCCCATGAACGTCGGCTCGATCGTGCTGGACGTCGACACCGTCACCCCCCCCAGCGGCCGCGGCATCTCCGTTCGCGCCCTCTACCTCGACCCCGGCTCGGGACAGATCCGCTCCCGGCTGGTGGCCCTCGACAAGAACAGCACCGACCGCCAAAACCTCCGCCTCGAAGCCGACCGCCAGGCCGCTGAACGCGACCAGTTCAGCGCCTCGAACTAACGCCGTTCACGGCTGACTACATCGAGGCAAAGACGCGGACCGATCGACACCGCCTATGCGTGTCGATGCTGCCGGGCCGGGCAGTCTTTAGATTAAACGCTGCGTGAACGCCGGATAACCGCCAAGCGCTCGGGCTTGTCTCGTCTCACGGCCCAGGTTTCCGGGCCGCACCACAGGAACAGCGAAACACGCGAAACGCCTGGCCGATAGGTTTAAACCAGCAGCGCGGCCGGGTTTTCGAGGAGGCGTTTGAGCGTCGCGAGGTACTCCGCCCCGACCGCCCCGTCGATCGTGCGGTGGTCGCCGGACAGGGTGACGTTCATCTCCGTGCCGACCACGATTTCCCCGCCGCGGACCACGGGTTTCTGGATCGCCGCGCCCACCGCGATGATCGCCGCGTTGGGCGGGTTGATGATCGCGGTGAACTGGGTCACCCCGTACTGCGGCATGCCCAGGTTCGAGATCGTGATCGTCGAGTCGGACATCTCCTGGACGGTCAGGCCTTTCTCGCTGCGGGCGTTTTTCGCGAGTTGCTTCACGTCGGCG
Organism: Planctomycetota bacterium; assembly: GCA_039180025.1. GTDB lineage: Bacteria > Planctomycetota > Phycisphaerae > Phycisphaerales > Phycisphaeraceae > Algisphaera. The sequence continues at coordinate 4,107 of JBCDDZ010000025.1, forward strand.
GAGATCTGACGGAGGCCCTTCGCGTGGGTGTCGCGGACCGTGGCGACCAGCAGCCCGCCGCCTTTCTCCGGCGGCAGCGAGATCGCCACCCCGACGTTGACGCTGCCGTGCTGGATGATCGATTCTCCGTTCCACGAACTGTTCACCGCGGGGTGTTCGACGCAGGCCAGCGCGACCGCCCGGGTCACGAAGTCGTTGATCGACAGCTTGATGCCCTGCGATTCGAGCTGGCCGTTGATCGTCTTGCGCAGCTCCATCAGCGGGTCGGTGTTGACCGCGACCGAGACCTGGAAGTGCGGGACCGTGGTTTTGGATTCGACCAGCCGCTTGGCGATGGTCTTGCGCATCCCGGTGAGGTTGATGGTTTTGGCTTCGAGCCCAACCGCGGCGACCGGGGCCGGGGCGGGGGCCGCCGGGGTGGAAGGTGCGGCGGACGACGCGGCGGCGGGGGCGGGGTCGCCCTGGGCCGCGGCGAGGACGTCGCGCTTGATGATCCGGCCGTCGGGCCCGCTGCCCTTGAGCTGCGCCAGGTCGAGGCCGTGCTCCTCGGCGAGCTTGCGGGCCAGCGGGGACACGCGGAGCTTCCCGCCGCCCTTCGACGGGGCGGGAGACGGGGCGCTGGCGGCCGGGGGGTTCGAGCCCTCGTCACCGCCGCCGTTGCCGTCTTGGTCCGCCGGGGCCTCGGCCGATTCTTTGCGACCACCGCCGCCACCGCTGCCGGCGTTTTTCACCGCGTCCTCGGCCGACTCGCCCTCCTCGGCCAAGAGCAGGATCAGGTCGCCCACGGGGACGGTGTCGCCCTCTTTGACCGGCTGCTGGGCGACGGTCCCGTCGTCGAACGCCTGGAGTTCCATGGTGGCCTTGTCCGTCTCGACGTCGGCCAGGTGATCGCCCGAAGCGACGGTGTCGCCCTCTTGAACCCGCCACTTGATAAGCGTGCCCTCTTCCATGGTGTCGGAGAGGCGGGGCATGGTGATTTCGATCGGCATGGCGGGAGTCCTTATAGAAACGACAGAAGCAAAAGAGGCACAAACCCGTGCCTCGGCCGCCGCGTACGGGACACGGCCAAGGGGCAGGGGGGCGAGCGTTGACGGGCATCGCGGTGCGGTCTGGCATGGTATCCCAGCCCGGCAGGCTTGTCTCGCCGGGCCGGAGGACACCCGAGAGAAACTACGACGAGGACGCGGTAAACAGGTTGGGCTCGGCGGTGTCCTTCGCCCGGCCGTGCCAGAGGTAGTACGCCCCGCGGCGGATGTCGTCGAAGATCAGGATCCAGCAGGGGAGCACGACCAGGATCAGCACCGTCGCCGAGAGCAGCCCCGCGGCGATGGCGATCCCCATCGGGATCAGGAACTTGGCCTGGAACGACTGCTCCAGGATCAGCGGGGTGAGCCCGAGGACGGTGGTGATGGTGGTCAGCAGGATCGGGCGCAGCCGGGCCCGGCCGGCGGACAAGAGCGCGTCGACCACCTCCGCGCCGCGCTGGCGTTCGTGGTTGAAAAATTCGACGAGGATCAGCGAGTCGTTGACCACGATCCCTGAGAGTGCGACCATGCCGATCAGGCTCAGGAACGTGAGGTTGTAGCCCAGCGCGAGGTGGCCCCACACCACGCCGATCAGCGAGAAGGGGATGATGAGCATGACGGTGAGCGGCTGGAAATAGCTGGAGAACAGCCAGGCCAGGATCACGTAGATCATCAGCCCCGCCGCGCCCAGCCCGATCGGCAGCGAAGCGAACGCGTCGCCGATCTGTTCCTGCCGGCCGGCGTAGAGGATCGTGAGGTTGGGGTACTTCCGCTGCAGCGCGTCGAGATCGATGAGCGCCGTGACGTCTTCGGGGCTGACCGTGGGGACGGTGTCGGCGGTGACCGTGACGCTGCGCTGGCGGTTGACGCGTTTGATCGTGGCGTAGGTGGTGGCCTCTTCGAGGTCGGCGATCTCCGCGAGCGGGACCGGCCGTCCGTCGGGGGTCATCAGCCAGATGTTTTCGATCGCACGCAGGTCGCGGCGGGTGTCTTCGTCGATCCGGACCCGGACGTCGATGTCCTCCTGCCGATCGGCGAAGGTGTGGGCGTCGATCCCGAAGAGGAAGCCGCGGACCTGCTGCGCGACCGCGACGGGGGTGAGCCCGACGGCGCGGACGTCGGCGGGGCGGACCACGATCCGCTGCTCGGTCTGCCCCAGGTCGTTGTCGTCGGCGATGTCGACCACGCCGGTGAACCCGGCGAGGGTCTGCTTCAGCTCGGCGACGGCGGCGTCGATCTGCCCCGCGTCGGTCCCGCGGACCCGGACGGTGATGCCCGGCCCGCTGGGCCCGCCAGAAATCTCGGAGAAGCGAAGCCGGTCGACGCCGTCGAGCGCGTTATCGCGTTCGAGGGTTTCACGGATCGAGGCGATCACCGCCGGCGATTCGCGGGTGCGCTGCTCGACGTAATAAAGCTCAATAAACATCTGCGAGACGTGCGTGGCGGCGGCGTCGACCTGTCCCGAATCGATGTCCGACCGCTGGCCGACGACCGAGCCGACCGAGCGGACCTCGGGCTGGCGGAACGCGGCGCGTTCGAGCGCCTCGACCGCGGCGTTGGTGGTTTCGATCGGCGTGCCGATGGGCATCCGCAGGTCCACGACCAGGGTCTCGGCGTCGTTCTTGGGCAGGAACTCGAAGCCGACCCGACCGCCGGCCAGGAGTCCGAGCGTCCCGATCAGGACCGCGAAGCTCGCGACCACCGTGAGGTAGCGGAACCGCAGCGCGAACCCGAGCAACCGGCCGAACGCGGGCACCAGGCGCTGGAAGAGCAGGCGGTCCCGCCGGGCCTCGAACGCCGCGACCGCCCGGCCCGCCCGGGTCGGGGTTTTCTCGCGGGCCCGGTCACGCTTGGCCAGGCTGTGCGCCATATGGCTGGGCAGGATCAGCAGCGACTCGATCAGCGACATCAGCAGCGCGCACGCCACGACCAGCGGCAGCGCCCCGAGCAGGTCGCCGATCTGCCCCTTGATAAACGAAAGCGGGAGAAACGCCACGACGCTGGTGAGCACGGTGGCGACGACCGGCCAACTGACCTGGTCCGTGCCGCCGATCGCGGCCTCGAGCGCCGGCTCGCCCCGGTCGTGGCGGGCCTGGATATTTTCCGACACCACGATCGCGTCGTCGACCAGCAGCCCGAGCACCACGATCAGCCCGAACATGGTCAGGAGGTTCAGCGTCACGTCGATGGCGGACATCAGCACGAGCGTGCCCAGGATCGCCGTGGTCAGCCCGGCCCCGACCCAGAACGCCGCCCGCCAGTTCAGAAACAGCAGCAGCGTGGCGAAGACCAGGATCGCCCCGTAGCTGGCGTTGCGGACCAGGAGGTCCAGCCGCCCCTCGACGAAGCGGGCCAGGTCCGACGACGGGGCGATCGACGCGCCCGGGGGCAGCGGCGTCGGCGACTCGCGCCCGAGCTCCCAGGCGTCGAAGCGGTCGGAGCCGAACCGGGCCTCGAGGCGGTGGCCGTCGAACGGCTTGCCCTGCCGGCCGAGCACGTAGGAGCGGACCATCTTCGCGATCTTGACAATGTCCTGGTCTCCGACCTTGAACACGGTCAGCACCGCGGCGGGCTTGCCCAGCAGCTCGTCGCCTTCCTGCCCGGCGGAGGGGTCCTGCGTGTCGCGGGAGTTGAAGCGGTTGATGACCAGGTCGTCGACGAAGCCCTCGGAGACCTCGGCGATGTCTTCGAGCAGCAGCGCCCGGCCGTTCTCCGAACTGCGGATGACGATCTGGCGGATCGTCTCGGCGCGTTCGGGGACGCCCATCGTGCGGATGTTGACGTTGCCGCCGACGTTCTTGACCGTGCCGCCGGGGACCTCGGTCATCCACGCGCGGACGGCGTCGGCGACGTCGGGGAGGCTCATCCCCTGCTGGAGCAGGGCCTGCTGGTTGACGTCGATGCGGATCTCGTAGTCGCGGACCCCGTCGATCAGGACCTCGCCCATGCCGTCGAGGGTCAAGAGGTCGTCGCGGACGCCGCGGATGACGTCCTTCATGACGGTTTCTTCGAGGTCGCCGAACACCGCGACACGGATCACCGGCAGCCGGGGCTCGATCAGGGCCGTCGTGATCTCTTCGGATTCTTCCGGCAGGTCCTGGAGGGTGTCGACGGCGCGTTCGACTTCTTCGAGGGCCTTGGTGGCGTCGACGCCCTCACGGAAGCGGATGACCATGCCGCCGCCGCCCTCGGCGAGGGTGACGTTGATCTTGTCGATCTCGTCGAGGTCGATGAGCTTGTTTTCGATCTTGATCGCGAGCGAGTCTTCGACTTCTTCAGGGGTGGCCCCGGGGTAGGGCATGGTGAGCGAAGCGGAGTCGGGCTGCTGCTCGGGGAAGAATTCGCGGCGGAGCGAGACGGCGGCGACGATGCCCGCGGCGATGATGGCGAACATCAGGAGGTTGGCCGGGACGGGCTTGCGGACGCCGAAGCGGGCGAGGCTCATGGGGTGGCCTCGGCGGGGCGGGGCCGGGCGGCGGTGGCGGCCGGTCGGTCGGGGAGGGCCGGCTCGGCGCGGGTGCCGTCGGCGAGCTGCGCCGCGGCATTGACCACGACGAATTGGCCTTCTCGGAGCGTGTCGCCGATGACCGCCCATTGGTCGTCGGGCAGCCCGAAGCGGGGCTGCGGGCCCGAGAGGGTGTAGTCGATCTCCACGGGTCGGCTGACGACCACGCCCTGCTCGATGACCTGGAGCCGGCCTTCACGGATCGAGCGGCGGGGGACGATGAACCGGCTCTCGGGTTCGGAGACGTAGACCCGCGCCTCGAGGTACGCCCCCGGGACCGGGAGGGGCGGGGCGCCCTGGGCCCGGGTCAGGTCGGCGAAGACGGTGAAGGTCCGGGTCTGCGCATCTTGCTCGGGCGCGACACGAACGACGGTCGCGTTCCAGACCGGGGCTGGCGCGGACTGGTTGGTGGGGCGGAGTTCGACGCGGTCGCCGGGCCGAACGCTCTGCTGGGCGGAGGCTTCGAGGCCGACGGGCACCTCGATCGGGTCGAGGGCGACGATCCGGGCGAGGGTCGAGCCGGCGGCCATGTTCTCGCCGACCTCGACCTCGAGCGACTGGATGACGCCGGTGAGCGGGCTGGTGATCGTGGCCCGCTGTTCGTTGAGCTGGGCGAGGTTGACCTGGGACTGCTGCGAGGCTTTCTGGGCCTGGATCGAGCGGCGGCGGGGGCCGATCAGGTCGGCGGCTTCGCGGGTCTGGAGCTCGCGACGCTGGGCGGCGATCAGGTTGCGCTGGGCCGCATCGACGTCTTGCTGGGACGAGACGTTGCGCTCGCGGAAGCGGAGCTGGCGGTCGTATTCGGTCCGGGCGATGGCGACGTCGGCGTCTTCGAGGGCGAGGCGCTCTTCGAGACGCTGGGCCTCGACATCGAGCTGCGCGAGGGCCGCGTCGAGCTCGGCGATGCGCTGCTGGGCGATCTCCAGTTGGCGGCTGAAGTCGGAGGCGTCGAGCTGCACCAGGGTCTGGCCCCGGGTCACGCGGGCGCCCGGCAGGATCTCGGGCGGGATGGATTCGACGGTGGCGGTGACGCGGACCGGAACCTCGGCGGAATCGAGCGGCTGGGCCGTGCCGTAGCCGCGCCACTGCCGCTGCACGGGGACGCGGCGGGCCTCGAACGCCAGCACGGTTTGGGCGTTGGCCGCGGGATCGATCTGCTCGATCTCGGGCTTGGTGGATTGGAGGAGATAGAAGACGGTCCCCGCGAGGCCGAGCATGACGACCGCGATGCCGACCCGGGTGGCGAAAGCGACCAGACGGTTGTGGGAAGCGGGGGCGGTGGGCGGCATGGCGGAGCCTGGAGAGGCGGAGGGGGGGTAAAGGGGGGCGGGCGAAAGCGGGGAGAACCGTCGCCATACTCTATGCCGGCTGGCGCGAGGACACCACCACTTGGCGGGCCTATGCTAGCGCAGCAGTCCGGTCGCCGGGGCCGGTTTTTTGGGGCGGCCCGCCCGAGGCGGCCGATACCTGCAAAAGAGCGGTGGGGTACGCCCGCGGATGCGGAGCGTAAGCCGCTTACTTGAGAGAGGGTAGGGCGACAGCCCTGCGGACGAGATGACACCACCGACACGATCGCTCGATTTTGTGGCTACGGCTGCGCCCGGGGCCACGTCCCGGCTCGACGAGGGGTGGTCGCGGGTGGAAGCGGGGCGGTATGCCGAGGCGATCGCCGGGCTCACCCCGGTGGCCGAGGCGACGGAGGCTCAGGCCGAGATGAGCGCGGTGCGGCGGCTGGCCCGGAACCTGCAGGCGTTGCGGGAGTATCGCCCAGCGGTCTACGGCCGGCTCGAGGCGGCGGGGGTCTCGGCCTTGGCCCGGCAGGTGCCCCGGACCCAGACGCTGTCGGGCAAGTCGGTGCCGGCCCAGCGGTCGACGGCCAGCCCCGGGCCCCTCGCGGTCAGCCGCAACCCGGACCCGGAGGCCGCGGCCCGGAGGGCGGTGCAGCGATTGGCGAAACATATCGAACGGGGCCGACCGATCGTGTTCGGCGACCTGATCGACGGCTACCTGGTGTCGCAGATCGCGGCGGCAAAGCCCACGCTGCCGCGGGGCGAGCAGCAGCCGGTCTATCTGGTCGAGACCGACCCGGGTTTAGTGGTGGCGTGTCTGATGATCCACGACTGGGCCGGCGCGGACGGGCCGATCCGCGACGAACGGTTTGTGTGGCGGGTGGGGCCCAAGGCGTATGTCCGGCTCGAGGCGCTGCTCCGACGGGACCGGACCCACCGCCTGCCGTCGATCCGGCTGGGCCGGGCGGCGCAGCGGTCGGCTCTGGCGGAGCTGATTAAGCGGTGCGAGCGGGCGAACGCGGCCGCGGAGGCGCGGTGGGCCCGCCGGATCGAGACGCACTACTGGGGGTTCGATTGCGGGGCGTTGACGGTGGGCAAGGCGCGGCGGCCCAAGGCGCTGCTGCTGGCTTCGCGTTTCTCGGCCGCGGGGGCCGAGGCGCTCGACGACTGCGAAGCCGCGTTCGCGCGCCTGGGCTGGCGGACCCAGCGTCTGACCGAACGCACCGCCGCCCAGCGGGTGACGGGCGCGGCGGTCCGGCGGGTGATGGCGACGTTTCAGCCGGACCTGGTTTTTGGGATGGGGCTACCCCGCGAGGCGTGGAGCGGGGTGCTGCCCGGCGGCGTGCCGTACCTGGGCTGGGACCAGGGGCGGGGCGGCGGTTCGGTTGCGTGGGCCCGGGGCGATCGGGATTTTGTGGTTTGGCCGGTCGGCTCGGGGCGCGGCTCGGCGGGAGGCGGCCGGCGGATCGAAGTGCCGGCGCTGGTGAAGTTGCCGGCGTCGGCCCGCCGGGAGAGCCCGCGGGGCGGGGCGCGGGGGCCGCAGCCCTGGACGCACACCGCGGCGTTGCGGTTGGCGCTGAACCGGGTCGGCCGGTCGCTGCTGGAAGATGTGGGCCGGGGCCGCGCGGCGGGTTCCGCGGCCTGATCTGTCGGCCGTGAAGCCAGCCGGGCCTTAACCATCAGGTCGCAGCGCAGCCGAGTGCCGTGCTGGGGCTGGGGCTGAGGTATGGAGCGGGGAGGGTGATTGATTTAGTCGGGGGCGAGGCCGTGGCGGGGGGCGAGGCGGGTGCGGGCTTCGACGGCGTCGCGGATCGCTTCGTGCGGGGTGCGGGCCAGCGCGGTGAGGTGGCCCATCTTGCGGCCCGGGCGGGCGGTGTGCTTGCCGTAGAGGTGCAGGTGGAGGTGGTCGGCGTCGATCACGGGCCAGGGCGGGGAGCCGTCGGGGGGCCAAAGGTCGCCGAGCAGGTTGACCATGGCCGCGGGCTGCCGGAGTTCGACGGGCGCCAGGGGGAGGCCGGCGACGGCGCGGACCTGCTGCTCGAACTGGCTGGCGGCGTAGGCGTCGAGGGTAAGGTGGCCGGAGTTGTGGGGCCGGGGGGCGAGTTCGTTGACGAGCATCTGCCCGGCGGCGTCGGGCCGGGCCCGGGTCTGGAAGAACTCGACGCAGAGGACGCCGACGACGTCGAGGTCGCGCATGATTTTGTGGGCGATGTCGAGAGCCTGTTGTTCGACGGGGGCGGGGGCGCCGGCGGGGACGACCGAGACGTCGAGGATGTGGTTGCGGTGGGTGTTGGCGATCGGGCCGTAGCAGCGGATCTCGCCGTCGGCTGAGCGGGCGGCGACGACGCTGACCTCCTGCTCGAAGTCGACCAAGGCTTCGAGGATGCAGGGCCGCTGACCGAGGTCCTGCCAGGCGTAGACGGCGTCGTCGGATCGGCGGAGGATGCGTTGGCCCTTGCCGTCGTACCCGCCGTCGGCGGTCTTGAGGACCGCGGGGAGGCCGATGGTTTCGAGGGCGTCGCGGAGTTCCGCTTCGGAGGTCACGGGGGCGAACGGGCCGACGGGGACGCCGTGGGCCCGGAGGGTGTTTTTCTCCCGCAGGCGGTTCTGCGCGGTCGCCAGGACGGGGGTGCCGGGGCGGACCGGGGCGTGCTCGGCGCAGGCGGCGGCGCAGGCGGCGGGGACGTTTTCGAACTCGTAGGTGACGGCCGCGACCTGGGCGGCGAAGGCGTGGACGGCGGGGAGGTCGTCGTAGTCGGCGGCGGTGTGCCGGTCGGCGACCTGGGCGGCGGGGCCGTCGGCGTCCGGGGACAGGACGTGGACGCGGTAGCCCAGGTCGTGGGCGGCGTGGGTGAACATCCGGCCGAGCTGGCCGCCGCCGAGCATGCCGAGCACGGAACCGGGGGGCAGAGGAAACGCCATGCGCGACAGGGTAGCGTAAGGAAGCGGGGCGGGGGCAAGGCTGCTAGTTTGTACGGCGGTAATTCGGCGGATAACGACGGAGATTTGGTTATGACGCGTTTGGTACGCGGGGGGCTCATCCAGGCCACGCTGTGCGAGCCCGCGACGTCGCCGCTGGCGAAGATCAAGCGGGCGATGATCGACAAGCACGTCGCGCTGATCGCCGAGGCGGCGGGGCGCGGCGTCGAGGTGCTCTGCCTCCAGGAGCTTTTCTACGGCCCGTACTTCCCCGCGGAGCAGGACACCAAGTGGTACGGGCTGACCGAGCGGGTACCCGACGGCCCGACGGTGACGCTGATGCGCGAGCTGGCGAAGAAGCACGCGATGGTGCTCGTGGTCCCGGTGTACGAAGAGGCGATGACCGGGGTGTACTACAACACCGCGGCGGTCATCGACGCGGACGGCGAGTACCTCGGCAAGTTCCGCAAGATGCACCTGCCGCACTGCGAGCCGGGGTTCTGGGAGAAGTTCTACTTCCGGCCCGGGAACCTGGGGTACCCGGTGTTCGACACGAAGGTCGGGAAGGTGGGGGTGTATATCTGCTACGACCGCCACTTCCCGGAAGGGGCCCGCTGCCTGGGGCTGGGCGGGGCGGAGATCGTGTTCAATCCCAGCGCGACCGTGGCGGGGCTGAGCGAGTATCTGTGGAAGCTCGAGCAGCCGGCGCACGCGGTGGCGAATCAGTATTTCGTCGGGGCGATCAACCGGGCGGGGACGGAGGGGCCCTGGGAGATCGGCGAGTTCTACGGCCAGTCGTATTTCTGCGACCCGCGCGGCCAGATGGTCGCGCAGAGCGACCGGCGGGCGGCGGACGACCTGGTCGTGGCGGACCTGGACCTGGACCTGATCCGCGAGGTGCGGAACACGGGGCAGTTTTTCCGCGACCGTCGGCCCGAGAGCTACGGCGCGGTGGTGGAGCCCTGAACCATGGCGACGCTGGAAACGACGGTAAACGGGCTGAAGTTTGCGAACCCTTTTGTGATCGCTTCGGGGCCGCCGGGCACGAACCGGAAGGTGATCGGCAAGGCCTACGACGAGGGCTGGGGCGGCGTCGTCGCGAAGACGGTGAGCCTCGACGCGTCGAAGGTGATCAACGTCGCGCCGCGGTACGGGAAGCTGACGGGCGTGAACAAGAAGGAAGTGTTCGGCTGGGAGAACATCGAGCTGATCGCGACGACGCCGTTCGCGCAGTGGCTCGACGAGTTCAAGGCGATCAAGGACCGGTACCCGGACCGGGTGCTGATCGCCTCGGTGATGGAAGAGTATCGGCGGGACGCATGGCACGAGATCGTGGAGCGTTGTGAGGCGGCGGGGGTTGATGCGCTGGAGCTGAATTTTTCGTGCCCGCACGGGCTGCCCGAGCGGAAGATGGGGTCGGCGATGGGCGAAAACCCGGAGCTGTTGGAAGAGGTGACCGGGTGGGTGATGGAAGCGGCGACGGTCCCGGTGTGGGCGAAGCTGACGCCGAACGTCACGCGGATCGAGGCGCCGGCGGGGGCGGCGCTGCGGGCCGGGGCGCAGGGGGTGAGCGCGATCAACACGATCCGGAGCGTGATCGGGGTGGACCTGGAGACGCTGCGTCCGATGCCGACGGTCGAGGGGTATTCGACGCCGGGGGGTTATTCGTCGGTGGCGGTGCGGCCGATCGCACTGCGGATGACGATGGAGATCGCGACGCTGATCGCCGAGTCGCACGGGGGCCGGGGCGGGGCGGATCGGCCGAGCGTGTCGGGGATCGGCGGGGTGGAGACCGGCGAGGACGCCGCGCAGTTCATGCTGCTGGGCGCGGACACGGTGCAGGTCTGCACGGGGGTGATGAAGCGGGGCTACAAGATCGTGGCCCCGATGATCGAGGGGCTGCTGGCGTTCATGGAGCGTCACGGGTTCGAGACGGTCGATGAATTTCGGGGCCGGGCGCTGCCCTATTTCACGACCCACGCGGACCTGGTGCGGCGGCAGGCCCAGGCCAAGGCACAGCGGCGGGCCGCGGCGGAAGCGGCTGCGCAGCAGGGCAGGAAGCCGGGGATCACCCGCGACGCGGAATGGGACAGCGACGATCTGGTGCGCCAGTCCGACGAACTGGCGGCGGACCCAACGCCCAAGTCATAACCGGGTACCGGTCAGCGGTGCGGCGGGCTGGTCACGGCGCGGCGAGGCGTTCGAGCTTGGTCGTGACGGCGCGGCCGAGTTTTCCCGCGGCCTCGCCGATGCATTTATAGAGGTCGTCGCTGGTGTGTTCGATGGCCAGGGGCGGCTGGCCGGCGATGCGGGCTTCCATGGTGACGCGTTTGTCGTTGGCGGCCGACTTCTGCGAGTTGTCGTCGCGGAGGTGGACTTCGACGCGGGTAACCTTTTCGGCGACGTGCTTCAGCGAGGCTTCGACTTCGTCGTGGACTTTGTGACGCAGGGGGTTGCTGGATTCGATGTCGCCGGCGTTGACTTGGATGATCAAGGGAAGCTCCTGGAAGAAGGTACGAAACACGTCGCTGGATTGTACGCAACGGGCGAACAAAAGTTCGGGGATCCGGGTTCCGGGGCGGTCGACGCGGAATCGGCGCGGGGGAACAAGCGCCGGGGCGGGGTGGCCGAGGAGGCCGGGTGGGGCTAGGGTTCGGGCGTGACGACGGGCGTAACGAGTTTGAATGAGGCCCAGACGCGGGAGTCGGCGGCGGGCGAACGGGTTCGGCGGGGGGCGGAGCTGTTGGTGGTCTTCGCGGCGCTGCCGGCGGTGATCGCGTGGACGCCGGTGCGCGTGCCGTTGATGCCGCTGATGTGGCTGATGGCGGCGGTATGCTTGTGGATGCTGTGGCGGGACCCGGGGTTCAATCGGCGTCGGCTGTGGAACGCCGCGGCGCTGACCCGGCAGGAGGGCCGGCGGGTGGTGCTGCGGTTTGTGGGGTTGGCGGCGCTGCTGGCGGCGCTGCTCTGGGTGATGCTGGGGCGGACGGTGTGGGGGATGACGTTCCCCGAGACGATGTTTTCGCTGCCGCGGGAGCGGACGGGGCTGTGGATGATCATTATGGTGGGGTACCCGCTGCTGTCGGTGCTGCCGCAGAACGTGGTGTGGCGGGTGTTTTTCTTCCGGCGGTACCGGCGGCTGCTGGGCGACGGCTGGGGGCTGGTGGCGGGGTCGGCGCTGCTGTTCGGCTGGGCGCACGTGGTGATGCTCAACGGGTTCGCGGTGGCGACGACGCTGGTGGGCGGGGTGTTGTTCGCGCAGACGTACCGCCGCAGCGGCTCGATGCTGCTTGCGTCGGTCGAGCACGCGCTCTACGGGTGCTGGATGTTTACGGTGGGCTACGGCCTGCTGTTTCTCTACGGCCACGTCCCCGACTCGCCGTGACCGGGCGGGCGGCGCAGGGGGCAGAAATACCCTGCGAGGCTGCGCGATCCGTGATCCGCGGCGGGCGGCTCAGGCGGCTTGTTTTTGGTTCGGCTCGGGGCCGAGCTTGAAGGCGTGGCGGTTCTGCCGTTTGCGTTCGGCGTCGAGGGCTTGGCCGAGCTTTTCCTGGGCCCGGCGGAGGCCGCGGAGCTGGTCCCATTCTCCGTCGAGTTCGACCCGCAGCGCGGCGAGCTGGTCCCGCTCGGCCCGGGTCTGGTCTTCGAGGGCGGCGCGGGCCTGGGCCAACTCGGCCTGCTGCCGATCGAGGCCTTGCTGGGTCTGGCGGAGGGTGTCGGCGTAGGCGGCGAGCTCGGCGTGGCGCTCGTCGAGGCGGGCCGAGGCGTCTTCGTGCCAGGTTTTGATGGCGTCGCACTGCTGCTGGATCTCGGCGAAAAGCTCGGCCCCGGTGTTTCGGGGCGGGTCGGCGGCTTGGGCGGCAGGGGTCTTCTTCTTGGTGGCGCGGCGGGGCATGGGCGGGGTCTCGCGGGGTGAAAAACTCAAAGGTGACATCGGCCGGCGGGGGGGTCGGCTTGAGTCGGTGGTAGGGGTTGTGCGGAAAAGCTGGGATCGGCGCGGCGGGCCGGCTAGGATGGAAACATGATTGATCGCCGAGCGTTTCTGCGGACGATGGTGGCCCTGACCGCGGGCTTGAGCGCGGGGCGGCGGGGCGGCGGGGCCGAGGCCCAGGCGGGGCCGGACGCCGCGGCCCCGCCGACGCACGACCGGTGGGGCAAGCTGCTGCCGATGCGGCGGCTGGGCCGGGTGGACCAGTGGGTGACCGCGATGTGTTTCGGCGGGTCGCATCTGATCAACGAAAGGCAGACGACCAAGGAACAAGAAGCCCTGCTCGAGGCGGCGATCGAGGAAGGCATCCGTTTTTTCGACACCGCCCAGATGTACGGCGGAGGCAAGAGCGAGCGGCTCATGGGCCAGTTTCTGACGCCCCGATACCGCGACGAGATCTACGTGATGACCAAAACCCAGGCGACCGAGGCCGAGCGGGCCCGCCGGGACATGGATGAATGCCGGCAACGGCTCAACGTCGACGTGATCGACCTGATGCAGATGCACCACCTCGAAAGCCCGGAACACGTCGACGCGCGGATCGACCAAGGGGTCGTGGACGTGCTGCTTGAAGCCCGGGAGCAGGGCAAGATCCGCCACCTGGGATTCACCGGGCACCGGACCCCGCAGGCCCACCTGCGCATGCTCGAACGGCTCGAACAGATGGGCGTCGAGTTCGACGCCTGCCAGATGCCGGTGAACGTGGTCGACCCGGGGTACGAGAGTTTTATCCTGAACGTGCTGCCGGCTCTGGTCGAGCGGGGCTACGGGGTCCTGGCGATGAAGACCCTGGCGTTCGGGCAGCTCGTGGGACACGACAAAGGGTGGGGCAACCGCGAACGGCAGGCGCGGCCGGTGGTGCCCGAGCGGATGAGCCTGGCCCAGGCATTGGGGTTTGTGTGGTCGCTGCCGGTGTCTTCGCTGGTCAGCGGGACGCCGGAGGTGCAGATGCTGCGGGAGAACGCTCGGATGCTGCGCGAGCACCAGTCGCTGAACGAGGCGGAACGGCTGGCGCTGGTGGAGCAGGCGGCGGAGTTCGCGGGGCCTAAGACCGAGTTTTACAAAACACTGGGCTGAGGCGGGCGGCCGCGGCCGCGGACTCTGGCCTACGGAAGCCGCAGCGGGGGCCTCATTCTGCCGAAGACGGAACCGCACCGGAGTGTAGGGGCGCGGCCCATCCGGCACGGCCGTGGGTTTCGGATCGGTTGGCGACGGCGGCCTGGCACCGGTCCAACAGCAACTCGAGGGTGCCGGCGATCAGCTCGGTGGCTTCGTCCCGGGCCGTGTTGATGATGTAGGCGATGTGGCCCGTGGGGTAGTCGGCGACGGCCCAGAGCCAGATCAGCGCCCGGGGCAGCGGGTCGAGCTTCGCGATGGCGTGGGTCAGGATCGCCGGCTCGGTGTCGCCGACCCGCTGGGCCGTGTGGGCCTGCCGGGCATAGGTGATCAACTGCGTGCGGGTGTAACGCTCCGCCTCGGGGCCCTGATGATCGCGCCACGCGGCGTAGACAAGACACAGGATTCGGGTCGATTCGGCGGAAGTCTCGGGGCCGCCGTGCGGAGCCGAGACCGAGTCGGGATGAATCGAACGCAGCCGGGTCGAGCAGATCGGCCGCAGTCGGCCGGGCTTCAGATCGGCCGACACGTCACCCGGTACCGCGCCGCAAGGGCGAGGCAGAAATGGGCTGCGCGACGGACTCGGGGGTTTATTCCGGGGACTATTCCGGGGGCCATTCCGGGGGCCATTCCGGAGGGAAAGGAACTGGTGGAAGGCGGTTTCCACGAGGGTGGAAGCGGCCTGACGGTCGCGGGTCATGCCGATGGCAAAAGAGTAGGCCAAGCTGATGAGTTCATCGTGGGGATGGGGCCGTAAGGGCGTGTCCGCCGCGGCGAGACGATCCGACGCAGGCGGTACAGGTGACTTAAGAGAGGAAGAGGGAGAGATAAAAGACTTAATCATGCGTGGCCTTTGGCAAGAAAGGAAACGGCGGACGGCCGAATGACATGATTCCATTGGACCCCGAAATCCAGTACCGGGCTTGTACGAAATTGTGCAGTAATTGTTTCTAAGCTTGCCTGCTGCGTGTGGGCGAGCCCCGCCGGCGGCGCTGCGGTCCCCCGGGCTAACCCCCGATCCGGGGCCGGGGGCCGCTCCACATACCGATTGCGGCCCGGTCATCGGCCGATCAAACCAGCGTGGCTTAGCGCAAGTGGTGTAGAGGGTGCCCGGCCTGGTCTTGGAGCGGGCCCGTCGTATCTATAAAACAACGTCGGCCCCGATGCCAGGAAGGCATGTCTTCGACGAGCGTTTCAGTCTCCGGCCGGGGACGGAGCGCGGTTGATCATAAACGTCGCCACCTGCGCAAAGAATTGGGCCAGCCGCGCGGCGGCCGCGGGGGGCAGCTCCGCCTCGGCGAGCGCGTCGGTCATGTGCTGCATCCACCGGTCGCGGGCGGCCACGTCGATCGGGAACGGGGCGTGACGCATCCGCAGCCGGGGGTGGCCGCGGGTTTGCGAATAGCGGGCCGGGCCCCCGAAACGCTGAACGAGAAAGTCGCGCAGCCGGGCCTCGGCACCCGCCCAGTCGTCCGCGGGATACATCGGCCCCAGCAGGTCGTCGCGGCGGACCCGCCGATAAAACGCGGCGGTCAGCCGGGCGAAACCGTCGTCACCCACCTCGGCGTACAGCAACCCGAAAGGGTCCACGTCCGGCGGGGCGGCCCGGCCGGGCAGGGTAGGGGGGCTTGTTGTCGGGGAAGAGCCTGCGGCAGAAGGGCCGAGGGCCGCCCCAGTAGGTTGTCCGGAAGGCGTTCCGGGGGCTGTTTCGGGAGTTGTGGAGGGGGCTATTCCGGGAGAGCTTTTGGGGCAGCTTCCGGGGGCCGTTCCGGGGGCCATTCCGGGGGGCGGAGGGGGAGCGGCTGCTTCCGACTGAGGATCGGCTTGGGAGCGTTCGTCGGAACTTCCGGGGGTGGGGGTGGAGCGGGTCATGGGGGCAGGATAGCGCCGGCCGCGGCCGCGGTCGTGCGCGAGAAAGAAACCCGCCGCCACGGGGGCGGGGTCAGCCCGCCCGGCGGAGCTGGCCTTTGAGCTGGCCCTGGGCGGTGATGCCGCGTTGGACGCAGGTCAAGAGGTTTTCGACGCTGCGCAGCGCCGGCTCGAACGCGGTCCCCGCCGCCTCGTGGTGGAGGCGACGCGCATCGACGAGGACCCGGTCGACGCGGTCGACGATTTTCTCGCCGTCGCGCACGACTTGGCCGCGCAGGTTCTTGAGCTCTTCAGTGAGACGATCGACTTGCTGTTGGTTCACCATCGGTGAAACTCCCTGCACCGCCGGGGGGACCGGCGGGCGTGTGAGGGCGGGGAACGTGGCAGGCCTCGAACAAGGTCGCGCCCCACCCCTTCAATAGTGAATCATGTCGGCTAGATCGGCCCGGGTCAACCAGCTTTTTGTAATTTTCGCCTTGTTTTAGCTAAGATTTATTCTAAGCGGTGACATCCACCAGCGCCCCCGCGGCCAAACCGGGGCCGAGGGTCTGGGTCCGCAGCAGCGCCGCGGTCTCCCGGGCCCGCCCCGCGTCACAGATCAGCGGCCCGGCCGTGGCGGTGCTGCGCAGCGTGTCCTGCACGACCTGCAGCCGGGGCGAAACGATGCCGGCGTCGAAATCCTCGAGCTCGCCGCGGAGCAGGGCCAGCGCCGCCCGGGTCGGGGCCGAGTGGACCAGGTCGGGAAGCTCCAGCCGGCCGCCGCCCACGCGGAGCGAGTACCGGCCGTCGAACAGCGGCACCCCCTGGAACGCGGCGGTGGTGGTGATGCGGGTGATCGCCGCCCGGGTGTTCATCAGCCGAGCCAGCAACACGTCCGACGCCGCACGGGAACGGCGGTCGAGCTGGGCCCGCAGCGCCGCCGCGTCGGCGAGCAGGTCTGAGGTTTCGACCAGGTGCCGGTCGGCAGTACGGACCGCCGCCTGGGCCCGGCGGAGGGTGTTGGCCTCGGCGTCGAGGGCCGTCAAAAGCGTGTGGATCCGCGGCGCGGACCCGGCCACGGGAGCGGAAGGGCCGAGTGCTGGCGGGCGGGACGGCTCGGCGGGATTGGGGCCGGTCGGCGGAGGGATCACTCCGATAATGACGCATTTATCCGAGCGTGAGGCGAGGATTTCGCGAAAAACTTGGCCAAACCAGGCGATGCCGACCGCTACAGGCCGCAGGGTTTATCGCCCGGCCAGCGGCGGATCGCGGGCCGGTTTGAAGTCAATTAAAAAGGCGCAGGCTTCCCGCCAGGGGGAGCCAAAACTCCACCTGCGGGAAGCCTGCGCGACGGAGCCGGGCTGCCCCTCGGCCGCCCGGGCCCGGGAGGGGTCAGCGGAAGTTGGCGTCGCCGCGGCCGTTCCAGTAGCCGTTGTCCGCGGTGCCGTCGCCGTCGAAGTCGTCGACTTCGATCAGCGACAAGGCTTCGCTGTGCCCGTCGGCGAAGGTGAACCCGGCGACGTCGCCCTGGTTGCGTAGGGCGGGGGCGGAGCGGGTGAGGTAGGTGAACTGGTCGTCGTAAGCACCGGCATTCTCGTCGGTCCCACCTTCGTAGTAAGAGCCGGTGCCGCTGCCCAGAGCGCCGCGAGCTGAACCCACAGGCGGATCGACCACGTACACGGCCGTGCGGCCTGCGCCGGGCTCATTGGCGGCGCTACCGCCGCGGGAGCCGGCGGTATCGCCCACGGCGATGGTTGACGAGGCGTCGAGGATGTTGGTGCCCTCGCGTGCGTGGAAGGTGGGGGAGAAGCGGGCGTTGCCGAGGTACTGGAAGTTGTAGCCGTAGCCGCCGTAGCGGGGTTCATCACCGACCGCGGGGAGGTTGGCGGCGGCGGCGAGGTTGCCCAACGCGGCGGATTCGGTGCCGGTGGCGGAGAAGGGGTGGAAGAAAGGGTTGGCGAAGCCGTCTTCGAGCTCCCGGGGGGTGAGGTTGGGGCTGAGGTAGACGTCGGTGTTCTGCATGTAGGGGAAGATATAGTCGGCCCACCGCGGTTTGATGTTGCCGGTGTAGCCCGAGACCAAGCCGGCGTTCGAGAGCGAGGACGAACCGCTGCTCGACGAGTGCATCGGGAAGTAGTCTTTGCGCTCGGCGGTGTAGGCGGCCAGGCCGATGCCGATTTGGCGGAGATTGGAGAGGCTGGCGATCGACCGAGCGGTGCCGCGGGCGGCGCCCAGGGCGGGCAGGAGGATGCCGATCAAGAGCGCGATGATGGAGATGACCACCAGCAGTTCGATGAGGGTGAAACCGCGGGAGCTGAGGTTCCGGGCCGCGTGGCGGGCGGCGGGCTGGGGGCGGGAGACCGAAACGGCGGCGGACGGGGCGGGGGACATAGGGAAAACTCCGATATTGCGATTAAATCTCATCGACGCGGGCGTTAATATAATGAGATTTATTCTCAATGCAAGAGGGTTCGGCGGTCATCTGCCATTTTTTACGGATCGGGGCGTCGGGGGTGCCGCGGCGGGGGGGATCGGTCGTGGCGAGGCCGTCGGCCCGCGCTCGGCCGCGGGTATGATGCCCCGATGCTGGACCCACCCCACCGCTCCAAGCCCGGCTTGTTTGTGACCGGTACGGACACGTCGGTGGGCAAGACCGTGGCGGCGTGCGCCATCGCGTCGGCGATCCGCGAGCGGCATCGGCGGATCCGGCTGGGCGTGTGCAAGCCGTTGTCCAGCGGGTGCCGCCCGGGCCGTGAGGGGCTGATCCACGAAGACGCCGAGGCGCTGGCCCATTTTGCGGACTGCCGGCTGCCGATGGACGTGGTCAACCCGATCCGGTTCCGGACCCCGGTGGCCCCGGCGGTGGCGTCGGAAAAAGAAGGGGTGGCGGTCGATTGGTCGGCGCTGGGCCGCGGCCTGGCCCGGCTGGACGAGGCCTGCGACGCGGTCCTGGTCGAAGGGGTGGGGGGGCTGATGGTGCCGCTGGACCCCCGGCAGCCGCGGTACATGGTCGGGCAGTTGGCCGAGGACCTGGGGTACCCGGTGGTGGTGGTCTGCCGGGCGGGCCTGGGGACGCTGAACCACTCGCTGATGACCGTGGAACTGCTCCGACAGGCGGGCTGCCGGGTGAGCGGGCTGGTGATGAACGGCCGAGAACGCGACCCCGCCGCCGAGGCCCAAGACCCGTCGCTGGCGTCGAACCTCGCCTGGCTGGAGCGGCTGTCGGGGGTCAAGGTGTTGGCCCAACTGCCGCGTGGCCGGGGGGTGGCGGTGGAGCGGGGCCGGCTCGACCCGGCGGTCATCGCGGCGGCGCGGGAGGTGGACTGGCTGGACCTGATGCGCCCCCCGACGCCGCGGCGACGGACCCCGCCGCCGTCGTCGCCGGCGCTGCCGCCGAATATCAAATGGAACGCCGGGTGAGGCTGGGCCCTTAGCCCCGTCCTCCCGCCCCCCCGTCCCCCGTCCCCTCCGGTACCCCGGCCGCCGGCGCACGGGCGGAGTTAGACTGGGGGGATGAGCAAGGTATTGCGGGTCATCGACGCCAACGCGAACCGGGCGCGCGAAGCGCTGCGGGTCATGGAGGACGCGGCCCGGTTTGTCCTGGACGACGGAGACCTGGCGCGGGAACTTAAAACGCTGCGGCACGACCTGGCGGGCGCGTTGACGGGGGCGGGGCTGAACGGCCTGGCGGGGTGGCGGGACACGCCCGGAGACGTGGGCACGCAGATCACCACCGCGGCCGAGGCGCACCGGGCGGGGGTCCGGGAGGTGGCGGTCGCGGCGGGCAAGCGGCTCAGCGAAGCGCTGCGCAGCGTGGAGGAATACGCCAAAACCCTGCCGCTTGCCGAGCCCCCGGCGTCTACGGACACGGCCGCGTCCCCCGGATCCGACGCCCCCGGATCCGACGCCCCCGGAAACACGCCCCCCGGAGACGCGCCCCTTGGCCCCGAAGCCACCGGAGACGCCGACGCTTCCGGGGGCGGGGTGGGGCGTGGGCTGCCCGGGCGGGTCGAAGCGCTGCGTTACCGGGGGTACGAGTTGGAGCGTCGGCTAAGCGCGGCGTGGGCCGGCGGGCGGGCCCGGCAGTGGCGGGTGTGCGTGCTGGTGACCGAGTCGGGGTGCCGTCTGCCGTGGCGCGAGGTGGTGGAGCGTGTCCTCGACGCGGGGGCGGACTGTGTGCAACTGCGGGAGAAAGAACTCGAAGGCGGGGCGCTGCTGGAGCGGGCGGGTTGGCTGGCCGAGCGCTGCCGGGCGGCGGGGGCGGCGTCGGTCATCAACGATCGGCCCGACCTCGCGGTCCTCAGCGGGGCGGACGCGGTCCACGTCGGCCAGGGCGACCTGCCGGTCGCGGCGGTGCGGCGGCTGGCCGGCCGGCGTCTGCTGGTGGGGGTGAGCACGGGGGACCTTGGTCAAGCGAGCCGGGCCAGGGCGGACGGGGCGGACTATGTCGGCGTCGGGCCGATGTTCGCGACGACGACCAAGCACAAGCCCGAGTTGGCGGGGCCGGCTTACCTGCGGGCGTTTCTGGACGGGCCGGGGCGGACGGGGTTGGCCCACCTGGCGATCGGGGGGATCACAACCCAGAACCTGCCGACCCTGGTGGAAGCGGGGGCGCGGGGGGTGGCGGTGAGCGCGGCGGTGTGCGGCGCGGCGGACCCGGGGGCGGTGGTCCGCGCAATGCGGGAGCGGCTGGACCGGGCGGCGGGGCGGTAGGCGGCGATCCGTGGGCCCCTCGGCCGGCCGGCCCGGCGGTGGCCCGCCGGGGCTCGGCTCGCGTGAAAGACGGCGGGTTCATCTCTGCCCCAAACCGCGGCCGGGCTGCCATACGTGGGGCGGGGCCGGCGGGGTGAGCGTATACTGCTCGGCCTGATTCGGCGGGTGTTGCCGCTGTCCCGATCCTGTGGAGCCGCTGCTGTGTTCAAGTTTTTTCGTCAGTACAACAAGATTATTCTGGTCGTCGGCGGCTGCGTGCTGATGGTGGCGTTCCTCGTCCCCCAGGCCGTGGAGATGTTCGGGCCGAATCCCGCGAAGGAAACGATCGGGCGGGCCCACGGCGAAAAGATCACCCGCGGCGACGCCGAGAGCGCCGAGGCCGAGCTGCGGTTCCTCTCGAACTCGCCGTTCCGGGCGGGGCTCTTGACCGACGACCGGCTGCACTGGCTGCTGATGCAGCGCGACGCCGCGTCGATGGGGATCTGGGCCAGCGACCGGGAGGTGGATGTCGCGCTCGAGTCCATGGGGTACACCCAGGAACTGCTCGCGGAACAGGCGGGGAACCTGCGGACCACGGTGGGCACGATCCGGGAAATCGTGCGCCGCTGGCTGATCTCCGAGCAGTACCGGCAGGTGCTTGAGGGGACGGCGTACCGCGACCCCCGGGGCGGGTCGTTGTCGCTGGCGGTCAACCGGATACAGACGTTCTCGCAGGTGATTCAACAGTTGTCGCAGTTCGGCCCGATCCCGCCGCAGTTCGAGCAGCAGGCGCTGGAGATCGCGCTGCGTCAGGCCAACGGGACCCGCCGGCTCAGCGGCCCGATGCTCCGCCGGTTCATGCGGGACAACTACGCGTTCGTGCAGGGCCGGGTCGTGATGGTGCGGCCCGAACCCCAGGCCGCGGCCGAGCCGACCGAGGCCGAACTGTCCGCGGTTTTTGAGCAATACAAAGACGTGCTCCCCGGCCAGGGCGAGCCGTATCCGTTCGGCTACCAGTACCCCGACCGGGTGAAGCTGACCTATTTGCGGGTGCCGACCGAGTCGGTGCGGGAGCAGGCGTCCGTGGAATACGTGGACGTGCTCGAGGCGTACCGGGCCAACCCCCAGCGCTTCGCGGACACGGAGGGCGAGGCCCCGGCGACCCCCACGCCCGAGGCGGCGCGGACGCTGCGCGAAGAGCTGGTCGCGGCGGAAGCCGAGCGGCTGGCCCAGCGGATCGTGGCCAAGGTGCAGGGGCTCCTGGCCGAGTCGGTGCGGGGTTTCGCGACGCAGGAGGGGTACGTCGAACTGCCCGAGGATTTCGAGCCGACGCCGTGGGTGTCGGTGGTCGAGGCGGTGCGTGCGGAGCACGGGGTGCAGCTCGACGTGCTGGGCGACGCGGACCAGTGGGTCGCCGTGGACGAGCTGCGGGGCCTGGGGGGGATCGGTTTTTCGGCGCTCGGCGGAGGCAGCGGGGTGGGCTTCACCCAGTACGTGGCGAACACGCGGCAGCTCGCCGCGGAGCCCGAGCTCGTGCCGCGGAGCCAGCGGTCGCAGGTCGGGGTGGCGAGCAAGCCGCTGCGGGGACTGGACGGGCACTACTTTTTCCGGCTGCATGAGGTGCAGGCGCAGCACGCCCCCGAGAGCCTCGACGAGGTCCGCGACCAGGTCGTGGCCGACGCCCGGACGATCGCGGCGTTCGAGAAGCTCAAAACCGAAACGGAATCCTGGGCACAGATGGCGATCGCCGAGGGCCTGGACAAGGTGGCCGAGGCGGCGGGGGAGGGGGCTTCGGTGACCGAGACGCCGCGTTTCCAAAAGGTGGCCACGGCCGAGGGGGACGCCCCGCGCGTGCCGGGCGTGGGCTCGAGCCGGGCGTTCGTGGACGCGGCGTTCGGGCTGGTCGAGTCGGCGGAGGGGCAGGCCGCCGAGGTGGCGTCGTGGCCGGAAGCGGAGCGGACGGTGGTGGTGCCCGTACCGGGCGCGGCCGACGGCCCGGCGCTGGCGGTGTTTGTGCTCGACGGGTACGAGCCGCTAACCCGCTCGGGCTACGAGCAGGCGATCGAAAGCGGCGGCGCGAACCAGGCGGACACCGCCCTGATCACCGCGGCGATGCAGTCGCCCCTGTCGCTGAACGCGGTGGCTCGGCGGGTGGGGTTCGACCTCGAAGCGTACGAAAACTGACCCGCACCGCGCCCCGGTGACGAATAAACCACGCGGAACGTAGCGGGCCGTCTCCAGCCGGCTTGCAAAGCTATTCACGGCACCCCGTTCACGCGTCCCTCGCAGAGGTTTTGCGCCGCAGGGTTTGGACGGAATCGGGGGTACGCCCGGCGGGCCGGTCAGCCGACGCTGGACCCGGCGGGCACCGGTTTGCCCGGGGCCAGGAGCACCACGTCGGTGAGGGTTTCCTGGTCGTCGGCCAGGGCGCTGGCGGCGACGAGCATGCCGTTGGAGGTTTCGCCGCGGATCTTGCGGGGCGCGAGGTTCGCGACGACGACGATCTGGCGGCCGACGAGGTCGGCCGGGTCGTAGTACGCCCGGACCCCCGCGCAGATTTGCCGCTGTTCAAAGCCCAGGTCGATCTGGAGCTTGAGCAGGCGGTCGGCGTTGGGGTGGGCCTCGGCCTCCAGGATGGTGGCGACGCGGAGGTCGAGTTTGGCGAAATCGTCGTAGGCGATCGTGTCTTTGAGGTCGGGCATGGCGGGATAGGGGGGTTAAAAGAATCGGGCAAGGCCCGGCAGCGGCACGCGGGGGCCGGGGCCCGGGATAAAGTTGCCGGGGCGACGAGAATACCCGATATGATAAAGGCGATGTTCTGCCGTGTCGGCGGCCCGGTCCGCCCGAGTGACAAGGTGTTATGAGTTCCCCCGGTGCGTTACAACCCGAGCCCGACGCGGCGTCTGATCGGGGCAGGGGGCGGCGGTGGCGCCGCTGGGTGTGGCGGGGGGGGGGGACGCTGCTGCTGTTGTTGTTGGTGCCGACGGCGGTGGGGGTGTATTTCACCCGGCCCAACCAGTTGCGGCCGCTGATGGAAAAAGTGCTCAGCCGCGAGCTGGGCGGGGACATGAATATCGGCGGGGCCCACCTGTCCTGGGGGGGCGAGCTGCGGCTGGAATCGTTATGGCTCGACGTGCCGGGGCTGGGCGAGGAGCGGGACGAATTCGCGAAGCTGTTTGAGGCGCGTCGGCTGACGGTGCAGTTCGATTTTTCGCGGCTCTGGCGGGGCGAGCTGAAGGTCGAGGACATCCGGGCGGACCGGCCGCGGCTGCACATCATCGAAGACCTGGACCGGGGCCAACTCAACCTGGAGATGCTGCGGCTGGCCGAGGACGACCAGGGCGTGGAAGAGGCGTTCAAGCTGACGCTGCCGCCGTCGATCCTGATCAAGGGGGCGCGGGTGCGTTTCGCGCAGGTCAAGGACGGCCGGTTCAAGACGCTCGACGCGATGCGGCTCGAGGGCGAGCTGCACGAAAGCCCGCTGCGGCGGAGCCTGTACGACTTCGCGCTGCGGCAATACGACGAAGAGGCGAACCTCGACGCCACCCTCAAGGGCAGCCTCGACGCGGACGCGCCCGAGCTGCGGCTGAGCCTCGAAGGGTTCCGCGTGGACACCGCCCACCGGCAGCTGGTCCCCGCGGGGTTCCGCAAGCTCTGGGACGCGCTGCACCCGACCGGGCGGCTGCCGAACCTGACCGTGGTGATGGACGCCAACGAGCACAGCCGCCTGCGGCTCAAGGAAGCGGTGCTGGAACTCGCGGACGTGTCGATCACCCCGCCCTACGCGGAGCTGGGCCGGCCGCCGATCGAGAACGAAGACGGCCAGCCTTACGCCCCGCGGATGGACGAGGTCAGCGGCCGCTTCGTCGTGACCCGCGACTCGGTCGAGGTTCAGGACCTGACCGGGGTGATCGAAGGCATCCGGTACCACGCGTCGGGCCGGTGGGGTTTTGCGGCCGGGGCGGCGGGGTCGATGTCGGTCTCGACCGACCCGTTCGTGCTCGACGAGAACCCGAAATTCCTCGCGTCGCTGCCGATGGTGGGCGTGCAGATCTTCAAGCGGCTGAGCCCGAGCGGGCGGTTCCAGGCGTCGACGGTGTTCTCGCGTGAGGCGGGCCAGCCGGTCGAGGCCAGCGGGACGGTGAAGCTGCTCGGGGCGCGGGGGCGGTACCACAAATTCCCCTTCCCGATCCACGACATGCACGGGCTGATCCGTTTCAACCGTGACCGCGTGGCGATCGAAAACCTCACCGGCGTCGGGCCGCACGGCGGGACGGTGAGCATCGGCGGGGAGATCGCGCCGCCCGCGGACGGCGCGGCGGTACGGATCGCGGTCGCGGTCCGCCAGGTGCCGTTCGACGAGCTGGTGATGGACGCGTTTAGCCCGAAGCGGCGCAAGGGCGTGGAGCTGTTCTTCGACCCCGAGCGGTATCGGGAACTGGTGGCGGAAGGTGTGGTCCGCCCGGCCCCCGGAACCCCCCCCGGAAACACCCCCGGACACACCCCCGGAAACATCCCCGGATCACCTCCAGGAACGGACCGCGGCTCGCTACCCGGCCCCGAGGCCGAAGACGCCGACCTGCCGCCGGTCTTTGAGCTCGGCGGGCCCGTGGACCTGGACGTGTTGGTGGACCGGGGCTACGGCCAGGACGCGGACTATTCGATCACCACCACGATCCAGGCGGCGGGCGCGCGGGCGCTGTTTCGGCACTGGCCCTACCCGCTGGTCGGCGAGTCCGGCCAGATCGTCGCGACCGAAACCGGAATCGAGCTCCACGACGTTGTGGTCAACGGGCCGACCGGCGGACGCGGGGTGCTCCGAGGGGGGTTGACACTCGGCGGGAAGGGTCAGCCGGTGGTCCCCGACGTGCGGATCGAGGAGACGCGGCTCCCGATCGACAAGCTGCTGATCCATTCGATCCGGACCCCGCAGCGCCGGCTCGTCGCGGACCTGCACCCCTCAGGCTGGCTGGTGGGCGGGGCCACCGTGACCCGCCCCGACCTGGACGACGATACTCAGTGGCGGGTCGACGCCACGATCCGCGACGGGGTGGCCCAGCCCTTCGGCGGGGCGTACCGGCTGATGCGGGTCGGCGGGTCATTCGGGCTCGGCAACGACGGGCTGCAGCTCCGCGAGGTGACCGGCGAACGCGGCGACGCGTCGTTCGCGGTCTCGGGCGAGTTCGGCTGGGGCGACCGGGCCGACGCGGGGTTCGGGCTCGACATCCGGGGCCGCGAGGTGCCGATCGAAGTCGCGCTCCTGGACCTGCTCCCGCCCGGGGCGGCGGTGCGCGAGAAGCTGGCGGCGTTGGAAGAAACCTACCGCCCCGCGGGCGTGACCGACGTAAAGCTCCGCTGGGAGAGCGCCCCGGAGGCCGAGTCCCCCGAACCCTCGGCCTCTGCGACGGCTTTGCAGGCCCCGGCCCTCGCCCCGCCCGGGGTCGCCTCGTCGGGCCACGATGTGCTGCCGCCTTCGACCTACCGCCTCGAACTCGAGCCCCGCACCCTGAGCCTGGACTACCGCGACACCCGGCTGGTGTTTTCCGGCATGGCCGGCCGGGCGACCTTCACCCCCGGCATGGTCGACCTCGATCGGCTGAGCGTGGCCTTCGATCAGGGCACCAGCACCCTCGACGGGCTGGTCGGGTTCGACCAGGTGACCCCGACCGCGCTCACCTTCAACGCCACCGCCAACGCCCAATGCCCCTATACGCGGCTGTTCCTCCCCGACGCCGCGGTCGCGGCGATCGACCAGCTCCGCGTCGCGGGAGACTACCGCCTCACCGACGCCCGGCTGCTCCGCCGGCCCCAGCCCGGGCCCGGCCAGGCAAACCTCGAACTCGACGCCAAGGTCGACCTGATCGACACCAGCCTCGTGCTCGGGCTGCCGATTACGGAATTGAACGGGACGCTCATCGTCGGAGTCCGGCAGCACGACGACCAGCGCCGCCCGGACCTGTCCTTCAACCTGCGGGCCGACCGCCTGCGGGCGCTCGATCGGCGGGTGTCGCCGCTCACGCTGCGGCTCAACAATCAGGACGACCCCGACCGGCTCACGTTCGACCCGCTGCTCGCCGGGGTCTACGGCGGGGTGCTGGTGGGCTCCGGGGAAGTGCCCCTCGATCCCGACGGGTGGTACCGCTTCGACTTGGCCTTGAGCGACGCCCAGGTCGAGCCGTTCCTCAA
This sequence comes from Planctomycetota bacterium, assembly GCA_039180025.1. Taxonomy (GTDB): domain Bacteria; phylum Planctomycetota; class Phycisphaerae; order Phycisphaerales; family Phycisphaeraceae; genus Algisphaera. The sequence continues at coordinate 30,675 of JBCDDZ010000025.1, forward strand.
GCCCGAAGTACACGACCCGACCCACCGCGGCCGCCCCGACCTGGTCCTCGCGGCCCAGCCCCAAGGCGCCGCCCCCGTCGCCCCCGCCGCGCCGCCGCGCACGAGGTTTTCCAACGTGCAGCGGGACGTCGGGCAGGGCCGGCTGTCCGCGAGCCTTTCGATCGAGTCCCCGCTCAACGACAACACCCTCCGCCGCGGCCGCGGGGCCCTGCTCATCGCCGACGCCAAGCTGTTCGACAAGCCCCTGAGTAACGCCGTGCTCCGCGCCTCGAACCTCTCGCTGCCCTCGGGCGAGCCGCTCAACACCGCCCGGGCCCGCTACCTCATCGACGGCGAAACCGTCCGCTTCGACGAGCTGTCGTTCAGTGGCCCGGCGCTCACCGTCGCCGGGGCGGGCACCATGACGCTGCCCGCCACAGACCTGAACCTCGTGATGGTGTCGCGCAACACCGCCGCGCCCCGCTTGGGCCCCGTCTCGGACCTCATCAACCTCTTTAAAGACGAACTGATCGCCATCCGCGTCACCGGCCCCCTGGCCAACCCCAAAACCAGCGTGACCAGCCTCCGCGGATTCCAACGCGGTTGGCAGGACCTCTTCGGCGCCAAGCAGGCCAGCCCCACCCCCGCCGATCACCTTGTGGCCCCCTGAGTATCGACCCAGACTCGTTCGTTGCCGCCGCGTCGATCATGGCTGTGGTTGACGATCAAATCCAAGGTCACCCATGGCTCAGGCTCTCCAGCCCGTGGACACGCTCGCGCAGACGAAAATCCTCTGCCATCTGCTCAGACCTATCCACCGCCCCCCGCAACGGCCTAGCGCATCCCCGCCGCAGCGATACCGGATCGGAAAAGCTTACACTTTGGTTCGATCAGTTCGGTGGGTGTAATAGCTAACGCCACCCGCTAGCGCATCCCCACCGCGGCGATCGCGGGTCGAGGGGGCGGGATCCCCCTCCGCCACACTCGGTTAGCGTCCCGGCGGCCGCCGCCCGCTCAACCTGCGGTGGGTGTGCGCTAAACCTCTGCCCGGCAGACGCTAAACCACCAAGCCCCTAACCCCCACCACGGATCCCCGCCCGACCTCTAGCGCTTAACGCCTAGCGCCCAACTCCCCTAGCGCCTAGCCCTCACCCCCGTGCCGGGGCCGCCCCCGCCCGCGCCTCGGCCCGGGTCCGCCAGATCAGCACCAGGTTCCGCGCGTAAATCGCCCACCCCGCGCCCTGCCCCAGCACCCCTACGATGTCTTTCCGCCAGACGAAATAGATCAGCAGCATCGTCGCCCCGCCCAGGCTCATCCACCAGAACACCGCCGGCACCACCGACCGCCCCTCACGCTCGCTCGCCCACCACTGCACCACCATCCGCCCGGTAAACAGCACCTGGCCCAGCAGCCCGACCGCCACCCACACCACCCCCGCCGCCGTCGTGATGTTCAGCATCCGGTACGCCACGCCCGCTTCTGCCCGCCGCCGTTGTGCCCGTTCGAGTCGCAGGAGGTAGGCTTCGGCCGTCAGCCGCTCGCCGCCGTGGTTCACCCAGACGCGCGTCCCGTCCCGCTCGATCGCCACGTCGCCCAGCCGCCCCTGAAGGTTCACCGTCTCGTGCCCCGTTCCACGGCCTCCGCCCTCCGCGGCCCGGGCGTCTCCCGTGCCGGTCATCAGCCACCCCGCCACCGCCCAGAGCAGCACCGCCGCCCACCGCCGCCCCGCGCCGCCGCCGCCGCTGCGTGTCCCCCCGCCCTTCACGCCGGCACCGCCCGCCCGGCGCTCCGCGCCGCCTGCCGCAACGCCGCCCGAACCACGAAGCAGTCGCGCAGCCCCGGCAGCCCCCGCCGGATCAGCCCCGTGCCGTACTTGGTCCGTCCCACCGTCCGCCGGCGGTGCCCCACCGCCGTCTCCACCACCACGCCCCCGCCCCCCGCCACCAGCGCCGGGATAAACCGGTGCATCCCCGGCCGGTCCAGCGGCAACGCCCCCGCGACCTCCGCCCGCATCACCCGCGTCGCGCACCCCGTGTCCCGCACCCGGTCCCCGATCACCACCCGCCGCGCCACCCGGCCCACCCCGCTCGCCACCCGCCGCGGCCACGCGTCCTGCCGGCCCGCGGTCCGGTCGCCCTGCACCAGGTCCGCCCCCTGGGCCCGCAGCAACTCCACCATCCGCGGCAGGTCTGCCGGGTCGTTCTGCAGGTCCGCGTCCAGCGTCGCCACCAGGGTCGCCCGCGCCGCCGCGATCCCCGTCGCCAACGCCGCCGACTGACCCCGCCCCCGTGCATGCCGCCGCGTCACCAGGTCCGCGAACCGGCCCCGAAGCCGCTCCAGCTCTTCCCATGTCCCGTCCCGCGACCCGTCGTCCACCACCACCACCTGCACCCGCCACCCGGTCGGAGCGAACGCCCCGGCCACCTGCTCCACCAGCGCCGTCAGGTTCCCCGCCTCGTCCCGCGCCGGGGCCACCACCGCCAGGTCGTAACGAGATTCAACCATCGACCGCTCTGCCATCGCCCGATTGTAAACCCAATCCCCGTCCCCGCGCCCCGCAATACCCACGATCCCACCGGATCCCGGACCGCGAGAAACGCCGCTCCGCCTCCCCGTTCACCCACCCGCCCCCACGCAAGGCCCACCCTCGCGCACCTCAGCTCCACCGGTCGCGTCTCACCAAACACATGCCCGCACCCGATCTTCGAGCATCCCTGGGCTCGACCGCGGTAAACGCTGCCCCCGGAGCGGGGAAGCGCTAGGCCCGCGCCCTCCGCCGGCTCAAACCGGCTCGCCCGCCGCGTCCACCCGTTCCACCACCCCGCTCGCCCCCCCAACTCCCTCGGCCCCCACGGTTCCCCCGGCCCCGGGCGGAACCTCTCGCGTCACCGGGATCAGCACCAGCCCCGCCGCCGCCACCGACCACGCCGCCCACACCACCGCGCACCGCGCCGGCGACTGCCGCACCGACCACCGCGCCGCCAAGAGCGCCAACACCGTCAGCACCCCGGCCGCCACCCACCACGCTTGGCCTTGGTCCCCCGTCGCCGCCGACAGATACCGCTCCATCCGCGCCGGCCCCACCAGCGACGCCCCCAGCACCAGCCCCGCCGTCGGGATCGCCGCCCACCGCCACATCGGCGAAGGCTCGAACCGCGCCGCCCGCTCCGCCACCCGCGCCACGAACTGGCCCGCCACCAACGTCAGCAGCAGCACCGCCGGCAGCGCCGACCCGCTCCCCGATTCCCGCCCCGCCCCGCCCGGACCCGCCAGGCATACCAATACCCCGGTCACCCCCATCGACCACCCCAGCAGCATCCGGCGACGCCCCTCGTCCCCGCCCCGCAGCCAGGGCGCCACCAGCCCCACGACCACCACCGGCAGCCACAGCCCCGGCCCCACCACCAGCCCCCACACCCGCGACCCCACCCCCGAGCCCGTCGCCCACGGCCAAACCCACACCGCCCGCTGCGCCCACGCCGAGGGATCCTGCTCCCGCACATAAATCGCCCACGGGATCGTCACCAACCCCGCCAACGCCAACCCCGCCACCAGCCCCAGCCCGTGCGTCAGCCGACGCGGGCACACCAGCCCCAGCACCAAAAGCGGCAACGCCCCGAGCACCAGCACCCAAGGCCCCCCCGTCAACGCCCCGAGCCCCAGCGCCAGCCCCGACAACCCCCACCCCAGCATCAGCCGCGCCAGCCGCGGCGACGGACGCAGCGGACGCACCGCCCACAACGCCGACGCCACCCCCAGCAGCACCCAACCCGCCACCACCGGCTCCACCGTCGCCGTCCGCCCGTGCCAAATCAGCAGCGGGTTCGCCACGCACACCAGCCCCGCATAGCCCGCCGTCCGCAGCCCCCCCAGCGACATCCCCGCCCAGAACACCGACGCCAGCGCCACCAGCGACATCGCCGCCCCCACCCGCCGCGCCCGCACCACCCCGTCCGCCGGCGGCCCGCCCCCCGTACCCCCTTCGACCCCGACAAAACCCATCGCCTGCAGCCACGCCAACCCCGGCGGCCCGCTCAGCACCGCTTCGTCCCCGTCCACCGGCACGATCCGCTCCACCGACCAGCCTTCCGACGGCCCCGCCGCCGCCCGCGCCCGCGTCTGCCACGCCACCGACACCGCCTGCGCCTCGGCCGCCGTCACCTCCGCCTCGTCCAGATCCGTCAACAGCGGAAACGCCCCCACCCCCAGCAGCACCCCGAGGACCAGCAGCACCACCCCCCGCCGCCGCCTCGGCGGAGGCGTCACCCCCGCCGCGCCGCCGCGCCTCGGCCCACCGTCGCGGCGGGCCGCCTGCGCGCTGCCGCGCGCCGCCGCCGCCGTCGTCGCCGAGTCTGCCGCCCCCGACGTCGCCTGCTCTGCTCCGCGCATCAACCTACCTTCTCGTTCTAAAAACCACCCCGACCCACCATACCTCTTCCGGGCCAACCGCCCATTGTAAAGTTTGCCCCCTGCCCACGCGACCCCGCCGCCGCGCCCCGTCCACGCCGACGTTTCTCCTCCAAGCAGCACCGACATCCTCCGCCTCCGGCCCCGGAGGTTCGACCCGAAACCTGTCCCCCCCGGTTCCCCCGGTCCCCCGGTCTCCCCGGTTCCCAGTTCCCCCGGTCCCCGCACCCCCGATGCCTAGCCGCCGCGTCCCCCGCCGATCGCCTGCTCCAGCGCTTTGAGTTGCTCCCGCGCCTGCTGCCGCCGCGCGTCATCCAGCGGGTGATGCCCGAACCGGATCTCGTAGAACAGCTCGGTCAACGGTACGACCGGCCCGAAACGGGACGGATCCATCTCGGCCAGCGACCGGGCGAACCCCGACGGCGTCTGCCACGCCGGCCGCCGCTGGCCGTGCCGCTCCAGCAAGTCCTGCATCGCCAGGTAGAACCCCAGCCGCCGCCCCAGCCCCTGGCGCACCTCCGCCGGCAGCGCCGCCAGCTTCAGCCGCGACATCCGCCGCCGCCGCACCACCGCCAGCCGAAGCAGAATCGCCCCCGCGATCAGCAGCCCCCCCCGCCCCAGGGCCAGCCCCACCGCCTCGGCGTACCCCAGATCCGCCGCCGCCCACCGCCCCCGCGCCCACCGCCCGACCCCCCGCGTTTCTCGCTCGATCCGCCGGCTCGAGGCGGACACCGTCGCCCGCACGTTGTCGATTACCCCCTCCTGGGTCCGCACGTCGAACGCCACCACCCGCCGGATCCACGCAAACTCCAGGTGCTCGTACAGCTCTCGGACCGACGCCAAAACCCCCTCCGGCGCCCGGTGTTCCGCTTCTACCCGGTCCTGCGGGGTCGCGTCCAGCGTCCGCCAGCCCATTCCCGGCCCGCCGTCGACCTCGACCCACGCGTGGGCGTTGGACTGCCTCACCACGTAGTACTCCCCCATCGTGTTGAACTCGCTCGCCCGGAACCCGGTCACCATCCGGGCCGGGATCCCCGAGGATCGGCACAACGCGATCAGCCCCGCCGCGAACAACTCGCAGTGCCCGCTCCGCGTCTCGAACAGGAACGCCGTCACCGGATCGCCTCCCCGCCGCGGGGCCGGGTTGTTCAGGTCGTATCGGTAGCCCCGCCGCAGATACTCCGCCAGGGCCGCCGCCGCTCGTAGGTCGTCTGCCGTATGCCGCGCCTCGGGGTCACGCTCGATCCCCGCGTCCCGCAGCACCCGCTGCGCCAGCGCCGCCACCCGGTCCCGCTCCACCGTCCACCCCCGGGCGTAGGTCCGGGCCGTCACCTCGTTCACGGCACGCGCCCCGCCCCGCCACCCCGCCCCCCCGAGCCGCTCCCCGAACCGTCCCCCGGACCGCTCCCCGGAGAGCCGCCCGCCGCCGGCCCGGCCCTGCGCCGCGGCTTGCGGCGGACCCACCGCGTCGTCGCCCCCCGCCGGCATGATCTCGGTCAGGCTCGGCGGTGAGCCCCTGACCTCCGCCGCCGCCGCCCGGCTCCTCCGCCCCGCGACCCAGCTCACCCGGTACTGCACCGCGCCGACCACCGAGGCGGTCGCACGCAGGTGCTGATCCACCGGACTAAACGACACTTCCTGGAGCACGTCCGAATCGAACCGCAGCAAATCGAAGCCCGACGACTCACGCCGGGTCGGCGTCGGCACCACCGAAAAAATCACCCGCGGCCGCGCGTCCCGCAGCGTGATCTCCGCCGTGTACGCCCCCGCCTGCCGCGTCGCCTCGGGCCGTAGCGGCCGGGCGTTGAGCACCTCGACCGACAGCGTCTTGTCCGTCTGGTCCGCGAACGCCGAACGCACCCACGTGTGACTCTGCACGTCGTAGTGATCCAGCGCCGCCCCCCGCACCAGCCACGGCAGCTCCTTCCAGCCCACCGCCTGGCCCCGGACCTTGATCTTCAGGTTCAGCATCGGCTCCCGCGAGCCGGTCCCGATCGGCCCCGCGCCCAGCCGCACCGTGCTCGTGAAACCCGTCTGCGCGGGCGCCTGCCCCGCCACCGGCGTCAGGTTCAGCCCCGAACGCCCCGTCCGCGGCACCACCAAAAACACCGCCGCCGCCACCACCGCACACACCAACCCGATCCCCAGCCCCACCACCCGCAGCTGCCGCCGCGTCCCTCGGCCCGCCGTCACCTGCGGCCGCGCCGGCGCCGCCCCGCCCCGCGCCGACCGCAGGTTATGCAGATGCACCTGCTCCGCCGTTGCCGTCAGGTGGAACAGCAGCGTCGTCGCCAACGCGATCACACAGTAAAGCCCCAAAAACACCCCGTAGATCATCGACACCGATAGCACGCTCGTCCCGATCATCTGAAGCAAACTCAGCACCAACAGCTGCGCGTACTCCCGGTCCGTCTTCCGTGCGTACAGAATCAGCAGCTGCAGCGCCATCGTGAAATGCGTCATCGCCGACACCACGTACACCCGGTTCAGCACCAGATCCACCGCCAGCCACCCCACCGCCAACAACGCCCCCACGTTCACCATCCACCGCGGCAGCGTCCGCCCCGACGGGCCCTCCGTCACGTACCACGACATCGCCCCGATCGCCCCCACGATCAGCAGCAGCCCCGGGTTCCGTTCCCCCACACAAGACGCCACCATCCCCAGCAGCACCAACGCGAACACCAGCCGACGAAACAAAAACATCGTGTTCATGCCCGCGCCCCCCGGTCCGATCCACCCCGGCCCGACCCCGTCCGCCCCCGGCCGTCCGCTTCGCTCAGCGTCGCCAGCCCCGTCGGGTCCGTCACGTACCGCTCAAAATCCGCCCCCCCTAATACCGCCGCCACCCCCGTTTGGCCCCCCGCCCGGGACGGCAGCCCCGCCCCCCGGCCCGCCCAGACGATCAGGTCCGACCGCCCCAGCCCCGCCCGCCCCGCCGTCCCCCCCGCGTCTCGCTCCCGCAGGTTCAGCCCCGCCAACGCCTCGAGCAGCCGCGTCCGGTGCATCAGCCCGTGACGCGGCCCGAACGCCAACTCCCCGAACCCCAGCACCCGCAGCCCCGTCCGGTACCCCGCCAGGTGCGCCTCGCAGACCAGCGACGCCGCCAGGCTGATCGCCCGCTCCTCCAGCTCCCGCGCCGTCACCCCCGGCCGCCCGCCCCGCCCGCCCACGCCCATCGGCGGCGCCCCCCGCAAGTCCAGCACGATCGCCAGCCGCGGCGCCCGCGGCGTCGTCGACTCCCGCGCCACCCGCGTCCCCACCCGCGCCGTCCGCTTCCAGTCGATCATCCGCGGGCTGTCCCCGGGCCGATACTCCCGAAGCCCGAAAAACTCCTCGCCCCCCTGCGGCCGCCGGACGCTCTGCCGCCCGTCCCCGTCCCCCGGCGATAACACCGTCAACAGCTTCCGCCGCACCCGGTACAACGCCGGAAACACCAGCACCTCGTCCGCCTGCTCAAACACCACCGACTTGTAAATCACGCTAAACGGAAACGACGTTGACGCCTCGATCCGCCGCAAACGCAGCACCCCCCGCGCCCGCGGCCGACACGGCGCCAGCGTCTGCACCGCCTGCTTCGCCCCCACGTGCAACACCCACCCCATCGGCGAGCCCCCCAGGATCCCCCCGCCCGCCCGCTCCCGCCGCTTCCCGTCCGCCCCCGCCTCGCCCAGCTCCTGAAGCACCACCGCGAACATCGGCAGCCACCCCCGGTTCTGCACCCGGTACCGCAGCGCCAATGCCTCGCCCACCGCCCCGTGCTCCGGCACCGACCGCTCCACCTCCAGTCCCCACAGCCCCACCGCCGCCAACAGCAGCGAAATCACCATCCCCCCGACCATCAGCCCGAACCCCCAAAACAACAGATTCGCCTGCGTATACACCGCCGCCGCCAGGATCACCCCCGACACCAGCCCGTACAACAGCCCCCCCGAGCCGATCCGATACCGTGTCCTGCTCCGCGTCATCCCCCCCAGTATCACCGCGAACCCCGCCGATCGAAACCCCCACCTTTTCGCCCCGCTCCTCCGCCGTCCCCGTCTCCCCTTAATCCCGCAGGTAAGGCTCCGCGTCCCGCAGCGTCTCATCCAACAAATTCCCGCCCCCCGGCTTCGCCCCGTCCGCCCCGCGCGGCATGGTGACCACCAGCCGTTTCCCCCCCCCCGGCAGCTCCAGCCGCTCCGCCACCGATACAAAATCCCGCCGCGTCGCCCGCACTTCCACGTCCAGGATCAGCAGCCCCGCCCCCGCCTCGTCCACCGCCACCGCGAACCGCCCGTCCCGGTCCGTCTGCCCCCGACCCACCGTCTCCGGCCGCAGCCGACGCGGGTCCAGCACCACCTCCACCTCCGCCCCCGGCAGCCCGAACGCCTCCAGCCGCGGGTCGTCCTGGCCCCCCCCCACCCCCCCC
>JBCDDZ010000026.1:0-38842 GCA_039180025.1 Planctomycetota bacterium
CTCCGACGGCGTCCCACCGTTCGGTGCGGAAGAGACGCTGGTCGGTGCCGGGGGGGAGGTCGGGGTCGTCGGTATCGAGGGGGGTGCCCGCGCCGAGGTTGAAGGTGTCGCTCTGGGCGTCGAGGTTGTAGAAGCCCGGGGCGTCGGCGGCCCAGAGGGTGCCCTGGGCGTCGGTCAGCGAAGGGCCGCCCGCGTTCACGGCGTAGAGGACGTCGCCGGCCATCAGGAGGCGGGGTTCGAAGCTCTGGAGTTCCACGGGGCGGTGGGGAGGGGAAACCAAGCGGGGCCTGCGGAAATCCCGCGCCATCCAACGCCGAACCAGTCGGCGGAGCGACGGCTCGAGGCTACGGCGTAGCGGGAGATGTGGCGCACCGGTCCCGGATGATTCTTTTTCGCACACGGCCCCGTTCCTCCTCGATGGCATGGGTAAATAAAAAAAGCGGGCTTCGATCGGCGGAGCCGAGGAAGCGTGGTGGAATTTGACACTGATTAGCCGGCGGTCCCTCCCTGAGCGGCCGGATAACGGAGTCCCTTTTCTCGAGATACAAAGTACCCCGAAAAACAAGATAGGCAATAGGGGACCGGTGGTTTTTGCGGATTTGTGAAGATGGGGGGCTAAATCAGGGCCTTGGGGGTTCAGAACCCGACCTGTTCGGCGAGGTGTTCGTCCTGGAGCTGGACTTGCCGGCGCTGGTGGGCCGTCTGCCGGGCGGCACGGTGCTGCGCGAACGCGATCAGCACGCGGAGGGCGGGGGTGGGAAGCAGGGGGCGACAAGCGGTGGCAAGGCGGCGAAGCCGGGGCGCGAAACGCCGGAGCAGGTGGTCGTCGAGGCTGGTGACTTCCAGGGCAATCCCCGGTTCGCCCTGGCGGGCGGCGCGGCCACGGAGTTGCCGATCGACGCGGGGGGATTCGTGGCGGTCGGTGGCGATGACCACGAGCCCACCGAGCTCGGCGACACCCGGGCCGAGCTTGATGTCCGTGCCCCGGCCGGCCATGTTGGTGGCGACGGTGATGCGGCCGGCCTGACCGGCCTGGGCGACGATGTCGGCTTCACGCTCGTGGGAGCGGGCGTTGAGGACTTCGTGGGGCAGACCGGCGGCGGCGAGGCCGCGGCTGAGGGTTTCGCTGTCTTCAACGCTTCGGGTGCCCAGAAGGGCGGGGCGGCCCGCGGCGTGGTGCTGTGCGGTGGCCGCGACGACGGCGGCCCACTTGGCCTCCTGGCTGGCCACCGGCTTGGTGCGGTGGTGTTGGCGTCGGCAGGGGCGGTGGGTGGCGATGCGTATCGTGCGCAGGCGGTAGGTGCGCCAGATTTCGGCGCGGTCGTTCCAGGCGGTGCCGGTGGTGCCGGCGAGGTGGCGGTAGTGGCGGAAGAACCGTTGGAAGCTGATCGAGGCGAGGGTTTGCTGGAGGTGATTGATCTCGAGGTTTTCCTTGGCTTCGATGGCTTGGTGGAGGCCGGCCCGCCAGTTGCGGTCGGGCATGAGTCGGCCCGTCGCCTGGTCGATGATGACCACCTTGCCTTCCTGAACGACGTAGTGGTCGCCGCGTCGGTAGAGGTGGCGGGCGGTGAGGGCTTGGTGAAACATTTCGTGGCGGAAGCGTTCGCCGCGGAACGGGCCGGGCAGGTCACGTCCGAGCCGGTCGATCTCGGACCGGCCGGCGCGGGTCAGTCGGAGGTCGCGGTGGCGCAGGTCGAGCTGAAAGTGTTGGTCGGGGCGGAGACGGGCGGCGTGGCGGGCGGCGAGCGCGAAGGCCTGGGTGCGGCCGGGGTCGTTGCCTTGCCCGGAGATAATTAAGGGAGTGACGGCTTCGTCGAGGAGCACCGAGTCGGCCTCGTCGACGATGGCGGCTTCGAGTCCGCGCATGACGACGCCGGGATGCGCGGGAACCAGGGGCTGGGGGGAGCCGAGCTGGCGGGCGAGGACCGAGGCGAGCATCGAGCCCGGGCGGTCGCGGGCCATACGGCGGGCGAGCCGGTCGCGGAGGTGGTCGGCGGCGGCTTCTTTCTGGGTGGTGTAGGTGATGTCGGCGGCGTAGGCGGCGGCGCGTTCGGGGGGGGGGGTGTCGCCGGTCAGTGGGGCGGCGGTGAGGCCGCAGAGCGAGAAGAGGGGCAAAGCCCACTGGGCGTCACGCTGGGCGAGGTAGTCGTTCACGGTGATGACGTGGCAGCCCCGGCCGCCCCAACCGACGCAGACGGCGGCGAGGGCCGCGACCAGGGTCTTGCCTTCGCCGGTGGCCATTTCGGTCATGCGGCCGTCGAGCAGCGCGAGTGCCGCGGCGACCTGCGCGGGATATGCGGAGAGCCCCAGGGTGCGGCGGCCCGCCTCACGGACGGCGGCCAGAGCACGGACGCGATCCGCTGCGGTGCGGAGCCGGCGGAGACGGGCCTGGGTCTGCCAGCTCCGCAGATGGAATTGGAACGCCGCGGCGGACAGGCCCGCCAATTCGGATTCGAGGGCGAGCACGCGGCGGGCCAGGCGGCGGTAGCGGCGGCTCAGCGGCCAGGCCCCCACGGCTTTGGACGCGAACCACTCGTACGCCGCGTCGGCGTGGCGGGGCGGCTTACCTAGGTCGGGCGCGTGGGCCAGAGCCCGCCAGGCTTCGCTCTGACGGGAGAGGGGAGCCGCGGTCGCTTGGGCGCTGCCCTCCGTGGCGGCGGTGCGGTCGAAATCCGGCTGAGCGGCGAGCGTACCCATCAGAGGCCCAAGCCTCCCAAAGGCGAGGCGTCGGGATCGGCGGGGAGCTGAAACCGTTGTTGAAGGGCTTGCCGGGCGGCGCGCACCCACTGCTGCAAGAGCGGCTGGTCGGGCAGGGAGAAACGGACCACCACCCGCTGGCCCTGCAGGGGTACGGCGGCGTCGACGGCGCGCAGCGGATGAGAGGCGGTGAGGATCCGGACGGCGGGGTCCGGGGCGGCGCCGGGTGTTTCAGGCTCGATGGTGAAGGCGAAGAACGGCTCGGCGGCGAGACGTCCTTCGGGATCGGCGGGGTCGGTGGCGATGGGGCCGCCCGCGGCCTGGCCCAAGGCGGGAGAGGGGAGGCGGCGCTGGCCGGCGGGCAGGATGCGGACAATCCGGCCGGCGAAGTCGGAGTCGGGCTGGCCGACGAAGCGGACGCGAACTCGCGGGTCGGCGTCGGCGAGGCGGGGCCCTTCGAACTGGTCCGCGGCGACACGGACGACGGGCCGGGCATCGGCGACCAGGGTCCCGACGAGGCGGCCGCGTTCGAGGTAGTGGCCGCGTGCGGTGTCGTCGAGGGCGGGGTACCACCAGCCGTCGGTCGGGGCGGTCACCTCGAGGTCGGCGACGTCCTGCCGGGCCTGGGCGAGCAGCTCGGCGGTGGCGGCGAGCTGCTGGACCAGGGCCTGCTGCTGGACCGGCTCTTGGGTGATGGCTTGCTGGTACCGGGTCTGGAGTTCCCGGTGCAGGGCGCGGAGTTCGTGCACGCGGGCTTCGAGGCGGGGGTTTTGCGCACGGGCCAGGAGTTCGCCGCGGCGGACGGGGGTGCGGGCGGGGAGCAGGTGGACGACAAAGCCTTCGACAGGGGCGTGGAGGTCGGTCTGGGTGTGGGGCTCGAGGACGCCGTCGGCCCGCGGCCGGTCGGGCATGGGGGCGTAGGCGAGCAACGCCAGCGGAAACGCGGCCATGGCGGCGGTGGCCAGGACGGCGCGGCCGCGGACCCGGGCGGGCTCGGGCGAGGCGGTGAGGTAGTGGGCGAGTTTCGCAAGCGGGATGACGAGGTAACCAAACAGGGCCATCAGGGCCATGAGCGCGCCGATGAAGAAGAGCTTGTCGGCAACAAAGAGAACGATGACCACCCCGAGGAAGACGCGGTAGGCCAGGGCCGCGAGGCCGTAGGTGACGAACCACAGGCGTTCGCCGGCGGTGTGGGCGGGGCTGGTCAGGTTTCGGACGCCGTAGGCGAAGCGTTTGACCAGGTGGGTGAGGTAGCGGGTGGCACGCTGGTTGAGATTGGGGACTTCGATCAGGTCGGAGAGGATGTAGTAGCCGTCGAATTTGATGAGGGGGTTGGCGTTGAAGAGGACGGTGGAGACGCCGGCGATGAAGACGACGTTGTAGGCCAGGACGTGGGCGAGGGTATCCGGGGCGGTGCGTGACCAGACCACGGCCGCGACGGCGGCGACCGCGAGCTCGACGTACATCCCGGCGGCCCCCACGAAGGCGCGTTGCCACTTGCTGGGCAGCGCCCAGGCACTGGTCGCGTCGACGTAGGGCACGGGCGTGAGGACCATGAGCATGAGGCCGACGGTGTGGACCTCGCCCTCGCCGTGCCGCCGCCGGCCGAAGCGTTTGCACGCGAAGGCGTGGCCCAGCTCGTGCAGGGCCTTGGTGCCCACGAAGCAGGCGTAGAGCCACGGCAGGTTCTGGGGGGCCAGGACGTGGCCGGATTGGTTGACGAGCTGGTCGCCACGGCCCAGCAGTGACCATCCGCCGAAGCCTAGTAATAAAAACCAAAGCGTGACCCCCAAAGGCCCGAAGGCCCAGCCGACGGCGGGGGTCCACCGGTCGAGGAAGCGGTCGGGGTCCCAGAGCGGCACACGGAGAAACATGATGTTTTTCGCGTAGCTGCCGGCTTCGCGGCGGACGCGCTTGCGCTGCCGGTCGAAGAGCCGTTTGCTGTCGGGCGACAGGTCGCTGTCGAGCAGGTTGCTCGTGTGGAGTTGGCCCAGCAGCCGGAGGGCTTCGCCCTGGGTCGGGGCCCGGTCGCCGAGCTGCTGCTGGGTGGTTTCCCAGCTCTCGGCGACGGTGCGTCGGCCGTCGAGCAGGCCCAGGAAGCGGTAGCCCGCATCATTGAGACGGAAGTGCTGGTTGCTCGAAGGGTCCAGAAGCACGTGCCAGGTGCGGCCGCGGAAGCGTTGGCGAACGCACTGGATGGTGGCCCGCAGCCGCGGCCGGGTATCGGCGATGCGGTGCCAGGACTCGTCGTAGGTAGGCCGGTCGAATGCCAAAGAGAAAACTCAGGGGTGGGGCAGGGGTGTGGGGCAGGCCAAGGGGCTTTAGAGCCAGAGTTTCATGCGGAGCCAGTTGACGGCGTCGCGGGTCCAGAGGATGAGGTAGCGGTCCTCGCCGGCGGTGAGGCGGGCGGCGCCGGTCATGCCGGGGCGGAGCCAGGGGGGCTGTCGTTCGAGTCGGACCTCGACGGCGAAGACGTTGCCGGTCTTTTCGATCCGGGCGACGGGGTCGATGTGGGTCACGAGCAGATCGACGCGCTGATCGGGGTAGCTGGTGGTGGCGAGCTGGCCCTTCATCCCGAGGTAGACCTCGCCGGCCCGGGCCTCAGGCACGAAGAGCCGGGCGCGAAGGTTTTGGAGGGGGGCGACCTCGAACAGGGTTTCGCCCTCGGTGACCGCACGGCCGAGCTGACGCTTGAGGTCGCCGGTCAGGACGGTGCCGGTGAGCCCCGAAACGAGTCGGGCCTGTTCGATCTGGCGTTCGAGCAGCCCGCGCTGCGCGGCGGTGGCCTGGGCTTGGGCGAGGGCGACCTGGACGCCGGCCATGTCCTGGTCGCTGCGGGCTTGTTCGGCCTGCTGACGGAGCGCGAATTCTTCGGCGCGGAGCTGCGCGGCTTGGAGCCGGAGTTCGGAGGTGTCCAGCGTGGCCAGGACCGAGGCGTCGGCATCGACCTGATCGCCGGGCTCCACGTCGACCGATTCGAGGTAGCCGGCGAAAGGGGCGGTGACGAGCTGCCGTTCGGTGGCTTCGATGACAAAGGTGGTCTTGAGGTGGTCAATGCCGCGTGCCAGGGACATCCAGAGCAGCGCCGCGAGCAGGCCGACCGCGGCGAGCTTTGCCCAGGTGTGCTGCGGACCCAAGAGGACGCCGGCGGCGCGGCGGACCGCGTCCTTCCCTTTGAGAAGGGTCCAGCGGTCGCGGCGGTGGAGCTGGGCCAAAAGCGGGGTGGTGAGCTCGGCGAGCAGCCGAAGGCGGGGAACGAGATCGGGGGCCGTGTCGTTTATGGAGGCGTTTGGGGCTGGCCCGCGGTCGGACTCGGCCGCGGGCTCGTGGTTCCACTCGAGCAGGACGACGCCTACCGCGAGCCCGTCGCGGCGCAGGGGCAGGGAAATCGCACGCGACGAGCCGTGCTGTTTCATAAGGGCCTGGTGGTCGCGCCAGACCATGGGGACCTGGGGCGGAGCAGGGGCCCAGACCTCGGTGTCCTGGTCGAGGCATTCATCCATGGCGGACTCGAGGTCCTGCACCAGTTTCATACGGCGGTTGAGCCGTTCGGTCCGGCTCATGGCGACAAGCCTGATCTGGCCCCCGGCGGTCTGGGCTGAAGGGGGCGCCGGGAGCGGGCGGTCGGCGTCAGGAGGCGGGGCGGGGTCGGTGGGGTGGTCGATATCGGCGGTATCGACGGCGACGGGATCGCCGGGGCGCGGTCGCGCGGCGGGGCGGGGAGACGCGGTTTGGGAATGGAGCCAGCCGAGACTCACGCGGTGCGCCTGGTGGCGGGCCCCGAGTTCGTTGCAGAGCACCATCGCGGCTTCGCGGAAGTGGTGAGAGTTCCCCAGAGCGGCGAGCACGTCGATGGATTCGGTGAGGCGATCGACGCCGGCTTGCTGCTGGCGGGTCTGGCAGCGTGCGTCGTACGCGCTGACCGTGGCGAGCGTGAGCTCGATCTGTTCCGCGGCACGCTCGACGGCCTCGCGGTCCACCCCACTTAGGTAGACCGCAGACATCAAGCGGGCGGGGCCGGGCTCGAGGCCCGGAGACGACGGGAGGGCGGTGAGAAGCAGCCAGGAAGGCTCGGCGTTTTCCCCGCGCAAGGACATGACCACGGGGCCGGGGGCGGCGAAGACTTTCTGGGCGTGGTCGGCTGCGTAACGGACCCAGGTCGGTGGCAGCCGGTCGCGCTGGGGGTTGTACTGCGCGGCGATGGCCGGGCCGAGCTTGGGGTCGAAGCGCAGGAGGACACCCTGATCGGCGGCGGAGAGTCGGCCGTGTAGGGCGATGAGCCCTTCGAGGAAGCGGCCGGGGGGGCCGTCGAACGCGGCGAGGGCTTCGATGTGCGTGCGCGGCCGGGCGGCGGCGCTCGGGCTAGGCGGTAGGGGGGCGGTCACGATCGCGGGGCTCGCCGGGCGGGGGTATCCGCCGTCCGCGGGGCGGGCGAAGGATCGGGCTGGGCGATCGCTTCGGTGCCGTCGTTGGGGAGCCAGACGCGGAACCCCGCGGGGAGGGCTTCGTCGGGGTTGTCGATTTTGAAGACGCAGCGGAAGGTCTGGCTGGCGGGGTCGATCATGGGATCGATCCAGTCGAGGCGGGCGGGGAGGCGGCGGTTGACCGGCGCCTCGGCGGCGAGTTGATAGGTTTGGTCGACCCGCATCTGGCCGTAGCGCTCAAGGGGGAGATAGATTTCGACGCGGAGTTTGTCGAGGGCGGCGAAGACGGCCACCGGGTCGCCGCCGGCGACGGACGCGCCGCCCTGGGCTTCAAACTTCATGATGCGGCCGGCGAAGGGGGCGCGGAGGGTGTAGCGGGCTAGGCGGGTGGCTTCGACTTTTTGCCGCAGGGCCGCCGCTTCCCGGTCCCGGTGTGCGATCGCCAAGTCGATCTCGGCCAGGTCGAGCTGTACCTGGGCCTGGCGGAGTTCCCATCTCGCCCCGGCGTCGCGGGAGACGAGTTCCTCGGCCTGGGCGTAGCGGAGTTCGAGCTCTTTGATCGTCTCCGCGGCCCGCTGGATCGGGAGCTGATCCTTCGCTTCGAGTACGGCGAGCTTGAGCATCTCGGCCTGTTCGCGGTCGTCCTGCCGGGCGATCGGCTGGCCGGGTTCGAGCCGTTGACCTTCCAAAGCCATCTGGTCAACTAAAAGCTGCCCGGAGACTTCGGCTCGGATCACCGCGACACGGACCGGTTCGACCACGCCCTGATAGTCCCGCGCCGAATCGGCAAAGGCGGACGAAGAGGCTAAGGCGAGGCAAAAGCACGCCGCAACCATCATGGAACCGTTTCGCATCGCAGTATGCCTTCTATACCCGGAGCCTGATCAGGCGGTATCGACCCTAAACCTTTATTAAAACATACCACAACTTTTTCGGGATCCCAGCCGAATTCAGGAAAATGCGTCGGGATTTCGGAGGGCCGGGCGTTCTCGCGCGGATCAAGGGTTTGTGATTGGCGGGCGGAGTCGAAAGCTCAATGGCCCCGGACCGCGGCGTGGGAAGAAGGCCTTAGCGGCGGCCGCGGCGGCGGTACCGTAGCCCCAGCACCCATCCGATCGCCGGGAGAAAGAGGCCGGGCTCGGGGACCGTCGCCAGTCGGCGGGAATCACTGGCGGAGAGCGGTAAGCCACTGCTGGTGAGGAGGCGGATGAAGCCGTTCAGGTCGGCATTCGTGAGCCTGCCGTCGCCCGTGAAATCGCCCAAAACGTCGGGGTCGAGCCCGGGAAAGCGGGCGGCGTAGGCGGCGGCGTCGGTGAGCGAGAGCGTCAACGCGTTGATGTCGGCGTTGTCGACGCGTTGGTCGCCGTTCATATCGCCGATCAGGGCGGGCGGGGCTTGAATAAGCCGGCCGATGAATTCGAGATCGAGGAACTGGGGTACGGGGTTGAAGCCGCCGAGCGTCCCGATATCGCCCCAGGCGAGCCGCGCGGTGCGGCTGAAAGCGCCCGGCGAGGTGTCGGCGGTGTCGAGGGTGAAATGAAGGGCCGTGGCCTCGCCGGCGGCGACGAGTGAGTCGTCGAGGGACAATTCTAGTTGGGGGCCGTTTTCGCCGGACGACGGCAGCGGGTTGCCTAAGAGCAGGTCGGCGGTATATCCGGGGGTGTCCTGAAGGTTGAAGAGGGAGGCTGAACCCTCCCACCGGCTCCCTACCGCGAGTTCGCCGACATCCAGGGTCAGCGCGGTCACGGGCGACTGAGGATCGAACGAAGCGGTGGCGTGGTCCAAGACGGTGAAATTGACCTGGCCCTGGGCCACGCCGTTCTCGACCAGGGCGCTGTCGCTGGCGACCAGCCAGCCGGCCTGGCGCGGGCCCGCTTGATCGGTATGGAGGGTCAGGGCGCTGCGGGCGGGCCCCTGAAGAGCCCGGACGGAGCCGGAACCCGCCGCCGCCGAGGCGTCGCCCCCGGCGATGACGATGTAGTCGAGTTCGTCCGCGCCGGCGGCGGCGACGACCGGGGCGGTGTTCTCGATGAGCAGGTCCACCGTGGCGTCTTGACCACGGAAGTAAAAGGGGGCGGTCTGTTCAAGGGCCACCGCCATCCGGGCCGGGAGCTGATAGTCGGCGACGACCGGGAGGTGGTCCGAGGCGTCCCGGAGCGCTTGCAGCACGGGGGCGGGGAGGGCGTCGCTCTCGGTGATCGGCCGGTTGAAGAGGCGGCCGTTGTTACCGAAAGCCAGATACGAATGGCTCGCCGCGGTGCCGGACGCGGTGGGCCCGATGTAGCTGAGCCCCTCGCCGTCGAGGAGTTCGCCCGTGACCAGTTGGATGTCGTAGCGGGCGTCGAGGTCCGTGGTGGAGTGCGTGTGGAGGTCGGCGAAACCGGCACCGCTCGAGGACGAGCTGTAGTTGCCCGGGCGGTCGAGCGGATCGAAAGCCTGCGCCGAGCCGGGTGCGGTGAAGTTGGCGAAGCCGCCTTCGGTCGACCGCCGGATGTTGTAGTCGCCCAGGAAGACGACGTGGTCTCGGGCCCGGGCGTCCGCGTCGGCGCGGTAGGCGGCGGCGGTGGCGGCGCGGCGGGAGGCGTCGCTGGAGCTCCCCCCGGCCTTCAGGTGAAACGAATAGAAGCTAACGGTGGCGTCCGGATCGGAATAGCCCACCGGGTTGAATTCAGCGCGCACGGCGGGGCGGGGGTCGCCGCCGACGATACTGGTGTTCAGCAGCCGCAGCGTGTTTTCGTTGTAGATCAGGCCGACGGCGTCGTTGGTCGGGGCGTTGGTCACCGCCCGGTATGAGCCGGCGGGGTTCAAGGCATTGAGGATGTTGATCAGCCGGTTGACCGGGGTGGTGTTGGTTTCCTGAAGGGCCAACACGTCGATGGGCTTGGCGATGCCGTTGACAGAGTGCTGATTGAGGGCCTGAAGCACCGTGCTGAACGGAGCCTGGTCTTCGACGGTGCGCGGGCCATCCAGGGTGTTCCAGGTAACCACGCGGAGTTGGCCCAAGGCGCTTGCCTGCATCAGGCAGACCAGCAAGGCGGCGGCAAGGCGACCGCATCGTAAGGTTTCCATTTTCAGCACGGTCACCGATAAAAGAGAATGGGCAGGAGGAGAGGGTCTGCGCGAGAACGGGGGGTTAGATGCGATCGCCCGACCCGTTCATGTCCGTGCCGTTGGGGATCCATTCGAGTTCTTGCTTGTTGAGGAGGTCGCCGGTGAAGCCGTTGGCGGCGGCCTTGAAAAACCAGGTGTCGATCACGTCGCCGTTGTCCGCGGTGATCTTGCGGGTTTCCTGCTTGACGTAGCTGGCCGAGCCGTCGGCAAAGCCGACGTTTGCGCCGCCGTCGTGCCGGAGCCCCACCCCGATCTCGCTGGAGCTGCGCTGGGCGGAGCTGCCCCTAAAAGTCTTGCCGAAGATCGAGTCGCTGACCTGTCCCGGGGTGATGTCGTCGGCGATGCCGTCGAAGAACATGACCATTTTGCTCGGGCGTTCGATGTTGCGTTCGTACGTGACGCGGAGCGTCGCGTCGGTGGTGGACGTGCCGAAGGTTTTCGTGCCGACCCGGAAGACGGCGTTGTTCAGTCCGCCGGGGCGTCCGAAGTAGCTGTTCATTTTGAGGGTGTAGTTGACGCGTCCGGGGCCGGTGTCGTCGTGTTCGAGGTCGCCCCACACCGGGTCCTGCTTGAATTCAGCGGTCTCTTCTTCGTAGGCGAACGTGGCGTCGTTGACGAGGTTCGAGTCGAGCCCGAGGTATTCGTCCAGCGAGACGAACCAGCCGAAGCTGCGGGTGGGGACGAGCGTTGAGATGCGCACGGCCGGGTAGTGCGAGCGGAGGTTGGGGATGCTCGCGGCGGAGTCGCTGCTGGCGGGCTGAGGGAAAGCCCCGTCGTTGTCGTGTGAGAACATGACCGCGGCCTGGCTGAGGCTACGGATATTCGTCATACAGACCATGGCGCGGGCCGAGGCGCGGGCGCTGCCCAACACCGGCAGCAGCAGCCCGATCAGCAGCGCGATAATACTGATCACCACAAGTAATTCGACCAGGGTAAAAGCACGGTGGCGTTTGATGCAGAGCATGGTGGGCCTCGGGTAGAGCGGGAACGCGAAAGAAAAAGTGGGTCTCATAAACTCCGCCGGCCCCGTTTAAGGGGCGGGCGAAGAAAGCGGGTTTCAGCGTGCTTTGCCGCGGTGACGGCGGGCCATGACGCCCAGGCCGGTGAGGGCAAGCAGGACGCTGGCGGTAGGCTCGGGGACCGTCACGGTCGCGGTGCCGAACGAGAAGGCTTCGGCGATCGAACTATCGCTGACGCTGCTGATGCCTCGGGAGCTGGCTTGCGGGGTGATCAGGGCTTGGCCTTCCGCGGTGGCGGTGAACACCAGGGCGGCGTGGAGGAAGTTGCCCTCAACCACCGTCCCCTGTTCGAGAGCCGGGCCGAGAGCTCCGAGGTAGTCACCGAAGTCTGCGGGGCTGGCGGAGACCGAGTTTGAACCCAGCACGAGGTCGCCGATGTCCCCGGTCCCCGTGCCGGTCCAGCGGAAGAGCGCGCCGGCGAGGTTGGGGTTGAAGACTTCAAAGGAGACGCCCTCCAGGACTTCGGGTGTGTCCGAGAGGATGTCGAGGTCCAGGCCGTTGATGGTGCCGGCGTTTGTAGGATCGACCCAGACGTAGAGCGTGCTGGTGTCGCCGACGGCCAAGTCGAGCGTGGTGCCGCCGAACGGGTCGGTCTCACTGGTGCTGAGGAAGATCGATTGGGCTTCGACACCCACGGCGGCCGAGCCGAAGGCTAGAGCGGCGGCGAATTTAAGGATAAAAGTGGTTTTCATGGGGGCAATCTCCGGTGGTTTGCAGGGTGAGTGGGTAGCGGCCGTGGGCCGGGGGTGGTTGGGATCAGGCAGGTAGAAGTAAGGGGAAGTCAGGCCCGGCGGCGACGGCTCAGCGCGAGGCCGCTGAGCCCGAGGATCGACAGGAGGCTGGTCGGTTCAGGGATCGACTGGACGGCGCTAAGCTCTGCGGCCGTGAGCGTGGTGCTGTTAGCGGTGAGCAGACCGACAAAGGCATTGATGTCGGCGTTGCTGAAGATGCCGTCCTGATTGATATCCCCGCGTTCATCCGCGTTGAGTTCGGCGAACAGCTCGGCGTACGCCGCGGCGTCGGTGAGGGCCAGCACAAAGGGGTTGATATCGGCGTTGGTCAGGAGATCGTCGCCGTTCATATCGCCCACGAGAAACTCAACGGCCGCCTCGACCGTGCCGAAGCCCAGAGCCGTGACCACCGGGTTTTCTTCGAAGCCGCCCACCAGCGAGAACAGCGAGAAATCCCAGTCGACACTGAACGAGCCGTTGTTGTCGGCTTCGAGTTCGACGAGCAGCTCGTAGTCGTCGTACAGCGGGTTGTCCGTGACGCCTTCGATGCTGGCCGAAGAACTCGTGAGGTCGGTCACCGCCACGCCGCCGCTGACCAGGAGGTCGACGAGTTCGGTCAGCGACGGGGCCCCGGCGGGGTTTTCAATGTCGAAGCCGACGAGCACGGTGTCGAACGGCACGTAGCCGTCGATGTCGACACTTCCCGCACTCAGCGGGGTGTCGAGGCTCGCTTCAACAAAGAAGTATTCGCCGGCGATATCGACTTCGGCCACGGGGAGGTCGGCGGGATTGATGCCCGAGCCGTCGTAGCTGCCAATCGGAAACGGTGTCCGGTCCACCAGCACGACGCTGTCGGCGTCGGCGACGGGCACGCCGTTTTCGTCCACGGCCACCCCCGCGTCATTCACCAGGGCGAGGCGGGGCGATTCGAGGGCTTCGTTGATGACCGCGGCGCCGAAGACGGTGGCCGCGGTCGCCCCCACGGGCACGATCCCTACGCCGATGCCTTCTTCGTTTTCGCCCGCATCGTCGTCGAGGTATTCATTGTTCTTGACGATAAAGTCGGAAACATCAAAATTGAAGGTGGGCAGAACGTTGTCGTTGCGGACGATGTAGCCGTCTTCGTGTTCCCAGGCCGTCTCGGTCCCGTCTTCGCCGAAGACGCCGACACTGTCGACTTCCTGGCCGCGGATGAAGAGCACGATCTGGTCGTCGCCGTTGAGTGCGGTCGCGCCGCTGCCCTCGGCAATGACCGCGGTGGTGGGGAAGGGGGTCGTGGAGCCGTCGCTGAAATCGATGTCGGCGAAGTATTCCGCGAAGGCCGCCTGGTCGGCCACCAGGTAGAGCTTCTCGCCGGCGCTGATGCCACGGCCCAGGTCGAATCCGTTGGCTTCGACGGCGAGGTTGCTGCTGCCGTTGTTGAGTGCGCTCACGCCGTACTGAGCGAGTTCGTCGGCGGTCAGGTCCGCCAGGGCGGTCAGCTCCACCGTGCGGGCCCCGGTGTTGAGGGTGTCGGCGACGGCCGAGATCACCAGCTTGACCTGGAGGTCCTCGGTCTGGGTCGCGCTGGTGGACAATTCGGCGACGGGCGCACCCACCGATTGGTTGGTGGTGATCGAGGCGGTGAGCTCGGGGAGTTCGAGTTCGAAGCCGTCCGCGGGCCCCAGGCCCGATCCGCCCCCTACCGTATAGAAACCGGCGAAGGGGGTGGCGACGTTGCCGGCGGGCGTGGCGACCGGGGGCTCGCCGGGGGCCAGCCCCAATACGGGGTCGTAAACCGTGACGGTGACCGGCTCGGACGCGCCGGCGGGGGTGCCGGTGATCGAGGCGCCGTTCTCCAGGTAAAAGATGTCGGACAGCGAGCCGTTGTCGGGGCCCGAGCGATCGATGCCGGGGTTGTCGATGTCGCCGAAATTGGTGGTGCTAAAGTCATCGCGGGCCAGGAAAGTCGAGAAGCCACCGCTTTCATCGTTGGAATAGGCGAGGTTCCAGACGACATTTCCGCTGGCGTTGGCGAGGAAGATTTCGTCCGCGGTGTTCGACAGGGCGCGGGACGAGTCCTCGAGGCCGTCGTCGCCGGTGGTGCTCAGCGTGAACAGGCTGTTGCGGAGGCTTTCGTCGAAGGGGTTTTCCGAGTTGAAGTAGTCGGCGATGAAGCCGTCCTTCAGGGCATCCGCGGATTGGCGGTTGCTGCCGAAAGACTGGGTCCCCAGGAAGACGGCGTATTCGCCCGATCCGAGGGTGAATTCCGGGATGCTGAAGCTGCCCGAGCCGCCGCCGGTGCCCTGGTCGAAGATGGAGAAGCCGGTGAGATCGACCGCCGAGGTGCCGTAATTAAAGAGCTCGATAAATTCCAGCCCGGCGTCGCCCGTGCCGACCCCACCGTTGGGGTTGTTAAAGAACTCGGTGATCGCGACCGTTTGCCCCTCGCTTGCGGACGCAAAGGAGGCGAGCAGAGCGGCGGTAGAAAAAAAGACGCCGCCTCGACGCCTTGATCTCGCCATCGTTCGGGCGGCCTGTGAAGCGGGTTGGTGCGTAGGGTGGTTCATCTCTCTGTTCTCCTGAAAGGTTGTGACGGTTATTCCGAGGTGGATCAGGGTTCGGACGGCTTTCACAAAGAAGCCGATTCATGGGGTTCGCGCAAAAAATAACGCCCCGCCGCTCCGATCTGAAAGCGTCGGGGTTAAATGAACACACAACTCACATAAAGCGATGACGGGGATGCAAAAGCGGCAGTTTGCCGTCTGATTCACGCAAAGAAGACCCTCGATTTACAGTCCGCTGACATATCGCTTGGAGTGCAAGGGGGCGTCGCTGCCCGGCTTGGCGGCCGGCCCAGCCAAGCGAGCGGCGGCAGCATGCGACCGAGCCGAAACTCGGCTTTCCCAGATGGAAGGCAGGGCCGAACGGATGGTGATGTAAGGATCCGCGAAGCCGACCAGCGACTACGTCGGTGTCCTGCAGCGTCAAGCGGACGCCCCGCCTGCCGATCACGTTCCCCGACGTGTGCATTTTGTAGGTAGGAGGCTTTGCCTTGCGGTGCGTGCGGAGGCGTTGAGCGCGGGGATGCTCAGAGGTAGGTGGTCGGCCAATCGAATCGGTTGAGGGATTTGGCAAGAATCCCGGCGAGAGCGAGCTGATGCAGGCTGGAGCGGGTTTGTGAAACAGGCAGTCCCGTGGCCTCGGCGAGCTGGTCGGGGGTCATGGAGGTTCTGAGTGATTCAACGCAGCGGCGCTGGATTTCAGTGAGGGGGACTTGGAAGGGGTCTCGGCTCCGCCCGAAGTTATGATTAAGCAGCGGAAGCGGCCGGGCTTGACGGCTGACCTGGTGCGCAAGCTTGTCGGTGGATTCGATTAAATATTGAAACAGGGTGTCGGGGTCGAGGGTGAGGCGGGCGCGGCGTTCGGCGATGAGTCGCAGGGTGCCGCGGGCGTGAGACGAATCGATCTGGTCGCAGAGGGAAAACAAGTCGCGTCCGAGTTGTTCGTGGGCGATGCGGGCGGCGATGAGCGCCCCCGAATGGAGTGCGGCTTCGGTGATCAGCATGGCGATGGACATCCCGGCGACCGCGTAATCCCCCATGACCTGGTTCGCAGGATTGGCAGGGGTTTGGAGGGCGGCGCAGCTGATCACGGCCCCTTGCCCCGATTCGACGAGCCGTTCGTAGAGTCCGTGGTGCGGCCGGCCATGGTTGTGCAGCCCCGCGCCGAGGCAGGCGACCGCGCGACCACCGGTCTCGAGAGCGGCTTCGAGGGCCACCGCATCGATCCCGACTTCGCCGCCGTTGACCACGGTCAGGCCGTACTCGGCGAGACGGCGGGCGAACCGCTTGGTTTGCCCCGCGCCGTATTCACTACAACGTGATGAGCCGAGGATAGCGACCGCGTAGACGTCTTGAGGCTGGAGTACGCCCCAGACCCAAAGCGCCAGAGGCGGGTCGGGAGCGGCTTTGAGGAGCGGCGGATAGTCGGGGTCCTGAACCGTCAGCAGACGCACACCGTGCGCCTGGCGCGCTTTGTGGTCGCGCGTCGCAGCCAGGCGGAGGGGTTCGGCCTGGACCTGGGTGCGCAGCCGCTCGACGTCCGTCGCCATCAGCCCCGAGCGGTGGGTCAGGGACTCGACGTCTTGAGTCAGTACCGCGGCGGGCGAGCCGGCGGCTTCGATCAAACGGCGTATGCGGTTGGCGGAAAGGGTCTCCGCCATGGACATACAGGTCAATGCAAATTCGTCTTCTTCGGAACGGGGGGCAGGTGCCGCCGGGGGCGGGCCAATGGGGATAGAGGAGGTTCGCATGTCCGGGGTTTCGATCCTTGGCTTAGGTGTTCAGATCAAGGCTTGGCCGAATCAGCCGAGGCATGATGTCAACGTCTGGTTAAGAATTAGTTCACGGGATGACAAAAAGACGTGAAGCGGGAAGTTTTCTCAAGAAATCGGTGGTTATGTAAGAAAGCTTTGAGCGTCCGCCACGCCCTGGCGGGATGTCGGTGTGGCCGGTCTACCCTGTGGGTCACGACGCAGGCGTCGTTTTTGGGGGGTTTCGGATTGATCCGTATCCATCCTCGTGCCGGTTAGCACGAAGATGGATTCCCCGCTCAAGCTGCTCGAATTGAGGAACAAGGCATCACGATGAAGCGATATGTATTGACCGTGTGGGTTGCCGTGGCGGTTTTCGGTTCGGCGCTGGAGGCCTCCACGGCGTCGGCCGAACCGATCGGGGGGTCTGAGGCCGAGCGTCCGCTGACGCGGATCGGCTTCGGCTCGTGTTCGAGTGAGCAGCGGGCGCAGCCGATCTGGGACGTGGTGCTGGACCGGGAACCCGAGCTTTTTATCCTGGCGGGCGACAACGTGTACGGCGACACCGATGAGCCGGCGGTGCTTAGAGAAAAATACGACCTGTTTGCCGCGGTCCCGGGGTTCGCTCGGCTGCGCCGGCAGGCACGTCTTCTGGCGACCTGGGACGACCACGACTACGGCCGAAACGACGCGGGCGCCGAGTACGCGATGAAGCGGGATTCGCAGCAGATCTTCCTTGATTTTTTAGGGGTTCCGTCGGATTCACCCCGCCGTCAACGGGAAGGGGTGTACCACGCGGAAACCTTTGGCCCCGAGGGTCAGCGGACCCAGGTGATCCTGCTCGACACGCGTTATCACCGCAGTGAACTTGAGCGTTTTGCGCCCCGGCCCGGCCAGCGACGCGGCGACTACAAGCCATCGTCTCGGCGCGACGCCACGATGCTGGGCGAAGCCCAGTGGGCCTGGCTGGAAGAGCAACTAAGCCAGCCCGCGGACCTGCGCCTGATCGTCAGCAGCATCCAGTTCGTCGCGGAGGACCACCGGTTCGAAAAGTGGATCAATCTCCCGCGTGAGCGGCAGCGGATGCTGCGGCTGATCCGCGATACCGGGGCCAGCGGAGTCGTCTTTCTCAGCGGCGACCGCCACCACGCGGAGTTGTCTCGGCTCGCCCCGGGGATCGTGGACTATCCGTTGTACGACCTCACCGCGAGCGGCCTCAACCAGAGCCGGCCGCGCCGAGGCGGCTATCGGCCGCCGGAAGCGAATCGACACCGGATCCAGGGGCCGTTCCGCGGCGAACATTTCGGGATGCTCCATATCGACTGGGACCAGCCCGTCCCCATGCTGAGTCTCGAGATTGTCGACGGGCAGGGCGAATCGGTCATCGCCGATCGGTTGCAACTCGACGAAATCAGCCGCGACCGTATCCCGGACGACGTCGTGTCGCGGATGCCGCCGCAGGCACTAGACCGCCCCACGATCGACGGCAGCCTCGACGACTGGACGGTCGGCTCGGCGATCAAGGGCGACCAGAGCTATCTCTACGGCCGCTTCGAGACGCCAACGCTCCGGACCCTGCGGCGGTATCGCGATTACCCCGTGCTGATGTTCGACCTGGACAACGATTCGGCCACCGGAGCGGCCCTATCACACATGGCGGGGGTGGACCTGCAGATCGAGATCGCGGCCCCGTCGGAGCCCGTGGAGGGCCGACGTCAACGCAGCCGGACGGTGGCGACCGCCTATCTCAGCGACGGGCGATCGGTTCGATTGGATGATCCGCCCGCGCTGCGGGCTCTGGACTTCCAGATCGCGCCGACCCATGCGTCGCGTCGGCACGAGTTCCGGTTGTCGCGTGCCGCGGCGGGGACGCTGGGGCTGCCGGTGCTGACCGACGAGGGAACCGTAAGGATGGCGGTGGCGTTAGCGGACCGAGAGACGGGCGCTACTCAATTGCTTTTGACCGACGAAGCGGTCCTGCCCGCTTACGCCGCGCCGCGTGAAGCGTCGGCCGCGGTGGCGATGCCGGCGAAGGCGGGCGGGGCGGTACGGCTGATGGCGATCAACGTGTTGTGGGGCGAGCCGCTCAAAAACCCTGAGCCGTTCGCGCGGATATTCTCCGCGACGGAGGCGGACATTTATCTGATACAGGAATGGGAGCGGGGCCGGTACAGCGAAGCGGAAATTTGTGCGTGGTTCCGTGAGCACGTCGATGCCGAGGCTCCGTGGGCCGCGATGGTGACCGGGTCCGGCGGGCGGGGGGCGGGCACCGCGGTCGTCACGGCCCTGCCGCTGTCGGCAAAGCTGCCGGCCTTTACCCCGGTGGCGACGGAGCGGTGGAATTTCCCGGCCCGCATCTCCGGGGCCGCGGTCCAGACTCCGGTAGGCGATTTCGTGGTCGGCAACGTCCACTTCAAAGCCGGTGGCGCGCTGGGTAGCGCGGAAGACACCCGCCGCTTGGCCGAGGCCGACGCGGTCAACCGCTTGCTGCTGGGGCTGTCCGCGGCGGTGAGTCCCGAGGTCGTCGTCCTCGGCGGCGACTACAACCTCAACGGCAGCACCTCGGTGGTCGAGGTCGGGACACGCGGGCTCGACCTGGACCGGAGCCCGCTGACCACGGCCACGCCCCACGTCCTGGGCCGACCGGGCCTGACCTATACGCACGGCCGCGGTCCCTTTAAGAACCGGTTGGACTTCATTTCTTACTCCGATTCGTCGGCCGAAGTCACCGCGAGTTTCGTGCTCGATACGCAGGTTCTCAGCGAGTCGTCGCTGCGTCGCATGGGGTTGGAACGAGACGATACCGATGCAACCGACCACCTGCCGGTCGTCGTCGATCTGCGTCCCCGGCGTGTTTCGGGGGAACTAGAGGCGGCCCAAGCCAGCGACTGAGGCTTGGCTTGAGAGTGAAAAATAATCTGTAAGAGTATATCCAGAAATTACTTAACTCGGTACTCTGTGACGGTTCCTGGCCGGGTCAATGATCGATTGCCGGATATCACCGCACACGATCATCGTGATTTGGGCTCAGCGCAAGCCCCAACTTGTCAAGCACGTTGGACACGCTAAACTGTCCGGTTCGCTCCAAGCCACGGCAGCAGGTGGCGGGGTGGAATTTTGAGTACGTTCGCATGGATCTCATGGTTGCCTCGGCGGTCACCCGCCGGGCTGAGATTTTCCCCCCCGGACCGGATTGCATCATGGCCAAAAAAGAAATCACTTCACAGTTCAAGATCCAGGCCCCCGGCGGGTCGGCCACGCCCGCTCCGCCCATCGGCCCCGCGCTGGGTCAGCACGGCGTGAACCCCGGCCAGTTCATCCAGCAATTCAACGAACGCACCCGCCCGCTCAACGGCAAGGTCGTCGGCTGTGTGATCACGGTCTACAAAGACCGTTCGTTCGAATTCGAAGTCAAAGCCCCGCCCGTCGCCGTGCTGCTCAAGGACGCGGCCAAGGTCGACAAGGGCTCCGGTGTTCCGCACAAAGAGAAAGTCGGTAGCGTCACCGTCGATCAGATCAAGGCCATCGTCGAAGAAAAGGCCGGGGAACTCTCGGGCCACACCCTCGAAGCCAACTGCCGGATCGTGGCGGGGACCGCTCGCTCGATGGGGATCACCGTCGACGGCGAAATCTGATCGATCGGCGTTACGCCCGACAAACCGCCACGCCCGGTAAGAGTGCGGAACAAGCAACTGGGTAGAATATGAATCATTTTGCCCGTGTTTCGGGCTTTCAGAGGGCCAACCACGGGCCCTGAACCGTGGAAGATGCGTCCGCGAAACGGACAACTCGAAAGGATAGATCGATGTCTCGTAAAAAAGGTAAACGCTATACCGCCGACGCGCGGGTGGCCAACGAAGACGTGCTGCCGCTTTCTCAAGCGGTCGAACGGCTCAAGGGTTTCCGGGCGACGAAATTCGACCAGACCGTTGAGTTGCATATGCACCTCGGGATCGACCCCAAGCAGGCGGACCAGATGCTCCGCGGCTCGGTATCCCTGCCGCACGGCGTCGGCGGGGCTCAGAAAAAAGTGATCGCCTTTTGTAGTCCCGAAAAAGTCGAAGAAGCCAAGGCGGCGGGAGCGATCGAAGCCGGGAGCGAGGAACTGGTCAAGAAAATCGAAGACGGCTGGATGGACTTCGATGTCGCCGTCGCCGAGCCCGCCCAGATGCGGGTCGTATCGAAGCTGGGCAAAGTGCTCGGGCCCAAGGGCCTCATGCCTTCGCCCAAAGCGGGCACGGTGGACGCCAAGATCGCCGATGCGGTCAAGGCCTTCGTGGCGGGTAAGGTCGAATACCGCAACGACGACGGCGGCAACATCCACGCGCCGATCGGCAAGCACAGCTTCTCGGTAGAGCAGCTCACCGAAAACGCCGAGGCCATGATCGGCCTCATCACCAAGATCAAACCCTCTTCCGCAAAAGGGCAGTACATCAAGAAGATCGCGATCACGGCGACAATGACCCCGAGCGTGCTGGTTGAAGCTTGAATTTCCGTCCGCGTCTTTCGGCCGTGAAACCGGTGGCCCGCCGTAAGTTTCCGTAACCATCTGTTTTGTTTCCACTGCCGATCGCTTTACCCGACTTTAATCACGCCCACCGTCCCCGCGGGGCGTAAGCCACGTACGAAAGTAGATTCCTATGAGCAAGCCCGTTAAAAACCTGATCGCTTCGGCGTATAAACAAGAGTTCGCCGAGCTCAGCGGAGCCGTACTGATCGACATCCGCGGCGTCGAGTCCAACGACACCAACGCGCTGCGGACCGACCTTTCCGCGAAGTCCATCAAAGTGCGGGTGATCAAAAACAGCCTCGCACGGAACGTCTTCAAGGACGGCGAACTCGAAGCGCTCAATCAATACATCGACGGCCCCGCCGCGATGGTCTACCCGACCAGCGAAGACAACTCGGTCGTGGGGGTGGCCCGTGAGCTGATCGATTGGGCGAAGAAGCTCGAAAATCTTGAGTTTAAAGGTGCCGTCCTCGACGGCATGACCTTCGGGCCCGAAGAGATCAAAAAGCTCTCGGAATTCCCCACCAAGGAAGAAGCCCAGGCCAAGGTGGTTCAGATTGTCCTCACCCCCGGACAGAACCTCGTCGGGGCTCTGCTCGCACCGGGCCGCAATCTGGCGGGCATCGTCAAGACGATTCAGGAAAAACTCGAAGCAGGCGAAGCTATCGAGAAAGTCGGCTAAAGCAGTCGCAGGGAAAACGCTGGTGTTTCCCTTGTTTTCGGGGTGTTCGTTACGTTTTGTTTTTTGATTTTGACCGATCTCGGACTGGCCCCGCGGGGTTAAATCGTCGGCGTTCGACGACCACTCGGAGACGCAACGTTTGGAGTAAGTGTTATGGCAGAAGCAGCGATCGCGGAACTCGGTGACAAGCTCGTTGGGCTGACCCTTAAGGACGCCGTGGATCTGGCGGATTACCTGAAGGAAACCTACAACATCGAGCCCGCCGCGGGCGGCGCGGTGATGGTGGCCGGTGCGGCCGCGGGCGGCGGCGAAGAGGCCGAAGAGAAGACCGAGTTCGACGTCATTCTCAAGGCCGCCGGCGACAAGAAGATCCAGGTC
Source organism: Planctomycetota bacterium (assembly GCA_039180025.1). Taxonomy (GTDB): domain Bacteria; phylum Planctomycetota; class Phycisphaerae; order Phycisphaerales; family Phycisphaeraceae; genus Algisphaera. The sequence continues at coordinate 21,847 of JBCDDZ010000026.1, forward strand.
ATCAAGGCCGTCCGCGAAGCCACCGGCCTGGGACTCAAGGAAGCCAAGGAGCTGGTCGATGGCGCCCCGGGCACCATCAAGGAAGCCCTCCCCAAGGAAGAAGCCGAAGCCCTCGCCGAGAAGATCAAGGAAGCCGGTGGCGAAGCCGAACTCAAGTAGTTCGTGCTTCTGCAAACGGAGCTTTCCGAAAAATTTAAAAACCGCGTCGTTGTGTAACGGCGCGGCTTTTTTTATGTCGTAGCGACAGAACACGACCCGCAGGCCGGAAGATCAATCGGTTGACGGGGGATCGAAATCGGCGGCCGTAAAGCCCTTGCCGAAGGTGATGTCTTCCATGATTTCGTCTACCCAGACCGCGTCGTCGGGGACGTTGCCTTCCCAATCGGACGGGGTGTACCGGCGGGTCACGGGGAGCATGATATTGCCGAAAGCCTCGTGCTCAACCTCCATCAGAAACGGCGTATCGACCACGCCGAAATCGACAACGGTGAAAAGGAAGCGGTCCACCAGGTGGGTCTCGGGATTGACGTAAAGGACGTAGGTGTCCGCGGCGGTGCCTTCGGGGACGTCAAACGTGAGCTTGATCTCGTCGTATTCGACGCCTTCGTGTTCTCGGGTGCCCAGGTGTTCGTGGAGGGTGCCGGGGTCTTGGAGTTTCTGCATCATGGCGAACCAGTAGAAGTTGGTCGGCCGCAAAAACTTGGCGAGCCCCACCGCGTCTTCGTCGGTGACGCGTTGGCCGTCGAGCGTGACCCATGCTTCGCGGCCGTTCCAGCCCTGAACCGCGATCCCGTCGCGGTCGGGGAAGACGAACTTGTCGGAGGTGGTGTATTTGGCCCACGAGAGTTCGCCTTCGAAAAGGTAGCGTTCGGTCGAAACATCGGATTTCCCGCTGGCGTTGTCGCGGTAGGTGTAGGTGTATTCGACGTCGACTTTATCTTTGAGGTCCGCGTAGCTGCCGACGGTCTCCTTGACTTGTTTGAGGATGGCCTTGGCGTCGGGGTCGTGGTGGGCCTGGTGGTGGTCGTGTCCATCATGTCCGTCGTGTTCGGCCAAGCCGACGGGGGCGACTGCGAGACAGAGCAAGAGGCTTGAGAAGCGGAGGCTGGTTTTGAACATGGGCGGTTCCTTTGAGTGCTTTAGGTGTTTGAGGCAAGACGGGTGGGGCCAGGATATTTTCGAGTTTACCGCTAAGCGGCGAGAACGAGCCGGTACCGCGGGCTGCCGGTGCGGAGTTTTTCGAAAGCGTCGTTGAGGTCGGCCATGGCGTAGGTTTCGGTCACGGGGGCCAAGCCGTGGCGGGCACAGAATTCAAGCATGTCGGCGGTGGTCGCCGGGCTGCCCAGTGGCGAAGCCGAGAGCGATTTCTGGCCCGCGATCATCGGGAAGACCTGCTCGGTCCCGAAGGCGTTGCCGACCACGCCGACGGTGTGCAGCGTCCCTTTGGGGGCGAGGGTGGCGAGATAGGCGTCCCAGTCGAGTGCGGCGTTGGTGGTGTTGAGTACCAGGTCGAACTTGCCGGCAAGTTTCTCGAGAGCGCCGTCTGCTTTTGTATTCACAAATTCGTGGGCGCCCAGGTCGCGTGCTTCCTGTTCCTTGTCCGGCGACGTCGAGAACGCGGTGACTTCGCAGCCCCAAGCCCGTAAGAACATCAGCGCCATGTGCCCGAGCCCGCCGATGCCGATGACCCCCACTCGGCTCATGGGCGACACCTGGTGTTGAACGATGGGATTAAAGACCGTGATCCCGCCGCAAAAAAGCGGCCCGGCCGCCGCGGGGTCCAGCCCGTCGGGCAGCTTCGTCGCCCAGCCCCAGTGGCAACGGACCTTGTCGGCGAACCCGCCGTGGCGTCCGACGATCGTTTGCTGCGGGTCGTTGAGGCAGAGGTTGTGCGAGCCGTGCAGGCACGACCGGCAGTACATGCAGGATTGCGCGAACCAGCCGAGCCCGACTTTATCGCCCACCGACAGCTTCCCGGCAGGCACATGCTCGCCGACCGCGGCCACGGTGCCCGTGATTTCGTGGCCGCCCACGAAGGGGTAAGCGGTGTAGCCCCAGTCGTTGTCGAGCATCGACAGGTCGCTGTGACAGATGCCGCAGTGTTCGACCTTAATCTCGACCCCGTCCGGCCCGAGCTCGCCGGGGTCGTACTCGAACGATTCGAACGGTTTGCCGGCGTCTGAAGCGGCGTAGGCATGGATCATACGGATGCTCCGGGGTGTGCGGTTCGAAGTGGACACGGTCACTGTAGCGGTCGCGAACGAGGTAAATCAATCGGGCTACCTAAATCCGCATCGTCGTGGTGCGGCTTGAAAGCGGTGGCCAACTCTCTAGGGTCGGGGCATGCGGAGTGGACGGGCCGAGCTGTGACCGGCTTTCACTCCGTTCCCCAGCCGTGCAACGCGGTGCCTGAAACGAGAGGTTTGTGGTGACTGACCGACGACGCTGGATCATTATTGCGGTGACCGCGGTCGCGGCGATCGCGACCTATTACGGCCTGCCGGACTCGGTGAACGAGTTGGCGCGGCGGACCTGCGCGATCTTCGTGGTGGCCGTGGTGTTCTGGGCGACCGAGATTATCCCGCTCTACGCCACGAGCCTGTGCCTCATCGGGATGCAGATCGTCTTCCTCGCGGGGAAGGGGGGGATGGCCGAACAGTTTCCGACGCTCAACGGCCCGCTCGAAAACCTTCCGGGATACAACGTGTTTCTCGCCCCGTTCGCTTCGGGGATCATCATCCTGTTCATGGGCGGTTTCCTTCTCTCGGCGGCGGTCACGAAGCACGGCCTGGATAAGAAGATTGCGGCCAAGCTGCTCCGGCCGTTCGCCCGGAACCCGGTCACCCTGATCTTCGCGATCATGCTGATCACGGCGTTCTTTTCGATGTGGATGAGCAACACCGCGACCGCGGTGATGATGATCGCGATCATCACGCCGCTGGTGAAGGCGATGCCCGAAGACGATAATTTCCACCGGGCGGTGATCCTGGCCGTGCCTTTCGGGGCCAACATCGGCGGGATCGGCACGCCGATCGGCACCCCCCCCAACGCGGTCGCCATGGCGGCGCTGCAGCAGAAATTCCCTCAGCTCGACATCGGCTTCATCGACTGGATGATCCTGGCGGTGCCGCTGTCGCTGATCCTGATGGCGGTGGCGGGGGGGTTGCTCATGGTGATGTTTCGTCCCCAGTCCGGCCTGACGCTGCCGGAGATCGAAAAACCGACCGAGCCGATCTCGTGGAAGGGGCGGATCACGCTGATGATTTTGGGGGCCGCGATCTTCCTCTGGGTCTTCAGCGGCATCCTCGACATCGGGCTAAGCTCGGCCGCGGTCGCCTTGCTCGCCGCGGCGGCGCTGACCACCATGGGCGTACTCGAAAAGCGAGACGTGGATTCGATCGACTGGAATGTATTGATCCTGATGTGGGGCGGGCTGTCGCTGGGCAAAGCCATGGAGGTTTCGGGGTTGATCGACGTGATCGCCGGGTTGCCGTTTACGGAACTCCAGGGGTTCTGGCTGGCGTTGATCATCGTCGCGCTGGGGGTGGGGATGTCGACGTTCATGAGCAACACCGCCACGGCGAACGTGCTGGTGCCGATGGTGATTGCGATCGGCCTGGCGAACCCGGACACCGACGCGGGGCGGACGCTGGCCGTGCAACTCACGGTGATGACGGCGCTGGCGTGCTCGTTCGCGATGGCGATGCCGGTCTCTACGCCGCCCAACGCGATCGCTTTTGCGACCGGCCGGATCCCCGCGTCGTCGCTGATCCGGTCCGGCGGGCTGGTCTCGCTGATCTGCGTGGTGGTGTTGCTGATGGGGTATCAGTTCGTGCTCCCCTGGGCGATCGATCTGAGCCCGGTCCTGGGGCAGGCGGCGGACGCGGTCGCGCCCGCCCGTCCTTGAGTTGGGCCGGACCCGGTTAGAAAAATATTCGGGTCGGGGGTTACAATTCTGCCGTGACGTATGACCCCGCCGACATCCTTGCCGAAAACGGCCCGATCGCCCGCCGGCTGGGCGAACGGTACGAGCGACGCCCTGAACAACTCGCGATGGTCGAGGCGGTCGAGCAGGCCCTCGCCGCGGGCGACAAGCTGATGGTCGAAGCGGGTACGGGCGTGGGCAAATCGTTTGCCTACCTGCTGCCGGCGGTCGCACACCTGCTGCGGCAGGGCGAGCGGGGCGCGGACCAAAAACGGCGGGTGGTGGTCTCGACGCACACGATCGCACTCCAGGAACAGATTATTCACAAAGATATCCCGCTGCTCCAGGCGATCCTGCCGGGGGTCGAAGGCGGCGGCGACGAGTTCTCCGCGGTCCTGGTGAAAGGGCGGGGCAACTACGTGTCGCTGCGGCGGATGAACCGGGCGTGGGAACGCAAGGCGTCGTTGTTCGACGACTCCGCGGAGGAACGGAGTATCCGGGAGGTGATCGCCTGGTCCAAGGAGACTCCCGACGGATCGTTGGCGAGCCTGCCGCAGCTCGAAGCGCCGTCGGTCTGGAACGAAGTCCAGAGCGACAGCGAAGACTGTATGGGGAAGCGTTGCCCGACCTACAAAGAATGTCATTACCAAAGCGCCCGGCGGCGGATGATGAACGCGGACCTGCTGGTCGTGAACCATGCGCTGTTCTTTGCGGATCTGGCGCTGCGGGCCGAGTCGGCGGGGGGGGCTTCTATTTTGCCGCCCTACGACGCGGTCGTGCTGGACGAGGCGCACACGATCGAGGACGTCGCGAGCGACCACTTCGGGCTGGGGGTGACGAAGTATCAGGTCGGTTATCTGCTTTCGCGGCTGTACCAGGCCAAGCGGCACCGCGGGGTGCTGCCTTCGCTTCAGGCCAAGCTGGAGGTCTCGCTATTCAATAACACGGTCCGGGCGATCGAGAAGGTTCATCTGGCGAGCGAAAACTTTTTTGATGAGCTGCTCGTGTGGCACGAGCGGTTCGGCGGGAGCAACGGGCGGGTCCGGGAGCCGCGGCCGGTGAGCAATCCGCTGACCCCGCTTTTGCATGAGTTGTCGTTGCTGCTGCGCCGGGTCAAGAACGCGCTGGACGGGGAGGACGACCGGCTGGAGGTTCAGGGGTACGCGGACCGCGCCGAGGCCGCGGGCGATACGCTCAAGGCGTTGGTGGATCAGACCGTGCCGGACAGCGTGTACTGGGTGGAGGTCACCAAGCGGGGCCGGTTCGACCGGGTGAAGCTGTGCAGCGCCCCGATCGAGGTCGGGGCGTTGATGCGTCCGCGGCTGTTCGAGGCCAAAACCAGCCGGGGCGACCCCCTGCCGGTGGTGATGACGTCGGCGACGCTGGCGACCCAGGGCGGGGCCCGGGACCAACCTAATGCAAGCACACGACGCGACCCGTTTGCGCACTTGAAGAACCGTTTGGGCTGTGACGATGCGCAGACGCTGCTGCTGGGGTCGCCTTATGACTACGCCGGCCAGGCGGAACTGGTGGTAGCGCGTGGGCTGCCCGAGCCGGGGGCCGCAAAGTTTTTCGAAGCGATGACGCCGATGCTGCTGCGTCATCTGGACGAGAGCGACGGCGGGGCGTTTGTGCTGTTTACCAGTTATGCGCTGCTGCGGCGGACGGCCGAGTGGCTGCGGCCTCGGCTGATGCAGCGCGGCATGCCGGTGCTGGTGCAGGGCGAAGCGATCCAGCGGTCGGCGATGCTCGAGCGGTTCAAAGCGGACCACCGCAGCGTGCTTCTGGGGACCGACAGTTTCTGGCAGGGGGTGGACGTGCCGGGCGATGCGCTGCGGCGGGTGGTGATTACGCGGCTGCCGTTCGTGGTGCCCGACCGTCCCTTGATCGAGGCGCGGACCGAGCGTATCAAGGCGCGGGGGGGCAACGCATTCGCGGAGTATTCGCTGCCCGAAGCGGTGCTGAAATTCAAGCAGGGGTTCGGGCGGCTGATCCGGTCGCAGCGGGACTCGGGGAAGGTGCTCGTCCTGGACCCGCGGCTGCTGACGAAGTCTTACGGCCGCAGATTTATCGAGGCGCTGCCCAAGCTGCCGATCGTCGAAGATACCGCGGCGGCCCGGGGCGAGAGCCACGAAGAAGACCCGGCTGAGCACTATTTCAATTAACCGCCTGTCCCGCGGGCTTAATTTTCCGCTTGGGTTATATTGCCGTTAGACGAGCCGTTTTCGGCGCTTGGGCGGAAGATCGGCGAGGGGCGGCGGACGCGGTTTTAGGGTGACCAACTTACCGACGGAGCGGACGATGGAGACAAAGAAGCGTTACTTGGTTTTGTGCACGGGCAACCGCTGCCGCTCGCAAATGGCTCACGGGTGGCTGTCTCACCTGGGTGGGGACGCGGTGGCGGTGTACTCGGCGGGGACGGAGCCTAAGGGGGTCCACCCGTTGTCGATCGAGGTGATGCGTGACGCGGGCGTGGACATCGCGGGCCACACCTCGGACAAGTTGGATCTGTATTTGCAAGAAGCATTTGATGTGGTGATCACCGTTTGTGACAGCGCCCACGAAGCGTGTCCGGTGTTTCCGGGGGCGCGGCGTACGGTGCATCAGCCGTTCGACGACCCGGACGACAAGACGGGAAAGAAATCGGCCGACGAGCTGCGTCCAACGTTCGAGCGGGTCCGCGACGAGATCCGGGCGTGGTCCGTGGCGTTCCTGCGGTCGGAGGGGGTCGTGGTCGGGACGGACCAAGCGTGACGGTCAGGGGGTGAGCCGGCGGCGATGCACGGCGGTCCAGGCGCGGAGGGTGGCCAACCGCTCGGCGATCGCGGCCGGGTCGAGGGTAGGCGGAAACGCCGGGGCGTCGGAAGGCAGGTAGGCCCAGAGCACCTCCGCCCACCGGCGGCCGATCAGCAGGTCCGCCGCGGCGGGCAGCGCTCCGGGCTCCGCAGCCTGGGGTGAGGGGGTGAGCAGGTGTTCGAGCACGAGCGCGACTTCGCCCCGGTGTAGCAACGCAAGCAGCAGCGTGGGGACGGGGAGCCCGGGGCGGTGAATCAGGGCGGGGACGTGGCGGTCCCCCGCCGGCCAGCGGTATTGCATCCACAGACCGGCCTGCATCATGGTACGGACCCGGGCCAGGTGCTCCCGTCGGGCGGCGTGTTCAAGGAGCGGGATTTGTTGGCCGGTCAGGCCGACGAGGACCGCGGCGGAGATCCGGCCGTCGGGGTCGTGGCCCGTCAGCAGGGTATCGATCAGCCCGTCGAGCGTCGGGGGGTCAAAGCGTTCCGCCGCGGCGAGGGCCGCACGGTCGCGGGCCGCCGGCCGGTGGTTGAGACGCAGCGTGGCGAGGATCCAATCCGGCGAGGGATGGTCTGCGGTCCGGATCAGGGTCGGCCGCAGGGCATGACCCAGTGTCGGGTCGAAGCCGATCGGGGGCGGGTCGAGGATCAGGGCCGGCCGCGCAGAAGCGGAAGAGTCGGCCACCGCCATAGCGAATAGCTCCTCCGCCCAGCGGGCGACGGCGGGGTCGGGGTCTTGTCGGGCGTCCTTAAGAGCGGAAAGCCGGGGGGGATCGGCAGGGACCAGGCCCGCCGCGGCGGAGAGAGCCGCGACCCGTACCGAAGGCGCGGGGTCCGTGAGGAGTTCGTCCAGGGCTCTAGACCAGGCGAGATACGACGGGCTATCCGGCGGCGGGAGAGGGGCGGTGGCCAAAAGCCGGGCCGCGCGGCGACGGAGTCCGGGGAGTGCGGCGTGGCGGTCGCGGGTGACACGTCCCATGACCACATCGGGCAGGTCGCGGGTGGTGGCGTCGGCCGCGAGGTGATCGAGTAACGCCTGCTGCTGCGCCGGGGTGAGGTCGGGGTCCGCGAGCAGACGCCGGGCCGCCGCCAGCCAGGCACGGTGGTCTTGGAGGTAGGGCCGGACCGCAAGCAGGGAGTCGGGTCGCAGACGGGGCAGGGTGGATTCGAGGGCGTGTTGCAGCGGCGGGGTTTGGGCCGAGCCGGCCTCGTCGAGGGCGCGCAGGGTGGGGAGCACGGCTCGGGCCGGGAGACTCGGTAGACGCTGGATCGCCGCATCGACGAGGCCGGGATCGCGCGGGGCCCGCCGGATCAAGCGGTTCAACGCGCGCTCCTGAACACCGGGATCTGGCGAACCCAGTTGGGAGATGGTGGCTGAGCGTTCCCGGTGATCCAGAGCGACCATGGCGGCCGGGACGGTGAGCGCAGCGACGGCCGCCAGCGATACGCCCAGCCGGGTCCAGAAACGGGCGGTGAGCCGGGGCATGGGTACAAGGTACCGCAGGCGGGGCACGAAATGAACGGGCCCTATTCGCGGAGGTCGAGATAAGCCATTTCGTCTTCCGTGAGCGTCAAGCCTAAGGCCGGCAAAGAGGTGGCGGTCTCGTCGAGCGTGCGCGGCCCGATGAGCGCGAAAGAGGGGAACGGTTGGCTGAGTACGTAAGCGGCCGCGATGTTGATGGCGGAGACGCCGTGGGTCTGGGCCAACTCGAACGCGCGGTCGCGACGTTGGCGGTTGTCGGGGGAGTCCCAGGCGTCGCCGACTTTCCAGACCTCGTTGCCTTCGCCGGTGGGAGAGACGAAGTAGCCGCGGGCCTGGCTCGACCAGGCGAGGTTGGGGACCTGGTGATCGATCAGGTATTGGCGCGTTTCGGGGTCCGACGCGGCGACGCAGCCCTTCCACACCGGGTTCACCATGCGGGCGAGCGAGAAATTGTTACTCATCACCGTAAACGGGCGTTTGCCGTGACGCCGAGCGTATTGATTGGCGGCGTGGAAGCGTTCGACGGACCAGTTGCTGCCGCCGAAGACGGTGATACGACCCGCTGCGGCGTGTTCGTGGAGGACGTCGACAAATTCGCCGACGGGCACCGCGGGGTTGTCGCGGTGCATCATGTAGAGGTCGGCGTGGTCGGTCTGCAAGCGTTCGAGCGAGATCGATAGCTGCCGCGTCAAACCCTCGGGGGTGCAGTAAGGGGTATGAGCGCCCTTGACGATGAGGTTGATCTGGTCGCGTACCCCCCGGCTGCGGTGCCATTGGCCGACCAGCGTTTCCTGGTGACCGTTGCCGTAGACGTGGGCGGTGTCGAACGTGTTGCCGCCGCGCTGAAACCAGTCGTCGAAGAGGACCGCGGCGTGGGCGAAATGGGGCTGATGGTCGCAGCCCATGATGAGCTTGGAGACGCGGCGGTCCAGCCCGGGGATTTGGCCGTAGGTCATCGACTGAGTTTGGGAGCCGGGGGTTTCTAAAGGGTCGCCCGAGAGGGGGGTCGGAAACCCCGCGGGGGTCTCGCAAGGGTATTCCAGGCCGATGGCTTCGCGCCAGGCATCGAGGGCTTGGGCTTGGCCCAAAGAATCGTCCCAGGTCATGGCATCGGATTGGGTGTGGCCCTCGAGAATCGCTCGGGAGGCGACATGCACTTCGTGGCCGAAGCCGGTGCGTTGGGCCGGAACATCGTGGGTGGTGGACCGGCCATCGGCGTAGACGATCACTTGGCCGGGCTGAGCCTGGTCGCGCGAGTTGAGCCAGGGGTCGGGCAGGTGGATACGGCCCGCCGAGCCGTAAATCGTACAGGAGTTGTCGAGGGGCGCGCGGAGGGCGGTGGCCACCTGCGCGACCAGGCCGTGCTCGAATTTGAGGGTCGCGGCCGCCCATTCATCGACGCCTGTCTCGCCGAGGTGTCCCGCCCCGCGGACCTCCACCGGGTCGGCAAAGGGTCTGCCGGTGGCCACCCCGGCGATCAGCCGTGCAAACTGTACGGGGTAGGCGCCCACATCCAGGATTCCGCCGCCGGCGAGGGCAGGATTGAACAGCCGGCCGTCGGGGTGGTCGATGCGGTCGCCCCCGCCGAAGCCGAAGCTCACGGTGATCATGCGGACCTGGCCGATCGCCCGGTCGCGGAGCAGTTTGAGCAATCGATCGGTCTGCGGATGGCATCGGTCTTTAAACGCTTCCATCAGGAAAACGCCGTGGTCGCGGGCGGCCTGGACCATCGCCATCGCTTCGGAGTGATTCACGGCGAGCGGCTTTTCGCAAAGCACGTGTTTGCCGGCCCGGGCGGCGCGAATCGACCACCGGGCGTGCATCGGGTGCGGGGTCGCGATATAGACCGCATCGACCGCGGGATTGGCCAGCAGGTCGTCGTAATCCCCGTGGCATTCCGCGTCAGACAAGCCGGCTTTGTCGGCGAAACCGCGGGCACGGTCTACGGAACGGCTGCCGATGGCGGCGACGCGGGCGAGGTCCGACTCGCCGACGCCGTGGACAAACGCGCGGGCGATGGTCCCCGCCCCCAGAATTCCCCAAGCAACGGTTTTTGACATGGTGCGGTATCCAGAGTCTTTGAGACGATACGGAGAGGGCTCAACGGTTAACGGCAACGGTACGTGATGCAGTTGCTACTCCAACAGAACTTACGGGGTCTGCGGCAGACTGCAACCGCTCTGCGGGGCAGGCTGGTCTGGTTTTGCCCGACGCGTCCGAAAGCGGTTAAACCTTTGACCCGGCGACCAGGCGGCGGCGGAAAAGCTGATTTTATAGAGTGGCCGCAGGGGGATTGGGAGGAGAGGGCTCTTCGTGGTTCGGCGGGTCGGGCAAGACCAGGGGTTCGGTCAGGGTGTCGAGGTCGACGAGATGGACCGCGCCGTCGGACGCGAGGGTGGCCAGACCCAGATCGACTAAGACGTTAAGGGCGGCGCGCTGTTCCGCCTGTTTTTTAGAGTTGGCCCAGGCGGCGGGGAAGCGTCGGCCGAGGATTTCGATGCAGACTTCGAAGGCCTTGGCGTGGTCCGGCCCCTTCTCATCGAGCACCAGATATGTCGGGTTATCGGGGAGCGATTTCTGGGCGAGCTGCTGCAGGGCGCTCTTGAAGTTGTGCTGGTGGTTGGAGGCGGCCGCTTCGTCGATGTAGGGCTTGAGTTGCCGGAGGATGAACGCACGGGCCGGCTCCATCCCGCCGTCGAGGTAGATCGCGGCGATGATCGATTCGAGGACGGCGGCGGCCACACTGCCCGGGAGGTTGGGGCGGCCGGCCATCCCTTTGCCCAGATTCAGGAGCCCTTCGAGTTTGAGGCTTTGGGTGACTTTCGCGCAGACCCGGCGGGAGACGACCGAGGACTTGATCTTGGTCATGTCGCCTTCGAGCAGGTCGGGGAATTCGCGGTAAAGGTGCTCGCACACGACGTAGCCGAGGATGGCATCGCCGAGAAACTCCATCCGCTCGTTGGATTTCAGCCGGTGGTCGGCGAACGAAGCGTGGGTGATGGCTTCGTTGAGCAGGTCGGCGTCTTTGAAGAGGTAGCCGATGAGGTTCTGAGTGGATTCGAGCATCGCGCAGCCGATCGGGGAAGACAAAAGAACCGCCGGCTATAGAGAAAAAGAAGCGCGGCGTGGCCCGCATGAGACGGGCCGTCCTGGGGCGGTGCCGCGGCGGGCGTCCGTGGAGTCACCGGCGGTGAGCGGCGGCGAGGCGAACGTCCGTGGAGGCAGCGGAACGATTTTGAAGTATTCCTCGGGCGGGCGTGCTTGTCAAAGGTTTTCCGGACGAATAGGCTGATTGCCTATGCAAAGCAGATTGATGTTCCTTGGCTTCGTGTTGAACCGGTGTTTGATGCTGACCCTCAGCGTGCTGGTCACCCTGGCGGCGGTAGCGGCCCGGACTCAGCCGGCGGTCGGTGAGGAGGCCGCCGCGATCCTGGCGATTGCCGACGTGAAGGTGGGGATGAAAGGCTACGGCAAGACGGTGTTTCACGGCGACACGATCGAGCCGTTCGCGTTCACGGTCGTGAGCGTGGTGAGCGATTCGTCGGCCAAGCGCGGGACGGTCTGGGTCGAATGCACCGGCGAACGGATGCAACGCAGCGGCCCGGTGCAGGGCATGTCGGGTTCGCCGATGTACATCTGGAGCCCCGGTGAGCCCGAAGTCCTAGGCGAAGGCGGCCGGCTGATCGGGGCGTTCGCGTTTGGTTACTCGGAGGTCAACGTGTGTCTGGTGGGGGTCCAGCCCATCGAATACATGCGTGAAGTTGGGGCGCGGGCGTTAGAGGAAGACCTGGATCAATCCGCGGACCGGGCCGTCGAACCGGGGGCGATGCAGCGCTCGGTGGCGATCATGGCGGCGGTGGCAGACCGGCTCGGCGTCGCGGGCGCGGCACGGTCGCGCCTCGACACGGTGCAGTGGTTGATACAGCAGCACCTCCCGAAATTAGGCCCACCGGTTTCCGTGCCCACGTGGACAAGCGGAGCGGAGGCGGACTTTTCGGAGCGCTCCGGGCAGGCACGGCCGTTATCGCTGCCGGTGTCGGTGGGCAGCGACGCGTCGGCGCGGCTTTTGGGGCCGCTGTTAGAACCGGCGGGGGTCGCGTTGCGGGCGGGCGGGGCGGCACAGGTTGCGGGCCGGCCGCCCTCGAACGTAGACCCGGCGCGGGTCAAGCTCGAGCCGGGCAGCGTGCTGAGCATCCCGCTGGTGTTCGGGGACCTCGACCTCAACGCTTCGGGCACCGTGACCGAGGTGCTGCCCGACGGCACGGTGCTGGCCTTCGGCCACGCGATGGACGCGGTGGGGGCGGCCCGGCTGCCCATGGCCACGGGCTATACCCACTTCGTCGTGTCGCGCGATTCGACGAGTTTCAAACTCGGTAGCAGCCTCGACATTGTCGGCAGCGTGGTCCGCGACGAGGCCGCGGCGGTGGCCGGGGTGCCCGATCCCGAGGGATACGCGTCGGCTCCGGTGTCGATCGCGGTGACTTACCCCGGACAACCGACGCGCAATTACGATTACCGGGTCGTAGACGCGCCGCAGCTTACGCCGGCGCTGCTGGGCGCGGTGGCCAACGCGAGCCTTACTGCGGTCCAGGCGCCGCCGACGCTGCACACCCTGCGAACCACCGGCACGCTGACTTTTGCCGGAGACAGGACGCTGGAGATCGACTCGGTGATCCCCGGGGAAGGGATCAACGGGTTGGCGTTTGACCTCCTGCCCGCCGTCACCGCGATGATGCAGAACCCGTTCGAACCGCTGCCTCTGGTTTCGGCGGATTTATCAATGGAAGTGGAAAACCGGCTCAAGCTAGCGCAACTCATTGCCGCCCGGCTCGATCGCACGGTCCTGCCCCCCGGCGGTCAGCTTCAGGTCGCGGTAGAGGTCCAGCCGTTCGATCAGCCGGCGGTGTCCCGTACGCTGACGTTCGACCTGCCCACAGACCTTGCCCAGGGCGAGTATCAGCTCATCGTGAGCGGGGCCGAGGCGTACACCTATCGCCTGTTCGCCGCTCGGCCTGACCTCGTGTCGATCGACGACGTCGACGACCTGCTCGAAGCCCTGCAAGCGATCGCGGACGTGGATCGCGAAGCGATTTATCTGGGGCTACCGCTTCCCCAGCAGGGCGTGGCCGTGGCGGGGCGGGCGTTGTCGGACCTGCCCTCGAGCCGGGCCGCGGTGCTGAGCGCGACCCCCTCGTCGCAGACGTTGGCCTATCCCCGCTTCGCAGAAAGCCGGGCCGAAGCCGAGCAGGTGATCGAGGGCGAGATCCTGCTTTCGTTCCGCGTGACGACCCAGGCCCCGTGAAGCCCCCGCCAACGATTCGACAAAGATCCTTTTGTTTTGTTTTAGCTCCAGTATCCGGAACCGGAACCCCATGATTTTTCCCCGCTTTTTTCGTCTTGTTTGCCGCGCCCTAGTGGTGTCGGCCGCGTGCCTGCACGTGGTCGGCTCGGCGTCGGCGATCCAACCCGAGCGTTGGACCCATTCCACGGAATCGGATTTTGCCGACGGCGAGTTCGATGGGGTGGTGGTGACCAACCTCGGCGACCTGAAGCTCGCGGCGGCGGTCGAACCCGTGGCGGAGCTGCCGGAAGAAGTCTCCGTGGTCTACGACGTCGAGATCATTGGCGAAACGATTTACGTGGCGGCCGGGCCGGAAGGAAAGCTCTTGGCCGTGGAAGCGGGCGAGGTGCGGGAGGTTGCCGCGCCGGCCGGGAAGCAGGTTTTTTGCCTAGACCAGTTGGACGGAGTGCTTCTGGTGGGGGTTAGCGGATCGCCTTCTTCGGTGCAGATGCTCTACGAGGAAGTTCTCGTGGAAATCGCCGCGTGGCCCGAGACGCGATATGTATGGGACTTGGCGGTGGTGGGGCCGGACCTCGTGGTCGCGACCGGCAGCGAGGGCGTGGTGACCCGGGTAAGCGACGCGCGGGGTTATATACAAGCCGTCCTGACGGGCGAGCCTGCTGAGCCGCCGGCGCAGGGCAAGCTTTTGGATACCGCTCAAGCCAACGTGCTCTGCCTCGCCGTGGGCCCGGACCGCGTGGTGTACGCGGGGACGGACACCGACGGATTGATCTACCGGATCGACCCCGACGGCTCGACCTACGTGGTCTACGACGCGGACGAACCGGAGATCGGCGCACTACGGGTAACCGACGACGGCACGGTCTACGCGGGAACCGCGGACGCCGAACAAGCCCGGCCCGGCCGGCTCGAAGAGGCTGCCGAAGAAGAAACCGGCCGCCCCGACGTGCCGGCCGTCCCCTCCGAGGTTGCCCCCGAGGCCGAGTCGCCCATCGAGCTTCCCGTGGAGCCCGAGCCGTTGCCCCTCGCAGACCCCGCCGCCGACAGCCCTGACGCCGATACGCCCCCGAATGACCTTGGGGGCGAGGAAGCCGCCCCCCAAGACGCTCCGGCACCGGATGCCGTGGAGGATGCGGAAGCCGACGCGGCCACTGAATCCGAAGCCCGCGACGCAGCCGACGACGATGCTAGTGATACCGAGGAAGATTCCGCCGGCTCGCCCACCGCCGAGCAATACGACGCGCTGCGTGAAGCGGTACGCGAGCGGCTCTTGGCGGCGCGTCAAAGCGGTTCGCTCGATACCCGAGGCGATTCACCCGCGGCGTCGCGTGCCGATCGCCCCCGGCCCACCCGCAACGCCCGCAGCTCGTCGTCGCGCGACAAATCCGGCAACGCGGTCTACCGCATCGACCCCGAAGGATTCGTCACCGAGGTGTTCCGCGACTCGGTCATGGTGCTCAAGCTCGCCCAGCGGCCCGATGGCAAGCTCCTCATCGGCACCGGCAACGAGGGGCAGCTCTACCTCCTCGATCCCGCGGCGGGTGAAACCAGCGTGCTCAACGACCTCGAACCGCAGCAGCTTTTAGCCGTGGCGGTCGCCCCGGACGGGCTCTTAGTGGCCGGAGCAAACCCCGCGGCGTTGCTGCGGCTTTCGGGGGGGACCGCCGAGTCGGGCACGTATCTCAGCGCCCCGCTCGACGCGACGCAGATCAGCCTGTGGGGGACTTTTTTGCTTACCGCCGAACTCCAGCCCGGCACCGAAGTCGAGGTCGAAACCCGTTCGGGCAACGTGGCGGATCCCGAGATCGCCGCGTGGTCACCCTGGGAGAACGCCGGCACGGTGGCTTACGCCGCCGACCACCCGCCGCTCCAGCCCCACGAGATCGCGGTGTCTTCACCGCCCGCTCGATTCCTTCAATACCGCTTGACGTTCGAACGGCCCGGCGACGCCCCGCCCGGCCCCGGCCCCGTCGTCGAAAAAATCGAACTCGCCTACGTGATGCCCAACCTCCGCCCGAGCCTGGGCAGCATCACCGCCGAGTACCCCGGGTTCCCCGGGCTCGACCTCCCCGCGAGCCCGGAAATGGAGATCAGCTGGGAAGCCTCCGACGACAACGGCGATCGCCTACGTTTTACCCTGGACTACCAACCCGCCGCCGGAGATCAATGGCTGACCCTCGCGGAAGACCTCGACGACACGTCCTATAGCTGGGACACCCGCCTGGTACCCGACGGCCGGTACCGCCTCCGGGTCGCCGTGACCGATCGGCTGGACAACCCCGGCGAGATGGCCCTCACCGCGGCACGCCGGGCCGATCCGGTACTCATCGATAACACCCCCCCGGAATCGGTGGCCATGCAGCTCGAGGTCGGAGACGACGGCCAGGTCAGGCTGGCCGGGACCGCGGTCGACAACTACTCGCCGATCCACTCGATCGCGTATCGGCTCGGCGACGACGAGGACTACACCCCCATCCTCCCCGACGATCTGATTTACGACTCGACACGCGAGGCCTGGTCCGCTACACTTTCCGACCTTCCGTCCGGGAGCCACGCCGTGACCGTCCGCGCCACCGACACCCGCGGCAACGCGAACTACGTGTCCGAACTATTCGAAATACCTTAATGGTTTTGCCGTCCGCCCGGCCCCGAGCGAACCTCCCGATCCCGAGATTAACCGATGTCCACCCACTACCCCAAACGCCGAAGTCTGATCAAGCGGGCCCGTAAGTTCGGCTTCCGAGCCCGGATGCGCACCAGCGCCGGCCGCAAGCTTCTCAACCGCAAACGCCGCATCGGGCGTGCCGTCAACGTCCGCCGGAGCTTCTAAGTCTCCGGCTACGGCTGGGCGGAGTTCGTCATTGACTGAAATATGGATCGCCTGCTTGCTCTCAGAGCGAGCAGGCTTTCGTGGTAATAGGGGAAGATCCCAGCCCGATCTAGCGCGTCGTTAACGCCACTTGTAGCGTCCTGTCGAACGCCAGCGCCCAGATGATCTTCGATCATCTATGGAATGGGACGTGGCAAACACGACACGCAAAGTCGGGAGGTGTAAAAAAACCGTAACCTCTTGTCCCCGCGAACATTTAACGCCCCCGCTTTCCGCCCCCGCGTGCGGCCCGTGCGCACCCCCGCGACGCCCCGCCCCCCTCTGTCGGCCCCCGGCCTACTCACGGAAGCGACCAGGCAAGGCGCACGCCGTGACGCCGCCGGGCCCCGCCCCCGGAACCCGCGCCCCCGCCCCGCCCCGCCCGCTTTCACGCCGCGGCCAGCCCCGCGGGGACGCCCAAAAGTTCCGGCCGGGGATGCCGGGCCAATGGCCCGCACGGACGTGGCGATGCTTCGGGTACCACCTTGCCGGGAACCCCGTGGGTCGACGCCGTGACGGGAACGCGGCCGAGGGCTCATGCCCGCCAACCCCGACCCGACGCCTGCCACCGCGTCGCGCCGCCGGGGGGGCCACCGCCCGCTCTTTGAAAACCCCACCCTCC
>JBCDDZ010000027.1:0-38348 GCA_039180025.1 Planctomycetota bacterium
GCTGCGTCGCGTGTCGGCCACGACGTTCGACGGGTTGAGCGACGCGGTTGCCGACGCCCTGCGGGCGGTGAAGCCCAACGAATGTGCGAACTACTTCGAGGCGTGTGGATACGGCCAGAAATTATGAAAAGTGCTCTAGCCACGGATTTGGCGAGAAATGACGCTGTAATGGAGCGGTGAGCGTGTTGAAAAGCCAGCGTTCAGCGTTCGCCGAGAGGCACGTCGATGCGTCGTGACGTGCGCAAGGCGGGGCGAGCGGATAAGGAGAATCACCCTGGGATGAACGCTTGATCGTTGTAAAATTATGTTTTAACTGAATCTATAAATAAGATCGCCACGAATCCAAGGTGGTCCGCAGTGGTCACCGGCCGTGGACCGCGGGTCCGCGGCGGGCGGACGCCCCGGGGCCTGTCGCAGCGCTGGGGGTCAGGACTCGGTGACGCGGAGGACTTCCTGGACCGTGGTCCTGCCCTGCATCACCTTGTTGAAGCCGTCCTGGCGGAGGGTGACCATGCCGCCTTCGACGCACATCCGGCGGAACTCGGTGACGTTGGGATTGCTCGCGACGCGGTCGCGGAGGCTGTCGTTGAGGACGAGCATCTCGTAGATCCCCAACCGGCCGGCGTATCCGGTGCCCCGGCATTTGTCGCAGCCAGCCCCCTCCCACACTTCGTCGATGCCGATGCCCTGCATCGCGAGGTGCTCGGCGATCGTGTCGTCGGGCGGGACCTGGTGCTTGCAATGTTCGCAGATCTTCCGGACCAGACGCTGGGCCAGCACGCCGTTGATGGCTGAGCCGATGAGGTAGGGCTCGACGCCGATGTTGATCAGCCGGGTGATGGCCGCGGGGGCGTCGTTGGTGTGCAGGGTCGACAGGACCAGGTGGCCGGTAAGCGAGGCTTCGATGGCGGTCTTGGCGGTCTCGACGTCGCGGATCTCGCCGACCATGATGACGTCGGGGTCCTGGCGGAGCAGGGCGCGGAGCGCGGCGGCGAAGGTCATGCCGATGTTGGCGTGGGTCTGGGTCTGGTTGATGCCGTTGAGGTGGTATTCGACGGGGTCCTCGGCGGTGGAGATGTTGAGCTTGTCGCGGTTCATCTTGCCCAGCGAGGCGTAGAGGGTGGTGGTTTTACCCGAGCCGGTCGGGCCGGTGACCAGCACGATGCCGTGGGGCTGGTCGATCTGTTTTTTCCAGATCTGGAGCGAGTCCTGGTCCATGCCCAGGTCGTCGAGATCGACCTGGATCGACCGGGTGTCGAGGATCCGCATGACCGCTTTTTCGCCCTGGACCATGGGCAGGGTCGAGACGCGGAGGTCGAGCTTTCGGCCGTGGACCATGGCGCGGATGCGGCCGTCCTGGGGGAGCCGGCGTTCGGCGATGTCGAGGTTGGCCATGATCTTGATGCGGGAGATGATGGCGGCGCGCATGCTGTTGGGCGGGCTGGTGGCGTCGAACATCACGCCGTCGATGCGGTAGCGGACCCGCATGTTCTTTTCCTGCGGCTCGATGTGGATGTCCGAAGCGCCTTCCTTGACCGCGTTGAAGATCAGGTAGTTGACGTAGCGGATGACCGGGGACTCGCCGGCCATTTTTTCGAGGTCCATCTCGTCGTCGTCGTTTTCGACGACCTCGACGTCGTCTTCGTCGATACCGTCGAGCACCTCGTCCATCGACACGGCGGTGTCCTCAGCGGCGTCGGACTTGAGCGCGTCGACCACCGCGGCGATGTCGCCGCGGGTCACGACGACGGGCTTGATCGACTGGCCGATCTTGTGCCGCAGCTCGTCGAGCAGGACCAGGTCGTCGACGTGGACCACGCCCACGACGACCCGGGCCCCGGCGTAGCGCAGCGGCATCACGCCGTGCTCCTGGCAGTAAGGGAGGCCCAGCCGGTTGATGAACTTGGCCGCCTCGAGGTCGGTCGGGTCGATGCGTTCGAAGGCGAGGTGGGAGATGGTCGCGAGGGTCTGCTGGAGCGCCACCTCGTCGATGCCCATCTCGAAAAAGACGTCGGCCAGCGGCTTGCCGGGGGTCTTGCCCGCGGTGTCGCGGGCGGCGGCGAGTTGGGCGGTGCTGATCGTGCCGTGGGCTTCGAGGGCCTGCCCCAGGTCACGCTGGGCGACCAGCGCGGTGGTGGCGGGGGCCCAGAGGTCGCGGAGGCCGACCTTCGACGCGGGGACGGGCAGGTGGGCGTCGCCGGGGGCGACTTCCAAGGAGGTTCCCGGGGTGAAATCCGGGGGGGCTTCCGGGGGTGCTTCCGGGGGGGTGAAGCCGCGGTCCGGGTTGTCGAGGTAATCGTCCATGCGCTTCTCCCGTGCGCTAGTAAGCAATCGGTCGGGGTCGGGCGGGGGGCAGGGCCTCCGGGCCGGGGGCGGGGGTGGTCGGTCGGTCGGCGTCTTAGCGGCGGGGCGATTGGCTCATGCCCAGGATGAAACGCGGCTCGCCGGGGCGGAGCTCGAAGCCCTCGGCCTCGAAGGTGACCTTGCGGCTGTCGATCCCGCGGATGACGAAGCTGCCGATCTGGTCGCCGATCTTGTAGAGGTCGCCGCCGATGAAGGCGCGGGGCCGGCTGCCGCCGACGATGCTCTTGATTTCGACACGGCCCAATTCGGCGTAGAGGTTCTGGAGCTTGACTTTGCGTAGCGCCTCGGCCGACGGGCCGGTCTCGGCGACCGCCGGGGCTTTCTTGGTGTAGACCGGGGTGAACGGGTTCATCTGCACCTGGGTGAGCGGCACCTGTTTTTCGGTCGGGTCGTTTTCGATCGCCGCGACGATCGAGGCGGTGTCCTGGAAGAGGCGTTTGATGTTTTTCGGGTTCAGCGTGTCGTCGTCGGACATCTTGTCGAGGTTGTTGAGCTTGGACCCGAGGGTGTCCATGAACTGCTGGGTTTCGGGCGAGACGGTCGACGCGTCGGCGCTCTTCTGGGTGACCCGCATCGCCATCAGGGCGCCGAAGGCGATCACGGTGACGGTGAGCCCGACGATGATCGACTGCTGGGTGACCCGGCGGGATTCCTGGTTCTGGCCCAGGTCGAACGCGGGGTGGTCCCCGCCGCCGGCGATGCCGCCGAGCAGCGACATGCTCTGGGGCTCGGGGTGGTCGGCGGGGGCGGGATTGGGGTTGTCGAACTCTTCGAAGTTACTCATCACGGTTTTCCCTGGCCCCCGGAAGGATGTTGGACAGTGGGTTAAGTCGGGCTTGAGGCGGAGCGGTTCAGGAGCGGGCCGAGGCGGTGTCGACGCCCTCGAAGAAGATGCTCAGGGTCAGGGTGGCGGTCACGATGCCTTCGCCCTCGGCGTTGGTTTCGCGTTTGATCTTGATGCGGGGCATGCGGGTGATCCGGGGGAGTTTTTCGATGTCGCGCATAAAGTCGTAGAACCCATCGAAGTCGCCGACGATTTCCATCTTGATCGGCAGCTCGGCGTACTGGGCGGTCGTCACCGGCTTGTCGGGGCGGACGCTTTTGGCGGTCAGGCGGTGTTCGCCGGCGAGTTCCCAGACCTCACGGAGCAGGGTCTCGACCTCGCGGTCCGAGGGGAGCATGCTCTGGAAGTGGGCGATGGCGTTCTGCAGCTTCTGGATCTCGGCCTGGACGTCGTCGATGTCGGCGGTCGCCTTCTGGACCGACTTGATCTTCGACTCGACGGCGACGATGTCGTCCTGCCATTGCCGCTTGTTTTCCAGACGCGGCTGGGCGAGGGCGATGTACCAGCCGGCGGGGATGGCGAGCAGGATCAAGACGAAGACGATTTCTCGGATTCCGAAACGCATGGGGTTCTCCAGCGGGTCCGCGGGGGAGAGCGGAGTGGGGGTACGGGGGGGGGTATTCCGGAGGGGTTATTCCGGGGGATTTATTCCGGGGGGATTATTCGGTTTCGACGATGCCTAGGGCTTCGGTGGGCTTGACCATCTCGCCCTCGGGGTTGATCTGGAGGGTGTCGCCGACGGGGTCGACGAGCAGGCCGCGGTCGGCACGGGTGGGCTCGAAGGTGCTGGCGTCGAAGTAGCGGTCCAGCGAGAGCTGGATGCGGAACTTGCGGACGGTGCTGTCGTCTTCTTTGGACTGCTGCTCTTCGACGTAGGCGAGGCTGACGTTCTCGAAGAGGTCGTGGGCGTTGAGGGCGCCGATGTAGTCGGAGATTTCGACGTCGGTCGGGGCGATGCCCATCAGGTCGAGCTCCACGACGGTGGGGACGACCTTTATTTCGGTCTGGCCGGTGGCGCGTTGGCGGAGCTTTTCGCGTTGGATCGCGGTGCGGGGCGGGGGGCCGCCGTCTTTGGTGGCCTTGGTTTCGAGGCTCAGGTCGGTCAGCCGGAGCGTGGCGGGCATGCTGTTGATCAGCTCGGCGAAGACCATGGACTTGAGCACGTTGTCCTTGAGCGTCGCGGTGACATTGGCCATCTGTTTGATCCGCTGCTTCTCGGCGTTGAGCGATTCGATCTGCTCGAAGTCGCGGCGCATCTGCTCGAACTGGGCGTGGCGCTCGGCGAGCTCGTCGAGCTGTTTGGCGTCCTGACGCCGGCCGACAAACTCGGTCGCGAACAGGGCCGTGATGACCACGGCGAAGAGGCTGATGAAGATCACGTTCGTGCGGGCGGCGATCTTCTTTTCGAGGTAGTCCTCGGGGAGGAAGCTTTTGTGCTCGGCCATGGTCGTTTCCAATCGTGGGTCGTTGGTCGGGGGTGAAAATCTAGGGTCGGGGGGACGCGGTGGGCGTCGGCTGGGGGGGTTGGGCCGGCGGGCCGGGCTGTTTAGAGGTTGGCGTCGCTGAGGCAGAGGCCCAGGGCCACGGCCCATCCGGGCTGGGGCTGGGCGAGGTCGATTCCCAGGGGCATCGGCCCGGCGTTGATCCGGGACAGCCGCGCGAACGGGTCGCCAAGCTGCGCCGGGACGTGGACCGCCTGGGCCAGGCGGCGGCAGGTCTCGAGGCGGTTGGATTCGCCGCCCAGAAACACGAGCTTTTCGATCGGCTGGTCGGGGTAGCGAGAGGTGTAGTGGCGGAACGTCATCCGCAATTCGTCGGTGAGGCACTCGGTGGTTTCACAGGGCAGCGCTTCGCCGGCGGTTTTTGTTTCTTCGGGGACGGCGACGGCGGTGCTGCCCTGGGCCTCGGCGACCCGGGCGAGCCGGGCCTCGGCGAAGTCCATGGACTGCTCCGCCGCGAGTTTCCGGGTCCAGGTGTCGCCGCCGGCATGGACGGTCTTGGCCAGCAGCATGGCGTTGCCCCGGGCGATGACGATCTTGGTCGTCGCGGCGCCCAGGTCGACGTAGGCGACGGGGCGGGCTTGGTCGGCGGCTTCATTGTTCTGGGCAAGGTACGCGAAAGCCCGCATCACGCAGGGGGCCTCGCAGTGCATGCCAACGACCTCGAGTTTCATGCGGTTGGCCAGGTCGACGTAGCGCATCACGATGTCGCGGCCCGCGGCGAAGGTGATGACCTCCTGCATCGGCCGGCCGTCGCGGAAGACCTCGGCCCCGGGGTAATTGCGTGTGACCATGCGGCTGGGCTCGACGCCCAGGCGGGTCTGGAGCGCGAGGTCGACTTGCGGGTCGATGTCCTTGGCCTGGCCGCGGCTGATCAGGAGGTTGTGGACCAGCGTTTGGAAGGCGGGGGTCGAGAGCATGACCCGCTTGTGTTTGAACGGGTGGCGGCGCAGCAGCGCGGGCAGAGCTTCTTCGAGAAACTGCTGCCGGGCGAGCAGATTGGTCCGGGCGTCTTCGGGCACCGTGGCCGCGCCGAGCGCGACGAGTTCGGGGGTGTCGCCGGGCACGATCTGGAGCAGCTTGATGCTGTCGGCACCGAGGTCGATGCCGATCGGCGAGATGCGGGTGCGGGGTTTACCAAACGCCATGGGAATGCCTGGAACCGGGGGGTGACCTGTCAGCGGGGCCGGGGCCGCGGGGCGTACGTGCCCTAACGGGGTTGATGGTTCCATCGACCGGCCCTCGAGTCGGGTTTAGCCAGATTTGCCGACGCGGAACCCGTACAGGGTGCGCCACCGCGCTAACCGCGCCAGACGATCCGACGGCTTGAGCAATAAATTAGAAGGGGGCGACAGGCTGGGAGGCAGAGGCTGGGCCCGGGGAGGTGGGGACTAGCCCGGGTCGGCTATGCCGCCCTGGCCGGGTGCAGACTCGGCTTCGGAGGGCGTGGGGACAGCTTCCGGGGGCACGGTCTCTGCCTCCGGGGGCGAAGGCTCGGCTTCCGGGGGCGAGGGGGGCTGGTTTTCGAAGCCGAGGTGGCGGCGGATTTCGTCCAGACCGCGGAAGGTTTGACCGCCCCACCGGAAGACCGCTTCGCCCCGCCAATGGTTGCGTTCGAGGGTGATGGACTTCACCGCCCCGCTGTCGGGGTCCCACGTTCCGAGCGAGGTTTGGACCACGGCGCGTTCGAAGACGTTATCGGTTGCGGTGATGTGCTGGAACATGGTGCCGGGGCGCTGCATGTCCCGAAACTCGAGCTCGTCGTCGATGAAGTAATTATTTTCGAGGGTGACGTGGCGGCTCTCGGCGACGGCGAGGCCCGGGCCCTGGTTCGCTTCGACCCGGCATCCCCGGACGGCGATGGGTCCCTGGGCGTTGTATTCGACGAAGATGCCGATGCCTTCCCAGCCTTCAACGAGGTTGCGGTTGTGGTGGACGTGGCAGTCGAGGAACAGGACGTCGCGGTTGTTGTAGTCGGCCCAGAGCGCGGGGCCGATGTTGTCGTGGGCGTGGATCCTTTCGAGCCGGACATCGGTGCTGGACGAGATTTTCATCCCCCCCGCTTCCCAGGCGGGGTTGGTGTACCACCGGCCGCGGTGGGGGACTTTCTCGGCGATCCGGGCGCGGTCGATCTCGGCTTCGGTGTCGAAGCCATCGTTGTTATGGGCGATCAGGGTGTCGCGGATCAGAACGTGCTGCGAGCCGGAGACCGCAATCCCGATCTGGCCGTTGTGCTGGACCACCGCGTCGAGGACCCGGACGTGTCGGACGCCGGGCAGACCCAGGCCCGCGCCGGTGGCGTGTTCGAAGGTGCAGCCGCGGAGCGTCCAGTGGTTGCCGGCCCGGACCATGGCCTGCTCCGCCTGAGGCGGGTTCTGGGCGTTACGGAAGACCAGGCCGTCGACATGGATGTGGGTCTGGCCGTTGTGTTCCAGGGCGGTGGGGAGGCCGGCGGCGTCGATGACGGCCCGGCCGGGGTGCGCCGCCCGGATCAGGATCGGCTCGTCCGCGGTCCCGGAACGGGTCAGCCGCAGCGACGTGCGGTACACCCCGTCGGCCAGGAGGACCGTGTTGCCCGGACGCAGGCGGGCCAGCGCCCGGGTGAGCTCGCGCTCGTTTTTCACCTGGAACGTGAACGCCCGGGCCGACCCCGCGTTCAGACAAAGCGTCGCGACCAGCCACAGACTCCACCACCCCGCCCGGCTCATGCCCGCACCACCACGGCCTGCCGCAGTTGCCGAGCGTGCCCGGCCAGATGCGTCCACGTCACCGGCCAGGCCAGCACCGCCGCCGCGCACACCCACGCCGCGACCCCTAGCCGCGGGGCCAGCATCAGTAGCGACAGCCCCGCCGCCCACACCACCGCCACCCGGTAGTCCGGCGTGCCCACTTCGCGCTTGAGAAACAGATGCATCAGGAGATACGTCGGCAGGGTCATCACCTCGGCCCAGCCGTAGCCTAAATACCCGATCCGCGGCACCAGCCACCACGACAAGCCGAACAGCGCCGTCATTAGCGCCGCGTTGAACCCCGCGACCGACCAGTTGCGCTCGTAGACCTGGAGCACCGAGGCGTGCAGCCCGAAGACCGCGCTGGCCAGGAACCCGATCGCCACCAGCGGCAGCAGGTCCGCCACCGGCCGCCACTCGCTGCCCATCAGCCGCGGGATCAGCCACGGCCCGGCCCACGCGAAGCCCGCCAACGGCACGCCGACGCAAAGCACCTGCAATCGCATCCCCTCGCCCACCAGTTCGCGGACCCGCTCCCGCCGATGCTGGACCTTCGCCAGCGCCGCGACCGCCATCTTCTCCGACAGGTGCTTGATCACGCTCAGGCGGAACGCAAACATCGTGGCCATCCCGACGTACCCTGCCGCCGCCGCCCCGGCGAACGGCACGACGATCAGCGGGTTGATCAGCGTCCGCAACTGGATCGCCGCGGCCGAGGCGGTGTAGCCCAGCCCGAAGCCGAGCATACGCCGGTTCTGTCCCCCGTCCCACGCCAGACGCGGCAGGTACTTCGCCGCCGCGCAGACCAGCGACAGCATCAAGACCTGATTCACCACCCACGACGCGACCAGCGACCACGCCCCGTACCCCGCGTACGCCAGCCCCAACGCCACCGCCTGGAACTGGAACAACGCGAACAACTCGATCACCGCGATCCGGTCGTACGCCAGCCCCCGTTCAAGCTTGACCCGCGCGGGCGTGCACACGATCGACAGCGGGAGGCAGGCAAAAAACACCCACAGCACCGGCGCGAACCGCCCGAGCCCCACCGCGTGGTCCAGCAGCCCCACCGCCGCCGCCCCCGCCCCGCCAAAACCCAGCGACAGGCAGAGCCCCAGCGTGAACGCCTGGTGGAGCTGCCGGTCCGACACCGCGTCTTCGGGCTGACGCATCAGGTAGATGTCGATCCCCCAGCCCGCGAGGCAGAAGGCGTAGGTGAACACGCCGATGCTCGCGGCGAACAGCCCGTACTCCGCCGGGCCGATCAGGCGGGTGACCAGCACCACCCCCACCAGACTGACCAGCACCCCCAGCCCCTGCCGCGCCGCCATCATCGACCCCCCGCGCAGCACCCGGGCGCGCAGCCCCGGGGTCGGGACCTCCGTCACCGGGGTCGGCGGTTTTGGGTCTTCCCTCGCTTGATGCATATTCCAACCGATCCTTGCTACCCGGGCACCCGGCGGCAGCCTTCCGCAGCCCAAAGTCCGAAGTCCGAAGTCCGACCAGACGGCCGGAGCAACTATGCCCCCGATCCGTGCGTCTGTCCACCGAGAAGCACGATAAATCCGATACCGCAAGGCCGACCCGGCGGAGAACCCGGCGGGCCCGGGCGTGTGGACGAGCCGGCCGAGCGCACGGCTCGCTCCAAAATCGCGTTTGGCCGCGGCCTCTCGGGGACGGGGCACGACACCGCCGGGGGTCGGAACCGGTCAGGGAAATCGATCGTCAAATTAGGTGGCCCCGCGTGGCGCCTGTGCTATATTTTCTGGGTCAAACAAGGCGATCGCCGCGGGCGTGGCCTGGAGGAAGCCACAAGTTTGCCGTGGTGGGGAGACCCGTAGCGATGATCAGTGTCATCATGCCCGCGTATAACGCGGAACCTTATATTCGGCAGGCCGTGGACAGCATCCTCGGGCAGACGCTGCGCGACTACGAGTTCATCGTGGTCGACGACGGCTCGTCCGACGCCACCGCCTCGATCCTGCGCGGCTACGCGCAGACCGGGGCGCTGCGATTGATCGAAACGTCGCACCTCGGCGGCAGCGCCGCGCTCAACCTCGCGGCCCGGGAGGCGACCCGGCCCTGGCTCGCGGTGATGCACGCCGACGACGAGGCGATGCCCGATCGGCTGGCCAGGCAACTCGCCGCCGCCGAGCGCGAGCCCACGGTGGTGGTCTGGGGGACCCACGGGCACCACATCAACGAGGCCGGCCGAGTCTTGGGGCTCTCCCGGTTCGGCCCCGAATCGATCCGGGCGTTCACGCGCGACTACGCCGCGGGCCACGACATCAACGTCCTGCACCCCAGCGCGTTTCTCAAACGCGACGTCTTCCTCGCCGTCGGCGGCTACGACCCGCAGTTCAAGAACTGCGAAGATATGGACCTGTTTATCCGCATGGCCCGGCACGGCCCGGTGCTGACCCTCCCCGAACCGCTCATGCGTTACCGGCTCCACGGCGGGAGCAACACCATGCAGCGCTTCGAGCGCCAGTGCGAGGAACTGCGCTTCATCCGCGCCCGTCGACAGGCCGAGATGCGCGGCCAGGCCCTGGACTTCGACCGGTTCCTGCGGCAGAGCCAAAGGCGGTGGTGGGTGGTCCGCCGGCTCGAGAAGCTCAACCACATGAGCTGGTTCCATTGGCGCAACGCCGCGATGCTCTGGGGCCAGCGCCGCCGCGCCTCGGCGTGCGGCAACCTGGTGCTGGCCACGCTGATCAACCCGGGGTACTGCCTCAAAAAACTCTGGCGGCAGTTCGCGTCGCCCACCGCCCGCCGCGCGATCCGGGGCGCGTCGGCATGAACACCCCGAGCACCGCCGAGCCGCTACGCCCCTCCGCCGCCGCCGCGCCGGACCGCCCCGAGCCCCGCCGCCTGCGGGTGCTGCTGTCGGCGTTCGCGTCGAGCCCGTACTCCGGGTCCGAGCCCGGCGTGGGTTGGAACGTGGCGTACCACCTCGCGGCGCACCACGACGTCACGCTGCTCTGCTTCCCGGGTTTTGGGCGCGACGCCGTCGCCGCGTACGACCGGTTCGTGGCGGAGCACGGCCCCGTCGCGGGGCTCACCGTCCGCTGGCTCGAACAGCCGCCGCTGAGCAAACTACTCCAGCGCGAGGGGCTGCCGTTCCGGGCCGTCTACTACCGCGGCTACGCCGCTTGGCAGAAGGCGGCGCTGCGGGCCGCGCAGGCGATGCACCGCGCCGAGCCGTTCGACCTGGTCCACCACGTCAACATCATCGGGTACCGCGAGCCGGGCTACCTCTGGCAGATGGGCCTGCCGTTCGTGTGGGGGCCGATCGCGGGGGCGGCCACGATCCCCCGGCCGTTCTTCTCGATGCTCAGCCCGAAAGACCGCGCGTTCTACGGGCTGCGTAACCGGCTCAACCGCCGGACCATGGAGCGGTCCCGGCGCTGCCGGAGGGCTGCGGCCGCGGCCGAAAAAATCTGGGCGGTCGACCGCCTTAACCAGCGGATGGTCGAGCGCTATTTCGACGCCCCCGCCGACGTGATGATCGAGTCCGGGGCCCACCCCACGACCCAGGGCTTCGTCCGCCGCTACGACGGGCAGCGCCCGCTGAACCTTTTGTGGAGCGGGCTGCACGAGGGCCGTAAATGCCTGCCCCTGCTCCTGCACAGCCTCGCCCGTCTGCGCGACGCCGGGCGAGCCTTCACCCTGACCATCCTGTCCCGCGGGCCCGAGACCCAGAACTGGCGTGCCCTGGCGCGGCGGCTCGGGCTGGACACGCAGCTCGAATGGGCCGGCCAACTGGCCTACGAACAGGCTTTGGCGAAGACCCGCGACGCGGACCTGTTTGTCCTCTCCAGCCTCCAGGAAGGCACGCCGCACGTGGTCATGGAAGCGCTCGCGTCGGGCCTGCCCGTGCTATGCCACGACGCCTGCGGCATGGGGATCGCGGTCGATAAAAGCTGCGGCCTGAAAATCCCGCTGACGGACCCGGAGACCAGCATCGCAGGGTTCGCCGCGGCGATCGGATCGCTGATCGACACGCCCGAGCGGATCGCCGAGCTTTCCGCCGGCGCGTTGGCCCGGGCCGAGGCGCTGAGTTGGGGCCGCAAGGCCGCCGACATGGCCCAGGCCTACCGCGACATCCTGGGGGCCCGGGCGGAGTAAACGCCGTTACGCACGCCGCGCCCACGACACGGTGAAAATCCTCCGCCGGTCGGCGGCCCGGCGCTGGGTGACGAAGCCCGCCTCGGCCACCAACGCTTCCCACGCCGCGCGGCTGCGCCGCCGCATCGTGCACGTCCCACCCCGCCGGCTCGGCAACCACCGTGCCATGAGCGCCGCTTGTGGGTGCCAGGGGTGGCCGGTGTAGATCAGCACCCCGCCCGGTGGCATCCGCTCAGCCAGCCGCCGCAGCGAGGCCACCACCGACGCGTCGTCCGGGCACCACTCGTACAAGCCCGACGTCAGCGCCACGGCCACCCCGCCGTCCACTCCGGCGAACCCTCCCGCCGCCAGCGCGTCGCCCACCACGTACGCCACCGCGCCCAGCCCCATTGCCTCGGCCAGCGTCCGGGCCCGCGCCAGGCCCGCCGAATCCTCGTCGAGCAGCGTGACCCGCACCCCGCATGCGTTGCCTCCTCGCTCGTCGTGTTCGGGCGTCGCCCGGCCTACCGAGGCCGCCACGGACAACGCCATCCGGCCGCACCCCGCCCCCCCGTCCAAGAGGTGGACCGCGTCCGACCCGCGGGGTCGGCGCGCCGCCGCGGCCCGGACCGCCTCGGCCGTCCACGCCTCGGCCTGCGCCCGCCGCCACCGGACCGCCCGCCACGCCGGGGCGCTCAGGTAGATCCGATCCAGCGCTTTCCCCACCACACCCCGGCCCGCCGCCCGGTTCGCGTACGCATGGTCCAGCGACAACCCGGAATCAAAACCCGTCTCCAGCCCCAGCCGCACCCCTTCACTCCTCGCCCCCACCCCCACCCCCGGAAGCAGCCCCGGAAGCAGCCTTGGAAGTCCCCCCCGAAGCGGCCTCGAAAAAGCTCTCGTCACGCTTGTTGGAATCCGCCGTGAAGCCATGCCTCGGAGCGTCTCCGGGTTTGGGGGTGGGCTTGTCTCCGCCGTCATCGCGGGATCCGCCGTGTCCCGGTTCACGAGATCGCCTCTCCGGCCGGGGCGACCGCGGCCTCGGCGACCGGCACCGTCATCGGCTGGGGCTGCCCTTTCCGCCAGACGTCGTGGACTCGCAGCGTGTCATCCGGCCCCGCGTGCTCCAGCCGGGTGTGCGTGCCCCGCGTCTCGGTCCGCCACGCGGCCGCCCGGGTGATCATCGCCCCGACGGTCAGCAGGTTCTGCACCTCCCACCCGCTGCGCTCGTCGAAGATCTTGTCCATAGTGTACCGGGCCCAGAACTCGAACATCTCGCGGACCTCGGCGAGGTGGTCGCCGGTGCGCTCGATCCCGACGTGCCGCCACATCACGCTGCGCAGGCTCGAGCGCACGTCGGTGAGGTCGAGCTCGCTGCGGTCGGACGGCCGGATGTCCGAGACGACCCGCGTCGGCCGCCGGCCACCTCCGTGGGCGTCGAGCATCTCCCGCGCGGTTTCGCCGGCGAGCTTACCGAACACCAGGCCCTCGAGCAGTGAGTTGCTCGCCAGCCGGTTCGCCCCGTTGAGCCCGCTGCACGACGCCTCGCCGGCGGCGTACAGCCCCGGCAGACTCGTCCGCGTTTGGGCGTCGACCCGTACGCCGCCGATCATGTAGTGGGCCGACGGGTGCACCGGGATCAAGTCCGCCGCGGGGTCCAGGTCGAACTTCTGGAGCAGCGCCGCGATCCCCGGGAAACGCTGGGAGAACCGCTCTTTCCCGAGGTGGCGCACGTCCAGGTAGACGTGGGTGTGCCCCGTCTTGCCCATCTGCGCGAGGATGCTGCGCGACACGATGTCCCGCGGCGCGAGCTCTCCCCGCTCGTCGTAGTCGGGCATGAACCGGTGCCCCGCGCGGTCCAGCAGCGTCCCGCCCTCGCCGCGCACCGCCTCGGTGATCAGGCTCCGCGACGCGCCGGCGACGTAGAGCGTGGTCGGGTGGAACTGATAAAACGCCAGGTCTTGCAGCTCGGCCCCGGCCCGGTACGCCATCGCCACCCCGTCGCCAGTGGCGACCCGCGGGTTGGTCGACTCGCGGTAGACCTCGCCCGCCCCGCCCGATGCGAGCACCGTCGCCGACGCCCAGATGACCTGGAGCCCGTACTTGGGGTGGTGCGTGATCGCGCCGAGCACCTGCCCGCCGCCCAGTCCGCCGTCGTCCGACGTGATCAGGTCCAGGACAAAACATTCGGTGAAAAAACGGATCCCCGGCTGTGCCAGCACCCGCTCACCCAGACACCGCCCCAGGGCCCGTCCGGTCGCGTCGCCGTCGGTATGCAGGATCCGGTGGTGCCGGTGCCCGCCCTCTCGGCCCAGGGCCGGCCCGCCCGCTTCCGCCCGGTCGAATCGCATCCCCCACTCCAGCAGCTCCTCCACCCGTGCGCTGCCCTGCTCCACCACCTGCCGCACCACCGGCTCGTCGCACAGCCCCGCCCCGGCCGCCAGCGTGTCCGCCACGTGGTCCGCCACCGAATCCGCCTCGCTCAGCACCGCCGCGATCCCCCCCTGGGCCCAGAACGTGCTGCTCTGCTCCAACCCGCCCTTCGCCACCACGATCACGTCCGCCTCCCCCGCGCCCCCGGAAGTATCCCCGCCCCCGGAACCGCCCCCGGAACCGTCCATGGTCCCGGCCGCACGACTGCCGTTCGAGCCCGAGCCCGAGAGCCCGTCGCCCGCCGCCGCCAACGCCGCTCGCAGCCCCGCCACCCCGCTGCCGATCACCAGCACGTCCGTGAAAATCTGCGGCAGCAGCTTCGCGCGGAAAGGGATCAGGTATCGGCGATCAACAAAGACAGGGTTCATGATCCACTATCCATTCCAACTCCGGACCCGACCCGTTGCCGGACTGCTTCCGGGGAATCACCCGCCCCGCTCCGCGCTCCGCCGGCGGTGCGGCGGGGTCATTCCAATTCGCCGCCGCCCAGAAAGATCACCGCCGGCAGCGGCACCGCGGACTCGGTGAGGAAGCGCCGCACGCTGTTCTGGGGCTCGTACGTCACCGTCCCGCTGACCCGCCAACGTGCACCGGCCAGGTCCCGCCCCCCCTGCACCGCGAACGCCGCGGGCAGCCGGATCGCCTGCGCATCGTTGGGCCCCAGCACCCGCGCGGGCAGGTCGACCGAGGCGAAATTGTCAGTCCCCTCCAGACTGACCGAGTAATTCGTTTCGGGCAGCGGCAGCGTGAAATCGTTGGGGTTACTCAGCACCAGCGCGACTTCGACCCGCGCCCCCTCGGGCCCCTGGTCCATCAGCTCGGCCCCTACCACCTCGACCGACGGCGGCCACGCGCTGATACACCCCCCCATCCCCACACAGACAAGCAACATCCACAAATACCGCATTCTTCTAGTTTACCTCATTTGAACCCGATCCCCCGGCTCGGATCGCCGCGGCCGACGGCTTAGGCTTCCACCGCCTCCGCCACCCGCCGCACCTTCGGGAACAGCAGCACCGCCTCGATCACCATCCACGCCTCGAGGGCCAGCGTCGCCGCGGCGATCCCGACCAGCAGCCAGTTCCCCCCGGAACGCCCAGAAGCCCCGGAAGTCCCGGAACCGCCGCCGCCCCACCACGCCGGGAGCTGTACCGCCATCGCCCACGCGGGCATCACCAGCATGAAACCCAGCGGCAGCACCACGAACCACACCGGCTTGCGCCGCCGCCAGAGCCAGAACGCGATCACCAGGAACGCCAACCCGCCGAGCAACTGGTTCGTCGCCCCGAACATCGGCCAGAGGATCAGCCCCCCGCCCCCGGCCGCCGCCCACGACCAGTCGTTCCCGGGGGCCGGCATCGCCGCCATCCCCGCCGCCACCGCGATCGCGAAGAGCGCCGCCCCGTGCCGATTCATCAGCCACCGCACCGGGTTCCACGCCCCGGATGCCGAGGGATGGCCGTCGGTGGGCGTGACCCGATCTCCGCCCACTCCGCCCGCTCCCGCTTCACCCTCGCTCGGCTCGCGGCGTCGCACGAACGTCCCCGCCAACTCCTGCACCACGTACCGTTGCAGCCGGCACGCTGTGTCCAGCGTCGTCCCCGCGAACGAGGCGACGAGAACGCCCATAAGCGCGACCGCTACTGAGAGTGGCAGGCCCAAACTACGTAGTAAATTTGCGGCCCCGTCCACAAATGCCGCCACCTTGGCCCCCAAGCCCGCGGCCGAGGTCCAGGAAAGGTAACGGCTGGCAAAGGCGGACTCACCCGTAGCGATGACGGTGAAGGCTCCTCCGGTGGTATCGATCACGTAGTCTTTTTCCTGCCCGAACCAATCATGCGCCGCCTCCGTTTCACCGGCCGCAAGCTGTGCTCCGGTTTTTTCCATCACCGTCGTACCCAGGCCCAGGCCCGCCACGCAGCAGAGGATCACGACCGTGGCGAGAAACCCCTCGGTGACCATGCTGCCGTAGCCGACGAACTGGGCGTCGGTTTCTTTTTTGAGTTGCTTGGAACTCGTGCCGCTGCTGACGAGGCAGTGGAAGCCGCTGATCGCGCCGCAGGCGATCGTAATAAACAGGAACGGGAAGATCAGCGGGGCGCCCTCGGGGTTCGGGTTGAACACCGGGGCGACAATTTCGAGCGGCTGCCGCGGGGCCCCCGGGACCGGGGGGGCGCCGCCGAGGAAGGCCGCGGCGAAGAGGCCGACGACAATCAGGCCCAACGCCGTGAGCAGTTGCAGGCTGTTGATGTAGTCGCGCGGCTGCAACAGGCTCCACACCGGCAGCACGCTGGCGACGTAGCTGTAGACCAGCAGCACTGCGACCCAGGCGATCGTGGGCAGCCCGGCGAGGGCCGTGTTGATCGTGCCCAGCACTCCGACGTCGCCGAAGATTACGGTGAGGTACATCACCCCCAGCGCCAACAGCGACGGCAGCAGCAGCCCCCGGCCGCGCCGGTGCAATACCATGCCGATGACCACCGCGATGGGGATCTGGACGAGGCAGGGCACGATCGCGGCGGGGTACTGCCGGAACACCGCGGCGATCACCAGGCCGAAGATCGCCAAGACGATCGTGAGGGCGAGGAATAACACGAACAGAAACAGCAGGCGGACGCGGCGGTTAAGCACCCGGCCGGCGAGGTCGCCGATCGTTTGGCCGTTGTGACGCAGCGAAATCACAAGGCTCGCGAAGTCATGGACCGCACCGATGAAGATGCTGCCGAAGACGACCCAGAGCAGCGCCGGCAGCCAGCCCCACATGACCGCGATCGCCGGCCCGACGATCGGGCCGGTGCCCGCGATGGACGTGAAGTGGTGACCGAAGACGATCGCCTTGGAAGTGGGGACGTAGTCGCGGTCGTCGCGCAGCCGCACCGACGGGCACACCGCGTCGGCGGCGAGGTTGAACACCCGACGGCCGAGCCATCGGCCGTAGGTATGGTACGCGACGAGGAACGCGACGCCGGCGCCGAGAGCGATCAGGAGCGTGGGCATTGGGGTCTTTGGGAACGTAGGGACGGTGGTGCCGCGGCTTAGCGGCTCTCTTAAAGCCAACGCGAAAAAAACTCGAGCAGCGGCTCTCCGGTTACCTCGGCAAACTGCTCGAGCCACGACCGGATCAGCCCGTGATCGAGATCGAGATACCGCGACAAGAGTTCCACGGCGTCGACGTGATCCTGCACCCGCTGGGCGATGACTTTGTGGATGACCAGATCCTCGACCCCCAGCAGCCGGACATCGGTCCCGCCGATTCGGGCGACGACCGAGCGTTTGAAGCAGCGGTCCAGGTATTCGGAGTTGTTAAAGCTCAGGTCGATGCCGAAGTTGACTTCGGAATCCGCGAGCGGCAAGACCAATGCTCGCTCGGCCAGAGCCTTCCATTCGGGGACGGCCGGCCGTAAACCGATCTCCGCAAGCGTCGCGGTGAGTTCTTCGATCCGGTCGGGCATCGACAACACGGTGAAGTCGGCGTCCCCGGTGTACCGGCGGTGGCCGTGGTGGATGACGGCCTGCCCATCGATCATGACGTACCGGTAACCCAACCTCTCAAGCCGTATCACCGTTTCCGCGATCAGCGGGTCGGCGTCGAAGGACGTCCGCGAGTCGTTCATGAGCCTTCAGGTCTTTCTCGCGTGGAGTCGGTAGGGGACCGTGTAGGTTGATCGCCTGCCGGAGCAGGCCGTTGTAGAGCAAGCGGTTTTTCGTCGGATCGTTGACTTCTCGCCGTTCGGCTTCGCGGCGGTGGCGGTCCCAGGACTTGGCGGCTTGCCAGTAAGCCTTGTCGATCGGGCCGACGCGCGGCTTGTCGGCTTCGGCGTCGAGGTCCGGGAGCGTCTTCGGCTCGGGGGCACTGGGGTCATCGCTCACGGGTCAGCCCTCGCTGCTCATCTTCATCAGAAACTCGGCATTGGTCGGCGTCTTCATCAGCCGGCCCTTGAGCAGCTCCATCGCTTCGACGACGTTCATGTCGGCGAGCACCTTGCGCAGACGGTACACCAGCTTGAGCTCGGTGGGGTCCATGAGCAGTTCTTCGCGGCGGGTGCCGGAGGCGGCGATGTCGATGGCGGGGTAGACCCGTTTCTCGACCAGCCGGCGGTCCAGGTGCAACTCGCTGTTGCCGGTACCCTTAAACTCTTCGAAGATGATGTCGTCGGCCTTGCTGCCGGTGTCGACCAGCGCGGTCGCGAGGATCGTCAACGACCCGCCGTTCTCGATCGCCCGGGCGGACCCGAAGAATTTCTTGGGCCGCTGTAGCGCGTTGGAATCCAGACCGCCGGTCAGGATCTTGCCCGAGTGTGGCATCTCGGCGTTGTACGCCCGGGCCATGCGGGTGATCGAGTCCATGAGGATGATGACGTCGTGGCCGTACTCCACCAGGCGGCGGGACTTCTCGATACACATCTCGCAGACCTGCACGTGCCGGGTCGTGTTTTCGTCGAAGGTCGACGCGACCACCTCGACCTTGGGCGGGGTGTTGGCTTTGAAGTCGGTGACCTCTTCGGGCCGCTCGTCGATCAGGAGCACGATCACCTTGCAGTCGGGGTAGTTGGTGATCAGCGACTTGGCCATTTTCTGGAGCAGGACCGTTTTACCGGTGCGCGGGGGGGCGACGATCAGGCCGCGCTGGCCCTTGCCCACCGGGGCGACCAGGTCGACGATGCGCATCTCAAAGTTCGCGTCGTCGCCGGGGGTTTCCATGACGAAGCGTTCGAACGGGTGAAGCGGGGTCAGGTCGTCGAAGTCTTTGAGTTCGTTGAGGTGCTGGGGGTCTTCACCGTTGATCGCATCGACCCGGAGCAACGCGAAGTAGCGCTCGGATTCTTTGGGCGGCCGGATGGTACCCGCCACGACGTGCCCGACTTTGAGCCCGAAGCGCCGGATCTGCGACGGGCTCACGTAGATGTCGTCGGGGCAGGCCAGGTAGGACTGCTCGGGGCTGCGCAGGAAACCGAACCCGTCGGGCAGAATCTCCAGGACGCCTTCGCCGTACATCAGCCCCTTGGCCGAGAAGTGTTTTTCCAGGATGCGGAAGATCAGCCGGTTGGTGCTCAGGCCTTCGATGTCCGACTCGGCCAGCCCCTCTTCCTCGGCGAGTTGGAGCAGCGGTTCGTCGTCCATCGCCTCGAGGTCGCGCACGGTCAGGTCGGCCCGCTTGGCTTCCTCGTACCGCTCCTGGGTTTCCGCGTCGAGCTCCTGATCGCTCTGGGGGGCGGGGGGATCGACCTTGGCGTCGGCGGCCTTGGCGGCGGATTTTTTGGTGGTTTTCTTCTTCGAAACTTTCTTCTTCGTCGGGGCTTTCTCGGCCATGAGAGGGGAGACTCCTTGGGGGCTTATTGGCCGTGCTCGCACGCGGGGCGGGCAGGGTGGTGGGGGGCAAACGGGATGGACGGGGGATGTAGCGGGGTGCAGGAAGTGTGACGTGGCCCCGGTCGCGGGGAGGAGGCGGGCGGCCGGGCGGGGAGCCCGGGGGTGCGGCAAGGCCGCGGCAAAATCAGCTTAAATAAAAGAATAAAATCAATGGTCCGTCTCAGCCCACGGCTCGCCCCGCGTGGCCGGGCGGCCGGACAAGCGTTACGACCGCGGGGTCGTCGGGTGGGGCTCAGCGGTGTGTCGCGAGGATTTCGTCGAGCAATCGACGGGCTTCAGACTTTGCCGTCCCTGGGTCGGCGGTACTGTCGAAAATATAATCGGCGCGGGCGCGCTTGATGTCAAGCCCCGCCTGGTTTTTCTCTCGCCGGTCGAGTTCCGCTGTGGTCCAGCCCCGCCCCCGCTCGACCCGTTGCTGCCGCACCGCCCGCGGCGCATCGACAAACACCAGCCGATCGCAGCCCGCGTCCAGGCCCTGCTCCAGCAGCAGCGGGCAGTCCTCCACGACCGCCAGCACCGCCGAATCCTTTTGGTACGCCGTGCGCAGCGCCCGCCGCTGTGCGCTCACGCGCGGATGCACCACCGACTCCAGCCGCGCGAGCGCCTCGGGGGCGTCGAACACCCGCCGCCCCACCGCTGCCCGGTCCACGCCGCCCCCGGCGGTCAGCACGTCTCCACCCCACCACGCCACCAGTTGGTCCCGCACCGCCGGCTCGTTCAGCGACGCCCGCGCCAGCGCATCCGCATCGATCACCCCTGCCCCCATGTCCCGCATCAGCCCCGCCAGGTGGCTCTTCCCCGAGCCCGGCCCGCCCATCAGCCCGATGATCGGCTTCCCGCTTCCGCCCCGCTCACCGATCGGCCGATCTACAGATCCCATCGGTTCATCATAAATCCCCCGCCCCCGTACCGCCCGCCCGACCTTTGCACCGCTTGCTCACCGATGGGTCGTCTTACAAAAACAGAACTCAGCCCCGAACCACCCCGCCTCAAAATCACCGCCCCCGGAATCGCTCCCGCAACCACCCCGGAACCACCCCCGGACCAGCCCCCGGACCAGCCTCGGAGTGATCTCCACAACTACCCCAGGAACATCTCCGCCGTCTCGCCACACCCGTCTCACGGCCGCAGTTCCCGGATATTCAGGCTCCCCCCGAACCCCTTTACCAGCGTCTGGAGTTCCACCCCGTAGTCTTCCCGCATCGCCTGCTGCCACGACTTGCCGTCCTTCATCGCGTTGATGAAGGCCCGGTACCGGTCCCCGCTCTGCTGGATCATGTAGCTCGTGAAAAGCTGGGCCACCGGGTATTGCCACCCGTCGATGTGCTGCGCCTCGAAAAAAGTGCTACCCCCCATGGTGCGCAGCGCTCGCAGGTCGCGGATCCCCCGCTCCACCCGTGCGGCGTAATCGCTTTCGCCGAAACCGCGGTTCTCGACCAGCGCGGTGGAGACGTGCTCCGCGAGGCCCTCGTTGATCCACGAATCGATAAAGGGAAACGAGCGGTAGCGGTGGACAAACGCGTGGACCGCTTCGTGTACCAGCACCCGCGCGAAATTCAACTGGTTCCGGTCGCGGTAGAACGTCACCTCCACAAACCCGTTGCCGAACGACCGGCAGAGCCCCGCCGACCCCTGCGAATTCATCCCGTAGTTCACCATGTGGAACCGGTGGTAGTCCCGCGGGTCCGCAAACACGATGATCAGGCCCCGGCCCCGGAAGATGTTGGTCCCCCGCTTGATCTCAAAGATCTTGCACAGCCGGTCGTACATCTCGTCGAGCAGCCCGACCCACCGCTTGGCCTCCTTCGCCGGCAGGTCGGTGTAAAACAGAAAATAGTCCGACTCCTTCTCGTACAGACGCAGCCTCACCCCCATCGCCTCCTGCTGCTGCTGCACGCTCGCCTTGATCTCTTCGACGCTCGACGCCATCAACTCGTCCGACAGCTCGCCCCAGAACTGCGACTGCACCGCGCCCTGAGACACCGGCCCGCTGTCCCGCCCCGCTCCCTCGTGCCCGCCGCCACCGTGGCCCGCACCCCCGGAATCCGCACCCCCGGAATCCGCCGCACCCCCGGAATCCGCCGCGCCCCCGGAACCCGCCGTACCGCCGGCGTCTGGCTCCGCCGGGTCGTCGTACGGCACGACCTCCCCGGCCCGCAGCCGCTCGGCCTTCTCCGCCAGGCCCGGCTCGGCCCGCAGCGCTTTACGCAGCGCCTCCTCCGCCCAGGGCTCGCCCTTGTCCCGCTGATAAAGCATCCCCGCCAGCGTGAACCACCCCCGCGCGTCGTCGTGGGCGAGCACCTTCTCTTGTACACCCAGCAGCCGATCCGCCCGGAGCTGCGACCACGCCACCCGGGTCATCTCCTGGGCCGGGGTCTTCAGGTCGAACCCCGTGGCGTCGTACGCGGTCAACCACCCGCGCAGCCGCTCGCCGTCCTCGGTCTGCACCACCAACTTGACCGGCGGATCCACTGCCTCGCCCGTCGCCGGCCCGGCCATCAAGACCCACGCCAGTATCCACAGCCAACCCCTGCACGAAACCATCCCTGCCGCGGTGTGCCTGCCATTTTTCATCGAGTCAGCTCCCATCGTGAAGGCTCCTGCCCCGTCCCTGGCCCTCCCCCTTCGCGTCCGTCCCGTCTTCGGCCAGTCGATCCAGGATCAGCCGTTCTAACTGCTCCAACCCCGTCGCTCCGCCCATCCGGTCCGCGTCGAGCCAGACCGTGGCCTCGGGCTCTCCGCCCGCGCCACCGGGCCGCTCGGCCAGCACCGCCGGCCAGCGCACCCCCGACACATCGTAACGCCCTACGGCTTCGTCGCGGTGCAAAAACTCGACCTCCGCCGGCAGCGCCGCCACGAACGCCCGCCACCGCTTTTTCATCCCCAGCGGGTGGTGCGTCACCGCGCAGAGCCCGCAGCGATAACTCCCGGGCGACACCAACTTGTGCGCGCTATCCAGCGCCGCGTTCCACCGCCCCGACCTCGCGTTGTAAACAAAAACCAGCTTCACCCCTCCGCCCCCCGGTCCATGCCGCCGTCCGATCCGCCGGGCTGCTGCAGTCTCGCCACTATCCGCCGGGTGACCCGCCGCGGCAGCCACTTGGCCAGCCACGTCCCCACCCGGTTCATGGCCCCGGGCACCACGACCAGCCGGCCCGCCTCGGCGGCCCGCCAACCCACCCCGGCGACACGCTCCGCGGTCATCGTCCCCAGATGGAACAGCTTCGCGTCCGCCATATCCGCGGCCTCGCCAAACTCCGTGGCCGTCGGCCCCGGGCACAGCACCGTCACCGTCACCCCGGTCCCCCGCAGCTCCTCCGCGATCGCCTCGCTAAAGCTCACCACGTAGGCCTTGCTCGCGTAGTAGACCGCCATGTTCGGCCCCGCCTGGAACGCCGCCATCGACGCCACGTTGAGCACCCCGCCCCGCCCCCGCGCGACCATCCCCGGCAGCACCCACCGGCACAGATCGGTAAGTGCCCCGACGTTCAACCGCACCATCGCCGCCTGCCGCTCGGGGTCCAGTTCCGCGAACCGCCCGAGCGCCCCGAACCCCGCGTTGTTTACCAGGACGTCCACTTCACGCACCCGCGCCTCGACTTCGCGTTGTAGAGCCGCCGCCCCGCCCGCCGCCGCCAGGTCGCAAACCACGACCTCCACGTCCGTGCCGTGGGCATCGCGGAGCCGCTGCGCGAGAAGATTTAGCCGATCTTCGCGTCGGGCCGTGAGAATCAGGCGGTCGCCCCCGGCGGCGTAACGCTCCGCCAACGCCTCGCCGATCCCCGACGACGCCCCGGTCACCAGCACCGTTTTTTTGCCTGGGGTCATCGCCCGCCTTCCGTCGGTTGTGCTCTGCTCCGTATCACCGCCAGCCCAGCCGCACGATCTCCCGGTAGTTGTCGCGGAAAAACGCGGTCCACGCCAGCCGGTCGCGCAGCCGCTGGTCTCGGCTTCCCCGGTGGAACCGCTCGGCGACCGCCTTCAAGACCCCCGCCGCTTCGTCGTGCCGTGGGTGCCCCGGGTCCGCCAGCACCGCGGGCCATTGCTCGGCCAGCGCCACGTCGGGCCACGCCGGCGTCAGGCCCGGAGGCATGGCCTCGAACCGCCGCCGCATCTCGGCCTTGGCCGGGTGGTCCTCCGGCGTCCGCCGCAGCGTCTCCCACGCCGCCACCAGGTCGCCGTGCACGTCGACCGCCATGGCCTTGGTCAGCGGCGCCACGGCGTTGAAAAAATCCGGCATCCCCGCCGCGACCGGCGCCGCCGACGCGAACGGGTCCACCTCCGGATCAGTCCACCACCACTTCTCCTGCGGGGTGTAGAGGTCGACCCGGATCGGCATCCGCCGCAGCGCGTGACGCACCGGGCCGCCCGCCACCCCGACCCGCCGCTGCCACAGCCGCTGCGCCTCGGCCGAGAGCAACCACTCGATAAATCGCGTCGCGAGTTCCGGGCGTGGCGCTCCGCGCAGCAGCGTCACCGGGTCCGCCGTGGTCGCCGTCATGCTCCGCCCGCCGACCACCGGGTCCGCGTAGCCCACCCGGCTGGTCCGCGCCGCCCCGGCCGGGTCCCCCGACCAGCCCGCCGCGGCCACCGCGCCCGCCTGGGTCCGGCCGTAGAAATCGATGCACATCCCCGCCGCCGCCTCCCCCGCGGAGACGTCCACCGGCACCTTGCTGGCGCTGCTCGAAAAATACCGGGCGTTGGCAAACACCCGCCGCAGGGTGCCCCAGCCCGCCTCCCACCCGCTGCGCCGCAGCACCGTGTTCAACGTCGCCGCGATCGATCCGGAATGCCCCGGGTCCGCCAGCGCCAGCCAGCCCTCGTACCCCGGGTCCGCCAAGTCCGACCACGTCTGGGGCGGGTCCCGCCCGAGCATCGCCAACAGGTCGCGGTTGTAGACGATCCCGAAACTTGACAACGCCGTGCCCACCCACAGCCGCTCGGGGTGGACCAGCGGCTCCGCCCCGAGGCTCCGCTGCGGGAACGCCCGGTCGACCAAACCCGCCGGCAGGTCCGCGGCCACCGCGACCGCGACCCGCCGCTCGGTTCCGTCGCCTTCCGTCACACGCACGCCCCCGGCGAGCTTGTCGTGGTCGTAGGTCCCCCCGCCGAAAAACAGGTCCGCCCCGATGCCCCGGTCTTCTTCCCCGCGGTTCGCTTTGGCTTCGAACTGAGCCAGCACCGTCCGCCGCAGGTCCGTCGTCCCCCCGCCCGCCCGCCAATCGAACCGGACCGGGGTCTCGCCCCGCGACGCCCGCCAACGGTTAAAGCCCGCCGCCATCTCGAAGCGGATCTGCTCGTTGTGCGGAGTGTAGACCACCAGCGTTTCGGCCCGGCCGGCCCGGATCGCCTCGCCGCTCCCGCCCGCCCCCTCGCCCCGGAGCGCGAACGGCACCGCCACCACCGCTAGCATCAACCCCAGCACCAGCCACTGCCTGACCCGTTCACGCATCGCCCCAATCTACCACCGGCCCCACCGGCCCCGCGACGCCGACCTCACGATTTAACCAACTTATGACTTTGCCCGGCGGGCCGCCGCGGGCCGCTCCCCGCCGCCCCGCGGGCTCGGCGGCCGCCACCGCGTATCGGGTGCCGCCGGTTACACTCCCCCCGTGACGCCGCCGACCCCCGCCGACCCACTGACCCCGGCTGCCGCCGACCGTGACCATGCCATGATGCGGCTGGCCTTGGGCCAAGCCCAACTCGCGGCTGAGATGGGCGAAGTCCCGGTCGGGGCGGTGGTCTACCACCTCGCGACCGGGCGGGTAGCCGGGGCCGGGCACAACCTCCGCGAAACCCAGGCCGACCCCACCGCCCACGCCGAGGTCCTGGCCCTGCGGCAGGCCGCCGCCGACCGCGGGCTCTGGCGTCTGGAAGGCTACGGCCTGGCCGTCACCCTCGAGCCCTGCCCGATGTGCGCCGGCGCGATCGTCAACGCCCGGCTCAGCGAGCTGGTTTACGCCGCCCCCGACCCCAAGATGGGCTGTGTCGATACCCTCCACCGCCTCTGCGCCGAGCCCCGGTTCAACCACCGCCTGGCCACCCGGGCCGGCGTCCTCGCCGACGAAGCGGCGCAGCTTCTCCGCGACTTCTTCGCCGCCCGGCGGGGCCCCGACCGCCCCGCTAAGCCCCGGCCCCCCGGCCGAACGCCTTGAATGGAGGCCGACCCCGTATTCTCCGCCCCGCTGCACCGCGGGTGAAAAAAGCCGCTCGTTTTTTTCGTGGCGGACTTATTTTGTGGCCTCCGCAAGCGTCGTCACGGTAGACCCGGATTTTTTCTTGATGGATACCCCCAGTGACCTGAGCCGTTTCGCGGCGGACGGCGACCAAGACGCGTTTGCTCGGCTGGTGCGCCGGCACGAGCGGATCGTCTGCGCGGTGTGTCGGCGGGTGCTCTCGAACCCGGCCGACGTCGACGACGCGGCCCAGGAAACCTTCGCGAAGCTCGCCCAGCACGCGGGGACGGTCCGCGGCGATGTGACCGGGTGGCTGGTCGTCCCGGCCCGCAACGCCGCGGTCAGCCGGATCCGCCGCGACGCGGCTCGCCGCCGGCACGAACAATCGCCCGCCGCCGTACCCCACCCGGCTCCCCGACGCCGAACTGCTCGCGGAACTCGACGCGGCGCTGCTCGAACTCGACGCGACGGACCGTGGGCTAATCGCCCAGTATGGCTACGAGCAGCAGACCTAGTCCGAACTCGCGACGCTGCACGGCATCTCGCAACCCGGGCTGAAGTATCGGCTTGACGGGGCGCTCGCGCGTTTGAAGAAAATGCTGAGCCGTCGAGGCGTGACCGGGGCCTAGGCGGCCGGGGTGGCGGCCTGACCCAACGCCCGCGGCAGGATTTGAACCTACGACCTGAGCTTTAGGAAAGCCCTGCTCTATCCGCTGAGCTACGCGGGCCGCGGACAAAACATAGTAACCCGCTCCGCGTCGGCGGACACGGCCGGGTATCCCGCCGTGGCAACCGGTAAACGCAAGCGTTCTCCGCCGCTCCGCCGGGGCATTTAATGCTGGACCTTTGGCACCCACGCCGTGGTCCGCCCCCCGACGACGTCGAACGCGATCTCTTCGCCCCGCCCGGTGAGCGCATCTTCGTTCTTGCCCCAGCGGTGGTGGAACAGCCAAGTCTGCGGGAACCGCCGGTAATCGGCTTCCCACGCACACGCCTTGTCGAGCACGTGTTTCACTTTCCGCCGCAGCGTCTTGACCTCCGCGGCCGACAGCTCGTCGGCCCAGCGTTGGGGGGCGATTTTAGCCTGATAGGCCACCTCGTCGGCGATCCAGTTCCCGATCCCCGCCAGGAACGACTGGTTCAATAGCAGCGCTTTCACCGGCGTCCGCCGGCGGGCGAGCGCCTCGACCCACCCGTCGGCCGCGGGCAGTTCCTGCCACGCATCGGGGCCCAGCTCGGAGAGCGGCGGCTCCGCCAGCGGCTCGTCCCGAAGCCGAACCCGGCCGAACCGCCGGGCGTCGGTGAACCCGAACCGCTGGCCGTTGTCCAAGAGCAGTTCGACTTTCAGAAACCGGGGCCGGTCCGATTTGGCCGTGTAGCTGACAAACGAGCCGGTCATCCCAAAATGCCAGAGCGGCAACGGCCCGTCGCCCGACAGTGCCCACCACATCTGCTTGCCCCGGCGGTGACACCCCTCGACCGTCCGTCCTTTGAGGGCCGCGGCCAGGCCCCGCGGGCTGACGCCCTCGATCACGATCCGCTCGTCCGCCTTGGCGTACACGCGCTCGATCCGCCGGCCCAGGCACGCCCGCTCGGCCACCCGCCGCCCCCAGCACTCAACTTCCGGCAACTCGGGCATGCTTTAGACTCTCCACGTATCCGTAAGGGTTCTCGACGTCCGATAGGTAAAACCCGGCATCGACAGGCAAACCATAATTCAATACATTAGCCACGCTTCTGACACTTATCTGAAAGTTCCGGCATGAGACATCGATGCGGTTGGCGGTTCCTGCACCTGCTGATGTGCGTGGGCAGCGTGGTTTCGGTGATCGCTCCCGCGGCGGCGGCCGACGATCTGGCCGACGAAATCTTCGATTTCGACAGCGGCCTTTATATCTCGGGCACGTTCGGCCATGCGCTGGATTTCGACATCACCAGCGACGATGTGTTCGCCTCCTCCGAAGAATTTGAATTCTCGCTCGACGAAACCACGACCGTGACCGCGGCGTTCGGGGCGGTGCTCGGGCAGGCCCGTGGGGAGTTTGAGGTCGGCTTTTTCGAAACCGATTTCGACCAGCTCAACTTCCCCGGCGGGAGCTTCGCCGTCGGGGGCGACGTCAGCTACCTCACCTTCATGGGCAACGTCTTCTACGACATCCCCACGCCCATCCGCGGTATCGATCTGTACCTGGGTGCCGGGCTCGGGCTCGCGGTCATCGACGCGGAGGGCCCGTTTGAAGGCAGTATCGATACGGTCGATGGGCTGGGCAACGTGATCGAAACCTTCGCGGAGATCGACGAATCGTTCGTCACCTTCACGTACCAGTTCATGGGCGGCGTCAGCATCGAGATCCTCGACAACGTCACCGTCTTCAGCGGCTACCGCCTCCGCCTGTTCAGCGAAACCACGGTGGATGCCGACGGTGGGGGGAGCACGCTGAACTTCCGCGAGCACGAAGTCAACATCTTCGAGATCG
Organism: Planctomycetota bacterium; assembly: GCA_039180025.1. Classification (GTDB taxonomy): domain Bacteria; phylum Planctomycetota; class Phycisphaerae; order Phycisphaerales; family Phycisphaeraceae; genus Algisphaera. The sequence continues at coordinate 28,000 of JBCDDZ010000027.1, forward strand.
GGCTCCGCGTCGAGTTCTAAAGCACGCCGGCGGAGCTAGACTGGCCGGATGTCCACTCGTTCCTACGCTATTTTGGGCACCGGTGCCTTGGGCGGGTACTACGGCGGCCGGCTGGCCCACGCCGGGGCCGAGGTCCATTTCCTGCTCCGCTCGGACTACCGCCACGTCCGCGATCACGGGCTCCGGATCGACTCGGTTTGTGGCGGCTTCCACCTCTCCGCCGACACCCTCCACGCCTACGGCGACCCGGGCGAACTGCCGCCCTGCGACGTCGCGGTCGTCTGCCTCAAGACCACGCAGAACGGTCAATTGCCCGCGCTGCTTGACCGCTGCGTCAAGCCCGACGGCGTGGTCCTGGTGCTGCAGAACGGGCTGCACCCCGAGGCCGACGCCGCGGCCGTGGTCGGCGAGGGCCGCGTGCTCGGCGGGTTGTGTTTTCTGTGCTCGAACAAGGTCGGCCCCGGCCACATCGACCACCTCGACTTCGGCCACGTCCACCTCGGCGTCTACGCCCCCGGAAGCCATACCACCCCCAGAAGCGAGCCCGCCCGCTCCCCCGCCTCGGCCCATTTCCGGGGGCCTGCCCATTTCCAGGGGGTCGTCGACGATTTTAATGCCACCGGGATCGACGCCACGGCCGTGGACGACCTCCGACGGTCCCGCTGGAAGAAGCTGATCTGGAACATCCCGTACAACGGGTTGTCGGTTGTGCTAAACCAGACGACCGACGTGATGATGGCCGACCCCGATACCCGGCGGCGGATCGAAACGGTCATGCGCGAGGTCCAGGCCGCGGCGCTGGCGGTGGACGGGAAGGCGATCGACGATGCGTTTATCGAGCAGATGCTGCGTTACACCGAGTCGATGCGGCCTTACAAGACCAGCATGATGCTGGATCACGAAGCGGGCCGACCGCTGGAGGTTGAGGCGATCGTGGGCGACCCGCTGCGGGCGTCGATAGCGGCGGGTCGGGAGGTCCCCGCCATCAAAAAACTTTACCAGCAACTCACCGACACACAACCCGGCACGCAGGGCCACGCTTAACACGAAGCACGCCGGGCGTGGTCCGGACGGCAGCGTGGTGTCTTGCCGGTGGGGGGTTGGCCGACGGACGCCTCGGGCCAGTTGGTCAACGTGTTCCGGGGGTTTGACGCTTCGCGGGGGCTGATGCATAATATTGGGTCCTACCGAGATACCAGCCGCCCCACGGGAGCGAGCCTGGCGCGGGTCGGTGGGGCCCCGGATGTTTAACTCCGTGGCAAAAATGCACCGTTGCCCTCCCGTGCCTCTCCTTGCAACCCCGTCGGCCCGGCCGACCCCGCCCCCACGAAAGCACACCCCATGGCCGATGATTCCACCGCCGTTGTTGATTCCCCCGATGAATCCGGCACGCCGGAAACCAAGCTCGAGCAAAAAGTCACGGTGGAAGACGCCGGCCCCGCGCTCAAACGGCTGGTGTTTGAGCTGCCTGAGTCGCGCATCACCGACAAGATCGAGTCGACCTACGAGAACCTGAGCAACGACGCCGTGCTGCCGGGCTTCCGTAAAGGGCGTGCGCCGCGTCGGCTGCTTGAAAAACGCTTTGCCGAATCGATCCGCGGCGACGTGAAGGGCCAGCTCCTGAGCGAATCCTACTCGCAAGCGATCGAAGAACACGAGCTGGACGTGATCGGCGAGCCCGACGTGAAAGACCTCGACAGCCTCGAAGTCCCCGAATCCGGCCCGCTTTCCTTCACCGTCGAGATCGAGATAACCCCGGACTTTGAACTGCCAACCTTCGACGGGATCAAGGTCGAGAAGAAGGTCAGCGAAGTGTCCGACGACGACGTGACCGCCGAGATCGAGCAGTACCGCGAACGCTACGGCCAGATGTCGGCGGTCGAAGACGCGACCGTCGCGGAAGGCGATTACGTCCAGTCCGACGTCAAGGTTCTGGCGGGCGAGAATGCCGCGGACGACGCAGAAGTGCTCCACACGCACGACGCTGCCTACACCCTGGTCCACGGCGAAGACAAGGATTTCAAGGGCCACGTCGCCGGCATCCTGGTCCCGGACATGGGTAAGCATCTGGTCGACAAAAACGTGGGCGACGTTGTCGATATCTCCATGACCGGCCCCGAGAGCCACGAAAACGAAAAAGTCAAAGGCCAGCCCATCACCGTCCGGATGGCGATCACCCAGGTCCACCGCCTCGCCCCGGCGTCGGTGGAAGACCTGCTCCCGCAGTTCGGCATGCAGTCCGAAGACGAACTGAAAGAGCGGCTGCGGACAATGCTCGAGCAGCGTCACGAGCAGGCCCAGCAGGCCGACATGCACAAACAGGTCACCGAGCAGCTCGTCGATGCCGTCGACCTCGAGCTGCCCGAAGGCCTCAAGGGACGCCAGATCGAGCGCGCCCTCCAGCGGCAGCAGATGGAACTTCTCTACAGCGGTGCCCAGCCCGAAGAGGTCGAGGAAAAGCTCGCCGAGGCCCGTAGCGACAGCGAGGCCAGCGCCGTACGCCAGCTCAAGACCTTCTTCGTCCTGGACAAGGCGGCCAAGCAGCTCGAGGTTGAGGTCCAGGAAAACGAGATCAACGGCCGCATCGCCATGATGGCCATGCAGCAGCAGCGCCGCCCCGAAAAGCTCCGCAGTGAGATGCGTCAACGCGGCGAGCTCGAGCAGCTCTACCTCTCGATCCGCGAGCAGAAAACCCTCGACCAGATCATCGAGAAGGCCACCGTCACCGAAGTCGAAGGCAAACCCGGCGAGCCCGAAGCCTGACCGGCGGGGCTTACCGGCCCGGGCGGACCGCCGAGAAAAACGTGCGGCTGCTCACGGGTAGAACGGGCACCTTCCGCTTCTCGCCCGGCAGAGCGGACGCACGGCTGGTGACGCAACCTGCATGAATCGATACTCCCGCCGGCCCCGGAGAACTCCCGCTTTGATCCGTCGCTCCCCGTGGTTACCGGTTGGGTCCGTTCCGATCGCGGTCGCGGCGGGCTGGAGCCAAGCCGCGATAGCGCAGGGTACGACGTACGGAGCCGGGTCGGCGGACCCCGCGATGGATTCCAGTGACGTTTTCTTTTGGAGCGCGGCGCTCCTCGCGGCGGCGGTTCTGCTCGGGATCGTTTTCTTTTTCATCCGCAAACGGCTGCTGGCGGCCGACCAGGCGCCGCCCCCGATTTCAATGGGCTTTACCTTGGCCGACCTGCGAGAGATGCACGCCAAGGGCCAGCTCAGCGAGGAAGAGTTCGACTACGCCAAACGCAAGATGATTGCTCGTGCCAAGGCTGACGCCGAACCCGATGAGGAGAGCGAAAGCCCGGCCGCAACCCTTCCCGAGCACGACGCCCCTCCGCCGCCGCTCGACCTGGGTCCGCCCGAGGCCGATAAGCCCGGCCCGGAGCCGCCGCCCCCCGATAAAACCGAGGGCGACGGGCCCGAGCCCCCGGCTCGTGACAAACCGGCCTGATAACCCCACGGCGGACTACCGAGGCACGCGGCCGCGGCTATAATCTTAACTGTAATCAACGTTATTGAGTGACCCCACAGGGCGAGCCGGCTTGCCCGGGCTTGCCGTCAGATTCAGGCTAAGGGTGATCCATCAGGTGGACGATCCTTGAAGAGGGCTGCCCCGTCCCTATGGCGTGTCGTCCACCGGCACACCGAAACCCCTACACGCCCCGGCGTTTCCCACGCCGGGCCCCGACGGAATTTAGAAAGTCGATATGTCCAACAGCAAGAACGGCGGTCGAGGCGGAAAAGATGGCAACGACGATGGCAACACCATCGGCAGCGATACCCTGGGTTCTCCCGAGGGCGGCGAGGCCGGGGGTTCGGGCGGCGGCGGCTTCAAGGGTCGGCGGGTGACCACCTGCTCGTTCTGCGGCAAGAGCTCCCGAGAGGTCGGCCCCATGGTCGAGGGCCCCAACGACGTCTACATCTGCGCGAACTGCACCGAGCTCTGCCAGAACATCTTTAAGCAGGAACGACGCCGCGTACACTCGGGCCGGCCGACGTTTGGGTCGATCCCCTCGCCGCGCCAGCTCAAAGAATTTCTCGACCAGTACGTCATCGGCCAGGACCTCGCCAAGCGGGCGATGTCCGTCGCCGTCCACAACCACTACAAACGCCTGACCGCCGCGGAAAAGGAAACCCCGGTCGAACTCGACAAGTCCAACGTCCTGCTGCTCGGCCCCACCGGCACCGGCAAGACGCTGCTCGCCAAGACCCTGGCCCGCACGCTCAACGTCCCGTTCGCCATCGGCGACGCGACCACGCTGACCGAGGCCGGCTACGTCGGCGAGGACGTCGAGAACCTGCTGCTCAAGCTGCTCCAGTCCGCCGACTACGACCTCGAAGCGGCGCAGCGCGGCATCATCTACATCGACGAGATCGACAAGATCGGCAAGACCTCGCAGAACGTCAGCATCACCCGCGACGTCTCGGGCGAAGGCGTCCAACAAGCCCTGCTAAAAATGCTCGAAGGCACCGTCGCCAACGTCCCCCCGCAGGGCGGACGCAAGCACCCCGAGCAGCAGTACATCCAGCTCGACACCTCCAACATCCTCTTCATCTGCGCCGGCTCGTTCGTCGGCCTCGAAGATATCGTCCGCAAACGCCTGGGATCGAAATCCATCGGCTTCGCCTCCGAATCCACGCTCGACAACGGCAAGCTGGACCGGGAAGAGGTCCTCGCCCAGGTCCAGGCCGAGGACGTCCTGGAATTCGGCATGATCCCCGAACTGATCGGCCGGCTGCCGATCATCACCCCGCTGATGCCGCTCACCGCGGAGACCCTGGTCAACATCCTCACCGAGCCCAAGAACGCCCTGGTCCGCCAGTATCAGCACTTCTTTTCCATGGAGAACGCGGAGCTGGAGTTCACCGACGAAGCCCTGCTCGCACTGGCCGAAAAAGCGATTAAACGCGAGACCGGTGCCCGCGCCCTGCGCAGCGTGATGGAAGAACTGATGCTCGAACTGATGTACGAATTGCCCGACATGAGCAACGAAGGCGCGAAGTACGTGATCACCCGCCACGCGGTCGAGAACCCTGTTGAGCTCAGCGAACTCCGCGTGCAGCAGAAAGAATCCGCTTGAGCGGGCGTTTTACCCCCGCCGGACTCGGTTTCGCCGCGGCAGCTTATTCAAGCGGCGGGCGGTGTCCCCGGCCGACGTCGGCGAACCTGCCCGGGCTGACTGCGTAATAACCCTGAGCGTCCGACGCTAAAACGCGCCCCGATCGGCCGATCTATACTTCATTCGGCCCGCTCCCGCGGGGCCCGACCCTGTGCCCGTGAATGGAAAGGTTCGCAGTGCTTTCAAAGCGACACTCCCCGGCCGCCGCCCTCGGCCTCGCCCTGACGCTCTCCTCGACGGTTTTTGCCGGCACTGCCCACGCGGCCGACGGCCACGCCGCCTCCGAGACGCTGGGCCTCGAGCAGCTAGCGGCCCAGGGCCGATTCGACGACCTACTCATGGCCGTCCAGCCCCCGCCCGGCACCGAAGTCTCTCCCAGCGCCTCGTCGCTGATCGCCAGCCTGAACCGCTACCGGCAAAACGATCAGGAGCGCACCTCCCGCCGCCGGGCCGCTTATCGCGAAGCCCTCGAAAGCGTGCCGGTCCAGGTTGCGGCCGGCGAACTCGAAGACGCGCTCAAGAGCGCGATCGAAGCCCACAGCATCGCAGACGAGCCCGCCGAGGTTCTCGAAAATCCTGCGGTACTCGATCTGATCGAGAAGACCAAGCTCGCCGCGGCCCAGGCCGAAGCCGGCAAAGACTGGGTCGAAGCCGCCGTGCTGTTCAGCCGCCTGAACCTGCTGTTCGAAGACGACCGCCGCTATCGGCCCGACCTGAAACGGGTCAACGAACACCTCCGGGTGCTGGCCCTCTACAGCCCCCAGACCCTCCGCGACCTCCAGGACGCTCGGGCGAAGCGTGACGACCCCCTTGCCGTGCCCGATCGCACGCCCCCCGACGAAGACGACAACTGGCAGTCCCGGCTCAGCGGCATCGACGCCAGCATGCTCCGCGACTCGCTCAAAACTGCCGCGGAAAGCCACATCGACCACCAAGGCTACGCCCGGCTCCTCTCCGGGGCGGTCCAGCCGCTGCTCACGCTCCTCGCGACCCCCGCGCTGGCCGAGACTTTCCCCGGCCTGGCCGACGACAACAAGCGTGCCGCGTTCCGGGAGTCCCTCGGTCTGATCCAAGCCGAGCTCGACGACCCCAGCCGCAAGCTCTCGACCATCCGCGCGATGTCGCGTATCGATCAGATCCTCGCCAACAACCAGCGGACCGTGAAGCTCCCCGAATCCGTCGTCGCCTACGAAATGACCGAGGGCGCGCTGGGCACGCTCGACGATTTTTCGTCCATGTACTGGCCCGAAGATATCGACTTCCTGATGCGCTCCACCCAGGGCGCGTTCTTCGGCATTGGGGTCCAGATCACCCGCCGACTCGAGGGCGCTCCTCAACTTCAGGACAACGCCGGCTCTCAGGACGGCGACCAGCCAATTGCCGGCGCGCGCATTACCGTGATCAGCCCTCTGGTCGGCTCGCCCGCCATTAAGGTGGGCATCAAGGCCGGGGACGTCATCTATACCGTTAACGGCAAGGACGCTTCGAACTGGTCGCTCACGAAGGCGGTCCGCGAAATCACCGGGCCCCAGGGCACGACCGTCAAGCTCGGCATCAAACGCGTGGGCCACAAAGACCTGCTCGAATTCGACGTGACCCGCGGACGCATCGAGATCGAGTCGGTCAAGGGCTGGGCCCACACCCCCGACGGCGGCTGGGACCACTGGATCGACCCCGACGCCGGCATCGGGTATCTCCGGCTGACCCAATTCATCCCCCAGTCAGTGGACAAGATCGACACCGCCATCGGCCAGCTCAAAGACTCGGGCGAACTCAACGGGCTGATCCTCGATCTCCGCCACAACCCCGGGGGCCTGCTGACCTCCGCGATCCAGATCGTCAACCGGTTCTTGGACCACGGCCCGATCCTCTACACCGTGGACGGCGACCGCAACGTCAAGTCGGCCTGGAACGCCCGGCGGCGAGGCACGTACCCCGACTTCCCGCTGGTGATTCTTATCAATCAGGGCTCGGCCTCGGCCAGTGAGATCGTCGCGGGTGCACTCCAGGACCGCCGGCGGGCCTTCGTCATCGGCGAACGCAGCTACGGCAAGGGGTCGGTTCAGGACGTCCACTGGAAGCCCTCGCCCCCCCCGCGTGCGAAGTACGGCCTCAAGGTCACCACCCAGTATTACCAGTTGCCCAACGGCCGCATTATCCACCGCAAGAACGACTCCACCGTCTGGGGCATCGACCCCGACCTCGAAATCGACGTGACCGACCAGACCGTGGCCTGGAACCTGGAACTCCGCCAAGAGATCGATGTTCTCCGCGACAATCAGGCGGATTCCTTCGAAGCCAATCGGACCAAACCCTGGGTCAAGCTTGCGGGGCACACCCCCGTTTCGCCCGACGCGGACAACGCTTGGGAGAAGGTCGAACTCCCGCTGCCGACCCCCGAAAACCTGCTCGACCTGGGCCTGGACCCTCAGCTGGAGGCGGCCTTGTTGGTACTTAAGGCCCAGCAGGTCGCGGCCGACACCGCGGTGGCAAAAGCGAAACCCTAGGCAGGGATCCGGGCGAGCTTTATTGCCCTCCAATCGGTTTGCTTACACAGGGCCTCGGCCGATCGGTGGATCCGTCGGACGCTGATGCGTTTTCAACGCGGAGCATGGCTTGTCGCTGCGCCGCTGCTTTCAACCCCCTACGGTAGCCTCTAAACTCTTTGTCCTATGGCAGGCTCAACCTTCGGCACCCTCTTCCGCGTCACCACCGCCGGCGAATCGCACGGCCCGGGGAACGTCTGCATCATCGACGGCTGCCCGCCCGGCCTGCCCCTGTCCGTCGACGACCTGGTCCCCGACCTGCAACGCCGCAAGCCCGGCCAGTCGCGTATCACCACCCCGCGCAAGGAAGATGACACCCCGGAAATCCTCTCCGGGACCTTCGAAGGCAGGACCACCGGCACCCCGATCGCCATCCTCATCCGCAACCGGGATCAGCGGTCGCAGGACTACGGCGACATCAAAGACAAGTACCGTCCCGGCCACGCCGACTTCACCTTCGACGCCAAGTTCGGGTTCCGCGACTACCGCGGCGGCGGACGCTCGTCGGCGCGTGAGACGAGCGCCCGCGTCGCGGCCGGGGCGGTGGCCAAGAAACTCCTCCACGCCGTCCACGGCATCTCGATCTTGGGCATGGTCGATCAGGTCGGCGACGTCCACGCCCACCTCCCCGACCCCGCCCAAGTGACCCTCGAACAGGTCGAGGCCAACCCGGTCCGCTGCCCCGACCCCGACGCGGCGGCCCGGATGGAGCAGCTCATCAAAGACGTCCGCAAGCAGCGGGACTCGATCGGCGGCGCCGCTCGGGTTGTCGCGCAGCACGTGCCGCCGGGCTGGGGTGAACCGGTTTTCGATAAGCTCCGCGCCGATCTGGCCAAGGCGATGTTTTCGCTGCCCGCCGTGCTCGCCGTCGAGTTCGGCCAGGGTTTCAGGGTTGCCTCGGCCCGCGGCAGCGAACACTCGGACACCTTCATCCCCGGGGGCACCTCCGAGCAACCGCCCCACTCCATCGTGACCCAGACCAACCGCCACGGCGGCATGCTCGGCGGGATCTCGACCGGCATGCCACTGGTCTTCCGCTGCGCCGTTAAACCCACCAGCAGCATCCCCCAGGACCGCCCCACCGTGGACACCCAGGGCCGGCCGACGACCCTCGCCACCCGGGGCCGGCACGACCCCTGCCTCCTGCCGCGCTTCGTCCCGATGGCCGAGGCCATGACCGCCCTGACCCTCGCCGACCACATGCTCCGACAAGCCGCCACGACCTACCCGCTCCGCCAGCCCAACCCGTCACTCGACTCTTAAACACCGGCCCCGGCATCCCCGGCCCCGGGCAACAGTCCGCGAGCCAGCCCACGCCGGCCGATATCCAAACCCGACGCCGCGAACGGCAGCGGTTCAGTCACATGCCGCATCTCTATCCGCTGCTCCGTGTCAGCGCGAGCGGCCACTGCCCCCGCCGCACCGCGCGCAGCGCGGGCACCCCCACCCACCGCGTCCGCCGACGCTGCTCGGTCAGCACCACGCGGCGCGTCAGCCCCGGGTCCTGGGCGAAGCAGCGGCGGACCTTCGTGGGGTGGTTGCACTGGCTCGAACGGTGCAGGAGCACCACCCGCCGCGGGTTGCCGTGGGCCGAGAGCGCCGCGATCCGCTGGACCGCCGCCAGGGCCTGCTCGTTGGACAGATGGCCCGAGTCCGAGAAGTTCCGCCGGTTCACGAACGCCGGGCGCGACGACAGGGTCGTCATCCGCTCGTCGTAGTTGCTCTCGATACAGAGCACGTCCACGCCGGCCAGGTGGCGGCAGAGCGGCTCGGGCGCGTGCCCCAGGTCCGTGGCGAACCCCACCGCGCTCCCGCCGGCCTCGAACCGGTACCCGATCGTCCCTTGTCGGTCGTGTTGCAGCCGCACCGTCGAAACCCTTAGCCCGGGCCAGACCTCGAACAGCCCGTCCTCGAACACCTCGACCAGCCCGGCCGCGAATAGCTGCTGGTTGTTCTGGATCCGCCGCAGGTCCGCCACGTGCCAGCGGTGGCACCACAGCCGGATCCCCAGGTCCACCATCGTCCGCACCCAGCTCTTGCGGAAATGGTCGGTATCGAAGTGCGTGACGCAGATCGCTTCGACCTCCGCCAGGGTCCGCCCGGCCTGCGCCAGCCGCTGGGCCGTGGTCTTGGGCCCGAACCCCGCGTCGATCAGGAGCAGCCGGCCCGCCGCGCTCAGCGCCGTTGCATTGCCGCCCGACCCCGAACCCAATACGCATACCCGCAGCCCCGCCACGCTGCGTCGGCCGGCCCGGTCCGCCGCGCCTAAAGGCCCGCGCGGCCCTGCGACCCGCACACCTTCACGCCAGGAGTCAAATAATTCCATCTGTGACGGCAACCCTGCCTCCATACGCGCTCTGAGCCCTTCCTTGGGTTCGCGTTCCGGGGTTTCTAATGCACCCTTACTTAAGCCAATAACCATAGCTCCGACCCACCGTCAGAGCCACCCCGCCCCGGTCGGCCGACGAACCTTGATGAAACCCCACTCCGCTCCACCACTGCTCGCCCTCGCCCTGATCGGCCTCGCCGGCCTCGCCGCGGGCGGCTGCGCTTCGGCCCCGGTCCCCCGCGAGAGCCTCGCCCCGAGCTACTCCTTTATGCAAGACCCCCAGGCCCGGGCCGAGGTCGAACTCTGGCCGGTCTCGGGAGAACGACTTGCCTCCGGCGACGCCGCCCCCCC
>JBCDDZ010000028.1:0-36888 GCA_039180025.1 Planctomycetota bacterium
CCGTTCTTGGCGGGGGAAGCCTCGGCGGGGCCGGGGGTGGGGGGGGTGGACATGACGTTTTTCTCCCGAGGGTGGGGGCCGGCGGCGGAACGGGGTCTGGATCAGGGGCGATGCAGAAGCGGCCGGTTTTACCCACCTTGACTAACCGGACTATCGGGAGGATTTTGACGGCACTTCACCGCGCGCCGGTGAAAGATGCACGGTGGTGCGGTTTGGGCGGATCGTGACGCCGGGCGGGGAAGGGGACGGGGGAATCTGCGATACTGCCTGTCTATGTGCGGATTGTTCGCGATGTTTGGTGAGGCGTTTGCGGAGGACTTCCGGGCGGGGTTGGCCGCGCTGCGGTCGCGTGGGCCGGACGAGGAGGGGCGGTGGGAAGAAGCGGGGGTGTGCCTGGGGCATCGGCGGCTATCGGTGATCGACCTGGCCTCGGGGCAGCAGCCGATGACCCTGGCGGCGGGCCATCCGGCACACGAGCGGTACCGGGTGGTTTACAACGGGGAGATCTACAACTTTAAAGAGTTGCGAGAGGAGTTGGTCGAGCACGGCCACAGGTTCGAGACGCAGAGCGACACGGAGGTGCTGCTGGCGGGGTACGTGGAGTGGGGCGAAGCGGTACTGCCACGGCTGGACGGGATGTTTGGTTTTGTGGTGTACGACCGGGCGGAGCGGAAGGTGTTCGCGGCGCGGGACCGGTTCGGGATCAAGCCGCTTTTTTATTCGGAAGCCGGGGGAGGCCTGACCGTATCGTCGACGGTGGAGCCGTTCTTCAGGCTCCGCGGATTTCCACGGGAACTGGACTACGCCGCGATCGGCGAATTCTTGGCGTGCCAGTCGATCGGGTCGCCCCGGTCCGTATTACGGTCGATACGGTCGCTGCCCCCGGGGTGCTGCTTGCGCTGGTCGGCGGCGGGCGGGGCGGCGGAGGTGTCGCGGTACTGGGAACTGCTCGGCCCTTCCGAGCCGGTCGAACAGCCGAGCCTCGAAGCGTTCGTGGAATCCACGGATACGGCAATGCGAGAAAGCGTGCGTCGTCAATTGGTCGCGGACGTTCCGTTGGGCGCGTTCTTATCCGGCGGGATCGATTCGTCCCTGATGGTGCACTACATGAGCGAAGCGGGGGGGGGACCGACGGGACGCACGGTTTCGGGAGGAGGCGGAATCAAGACGTTTAGTGTGCGGTTCCCCTTCGGCAAGGGCTACGACGAGTCGGGGCCGGCCGCGGCGGTCGCGCGGCAGTACGGGTGCGAGCACCACGTGCTCGACGCGGGCGAAGTGAGCGGGGAGGTGCTGCGGGCGAGCGTGGCGGGGCTGGACCAGCCGATGGCCGACCCGGCGTACCTGCCGACGCTAATGCTCGCCGAGTTGACTCGGGGGTCGGTCACGGTGGCGGTGAGCGGCGACGGCGGCGACGAGATGTTCGGCGGGTACGGGCGGTATACGTTGACAGAGGACCGGTATCCGGATTCGCCCGGGCGGCGGGCGGTGCGGGGGCTGGTGCGGGGGCGGTTGCTGCCGCGGGCGATGTCGCGTCGGGGGCTGGCCGGCCGGGAACGCATGCTGTGGGACCGGGTGAAACTCGGGTCGTTCCCGGGAACGCGGAAAGATCTGGGCTCGCTGCTCCGGGCCGACGCGATGCGTCAGGTTGTCGCGGCCGGTGGGGTGATGGAGACGTGGCGGGCAATGCTGGCCCGCTTCGCGGAAGATGGGGTAGTGGGGAGCGATGCGCTGATGCGGGCGGACGTATGGACCTATCTGTCGGAGAACTGTCTGGTGAAGACAGACCGGGCGTCGATGGCGCACGGTTTGGAAGTGCGGGTGCCGATGCTGGGCAACCCGGTGGCGGAGGCGGCGCTCCCGGTACACGCCTCGGTGAAGATGGCGGGGACGGGCAAGGCGGCGCTGGTGGCCCTGGCGAAGCGTTACTTGCCGCCGGAAGTCTGGGACCGCCCCAAGCACGGCTTCAGTGTGCCACTGCGGGGGTATTTCGGGGGGGCGTGGCGCGAGGTCTGTGAGGACTGGATGGCAAGGTGCGGCGAGCTTGCGCCGTTTTTAGACGCGCGGGCCGTGGAGCGGCGCTGGCGCGGGGGAGGCGATGCGCGGACGCTTTATACCCTTATTGTTCTGCTGGGGTGGCTCGATTCGCACGACGTGAGCTGTTAAGACTCGCCTGCTTTGGGGGCCCGTCGAAGATGTCGGACGGGCGGTGTTCGCGTTAAGTGGGACGCTTATCAGCCGTGCTTACGCGGTACGGGTCGGCAGGCGGGAGCCCGATAGCGATATGAAAAAGACCCGCACAAAAGTGCGGGCCTTGCGGGAAATGGGTTGGCTTATGGTCAGGGGCCGCGGCCGCAACGTTGTTGGGGTTAGTCCTTGACCTCGTACTCGGCGTCGATCACGTCTTCCTGGTCTGCACTGCCTTCCGAGGCTGGTTCGGCGGCGGCGTTGGCACCGGCCGCGGACTGCTCGGCGGCGGTGGCTTCGTAGACCGCTTTGCCGAGTTCCATGCTCTCGGTGTTGAGGTTCTCGAGGGCTTTCTTGATCGCGTCGGCGTCGTCTTCTTTGAGCTTCTCTTCGACGTTGGAGACGGCGGACTCGATCTTGCCACGGACCTCGGGGTCGAGTTTTTCGCCGTGTTCTTCGAGCTGCTTGTTGGTCTGGTGGACCACCGCTTCGGCCTGGTTCTTCAGGTCGACCAGCTCGCGTTTCTTCTTGTCCGACTCGGCGTTGGCCTCGGCGTCGGCCTTCATCTTCTCGATCTCGGATTCGGACAGGCCGGAGGAACCCTTGATCTCGATGTTCTGGGTCTTACCGGTGCCCTTGTCGGTCGCGACCACGTTGAGGATGCCGTTGGCGTCCAGGGCAAACTCCACCTCGATCTGCGGCATGCCACGCGGGGCGGGGGGGATGTCCGCGAGATTGAATCGGCCGAGCGTCCGGTTGTCGTTGGCAAACTCGCGCTCGCCCTGCAGGACGTGGATGGTGACCTCGGTCTGGTTGTCGGACGCGGTGGAGAACGTTTCTTTTTTGCTCGTCGGGACGGTGGTGTTTTTCTCGATGAGCTTGGTCATCACGCCGCCCATGGTTTCGATACCCAGGGATAACGGCGTGACATCGAGCAGCAGGACGTCTTTCACGTCCCCCTGAAGCACACCGCCCTGAATCGCCGCGCCCAGCGCCACCACTTCGTCGGGGTTGATCGAGCGGTTGGGCTCTTTGCCGAAGATATCTTCCGCGAGCTGCTGGACCTTGGGGATACGGGTCGAGCCGCCGACGAGGACCACCTCGTCGATTTCTCCCGGGGCGAGCCCCGCATCTTTCAGGGCGGTGAGGCATGGGGTGCGGAGTCGTTCGAAGAGCCCGTCACAGATCTGCTCAAACTTCGTGCGTGTGATCGAGATCATCAGGTGCTTGGGGCCTTCGTTCGTGGCGGTGATGAACGGCAGGTTGACGGTGGTTTCCTGGGCGTTGGACGGCTCCATCTTGGCTTTCTCGGCGGCCTCTTTGAGGCGCTGAAGGGCCATGGCGTCGTTGCGCAGATCGATGCCATCGGATTTCTTGAATTCGTCCGCGAGGAAGTCGATGAGCTTCTGGTCCCAGTCGTCGCCGCCGAGGTGGCCGTCGCCGTTGGTGGCGAGGACCTCGAAGACCCCATCGCCGACGTCGAGGATCGACACGTCGAACGTACCGCCGCCCAGGTCGAACACGGCGATCTTCTCGTTGGTTTTCTTATCGAGGCCGTAGGCCAGCGCGGCGGCGGTCGGCTCATTGATAATCCGCTCGACTTCGAGGCCGGCGATCTGCCCGGCTTCTTTGGTCGCCTGCCGCTGCGAGTCGTTGAAGTAGGCCGGGACGGTGATGACCGCCTTGGTCACGCTTTCGCCGAGGTAGTCCTCCGCGGTTTTCTTAAGGTTCTGGAGCACCATCGCGGAGATTTCCTGCGGGGTGTATTCCTTGCCCTTGGCTTTGACTTTGACCAGTTCGTCGGCCCCGCCGGTGACTTCGTAGGGGACCATCTTCTGTTCGCTTTGGACTTCGCTGTGGCGACGACCCATGAAACGCTTGATCGAGAAGACGGTGCCGGTGGGGTTGGTGATCTGCTGCTGGCGAGCCGGCTGGCCGACGAGCCGTTCGTCTTTGTCGGTGAACGCGACGATCGAGGGGGTGGTCCGGTTGCCCGAGCTGTTGATGAGCACCTTGGGGCTGCCGGCTTCCATCACGGCGACCACGGAGTTGGTGGTGCCCAAATCGATACCGATGGTTTTGGACATGGGGTTTCCTTAGTTGAGAGAAGTCTGGTTGGATTGAAGCGGACGCAGCCGATGCCGACGCCTGCCGAGTAAACAATTCATATGGGGCAAAGCCGATGCCATCGAAAGCGGGTTTGCGCGGGTTTGCGTTCGGTTCTGGAGGCCGTGGTCTGCCAGAGCACCGCGGACGGGGGGCGGGTTGCTGCCAAATTGACAACCGAGAATCTTCTGGAAAAACAAGGGAGACTTGACGACGGTGAAAGAAAAGTGCAGTATTTTGTAGTGGATTCCGATCTACGGGTACCCGATGCCGCGAACGGCATTGCTCCGGATCCCTTGTCACGGATGATTCCCGACCCCGCCCGTAGCCCCACCCCCCCTGCTAGGAGAGCACCATGGCTAAGAAAAAAGTTGTCAAAAAAGCGGTGGCCAAGAAGCCGCCGACCAAGAGCGAAGTGTACGCCGCCGTCGCCGAGGCCACCGACCTGCCCAAGAAAAAAGTCGCCGAGGTCTTCGACGCGATGAGCGACGTGATGGCCAAGAGCCTGAAGAAAAACGGCGTATTCAGCCTCGTCGGGCTGGCCAAGATGACCGTCATCAAGAAGCCCGCGGTCAAAGGCGGCAAGCTGGTCCGCAACCCGTTCAACGGCGAGATGGTGCCCCAGAAGCCCAAGCCCGCGAGCAAAAACGTTCGTATCCGCCCGATGAAAGCGCTCAAGGACATGATCAACTAACCCAGGAGTTGATCAACCTCCCCCTTAATCCGTGACATCATTGAAGACCCCTGGCCCGCTCCGAAAGCCAGGGGTTTTCGTTTGGCGGGGTCGGCCCAGACACCTTAAACTGAAGACGTTATAAGCCGCAGCGGCCCTTACGAACAACGGTAAGCGATTTTAGTCGGGCGTGGCCTTGCCGTCACCCTCAAACGCGGCTCGACCCACTGCACACATGGCCGGATGTTGGGCGGGGCACCGCGTCCCAATCGTAAAAACGTAGAGAGGCGGGCGTATCGCTTTTTACGATCGCCCGGTCGCGAAACCGAAACGGTAGAAAAGCCATGACCACGACGACGACCTCTGACCCCGCGCCCGTCATACCTTCCGGCCACGACTCGACCGCGTCGATCATCGGCCGGCACGACGCTCACATGTCGATCAACTACAGCCGGTTCTCGATCGCGATGGTCGAAGGCTCGGGTTCCACGCTGCGCGACGCCGACGGGAAGGAGTACCTCGATCTGTTTGCGGGGTTCGGCGCTCCGGTACTCGGGCACTGCCACCCGGACCTCGTCGAGGCGGTGACCGAGCAGGCCAAGACGCTGTGGCACGTCGGGAACCTGTTCCACACCGAGCCGCAGACCCGGGCGGCCGAAGCGATCAGCCGGCTGGGTTTCGGCGGCCGCTCGTTTTTCTGCCACGGCGGAGCGGACGCCAACGAAGCGGCGCTTAAGCTCGCGCGGCTCTACGGCAAGGCGCACCGGGGGGCGGCGGCGGGAGAGTTCGGCCGCTACAAAGTGGTCTCGTGTACGAAGAGTTTCCACGGCCGATCGTTCGCAACGATGGGCGCCACCGCAAACCCCAAAGTCCGTGAGGGCTTCGGCCCGTTTTTACCCGGGTACACCCACGTTGCCTACAACGACGTGGCCGCGGTGGAGGCGGCGGTCGACGCGGAGACGGTGGCCGTGATCGTCGAGCCGATCCAAGGCGAGGGCGGTGTCCACGTGCCCGACGCGGGGTATCTCAAGGCGCTGCGGCGGCTGTGCGACGCGCACGACTTGCTGCTGATTTGCGACGAGGTGTGGACCGGCTGCGGCCGAACCGGCCGGGTGTTCGCACACCAGCATTGGTTCGAGCCAGGCGAGAAAGGACCGGACATCATGACGCTGGGCAAAGGGGTGGGCGGCGGCCTGGCCGTGGGGGTGATGTGTGCCCGGCCGGAGGTGGCCGAGCTTTACAACGCCAAGACGCAGGGCGGCGTGAAGCACGCGACCACGCTGGGCGGCAACCTGTTGTCGATGGCGGTTACCGCCAAGCTGTTCGAAGTGATCGAGCGGGACGGCCTGGCCCCGCACGCCGCGGCGGTGGGCGAATCCGCGATGGCTCGGCTTAAAAAATTCGCGCGGACGTGCCCGGCCATCAAGGACGTCCGGGGGCGGGGGCTTTTCATCGGCGTGGAACTGGACCCGTCGGCAGAAGGGGCGTGGTTCGACAGCGCCGCGCAGGTCGCGACGGGGTGTATGGACCGCGGCCTATTGGTGAACGCCACGCAGGGCGAAGTGCTGCGGCTGGCCCCGCCGATCACCATCACCGCCGAGACGATGACGCTCGGGCTCGGCCGGCTCGAAGAGGTCATCGCCGGATGACGAAGCCCGCGACGCTCAGGTACCGCCGGGGGCGGATCGCTCTGTGCTGCGTAGCGGCGGGGCTGCTGGCGGGATGCGTGTCGCCCGACCCGGTGGACGAGGACGCGGGGTATAGGATCGAACGCCGGAGCACGCCGCCCGAGGTCGCCCAGGCCCAGGCGGCCGAGCGGGTGGCGGTGCGCTGGGTGATGCGGCGGTCGCTGGTGCCGCTGAGCCGGCCGCTGGAGCAGGCGTGGGCGCTGGCCGACGAGGGGGTGCTCCCCCCGGTGAGTCAGGCGGTGTGGAACGCGAACGGGCTGCGCGTGGGCGTGCTGTCGGCTTCATCGGCCCGAGCGTTCGGGGCCGCGCTGGGGGAGACGGCGGAAAGCGTGGACGGTCAGTTGGTGGTCGCGGATTGGCCGGAGCTCCTGCGGCGGTCGCCGCCGCTGGGGGCCGAGTTCGTGGCGGACCTGACCGTGCCCCCGGGGGAGGAACGGCGGGTCCCGCTCACTGGCGGCCGGCTGCAGCTGCTGGTCGAGTCGCGGGCCCTGGGCAATGGCACCGCCGAGCTCACGCTGATCCCCCAACACGCCAGGCCGCGCGCGTCGATCGTCCCCCGGACCGCTCGGGAGAAGCTGCTCGACGGCCGGGTCTTCGACGAGCTGGCGGTGACCCTCACCGTGTCCGAGCGTCAGGGCGTGCTCGTGGGTTTGTTCCTCCCGCTCGAAGAACGACCCCCGGAACCCGACCCCGACAACCCCCCGGAAGACACCCCTCAAGGCTCTTCGCAAAACGCCCCGCAGGCGCTAAATGTCCAAGAGACGCCCGGCGGCAGCGATCGCCCTGCTTCTGCGGAACCGAGCGAGCCGGCAGAAAAGCCCGAGCCCGCGGAAACCGATCGCGAGGCGTTGCCCGCGCTCACCCTCGGCCGGGGGCTGCTGACCACAGGAGTCGGGCCGCGGCATTTCCAGGTGCTGTTGTTGATACGACCCACGGGTCTGCCTTAAAACGTTGTGCGGTTATTCGGCTGGTCGTGCGAACGCACCGCCGTGGGATGGTGCCCGTTCAAGGCGATCCCGAAACGCGGGTCACGGATTCCAGGCACGCCAGCCCACCGCGTGCTCAAAACATCCCGACGGCGGTGTTCTCAACCGTCGAGCGCGGTGGAGTCGGCAACCCCCAGGCTGCGGTAGATCTGCTGGGTGGCGCGGGACTGGTTGAGGGTGTAGAAGTGGATCCCCGCGACATCGTGGTCCAGGAGGTCGCGGGCCTGCTCGGTGGCCCAGTGGGTGCCGACGTTGGCGACGGCGGGCTCGTCGCCGTCGCAGCGCTGGAGCGCGCGGAGCAGGGCCGCGGGGTAGCGGGAGCCCGCGGCGAGTTCGGCCATGCGTTTCATCCCGCGGGCCGAGGTGATCGGCATCAGGCCCGCGAGGACCGGGACGTGGATCCCGGCCAACACGCAGCGCTCGCGGAAGTCGTAGAAATCGCGGTTATCGAAGAAAAGCTGTGTGCAGATATAGTCGGCCCCGGCGTCGACCTTGGCTTTGAGATAGTCCATCTCCAAGATGCGGTTGGGGGTGGCGGGGTGGCCTTCCGGGAACCCGGCGACCCCGATCCCGAAACCCCGGGGGTCGGGGTGATCGCGGAAGTCTCGGATGAACTTCACCAGGTCCGCCGCGTGTTGGAAGTCGTCGTCCTGCTTGCGGTAGTCGGCGAGGTGGTGCGGCGGGTCGCCCCCCAAAGCCAGCAGGTTACTCACGCCCAGCGCGGCGTAGCGTTCAAGGATCTGCCGGATGTCGTCCGCAGAATGACAGACGCAGGTCAGGTGGGGGACCGCGGGCGTCTGGGTGGTGGTCTTAATCCGTTCGACCAAATCGTGCGTGAGTTCACGCGTTGAGCCGCCCGCGCCGTAGGTAACCGACACGAAGGCGGGCTTGAGCCTCGAAAGCTCGGCGATGGTGCGGTAAAGGGTCTCGGCCGCCGCGGGGCCCTTGGGCGGGAAGAACTCGAAAGAGAACGTCGTCGAGTGGTTGGCCAAGAGGTCTTGAATATGCATGGCGGTGAGGGGGTAACGTGTAATATCTATGCATCCGGATTGATTGATATTTATACGGCTGCCTGAGCAAACCTGTCAAATCGCATCGACCCTGGTTCCGTCGTACCGATGCTATAGACGGCTCGCGGATGGCTCGCGGATGGCTCGCGGATGGCTCGCGGATGGCTCGCGGATGGCTCGCGGATGGCTCGCGGATGGCTCGCGGGTGGTGTACGGATGGCTTGCGGCTCTCCCAGAGGCGGCGAGATACGGCTAGAGTGTCGCGGATGCGTCTCGATCTAGTGATCCCCGCGAGAAACGAAGCGGCGAACCTCCCCGCGCTGATCGAAGCGGTGGACGCGGCCCGCGGGCCCGCGGGGCTGGGCCGCGTGGTGCTGGCGGATAACGGATCGACGGACGGGACGGGCGAACTGGCCCGGGCGGGGGGGTTCGAGGTGGTGCGGGAGGATCGGCCGGGCTACGGGGGGGCCTGCCTGGCGGCGCTGCGGGTGCTGGCCGAGGACCCGCCCGGGGCGGTCGCGTTCCTGGACGCGGACCTGGCGGACGACCCGGCGTATCTGGCGGCGCTCGCTCGCCCGATCGCGGAAGGGCGGGCGGATCTGGTGCTGGGCCAGCGCAACCGCCGCGCGGAAAGCGGGGCGCTGGACCCGCATCAGCGGTTCGGCAACGCGCTGGCCACGACGCTGCTGCGGCTGACCTGTGGGCGCGCTTACCGGGACCTGGGGCCGATGCGGGCGTTGCGGTGGGAGAGCTACCTGCGGCTGGAGATGGCGGACCGCACCTGGGGCTGGACCGTCGAGATGCAGCACAAGGCCGCCAAGCGGGGGCTCCGCATCGAAGAGATCGACGTCCCCTACCGTAAACGGCAAGCCGGCCGGAGCAAGATTTCCGGGTCGGTCACCGGCAGCGCGAAGGCGGGGGTCAAGATTATCGCGGTGCTGGGCCGGCTCTGGTGGAAGGGCTAAGCGGCAAGGGTCGGGACGGGGCCGCGGTTCCGCCGCGGGGCGGAGGCAGCCGGTCAGGCGGCTTCCGCGGGGCGGAGGTCTTCGACGGGCCGCGGGGTGAAATCGCGGGGATCGGCGGGGTGCCAGTGGGCGATGGCGGGTTCGCCCTGGGTCCAGGTGAACATGATCGGTCGGCCCGCGTGCCGGGCGGGGAGGTCGATCCGGCCGCGCTCGAAGTCACGGAGTTCGGCTCCGGCCAGATGCAGCTCATCCACCAGCACGCCCAGGCGGTCCATCGTTGTTTCGTACTCGCGCTCGGTGAGGTTGCGGAGTTCGCCGTCGTCGAGGTTTTCGAGTTCGGCCCGGAGCTCCAGGATCTGGCCGTACACCTCGGTGATGTCCAGGACCACGCGGGAAAGGTAAGGCAGCGCGCGGTTGGCTTCCTCGAGGGAGAAAACCTTGCCTCCGATCGGGCGGGGGTCGGCGTCGACAGGGGCGGAGTGTTCAGGCATGAGGGCGTCTCGCGGGCCGAGGGATTCCGAGGGATTCCGGGGAGTTCCGGGAAATTCCGGGGGGCTTCCGGGGGGATTTCCGGGGGGCGGAGCGGGGCGCCGGAAAACGGCGGCCCTTGGAACCATCGGAGCGCCGCGGAAACGGCGTACAAAAACAGATCCCCGGCTTATCGGGGCTGAACGGTGCACACGCCCGGATCGTGTCCGGCAGGCGTAGCGTAAGCAAAGAGGCGGCGGCCTGGGTCGGCCGAGACAGACACGTTGGTGGCTCAGAGATTCCCGACCAGCTTCTGCCGCAAGCCCAGGACCAGGCTGAAAGACAGCGGCACCACGACCAGCGTAAACAGGGTCGCGACGAGCAGCCCGCCGACGACCACGCTGCCCAGACCCTTGTACAACTCGCTGCCCGAGCCGCCCATGAGCACCAGCGGGAGCATCCCGCAGACGCTGGTGGTGGTGGTCATGAAGATCGGCCGGACCCGGGTGCGCACCGAATCGCGGATCGCTTCGCGTGGGCTTAGCGGCGGCACGTCTTCGAACACGCCCGGCGACGTTTCTTCTTTCCGCGGCCGCATGAAGTTGAGCGCCTGGTGCACGATGAGGATCGCGTTGTTCACGACGACCCCGATCAGGATCACGAAGCCGAGCATCGTCAGGGTGTCGAGCTGCTGCGTCGGGTTCGCCGCGTGCATCAGCGCCAGCCCGATAAACCCGCCTACCGTCGCCAACGGCACGGCGAACAGGATGACCAGCGGGTACAGGAAACTTTCGAACAGCGCCGCCATCACCAGGAACACGATCAGCACCGCGAGGAACATCCGGCTGGTGACGAGGCTGACGATCGACTCGAGGTTGAAGCCGGTCCAATCGCCCAGGAGTGCGCCGCGGACTTCGGAGAGCTTGTCGGCACTGCCGGCGGTCCGCGCGACGATCGTGGGGTCGATCGCCCGCTGCTCATTGAGTTCCGTGATCGTCTGCTCGATGTCCTGAACCGCCTCGGCGAGCGGGACTTCGGGCGGCGGGGTGACGCTGAAGGTGATCGAGCGCAGGCCGTCGATCCGGTTGATCTGCTGGGGCGCGGTCGTGGGGATAAATTCGCCGAGCGCCGAGATGGGCAGCACGCGGACGGTCCCGTCGTTGTCCTGGACGGTGATCGGGGTGGCCGGGAGCTGATCGGTGGTGAGGGTGAAGTCGGGGTG
The DNA here is from genome assembly GCA_039180025.1 of Planctomycetota bacterium. Taxonomy (GTDB): domain Bacteria; phylum Planctomycetota; class Phycisphaerae; order Phycisphaerales; family Phycisphaeraceae; genus Algisphaera. The sequence continues at coordinate 11,303 of JBCDDZ010000028.1, forward strand.
GCGGGTCAGCAGCAGGTCGATCGACTCGCCCTGCAGGCGGTAGTCCCCGATCTCGAGCCCGTCGACCAGGGCCCGGACCGCGGCGCCCAGGTCGCGGGTGCTGATATTTAGATCGCCGGTACGGATGGGGTCGGGCCGGAACTGGATCTCGGGGCCGGCCAGATTGAAGTTCAGCGGGTCGGGCTGCACCTTGGCAAAGCCGTACCGCGGGGCGAGCACGTCGTAGAGGGCTTCGGCGCTGCGGCGCAGCGCGTCGAGGTCGTTGCCCGCGAGTTCGACGTCGATCGAACTGGTCCCGCTGGCGCCGCGGCCGAAGATCGAGCGCTGCGACGAGAACCCGAACGAGCCGGGGATGCCCGCCATGGCGTTGTCCAGTACCGGGCCCAGCGGGGCGACCAATTCGTCTTCCGTGCTGCGGGCCCCCATGAAGATCAGGTTGCCCCGGCGGACAAAGAAATAGTTTTCGACCGGCGGGACCGCGGGGTAGTACACCGGCTCGGCGGCCGGGTCGGCGCTGGGCATCGCCACGGGCTGGATCGCGGTGGCGGCTTCGATCGTATCGACCTGCCAGTAGGGCTCGATCTCGGGTTCGATGCGTTCGGCGATGCCCTGGGACTGGGTGATGTTGTACGCCGGGGGCGTGAGCATGATCCCGAAGATCAGGTTTTGGTTCCCGTTGGGCAGGTAGCTGGTCGGGGGCATCAGCAGCAGCGCCCCGCCGACCGACGCCAGGGTAAACGCCGCGATCACGAGCACGCGGAGGAACACGGTGAGCCCGGACCGCTCGGTGAGCCGGTAGATCAGGTCGGCGTAGCCCTGGGGCAGCGGGCCGAACGCGGCGGAGATCCGGTCGGCGAAGCCGGGTTTCGTCGGCCGGTCGGCGCGGTCGGGTTTGACCGGCCGCAGCCAGCGCGCCGAGGCCGAAGGGATGACGGTCACCGAAACGATCAGGCTCAGCGCGACCGCGGCGCAGATCGCCAGTGAGATATCGAAAAACAACTGCCCGGCCTCTTCCTGCACCGTGAGCACGGGGATGAACACGGCCAGTGTGGTGAGCGTCGAAGCGAGGATCGCGCCCCAGACCTCGCGGGTCGCGTCGTAGGCCGCCCGGGGCGCGGGCTTGCCCAGGTTCAGGTGGCGGTCGATGTTCTCGAGCACCACGATCGCGTTGTCCACCACCATCCCGACGGCGAACGCCATCCCCGCCAGGCTGATCACGTTGAGGTTCCGCCCCGCCGCGGTCATCACGATAAACGTGCCGAGGACCGACACGGGGATCGCCAGGGCGATGATCATCGTCGGCCGGAATTTCCCGAGGAACACCAGCAGCACCGCCGCGGCGAGCAGGCCGCCGATGACCAGGTTCGACTGCACCAGCGCGATCGCCTGCTCGATGTACTCGGTTTCGTCGTAGACCTGCCGCATCTGGAGCTGGTACTGGTCGCCGGCGTAGGTCGGCAGGACGTTTTCGTTGCAGAACGCGATGGCCTCGCGCAGCCCCTCCATGACTTCGATGACGTTCGCCCCGGTCTCGCGGATGGCGTTGATCGCGAGCGCGGACTGCCCGTTGGCGCGGACAAAACTCCGCCGTTTTTCCAGGGTCTGTACCGCGTCGCCCAGGTCCTTGACCCGGATCGGCCCGGACTCGTCGTAGCGGACCACCGTGTTCTCGATCTGCTCGAGCGCGTCGAACTGGCCCAGCGTGCGCACCCGGACGTCGCGGATGCCGTCTTCCAGATCGCCCGCCGAAACGTTGACGTTTTCGAACTGCAGCGCCTCGCGGAGCTCGTTGAACGTCACCCCGCGCTCGGCGAGGGCGGCGGGGTCGATCTGGACGTGGACCTCGCGCTCACGCCCGCCGAGCACGTTCACCCGGCTGACCCCCGGGACCCGTTCCATGACCGGCTTGACCCGGTCCTCGGCGAAGTCGAATATCGACTGCAAGTCGAAGTCGGGGTCCGGCGAGTCGAGGATGACCCAGGCGATCGCCTTGGCCGGGGTCGCGTCGGCATCAATGATCACGGGCTCGTCGACGTCGTCGGGATAATCCGGGACCTCGCGGAGCTTGTCCGAGACGCGGACGCGGGCCTCGCGGACGTCGGTGCCGATGAAAAACTCGAGCTCGATGGTGGCTTGCCCGGTCGTCGCGCTGGCGGTCATTTTCCGCAGTCCCGACAGGGTCTTGAGGAACTCTTCCTGTTCTTCGATGATTTCCCGTTCGACCTCCTCGGGGCTCCGGCCGCTCCAACTGGTTTCGACGGTGATGACCGGCTCGTCGACGTTGGGGGTGAGCTGGATCGGGATCGTGAACAACGCCAAGACGCCGAACAGCGTGGTAAGGATCACGCCGACGGTGACTTTGACGGGGTTCGAGATGGCGAAGCGGATGAGGTCCATGAGTCGGGGCCTAGCCGGAGGCGGTAAAAAGCACGGGCGGAAGCGAGCGGGGGGGATCCTGGGGCGATCCATCCCTGGAGGGTAAACGGCTGATCAGGCAGACCGCCGCGGCGGGTCAGGCATCGGGTTCGGGGGTGGTGTCCGAGACATCGGCGGGGCGGGCGGGGTTGTCGGCGGTCGGCTCGGCGTCGGGTTCAGCGGGGAGCTGCAGGGGCCGGGAGGGGAACAGGCGTTCGGCCCCTTCGGTGACCACCAAGGTGCCGGCGGTCAGTGCGGGGCGGGGGGCGCCGGGCAGGGGCTCGACGGCGTAGCGGTCGCCGACCCCGAAGATCACCTTGACCGGCTCGGCGAACGCGGCGGGGAGCGGCTGGCCGACTTCCGCGGCGTACCAGACCGCGGCGCCGCCGGGGCTGTAGAGCACCGCGTCACGGGGCACGGTGACGAACTCGGCTTCACGGGTGATCGGCAGGTGCGCGACGACGCTCATCCCCGGCCGGAGGCGGATGTCGGGGTCGTCGAGGCGGATCTTGACCGGGAAGGTCCGTGAGGCCTCGGAGGCGTCGGGCCGGACCGAGATCACGCGGCCGACGATCCGCTCATCGACCACCTCGATCACCACTTCGACCGGGTCGCCGAGCGAGAAGCGTTGGACGTAGCGCTCGGGCACGTCGATGACGGCATCGATCTGGCCGGTGGACACCATCTCGATGACCGGGTCGCCGGGGCTGAGCCATTGGCCAACCTCAGCGATTTTCCGGGACACCGCGCCATCGAAGGGAGCCATGATCGCGGCCCGCTGGGTTTCGAGCGAGGCGCGGTCGCGCTCGGCGGCCGCGGCGTTGAGCCGGGCGAGGTTGCCCGCGACCAGCGTCCGCGCATCGTCGACTTCCTTCGCCCGCGCCGAGCCCGCGGCGCGGAGCTGTTCCAGTTGCTCCAGGTCGGTCTGCGATTGTTTGAGGTCGGCTTCGGCGACGGCGACCTGCGCACGGGCCGCGTCGAGGCGGAGGTTCGCCCAGACGTCGTCGATCTGAGCGAGCATCGTTTCGCCGCCCGTCACGAGGTCGCCTTCTTCGACGGGCATGCGGGTGATCTTGCCTTCGGTCTCGGCGGTGACGGTGACGCGGCGCAGCTCCTGGAGCCGGCCGATGACCGGGACGCGGTGCTGCAGGGTCTGGATCACCACCGGGCCAACATTGACCGACGCGGGGGGCGGGCCGCCCTGCTCCGGCGGGCCGCCGGATTCTTCGGCCGCGTCGGGACCGTCCGAGCTGCTGACGACCAGCGTGCCGAGCACACCGAAAACAAGTCCCGCCAAGAGGCCGACGCCGGTCGCAGGCCATAACAAACGGCTCGATTGATTCATGGGGCGGGGCTCGGGCAGCGCGGCACGGACAACTACGGCGATTAGCGTAGAAGGCAATGCCCCGGGTATCAACCGCAGCTAAGAAAATCCCCTATGCCGCAAAGCATCGGTGCAAGCCTGGGTGAGCGGTGGATTGAGTGCCGGCCGGCGGTGCTATTCGTCGTCGGCGTATTCCCAGACCGTGACGTCCAGGCGCTGAGCGCCCCATTGCAGGGCACGTTCGTGGGTCGGGTAGAGCAGGTCGAGGCGGGCACCCTTGATCACACCGCCTCGGTCGAGCACGGGGACCGGGCGGCCGCCGTTGTATCCGGGGACGGTGATGATGGTGCCGAACGGGAGGAGTTTGGTGTCGGCCGCGGCGAGCTTCATGCCGTTGGTCCAGACGCTGTAACCGGAAGCCGTGATGCCGTCGGCCCACTTGCCGCAGGAGCGGGCGTCGGGGCTGTACGCGGTGGTGAGCATGCGGAGGGTCTTGACCGGCCGGATCGGTCGGCCGTCAAACGTGGGCGGAGCGTCCGAGGAAACGGCCGGGTTGGGCAGGGTCTGTCCAAGCGAGGGGCCGCGGTCCTGGGTTTGGCTGCGTAGCTGCTGCTCGCGTTCAATCAGCACCGGGTCGAGCCGTGGCGGCGCGGCGGCACGGACGCCCGGTGCGGGGCGCGAGGGCGCGATATTTTCCAGATCTGCGGCCCCGGCTGCGGGGTTGCCGGCGTCGAGCTTCATCAATTCGAGGCTGTCGCCTCCGCCCCACCCGGCGACGACCCCCCAGGTGACGGTGGCCGCGATCATGGTCGTGCCCAAGACCACCACCGCAACGAGTGCGTAGGCGAAGGGCTGGGTCCGTCGGGTTCCGCGTAAAGGAGAGGCGATAGGCATGAGAAACTCGGTGGGGGGTTAGGGGTCTTCCCCGCTAACCCCACAACCCGACAGTTTACTCCCGACCGATAAGTGTGCCAAGGGCGTCGGTGAAAATATTAAAGTTTCGTCCGGAAGCTGCCCGAAAACAATTGGGTTTTACTTTTTCCGGGAGGTGGGAAGCGCGGCGGTGGGAGCGGTTTTCCGGGGACCAGACGTCGGCTTGCCCGATGAAGCGGGCGGCTGAGCGGACGCGGATTCTTTGGCTTTCGCCGCGGCGGGCCGGGCGACCCAGAACACCTGGTCGGCGGCGTACCAGATGCCTTTGCCGTAAGACTGGTGAACGGGACGGACGCAGATGAAAGACGTGTCGTCTTCGCAGGTGATTTCGCATATCCGGCCGGTGGATTGGCCGTTGACGGCGACCACGGTGTCGCCGATTTCGAGGATCGTGCCAGAGACGTCCGAGGCGGTCGTAGCCGTATGCATAATTAAACAAGGGGGTTAAAGCTTTAAACGAACATTAAACCTTAGGCAGGGCCGACCCGGTTTTCTCGGAGAAACCGAGAAAACGTGCCCGCAGGGTTGCAAAGCCCGGGGGTTTCGCGGATAAACCGCGACTCCCGGGGACCGGATTCTCTTTCACGCCCGCTGGAGCTCAACGATGGAAACGACGCTGATTTTTCTGAAACCCGACGCGGTGCAACGCGGCCTGATGGGCCGGATCGTGCAGCGGTTCGAAGCCAAGGGGTTGACTTTCGTGGGCATGAAGCTGATGAGTGTTTCCCGCGAATTGGCGGAGAAGCACTACGCGGAGCACGCGGGCAAGCCGTTCTACGACGGACTGATCGGGTTCGTCACCAGCTCGCCGGTGCTGGTCCTTGCGATCCGCGGGGTGAATGCGGTGTCGGTCTGCCGGACCTTGATCGGGGCGACCAACGGGCAGAAGGCGGCCCCCGGGACGATCCGGGGCGACTTCGGAATGTCCGGCGGCTACAACATGGTCCACGGCAGCGATTCGCCCGAGTCGGCCGAGCGCGAGCTGGCGCTGTGGTTTGAGCCCGAAGAACTCGTCACGCTGGATAAAACCCTCGACCAATGGGTCTACGACCCCAGCGACCTGTAGGTCCGCCACCGCCTAGATCTTAATTGCCATTACGCAGGAACGATCGCCGGGGCCGGGCCACGGGCGAGCGGCTTTACTGCGGCGGATCGATACGCGCGGCGCCTTCGGGTTTTTCGAACGTGGTCGCGGCGACTTCTTTGAGCAGGTGGAGGTCGGAGAGGGTGGCTTGCCCTTTGGGATCGCCCACAACGCCGCCCTTTTTGGGGTTCCAGCGATGGAAAGTCCAGCGGGTCGCGATCGGCACGCCGTCGACGTCGATGTAGTCGTCGTAGAACACGATGGATCGGCGTTTCTGGGCCTGCTCGGGGTCCACGCCGTAGGTCACGATGTAGGCCAGCGCGGTGAGCAGGCCGCTGGACGGATCGGTGAACGCGATGTACCAGTCGTCAGGCGTGTCGCCGACGCCGGACTCGAAGGTCACCTTGGTACCGCGTAGCGTCTGGCCGGGCCGCACGGGCAGGTCGCCCGCGTCGGAAAGGATCGTGCCCGGGTCGTTGAGTTTGTAGGGCACGGCCACGAAGTAGGGCCAGGTCAAGACGTGGAACCGCGGCGGGGGCCCGGGGACCTGGGCCTCGGCGGGGGCCATCCACGCGTCGTCGCTGTCGTAGGTCAGCACAGCGTGCCCGTCGATCCCGAGCCGGACCTTGCTCATCGACGGGGTGAAAAACATCTCCCCTTGGATCTGCATCGGCCCGAACTCGATGTCGTAGCGGGCCTGGATCGCCCGGTGCTGGTGGTAGGTCCCGGCCTGGTGGTTGTCCTCGATCGCCTGGATACGCTCCGCGGGGCTCGGGTCGGGGACGGGCAGCGCGTCGGCGAGGGCGGTGCCGACCGCGGCGGTGCAGAGGCCGGCCCCGAGGGCAAACCGGGTGGCTAATCGGGAAACGGTTTTCATTGCTGCTTCTTTCCGTTGATGGTGACGGCGAGCTCGGACATCTGTACCGGCGACGCGGCGAGCCAGGCGGGGTCTTTGGAGATGACGTTGCTTTCCTTGTCGATCTGTCCGAACGAGAGCACGCCGGTGGGGCAGCTCTGCACACACGCCGAGCAGCGGACACACTCGGGGTCCTGCATCGGGAGCCCTTTGTTGGCGAAGTTCATGATGTCGATGCCCTGGTGGCAGACCGACGTGCACACGTTGCAGGAGATGCATTTCTTCTTCTCGGCGACGATGGCGAAGCGGCTGAACAGCCGGGTATAGATATGCATCAGCGCCGCGAGCGGGCAGGCGAACCGGCACCACACCCGCCCCGAAAACCAGAAGTACAGCCCCACCCCGATAATCCCGGCCCACAACAGGTCCACCAGCCAGGCGTAGCTGACCACCGGGACCTTCTGGGCGGCGTACACAAACGATTCCGCGACGGCGTTCCCGTCGGGCAGCACCCAGCCTACGATCCGCATGGCCAGTAGCACCAGCGCGAAGACCAGGAACACCTGGCCGACCATGTTCAGCCGGTTCCAGAACGGGCCGTGCGGCATCTTGTGGCGGTGGGTGTCGCCGAGCGTCTCGGCGAGCGCCCCGCACGAGCAGATCCAGCCGCAGTACGCGCCCTTGCCCCAGAAGTAGATCATCGCGGGGATCGCCACGAACGTCTGCAGGAACCCCAGGATCAGCCACCCGTAGATCGGCTCGGCCGTGAACCAGTTCCATGCCATCAGCGGCCAGGCGAGGATCAGCCCGTACGCCCGCCACCAGCTCTCGTTGGGGAAAAACGTGTTCGCGATCCACGCCCCGATGCCCGCGTCGAACACCCCGTTGGCCCCGAGGTACGGCAGGATGAGTTCGGGCAGCAGGAACAGCGGCACAACCTGAATCACCATCAGCGTCAGCGTCTGCACCTTGATGTAAGGCGTCTTACGTCGCCGGATCCGACGGATGCCGAAGATCACCACACACGACGCGTAGGCCAGGGTGTAGTAGAAGCTCTTGCCGCTCATCGAATCGATCAGCACGCCGCCGAACGACGAGGCGCTGTTGAAATAGTCCTGGATCGGCTGGCCGAGGCTGCCGAGGATCCAGGCCCAGGTCGCCCCGGGGTTCCAGACCAGCCATTCGGGAAGATACAGGCCGTCGCGCACCACGCCGCCGCCGGTGTATTTCTTGCTGCCCAGGCCGAACAACGGCTTGTCGCTCTTCCAGTGGTAGAGCCAAACGCAAAAGGCCAGGAACAGGATCAGCGTCGTCCACCACTTCGTTCCGCGGTCGCCGGAGATGCGGACGCCGGACTTGCGGAAAAAGTCCAGCGGCGGCTCGCGGCCGATCATGGCGAAGACCGACTCGTTCGCGATCGTCTGGTCGTTGCCGTCTTTGTCTTTGATGACCACCTCGTCTTCGCGGATTTCCTGAGGGTGCGAAGCCATCAACAACTGGATCGTGCCCGGCGGCTGGGGGCGGTCGCCCAGGTAAGGGCCCGTGGGGGTCGTGACGCGGTCTCCGTCGACCGATTCGACGCTGACCTCGGCGTTCGGGTCGTGGACGAGCTGATTGATCTTTTCGACGTTCTCGGGCTTGGGCCGGCTGAACTCGGCCTTGCGGTACGACAGGGTGACCCGGCTGCCGCAGTGGGCCAGCGCGATGGCGGTTTCCATCGCGCTGTCGCCGCCGCCGACGACGAGGATATCCTGGCCGCAGAAGTCCTTGGGGTCGTGCAGGCGGTTGTAAACCTTGTCGAGTTTTTCGCCCGGCACGCCGAGCTTGCGGAAGTTGCCCGACCGCCCGATGCCGACGATGACCCGGTGGGCCTTGAGGTTGTCGCCGCCGGCCACGTGGAGCTCGAACACCCCGCCGGACTTGCTGATCTTTTCGACCCGGGCTTTGGTCGGCTCGATGCCCGCGTCTAGGGTCTGCTCGTGCAGGTCTTCGACCAGGCCTTCCTTGATCTCCGATTTCTCATGAAACTGAAGGTCGCCGGCGGGCGTCATGTCCGTCGGGTACGTAAAGATCGGCTTGCCTTTGGGGAAATTAACGATCGTCGAAAACGGCTCGGCCGCTTCGTAGAGGACGTAGCTGAGCCCTCTCTTCTCGGCTTCCTTCGCCGCGGCGAAGCCCGACACGCCGCCCCCGACGATCGCCAGGTCGCGGACCTCGGGGTCGCTGGTGGATCGCTTCTGAAACCCCGGGTCGTTCGCCACGGTCATCACCGCACGGGTCCCGGTGTCGGCCGAGAACTTGAGCAGCGGGATCCCCGTCAGGTCACCGACGATGTAGAAGCCCGGCACGTTGGTCGAGCCGTCGGGTTGAACCACCGGGAGCTTCTCGGGTTTCCCGGCCGGCCATCGGGTGTGGAGCCAGCGGGTATACGTCGTGACCGGGTTACTGATCATCGTGATTCCTAAATAAAGCCGGCGGCCGGTTCCGTTCGCGAGGATGCCGGCGGGGGGATCATAGATTAAGCCGCCGCGGGCCCGAAGGACGACAGCCCACGCCGCAGCATTCCCCTAGTCTAACCCGCCGCGCATGCGGTCGAGGCCGCGGGGCACAAAAACCTTTCGGGTGATTGACTCGCGAGAGCCGGCGTTGATTCCCACGGATATCCGGATTCGTGGAAAGCCCGCTCCTCCATCGCCCGCAGCCGACCACAGGCGCGGCGGCCCGGGACCGATTCGAACCGTTCCCGCCACGCCCCGTTGGCTTCGGTAACGGGGCCGCCCTCGGCAGACCCACCCGCCCGCCGCTGGCCGACCGGGAGAACGGTGGGTTACACTCACCGCCGGGCGGGCCACACGAAGGAAAGCCGTCATGCAACTCGAGCAGCTAGATACACAACAGCGGGTCCAGGTGTCCGCCTGGTCGTCGCTGGCCGACCGCACCCCGACCTACGCCCTGGTCGAAAACGTGGACCTGGTGGTGGTCCGCTACGGCGACGAGGTCAGCGTGCTCTACGGCCGCTGCCTCCACCGCGGGGCCCTGATGTCCGACGGCTACGTCGAGGGCGAAGACCTGATCTGCGGCGTCCACGGCTGGGACTACCGCATCGACAGCGGGGTGAGCGCCTATAACAACGAGGAAGCGCTGCACCAGTTCGCTTCCTGGATCGACGCCGACGCCGACGCAGTGGTCGTCGATCGGCAGGAGATCGCCGAGTGGGAAAAGCAGAACCCGCAGCCGTACCGCCGTGACCAGTACCTCGGGCTCTACCAGGACCCCCACGGCGGCCCCGAAGAGCCGCACAACGCCTACATCCAACAACTCGCCCGGGAGGGGCTGTCCAAGGTCGGGCACCACGGCCCGGCGTCCGCGATGGGCGTGCCCTACGACCAGCTCCCGAAGTGGAACGACCTCCAGCTCGTCACCGCGCAGGCCGCCACCCTCCCGCTGCTCGAAGACGTGGCGGTCGCCACCGAATTAGTCATCGGCCCCCGCGCGAAGAAACCGCTCACCCTCCGCATCCCGCTTTTCGTCAGCGACATGTCCTACGGCGCCCTCTCGGAAGAGGCGAAGGTCGCGCTGGCCCAGGGGGCCGAGCAGGCGGGCACCGGCATCTGCTCGGGCGAGGGCGGCATGCTCCCCGAAGAACAGGCCGCTAACTCACGCTATTTCTACGAGCTCGCCTCCGCCAAGTTCGGCTTCACGCTCGACAAGGTCGCCCGCTGCCAAGCCTTCCACTTCAAAGGCGGCCAGGGCGCGAAGACCGGCACCGGCGGCCACCTGCCGGGCAACAAAGTCAACGCCAAGATCGCCGAGGTCCGCGGACTCGAAGAGGGCCAGGACGCCATCAGCCCGCCCCGCTTCCCCGACTTGAGCGGCCTCGACGACTACAAGCAGTTCGCCGACCGGGTCCGCGGCCACACCGGCGGCATCCCCATCGGGTTCAAGCTCTCGGCCCAGCACATCGAGAAAGACCTCGACTTCGCCCTGGACCTGGGGGTCGACTACGTCATCCTCGACGGCCGGGGCGGCGGCACCGGGGCCGCGCCCAACCTCTTCCGCGACCACATCAGCGTCCCCACCATCCCCGCCCTGGCCCGCGCCCGCAAACACCTCGACGCCCGCGGCGTCGGCCGCGACGTCACGTTGATCATCACCGGCGGGCTCCGCACCGATGCCGACTTCTGCAAGGCCCTCGCCCTCGGGGCCGACGGCGTCGCGGTCTCTAACAGCGCGATCCAGGCGATCGGCTGCCTCGGCATGCGGGCCTGCCACTCCAACCACTGCCCCGTCGGCATCGCCACCCAGAAGCCCGGCCTCCGCCAGCGGCTGGTCATCGACGAATCCGCCCAGCGCCTCGCCAACTTCTTTGACGCCACCACCGAGCTGATGTCCGTCCTCGCCCGGGCCTGCGGGCACGACGCGCTAGCCGGGTTCTGCCGCGACGATCTGACCACCTTCGACCGCGACCTCGCCTACCTCGCCGGCGTGCCCTACGGCGGGGTGGTGCCCCTGTAAAGATCATCTCGCCCGCCCCGCCGCCAGTACCTCTGGATGGCAACTACCCTGCGCGACAGACTTTTTCTGTTTCCGTCCGTACCTTTCACCCCTCGGAGTAACCACGCATGAGCCTGCTCAAAAAAACCCAAACCATCATGGACCAGCTTAAGCAAGGCGAGTTTGTTGCCGGCATGGAAGAGTTTTACGCCGACGACGCGGTCAACGAAGAATCCAACGGCAACCAGACCGTCGGCAAAGACACCATCATCGCCAACGAGAAAAAGTTCCTCACCACCGTCAAGCAGTTCCATGGCGTCGAAGTCAAGGCCGTCGGCGTCGGCGAAGACGACGGCGCGGGCAACGGCGTGACCTTCGCCGAATACAAAGTCGAAGTCGATCTGAAAGACGGCGGCAAGTTCAACCCCGATCAGGTACAGGTGACCCGCTGGAAAGACGGCAAGGCCGTCCACATCAAGTTCTACTACGACCCGGATTTCAAGTAACCACCCGCCGCGGCCGGCCCACCCGCGGGCCGCGGCTTTTGATGGACGCCCCGATCCAACAACTCGTCCCGCCGGTGGTCATCATCTCGGCCTGCGGGCTGCTGTGTATGGGCCAGTTCGCCCGCTACACCGCGATCGTCGGGCGGGCCCGGCAGTTCCACCGCGAATTCCTCGCCGCCTACCGCCAGCTCCGCCACGCCGCCCCGGAAGACCGGGCGTTGTACGAGGCGATGTGCCGTGAACTCGAGCAGCAGGCTCAGGGCGTGCTCCGGCTGGCGGGCCTGATCCGGTCCGCGCTGCTCTACCTGGTCGCGGCGGTGATCTTCATGATCCTGGCCTCCCTGCTGATCGGCGTCGAACTCGTCTGGCCCCGGCTCAGCGGCATCGCCGCGATCACCGCGTTCGTGGTCGGGCTGTTCTGCATGCTCGTCGGGATGGTCTACGTCTTTGCCGAGGTACGGGTCAGCCTCCGGCTGGTGCACCACGAACACGACGAACTGCAAACCCGTGCGGAGCTGTTCACCCCGGCCCGAGGGAGCGAGCCATGAACCCCGAGCCCGCGTGGATCCCAACCCTCGGCGTCGCGGTGGACTGGCACACCGCCTGCCGGTGGCTCGCCGCGGCGATCGCGGCGGCCGGGGTCTTGGTCCTGGTCTACGGGGTCGGCCGGGCGGTGGTGGGTTTCGTCCGGGTCGAAGCGGGCGGCAGCGGCCGGGCGGCGCGGAACCGCCTGCGGATGGACCTGGGGTACTATCTGCTGCTGGGGCTCGAGATCCTGGTCGCGGCGGACATCATCGAGACGCTGATGGCCCCGGACCTCGAACACGTGCTGGTGCTGGGCGCGATCGTGCTGATCCGCACGGTCATCAGCTTCTCGTTGAACTGGGAGTTGATCCAAGAACGCAGGCACCTGACCGAGTAAGAGGCGGACCCCGCATGAACGACCAGACTTTGTACGCAGACTCGGTTGCGATGCACCGCGCGGCGGGAGGGAAGCTGGGGGTGGCGCCCAAGGTGCCGCTGGACACGGCCCGGGACCTGGCGCTCGCGTATTCGCCGGGGGTCGCGGGGCCATGCCAAGCGATCGCGGCGGATCCGACCCAGAGCCTCACGCTGACGATGCGGGGCAACACGGTGGCGGTCCTGACCGACGGCTCGGCGGTGCTGGGGCTAGGTAATATCGGCCCGGCCGCAGCGATGCCGGTGATGGAGGGCAAAGCGGCGCTGTTCAAGGCGTTCGCCGACGTCGACGCGGTGCCGATCTGCGCGGACGTGAGCAGCGACGACGGATTGATCGCGGTGGCCAAAGCGATCGCCCCGGGGTTCGGCGGGATCAACCTCGAAGACATCGCCGCGCCGCGCTGCTTCGTCGTCGAAGACGCGCTCCAGGGCCTGGGCATCCCGGTCTTCCACGACGACCAGCACGGCACGGCGATCGCGCTGCTCGCGGCGCTGACCAACGGGGCCAAGGTCGTGGGCAAGCCGATCGAGTCGCTGCGGGTGGTCATCAACGGGGCGGGCGCGGCGGGATCGGCGATCGCGAAGATCTTGCGTTGCGTCGGGCACGACCCGGCCGAGTGTCTCGGCGTGGCGGACGTGGTGATCTGCGACTCCCGCGGCATCGTGAGCCCGGACCGCGACGACCTGAACGCCTTCAAGCGGGGCCTGCTCGGCTACACCAACCCGGCCGGCCGATCGGGCGACCTGCGGGCCGCGCTACGCGGGGCGGACGTGCTGATCGGGGTCTCGAAAGGGAACCTGATCGAGGCCCGCGACGTGCGGACCATGGCCGCGGACGCGATCATCCTGGCGATGGCGAACCCGACCCCCGAGATCATGCCCGACGAAGCGGCCCGCGGCGGCGCGGCGGGGGTGGGCACCGGCCGCAGCGACCTCCCGAACCAGGTCAACAACGTGCTGGTGTTCCCGGGGCTGTTCCGCGGGGCGTTGAATGCGCGGGCCCAGCGGATCACGGGGCCGATGAAGCTGGCGGCGGTGCGGGCGTTGGCGGCGGCGGTCGAAACGCCGACGGCCGAGCGGATCTTGCCGGACCCCCTGGACAAGAGCGTGGCCGAGCGCGTCGCCGCGGCGGTGCGGGAGGCGGCGGTAACCCCGACTGGAGTGTGACGCGATGACGACCAACGGAAATACAAACGGCGACCACCACGCAAGCGATCAGGCCACGCCCGTGGACCTGACCTGGCACAAGGCGCTCGCGCCCGACGAGCTGCCCGAGGGCCGGGTCAAGACGGTCACGCTGGGCACGAACACGCTCTGCCTGACCCACCACGAAGGCCAGTACGGCGCGCTCGACAACCGCTGCCCGCACCAGGGCGGTCCGCTGGGTGAGGGCACGCTCGAGAACGGCGTACTCCGCTGCCCGTGGCACGGCTGGGACTACTGCCCGCTCACCGGCAACGCCCCGGGCTTCGACGACGGCGTCGAGACCTTCCCCACCGAGCAGCGCGACGACGGCGTCTACGTCGGCCTGCCCCCGGACCCGCCCCACGTCAGAGACGTGTCCGACGTCATGGTCGAAACGATGGTCAACTGGGGCGTGCGGTGGTGCTTCGGCATGGTGGGCCACTCGAACCTTTCGGTCGCCGACGCGCTGCGCCGGCAGGAAGAGGCCGGCACGCTGAATTACATCGGCATCCGGCACGAGGGCGCGGCGAGCTTCGCCTGCAGCGCCTACGGCAAACTCACCGGCCGGCCCGCGTCCTGCCTCGCGATCGCCGGGCCCGGGGCCACGAATCTGCTGACCGGGCTGTGGGATGCGCACGTCGACCGCTCGCCGGTGATCGCGCTGACCGGGCAGGTCGCGACGCAGGTGCTGGGCCGGCACAACTTCCAGGAGCTGCCTCTAGAAAAGGCGTTCGGCGGCGTGGCGAACACCACCCAGACCGTGCTGCCGAACTCGCCGCACGCCGAGCTGATGAACCTCGCGTGCAAGTCGGCTTTGTTGGACCGCGGCGTGGCGCACCTGATCTTCCCCGACGAGGTGGCCGGGCAGGAAGCGCCGGACGCCAAGGCGGGCACGCCGGCGGGCCGGATCACGTCGCAGCGGATCGCCCCCCCGGAAGAGTCGCTCGGCGCGGCGGTGGAGATGCTGAAAACGGCCGAGCGGCCGGTGATTATCGTCGGCCACGGCGCGCGGTACGACATGGACGCGATCACCGCGTTGGCCGAACTACTCGGCGCGCCAGTGCTCACGACGTTCAAGGCCAAGGGCCTGATCGCCGACGACCACCCGCTCGGGGCGGGGGTGCTGGGGCGTAGCGGGACGCCGATCGCGTCGTGGTTCATGAATGAAAGTTCGCACCTGCTCGTGCTCGGGGCGTCGTTCTCGAACCACACGGGGATCACGCCGAAGAAGCCGACGATCCAGGTGGATTTCGACCCGAATGTTTTGGGCAAGTTCCACGCGGTGGACGTGCCGGTGTGGGGCGAGCTGTCGGTGACGGTGGACCTGCTGCGGCAGCGGCTGGCGGGCGGAACGCTTCCGGGGGTGGACGTCCGCGGTGAGTTGGCCGAGCGGTGGCAGATCTGGCGGGACGAGAAAGCCAGCCGGCGGCGTGACGAGCGGGGCGAGGGCGTGAACAGCGCGTCGATCTTCGACAGCCTGACGCGTATCCTGCCGGACGACGCAATCCTGTCGGTCGATGTGGGCAATAACACCTACAGCTTCGGCCGGTACTTCGAGTGCCAACGCCAGGCGATCTTGATGTCGGGCTACCTCGGGTCGATCGGCCACGGCTTTGTCGGCGCGATGGGGGCCTGGGCCGCGACCCAGGAACACGAAACCCCCGACGGCGACCCGAACCCGTTCCGCGGACGCAAAGTCGTCAGCGTCTCGGGCGACGGCGGGTTCGGACAGTACATGGGCGACTTCAACACGGCCGTGAAGTACGGCATGGACATCACCCACGTGCTGCTGAACAACACGAACCTCGGCAAGATCACCAAAGAGCAGCGTGCCGGGAGCTGGCCGGTCTGGCAGACGGAGCTGACCAATCCGAGCTTCGCGCGGTACGCCGAACTCTGCGGCGGTTTCGGGGTAGAAGTCGCTTCGGCCGGGGCGATGGACGGCGCCCTGCAACGCGCGCTCGATTACGACGGGCCGGCGATCGTCGAAGTCATCGCCGACCAGGAACTGGTGTAGACGCGCAACTGCGTGCGGCCCAAAAAAACCACGGCCGATGGCCGTGGGCCATAGAGCGAAAATGTTTCTGACCTCGGCCCGATTGGGAAGCCGGTGGGCGACTCGGGCCGGAACCCCGCCGCGTCACGGCCGCTGCGTCTGAGATCGTCGCTTCTGGAGCAGCCCCAGCAGGCCGAGCGTCGCCACCAGGGTGGTGGGCTCGGGCACCGGGATCGTCGCGGTCACGTCGGTCCCTTCGAGCCCCAACAGGAAGGGCGAGAGGTTGTCGGTGGTCACCGTGATGGTGTTGGCGTCCTCGTCGAGTTCGCCCAGCAGTTCTTCCCAGACGCCCGCGTCGTCGTCGTAGTGGTAGACGATCAGCCGGGTGGGGTCGTCGTAGTCGGCGGGGTCGTAGTCGAAAGTCAGCGTGATCTCAGAGTTTTCTTCGAGTTCGCCGTCGTAGTCGAGGAACCAGACTTCGAAGCCTTCGTTGATCCCCACCTCGGGGGTGAGCGCGGGGATGCCGCGGTCGTGGAACTCCTGGACGAGTTGGCTGGCGTGCCCGTTGACGAACTCGGCCGAGAACGTCGCGAACTCCTCGAAGCCGCCCGTGCCGCCGGCGGGGTCGAGTGCGACGCTTAGGCCCGCGGGTCCGTCGTTCTCGAGAAGATCGAAGCTGACGACGCCTTCGGCGTTCAGGTCGACACCGGTCGATAGATTCAGCGCCTGGGTGTCGGCCTGCCAGACATTGATAAAGCCAGGTACCCCGGTGAAGCTCTGGGGGCGGATCACGAAGTTCTGAAACTCGTCGCCGTTGGCCCAGATCCCGGAAAGCAAAATGTCGGCCTCGGGCCCGGAACCAAAAGTATCGAGGGTAAAGTTCTCGCCGAAGTTGCTGTAACCCAGATCGAAGCCCTGGCGATCGGTGACGCTAAAGATTTCCTGAACAAAGAGCTGGACCCGGCCGTTCTCGGGATCGCCGGGGCCCGGCCCGGAATCGGTGTTACGGAGGATGAGATTGAATTCGTTGGGCGCGGGTGATCCGAAGGGGTCGCCCGAACGCAGGAACTCTCCGCCGCGGATACGCACGCTCGATTCACCCAGGACCCGGATTCGCTGGTCGTAAAAGGTTCCGCCCTGGATATCGAGGATGGATCGGCCCAAGGTAACGATTTGGGTTCCGAAAGGATCCGGCGAAACATCGTTGGGATCACCGTAGACAGTACTAACAATGTCCAGACGCGATTCATCGGCAAGAATGGTACGGCGATCAACAGGGGGTGCGGATTCAGACGCGGCGAGGATGAAGTGGGTGTTGTTTTCGAGTCGATAGGCGATCCCGTCGCCGGGCAGCAAGCTCGGGTCATCGATCAAGGTTCCTGCCGAGGCAGGGCTCGCGGCGGCAAGAGACCCGGCAAGAACCGTGGATCCGGCCAGTATCGAAGCGGAACAGCGGCGGGGAGCGGGGTAAAGCATGAATCGGGGTCCTCCATTTCAGAGACGGATAAATCAGAAGCGGCGAGCAGACCCCGGGAAATCAGCCACAAGCAGATGAGGCGACCAGTCAAGCCGGATAAACCTGAGCCGAGACAAAAACAGAAATATGAGATTCTGCACCCAACCTCGCAAACGCTTCTATTACGAGCGGAAAACTTGAAGAATGGAGATTAAAGATTCACAACTTCGACCGCGAGATCAAAAGCGATAGGAGATTCCCTATTTTTGATTGACCAGGCGTGGTCTGAGAACTCTGAACGAGCCGCGACCGTCGGGGAGCGGAAGCCAAAATCTCGTCGTTTCGCAAGACCCGTGTCCGGCAAGCGGTCCGCTCCCCGATGGTCGCGGCTCGTTTTCAGGCCACGCCTAAGGAGAAACAAGCAGTTTCGGTTTTCGCGGTAAGCGGCTTCTAACGCGCCGCGCCTCGGCATCACCGTGAAGGGGCCAATCTAAAGCACAACCTGCGGGATGTTTCACGCGGTGTTCGCCATCAGTGATTCGGTTTGGGTGATTATGAATCCAGTTAGGAAAACCGGTGTCCGACCGGCGGTGTCTCGCCATCCTCCGGCGGTCCCGGCCAAGGGCATCGGCGCGAGTACGTCTCGGGATACGCCTCCCCTCACTTTTTACGGAAGCGGCGGTAAGCTCCGTGCCAGTGTGGACCCGCGAATTACGAATCTCGTACCGACGACGCTGTCGCACATCGACTGCACCTGTAACGCTGCTCCGATCCGCTTTCCTACGTCGAACGGGCGAGCATTGGATAAAACAAGCCGACCGCGAGGGCGGGAAAGCCGGAAGATTCGTAAAAGATCACCCCCGGGCACAGATCATTTTCTGCCGAGGTCGCAAGCTGTCGCCGCGACGGGCCTTAGGATGAAGAAGACGGCGCTTTGGTATCGCTGGTGCTCACGTGAACGGTCGGCTCGGGCTTGGGGTCGTCTAGTTTTTTGGTCGCCTGGACCGCGTCGTCGATCTCGTCTTCCACGCCGCTGAGGCCTTTCTTGAATTCGACGATGCCCTTGCCCAGGGATTTGCCCACCTCAGGCAGGCGCTTCCCGAAGATGATGACCCCGAGGATCCCGATGACGATCCACTCCCACGGGCCCGGCATACCCAGGGCGAGAACGGGTTGGAGACTGGAAAACATCATGGTATTTCTCGGTAATCAGGAAAACGAAAGAACATTAATATTATTGCACAGCGGCCAAAGGAAAGCTAGGCGGACAGGGGTAAAGATCGTAATTAAATTATTCGGCTTGGCTTATAAAATTTGGTTGGCCAAAAAGAATCCCCGGGCGGGGGCGTCGACTGACGACGGAGTGTCAAACCTGCGGGGTATCACCGGATGCGTATCGCCATCAGGGTCTGGTCGTCGTCGTTCGGGACGCCCTGGGCGAACGCTTCGACGTCGTCGAGGATGGCCCGCAGGGTGTCGGCGGGGGGGCGACCCCGCGGGCTCTGGCACAGCAGCTCGTCGAGGCGGGGCTCGCCGTATTGCTTGCGTTGGAGGTTGAACGCCTCGGCGATGCCGTCGGTGAACAGGACGAGTTCGTCGTCGGGCTCAAGCTGAAAGGTTGCGGTGTCGTACCGCGGGTGGGCGGTGATGCCCAGCGGGAGTCCGCCGGCCTGATCGAGGTGCCGGAGCTGGCCGTCGCGGCAGAGGCGGGGCGAGGGGTGGCCGGCGGTTGCGTAATCGAGTTTGCGAGTCGCGGGATCGTATACCCCGTACCACGCGGTGACGAACATCACGGTGCGGACGTCGTACTTGCCGACGAGGCGTTCGTTGATGTAGCTGAGCATCGCGCAGGGCGCGCAGGCCTCGTCGGCGTCGGGGCCGGCGTAGGTGTGGGCCACCGCGTGGGTGACCGCCATGACCACGGCCGCGGGCGTGCCGTGGCCCGAGACGTCGGCGATGAGGATGCCCCACTTGCCGTCGGCGCGGGGGAACAGGTCGTAGTAGTCGCCGCCGGCGCGGCGGGCGGTGGCGTAGTGCGCGGCGATCTCCACGCCGGCGATCTCGGGCAGGTCCTGCGGCAGCAGCGAACGCTGGATATCTCCCACGGTCTGGAGCTCGGCGTCGAGCGCGGCGTGCGCAGCGCGGAGCTGCTGCGACAACACCATGTTGTTGGTCGTTCGGCCGAAGAGGTTGTGGGTTAGCACCTGGTCGGCGAGCTTTTCCGGGTCGAATGCCGCGGGCTCGTTGGAGAAGTTGATCGCCATGTTCGTGCCCACGCCGTCGTGGTAGTGGGGCACCGCTTGGAACGACCGGTAGTCTTTGAGGTATTCGTAGGCCGGATCGGCGGGGTCGGGCGTGAAGTCGTTGTTCAGGACCGGCAGATCGCCGTAGAGCAGCTCGCCCAGGATGCCCCCTTCGAGGACGGGCAGTTGGTCACGCTGCTTCCAGGGGTTGATGTTTTTTTCCCAGCCCGAATGACGGGTGATCCGGTACCGGGGCGCGGCCAGGTCACGCCGGCTGAGCGCGAGAAACCCTTCGTAAGGGAACATTCGCTGGAAGCGGTCGCCGAAGTCACGGACCATCTTCTGCGGATCCGTCTGACTCGAAAGTTCGCGGACCAGCTCGACCATCTCGTCCACGCGGGGCGAGTGGCCTGCACCTGGGGTGGGGCGGGGGGAGCGGGTCATGGCAGGGGTCACTCGGAGGGGGGAGCGGCAGGCAGGGGTTCGGGGCGGGGCGGGGCCGGGCGGGGCGTTAGATCACCCCGTCGGGGATGGCGGGCGGCGGGGCGTCGTCGGCGTTACCGTTGCCGCCGAACACCTTATCGGAACTGGAATACGTCGTGCCGAAGTTTTCGGCGAGGGTGACCACCTGACGCACCGCGTCCTTGAATTGGCCTTCGGTCAGCGGACCCAGCGGATGGATATACGCGGACCAGAGCGTGTCGGCGTGGACCGCGTAACGGGCGTCGAGGGCGCGGTCGAAGTTGGCCCGCATCATGATCGTCAGGACCTCCGGGTCAAGATCTGCTGCGGGCGCGATCGGCGAGATGATCCGCATCCGCTCCGCCGTCGGGTCGGTCAGCACGACCACCGGCCGCTGGCCGACGGTGAACCGCCAGCCGTCCCCTTCGTTGCCGGCCCGGGCGTCCGACACCTCTTCGATCCAGCCGGAAAGGGTCGCGCGGTCCGGGGTCAGCGCCAAGGGGTCGGGGGCTGCATCGGGGGCGTGGGGAACCGGGACGGCCGCTGCGTCACGGTCGGGCTGAGCGAAAGCGCTCTGACCCAGCCACCACCCGAGTCCTAAGAAGGTACAGGTCACTAAAACCACGAGTCCACGGGTGGGCATGAGACGGCTCCGGTTGCGGGTGCTTTACCCAAGTGTAGCCGCGGCAACAGGGCATCGCCGTCGCGCTGCGACACGCGGCGGGCTTTTGAGGGCTACACCGCCCAGCAACCCGACCCGTGACGACCGGCGGTTTTTGTGCCGAGGAGATCCGGTAAAAAAACCCACCCCGGGAAGGGATGGGCTGAGTACGGATCGTGGTGAGGCGAAGCGGTCCGCCCGGGCGGGTCAGGCCGACCAGCCGCTCTTGAAGTTCTTGATTTCCTCGGCGATGCGGTCGGCGAGGCCGTCTTTCTTGAGGGTCTTTTTCTCGGCCAGCTCGTCGCGGAGGGCCTTGGCCGGGCCGTTGAAGTGGTCGACCAGGGCGGCGGCGAACGGCTGGACCTGGGGGTCGGTCAGGTCGTCGAGCGCGCCCTTGCCCCCGGCGAAAATCTGGAGGACCTGGTCGATCACGTCCATGGGGGCGTACTGGCCCTGCTTGAGCAGTTCGACCATCCGCTGGCCGCGGGTGAGTTGCTGCTGGGTGGCTTTATCGAGGTCCGTGCCGAGCTGGGCGAAGGCTTCCAGCTCGCGGTAAGCCGCGAGGTCGAGGCGCAGCGAGCCGGCGACTTCTTTCATCGCCTTGATCTGGGCGTTGCCGCCGACGCGGGAAACGGAGATGCCGACGTTGATCGCGGGGCGGACGCCGGCGAAGAAGAGGTCGGGCTCGAGGTAGATCTGCCCGTCGGTGATGGAGATGACGTTGGTCGGGATGTACGCCGAGACGTCGCCCTCTTGCGTCTCGATGATGGGTAGCGCGGTGAGGCTGCCGCCGCCGTTGTCGTCGGACAGCTTGGTGGCCCGTTCAAGCAGGCGGGAGTGGAGGTAGAACACGTCCCCCGGGTAGGCCTCACGGCCCGGCGGGCGGCGGAGCAGCAGCGAGAGCTGGCGGTAGGCGACGGCCTGCTTCGAGAGGTCGTCGTAGACGACCAGGGCGTGCTTGCCCTGCCACATGAAGTGCTCGGCCATCGCGGTGCCGGCGTACGGGGCGATGTACTGCATCGGGGCCGACTCGGACGACGAGGCGTTGATGACGGTGGTGTACTCCATCGCGCCGTTGTCTTTGAGCGCCTGGACCACGGCGGCGACGGTCGATTCCTTTTGGCCGACCGCGACGTAGAAACAGTAGACCGGCCCATCGGCCGCGCCCTCTTCGTGGGTGCGCTTCTGGTTGATGATCGCGTCGATGGCGACCGCGGTCTTGCCGGTCTTGCGGTCGCCGATGATGAGTTCGCGCTGGCCGCGGCCGACGGGGATCATCGAGTCGACCGCCTTGACGCCGAACTGCATCGGCTGGGTCACGGGCTGCCGCGCGGCGATGCCCGGGGCGATGATGTCGACCTTCGCGGTTTCCGAGGAAGCGATCGGCCCGTTCCCGTCGATCGGCTGGCCCAGCGCGTTGACCACCCGGCCCAGCACACCCTCGCCCACGGGGACGGACAGGAGCTGCCCGGTGGCCTTCACCGTGTCGCCTTCGCGGATGCCCAGGTAGTTGCCGAAGATGACCGCCCCGACGATGTCGGCCTCGAGGTTCATCACCTGGCCGGTCACGGTGCCTTCGGAAGATTCAAACTCGAGCATCTCGCCGGACATGGCGTTCGAGAGGCCGTAGACCCGCGCGATCCCGTCGCCGACTTCGACCACGGTGCCGACTTCGGAGACTTCGAGTTCGGTGGAGAAGTTCTGGACTTCCTGCTTGATGAGGCTGGTGATTTCGTCGGTTTTGATCTTCATGGGGGTCTCGGAGGTTGGCGCCGTGGTCGGAGGCGGGGGCTCGATTCAGGAAACAACGGGGCGGGGGTCGCTGGCCGGCGGTTTGTCGCCGGCGTGGACCCAAGGCGGGGGCGGGGGGTCAGGGGCTGTCGGCGACGGCGGCGCGGGCTTTTTCTCGGCCGGCCGTGGCGAGCCGTTGCTCGATACGGCGGAGCTGGCTCTGTACGCTGGCATCGATCATCCGGTCGCCGATCCGCAGCTTGAGCCCGCCGATCAGCGATTCGTCGACGTGCTGTACCAGGTTGATCCGTTTGTTCAGCGACGCGCCCAGTCCGTCGGCCACCCGGCCCGCGGTCGCGGCGTCGAGCGGCCGGGCGACGTAGGCGTCGACATCGAGCTGGTTGCGGCGCTCCGCGATGAGCGCGGTGAACGCGGTCCCGATCCCCGCCAGATCCGCCAGGCGGTCTTTGTGGTTGACCACCCGGAGGAACTTGTAGAGCAGGTCCGAGACGTTGCCTTGGAACAGGCGGTCGACCATCTCCGCCCGGGCCGAGCGCTCCAGGATCGGGCTGGTGATCAGCCGCTGGAGGTCGTCGTTCTGTTCGAGCAGCTCGATCAGCTCGGCGACTTCATCGGCGACCGGGTCGAGCTGACTCGCGTCCTCGGCGAGTTCGACGAGGGCCTGGGCGTAAACGCGGCCGACGGCATCGGTGGGGTTGGCGGGCATGGTCGGGTCCGGGGCGGCCCGTCTCCGGGCGGGGGTCGCGGGGAGGGGGTTCAGTTGCGGGCGGAGCTGGCTTTGAATTGTTCGACGGATTCGCTAACCAGCGTCTGCTGGTCGGCGTCGCTGATCTCGCGCTGCAGGATCTTGCCGGCGATCGCGGTCGAGAGCGACGCGGCCTGCGTGTAGATGTCGGCGAGGGCGGCCTCTTTGGCCGAGGCGATGTCGGCTTTGGCGGAGGCTTTCATCTGGGCGACCTCGGCTTCGATCTTGGCCTTGTCGGCGTTCGCGGCCTGCTGCGCGGCGGTCCGGGCCTCGGCGACAATCGATTGGGCTTCCTTCCGGGCGTCGGCGAGCTGCTGCTGGTACTCCGCCAAGGTGGTCTGGGCCGCTTTCGCGGCGTCCTCGGCCGACTGAAGGTCCTGGCGGATCTTGTTTTCCCGGTCTTGCAGACCCTTAAGAATCGGGCCCCAGGCTTTGGCCTTGAGGACCAGCAGCAACAGCAGGAACGCCACGATCGCGGCGATCGACTGGAGGATCGATCCGGCGAAGAGGTTCGGCGAGCCGCCGTCTTCGGCCGCGGCGAGCAGGAGGGGGTAGAGCATGAGGGGGACTCGGCAGGGGGGTCACGGACCAGAGTTGGCCGACCGGCAGGCGGATCGGGCCGATAAAGCGTGGCCCGACCGGTGGGGCCGGGCCACGGGAAAGATAGCGGGGTCAGCCCAACGCGACCAACAGGCAGACGACCACGGCGAAGAGGGTCGCCCCTTCGATCAGCGCCGCGGAGATAATCATGTTCTGAAAGATCGCGCCGCCGGCTTCGGGTTGACGGGCGATGGCTTGCACGGCGTTGCCGCCGATGTTACCGATACCCCGGCCGCCGCCCATGATCACCAGGCCCGCGCCGATCGCGGCACCGGCCTTGGCCAGACCCGAAGCTTCAAACACGCTCGCCGCGGCGACCGCGCCGTCTTCCGGGGCCGCCGACGCTTCGCCGGTGAACATCACCGTGGCCAACGACGCGGTGAGCGCCAACATTCCGATCCAAAAAGTCTTCTTCATATCCATGGCTCCTTCGCCAAACTAAAGGGGTTGTCGCGGTCAGGACGCGGCGGGTTGTCCCGGGTGCCCGAAGCGGGCTGAACGGCCGCCTGACTCGGCCGGGGTGGGACACACATTTCTTGACTTCCCGCCGAGCCGGGGCCGCGGTGCTCGGGTTTCGAGCTAGCTCCGCCACTGCGGCGGGGGGGTAGGTCTAAACGGAAGCTCCTGGCACCGGGCCGTCGAGCGGCTGGGCGCGTTGGTCGAGGTCGGCCTCGGGGCCGGAATCATGGGCCGCGTCGTCGTGGTGGTCGTCGCCGTGGTGCGTAACCAGTTGACTCAGAAACAGCCCGGTAAGGAACGTAAAGATAAACGCCTGCAGGAACGCGACGAGCACCTCGAGCAGGTAGATCGCCACCGCCCCGAGCAGCGGCACAATCCCCACGCCCAGGCCCACCACCCCGAACGCCTTGGTCAGCGAAAGCACGAACCCGAAAAGCGCCGCGAGCAGCACGTGCCCCCCCGTCATGTTCGCAAACAGCCGCAGCGCCAAGGCCACGGGCTTGATCACCAAGCCCATCAGTTCGACCGGCACGATGATCGGCCACATATAGACCGGGGCCCCGCCGGTGAGGTGAGCAAAGTAGCCATCGAAATCGCGGACCAGCCCCTGGGCGTTCCAGAACAGCGCCGCGAGCAGGGCCAGCGCCCCGGTCACCCAGATCGACTGCGTGGCCGTGCCCCCGATGCCGTGGAAATCCGAGAAGCCCATCAGCTTGCCGATCGCCGCGGTCAGGTCCAGCAGCGGCACCAGCCCGAGCAGGTTGCACACCAAAATGAACCAGAACATGGTCCAGAGCGTGGGCATGTATTTGTCGGTTTCCTTGCCCAGAAGCGGCTGGAAGATCTGGTCTCGCAGGGCCAGGCAGATCACCTCGACCAGGTTCGCCCACACGCCGCGGGTCCGCAAGTCATCGACCGACCGGGTCGGCCCCGAGGCGATCCGGCGGGCGGCGGGCACGAGGATCAGCGCGGTAATCACCGCCGAGAGCGTCAGCATCACCGTGACGTTGCTGATGAACCAGAGCGACCCGTCGGGCGAGGTCAGGATCGGACGGTCGATCACGTGGTCGACCGGGTTGCTGGCGGCCAGGATGCTCAACATGCCTTCACGACTCCGAAACAGGGGGGGAAGCCTCACGGGACACGGCCGACGGCCGATCGGGGTACGCCCGGCGGAAATACCGCCCGACGCTCCACACCTCGACCCCGAGCAGCACAAGGTACACGACTGCGAGCGAGATTAAAAACGGGCGTTTCATAAGCCCGATTTGCAGCACCCCCACCAGCGCTCCGGCCAGGCAAAACATCATCCGGATCAGCTGCCCCCACATGAATCCCTGCGCCCCACGCAGCGCCCCCTTGGCCCCTCCGGTCGCCACCGGCCACAGCCCCAGCAGCGACCCGAGCCACACCACCCCCACCCCCCACACCGCCGACGCCCCCCCCGGAACTGCC
>JBCDDZ010000029.1:0-36050 GCA_039180025.1 Planctomycetota bacterium
CGACGGGCGACCGACGCCTCGGACTCCCCGCGATCCACCGCCGCCAACACCTTCAAACGTAAATCCATCGAGTAAGCCATCGGTCGCCTCCATGCTCGAAAGCCACATCATGACATGAGGCCGGAAAAAGCGCCAGTTGCTATAGCCTGCCTGGCTGTACGTTGTTCAATCCTTTACTTTCCCCTGAATAACCGTTAATCTTTACTCATTCCCCGTCGCGAGTCGATATCCATAATCTTGTTTCAAGATGGGATTTTTTGCTCGATGCCGACGACTGGGCCCGTCCGACACCCCGTGATCGGTGCTGAGGCGGCAAACTACAGTAAATTTAAGCAGTAAACAGAAGATTTAAACCCCGCCAAGATTCCCCCTTCATCCCGCCTCGCTCCTCCGCCGCTCCGATCTGGATTGATCCATCGTCGGCCGACAAACACCGTTCTGGCTTAAGAATTAGCCCCCCCCTGCAAGCCGGACCCTTTTACCCAAAAACCGTTTAATTTTTTCCTCCGCCCCAGGTTTCCGCCCCGAGAGTTTTTGCCCGATTTGAATTTTCGATCCGACCTCCCCCCAGGCTTTATCCATGACCAAGTATTTCGCCTACGGTCTCCTTGCCCTCTGCGGTGTGTTCGCCAGCCAGCCTGCTTCGGCCCAGGAAATCACCATCGAGGTGAACCCCGACGACTCGGTCCACATCGTCCAGGGCCACGAGTACGAACAGGTCAACGGCGGCAGCGACGGCACGCTCGACTCCACCGACGTTTCCCGCATGACCGTGCTATTCCCGCAGCAGAAACCCGCGGTCTACGAACTCGAATCGGAAGAAGACTACGTGCTGATCGTGGACGGCTGGCTGCCCGACGGGGCCGACATCCTCCTCGAAGCCACCTCCGCCGGAACCGCTGAAGCCGTCGATGATTTCGAGCACACCATCCGCGGCGGCGACTGGCTGATCGACGCAAAATACCTCAACAAACTCCCCCCCGGCGAAGTCACCCTCACCGCCACCCTCCGTACGCCCGGCCGGCGCGACGCCCGGGTCAGCCACCCGTTCTACATCCTCGAGCCCGGCGACATCGGCGAAGACCAGGACACCGACTGGTTCGACTGGGAACTCGAAGACAACGAAAACGCCGCCCCCTTCGTCCCCGGCGAAGGGTTCATGGTCTTCGAACCCCCCGCCGACGCCCGCATCTACTACGTCAGCGCCACCGGCAACGACAACGCGACCGGGGTCAGCCAGAACCAGCCGCTGCGCACCCTCCGTGCCGCCTACGAAAAAGTCCGCGACGACTCGGGCGACTGGATCCTCCTCAAGGCCGGCGACACCTTCGACGGCGGCTTCGGCGTCTGGTCCAAGTCCGGCAAGTCCGCCGACCAGCCCCTCTACGTCGGGGTCTACGGCGACGGCGACCGCCCGATTGTCCATACCAACGGCGAAAACTTTTGGCGCGGCTACGGCACGGTCAGCAATATCGCCATCGACGGCATCCACGCCTACGCCAACGCCCGCCTCGGTAAATCCGGTGAAGACCTCGTCTGGCGCGAATCCGGCATGGCCCATTTCGGCAACGGCCGGAATTTCGTTGTTCACGACTCGAAGTTCGAGGGCTTCCGTTTCAACCTCGTCTTCCAGGGATACGAAGAAGGCTCGATCCGTAACGTCGTCCTCTACCGCTGCATCGTCAACAACTCCTTCGGGCACTGGGACGGATCGATCGGCGGCCACTCCTCGGGGCTCTACGCCCAGTCCATCACCGGCCTCCGTATCATCGAATGCACCTTCGACCGCAACGGCTGGAACCCTCAGGTACACGGTGCCGCCCGCACCAAGTTCAATCACAACATGTACATCCAGTACAACTGTTCGGACGTCAGCGTTGAGCGCACCCTCGTCACCCGCGGTGCGTCCCACGGCCTTCAGCTCCGCTCCGGCGGCGACGTCATCGATTCCACCTTCGCCCGCAACGCCATGGGCTTCTACGTCACCCGCGAGCCCAGTATCGTCGCCGACAACGTGGTCATGGAGTCCACCGACATCAACGACCGCGAGATCCGTGGCCACGGCTTCAGCATCTTCCCCGTTGAAGAGGCCCTGGTCACGAATAACATCGTCACCCGCAAGGTCGGCCGCGCCGGCTGGCTGCTCGCCATCGAAGTCGGCTGGACCAAAGCCCTGTCCGAAATCGACAGCTTCGACGTCACCCTCCGCGACAACGTCGTCTGGGACTGGTACATGGACCACCGCGCCTCGCCCATCGGCGTCAACGGCAGCGCCAACACCACCCGCTACAACAACGCCATCGACGGCATCGGTAAGGAGAACAACGCCTCGGTGGTCTACAACGACCCCTACGTCGATTTCGACCGCTACCACGAAGGCGGCCTCTCCGAGTTCCTCCGCCAGGCCGTTCAGCGCCGCCGCGGCGAGTGGCAGGACAAATTCACCGCCCCCGCCTTCAACGCCTATATGCGCAGCGGCTTCTCCCCCGCCGGCAGCTCCGGCAACCTCTGACCGCCGATCGGCCATCCCCACGCCGCGTCTCCGCGACGGCCCCCGCGTCGTCTCGTTGATTTACACTGCGCCCATGTCACCGCCCGAGCCCAACCTGCCCCAGATCACCGTCCCGGTCCGTGTCCGCTACCAGGAATGCGACCCCATGAACGTGGCCCACCATTCGGTGTACCCCGTCTGGTTCGAGATGGCGCGGACCGAACTACTCCGCTCGTTCGGCCAGGCCTACCGCGACCTCGAAGCGGCGGGCGTGTTCCTGGTGGTCGCCAAGCTGTCGATCCGCTACCGCCGACCCGCCCGCTACGACGACGAGCTGGAGATTACGGTCAAGTCGTTGCCGACCGCCGGCGTCAAACTCGAGCACCACTACGAGGTCCGCCGGGGCCGCGAACTGCTCGCCGTCGCCGACACGACCCTCGCCTGCGTCGGTGCCGACGGCCGGCTCCGACCGGTCCCCGACAGCATCCTCAACCCCTCTGCCTGATCCGCCCGCCCCGACAACCCGCGTCCCCTCCTCGCGTCTCGCGTCCGTCTACGGGTTATGCGCAAAGCGTCGCCCGCTTTGAGCCGACGTTATCCCCATGGGACGGGCGCTTTCGCAGGCCACGGCCGCTCGTCTGTCGGCCCCACGCGTCCCGCACCGCGGAAGGATTCATTTTCGCCATGGCAGCTCACGCCTCGGTCGCATGGTTTGTGGTGATCGCCGGATGCAGCGCCGCGCTCTGGGTGCTGGGATCCCGGATCGGCCGCGGGCCGGCCCGACTCGCCCGGTGGGTGATCGCAGGCGGCGTGGCCACCATCCTCGGCTGGGGGTGGCTGATCCACCATCCCGCGGCCGCGGTCCGGGTCATCCCCGTGAGCCTGCTCAGCCGGATCGAAGGCGTGGGCGGCGTACCCATCTTTATGCTCGTGCTCGGGGTGGCCTGGGCCCGGTGCCAGCGGCCGCGGCAGCGGGTTGTCGTCGGCTGGGCCATGACCCTGGGCACGATCTACTTCATCCACGGCGGAGCCTGGATGCTCCAGACCACCCCCTCCACCGTCATGGGCCAGACCGTCCACCCCCACGTCACTCGGCAGACCCAAGACTATTCCTGCGTCCCCGCCGCCTGCGCCACGGCCCTGAACCTCCTGGGCTTCCCGTCGACCGAAGCCCAGATGGCCGAGCTTACCCAGACCCGGCCCGGCACGGGGTCCACCATGATCCGCGCCGTCGGCGGACTCGACCGTCGGCTCCGCCACGCCGCGTTCCGCCCCGTCCTCCTGGACACGCCCGCGGCGGAACTCGATACCCTGCCCCTGCCCGCGCTCACCCCGCTGCAATTCGAGCCGACCCGCCTGCACATGGTGGTCATCAGCCGCGTCACCCCCGACGGCGTCTGGATCATGGACCCCACCGATGGCTACCTCTTTCTTACGAACCACCAGTTCGAACACGTCTACCGCCGCCAGGTCATCGCGTTCGCCCAGAACAACTGAATCGAAAAGCTTCGGCCCGAAGCCTTCCTGCCTGATCGAGACGTGCCCGGCCTGCGAGTCGATCGTTCGAGGCCGCTCAGCCTCCTACCGGGCAGAGGTACACCCCCCCTAGATGCTGGGGAACGCAACCACAGCGATGCCCCGGCCAATCCAAACACTCAGGAAGACAAGGCCCAAGGCGGAATAGGGGCTGGCATCGGCCCGCGGCCTTAGCAGTACACGTCGCGGCCTTCGCTGCCGAACACCGCCATCCGCTGCTCGTCCGACCAGTCCGGGGCGTCTTCCGGGGCGTAATGCAGTTGGAGCGCGCGGCGGCGCAGGGGTGAATCGTTCACCGGCGTGCCGTGCGGCACGAGCGCGTCGAAGAACAGCACCCCACCGGGCTCCAGCTCCGCGGCGACCGACTCGGTCCCCAGGATCTCCGTGTCGCAGATCTGCCAGTCTCGGCGTTTGAAGTGCGGGATCGGGCCGTCCAGGTGGAGCCCCGGGAGCAGCTGCATGCAGCCGTTGGCCACGGTCGCGCGGTCGAGCGCGATCCACACCCCGACGATGCGCTGGCCCAGCGGGACGTTGAAATACGCGTGGTCCTGGTGCCAGGGCTTCTCGCCCCCGCCGTGCGGCGGCTTGAGCAGCGCCATCGTCTGGTAAAGCCTCGGTGCCCGGTCCTCCATCAGCCGGCTCACGATCGCCAGCAAGCCGGGATGGTCGACCGGCAGGTCCACGGTGCGGGCCTCCTCGGAGGTCAGCCAAAGCTTGCGGACCCGGTCGCTCGCCGCCGCCTCGTCGTTGGGCGACACGCCGGGGTCTTCCTGGACCCGGCTGATCCGCTTGTCCTTGCCACTCGAAAGCGTTTCGATTTCCTCGACATACCCCGCGACCTCGTCGGGCGTAAACACGTCGGCGACCGCGAGAAAGCCGCGGTCCCAGTATTCCTGCGCGGTCCGGTCGTCGACGGCACCGGGTCCGGCCACGAGCGAAGCGCTACGGGAAGGGGCGTATAAAGCGGGATCGTAGGGGGTCGTCTTCATGATCCATAGCATGCCCCACGGGGCCAACCGATGCAATGCAAAAAATCGATTGTTTTTTGTATTTTCTGGATATACTTCGAGTATGGCGGACCAAGCTCAAGACCCCGAAATCGGACGCTGCGGGCGCGTGCGCTGCGAAAGCGGGTGGTCGCTCGCGCCGGGGTGGTCGGACCGGCTAATCGACCATGATCTCTGGTATGTCTGGGACGGAGAGGGAGAAATGACGCTGGACGGCGGCGAGCGGCTGCCCCTGCACCCCGGCGTGTGCGTCTGGATGCGTCCCGGCCGACGCTACGAAGCGGTACAAAACGAACGGCAACGGATGGGGGTCACTTTTGTGCATTTTTCAGAATATGCCGACCCCCGGCCGCCGCGAAACGAGCCCCCCGCCTGGCAGGCCGTCGCGGACGTCGCTTACGTCGACCGGACGCTGGCCCGGGTGGTTCAGCTGGCCCATGCCGCGGAAAACCGCCCCGACCGTGAGGAAACGAGGTGCCTGGCGGGCCGGATCATGGGAGGGCTCCTGGCGGACTATCGGGCCGGCTTCCCGGGCAGCGGCAGGCTCCACGTGGCCGACGATCCGGAACTGCCCGGCCTGGCGGCGCTGCTCGGCGAGATGGCCGCGGAACCCGGCGCGGACTGGTCCTGGGCCCGGATCGCCCAGGAGCTGCGCGTCCCCGAGCACACCGTCGGCAAACTCTTCAAACGCTACACCGGCCTCTCGCCCCGGAACCTGGTGATCGACCACCGCGTCCGACGCGCCCGCCACCTGCTCGCACACTCGGCGATGACCCTGGAACAGATCGCCCAGGGGCTCGGCTATCACGACGTCTACCATTTCAACCGCCAGTTCTTCGACCGCGTCGGGGTACGCCCGGGCCGGTTCCGTCGGGACGCCCGGAGCCCGCGCTAAACGCCCCGGCGTGCGCGGTGGCGGGGCGCCGTCTTGCGTATGCCGTACAAGCCACTATCCTCTCTTTCCCCCGGGAAAACCGCCGTCGGGGCAAGGTCGCGCAAACTGCGCCCGATCTTCCCTGTCCGTCCCGCTCCTGCCCTACGCCCCTCGGAAACCCCCGGCGGGCCTGACCACTATTGTCTCCGCCCCCTTAGTTGAAGACGCTTCTACCATGACGACCAAGAAAACCCTCAAGAAAAAGCCGTCCGCCAAAACCTCCCCGAAGAAGGCCTCCAAGATGGTCTACTACTTCGGCCAGACCAAAACCGACGGCAACGCCACCCAACGCGAACTGCTCGGCGGCAAGGGCGCCAACCTCGCCGACATGACCAGCATCGGCCTGCCCGTCCCCGCGGGCTTCACCTGCACCACCGAGTGCTGCGACCAGTACTACAAGCAGGGACGCAAACTCCCCGCCGGCCTGATGGACCAGGTCCACAAAGCTGTCAAAACCCTCGAAAAAGAAAACGGCAAGAAGTTCGGCTCCAACACCGACCCGCTGCTCGTCTCCGTCCGCTCCGGTGCCGCCCAGTCGATGCCCGGCATGATGGACACCGTCCTCAACCTCGGGCTCAACGACGAATCCGTCTGCGGTCTGGCCAACGCGACCGGCAACGAACGCTTCGCCTACGACGCCTACCGCCGGCTCCTCAACATGTACGGCGATGTCGTCATGGGCGTTGACCACCACGCTTTCGAAGCCGAATTCGACAAGATCAAGAAACAACAAAAAGTCCAGCTCGACACCGACGTCGACGCCGCCGGCCTCATCAAGCTCTGCGACGCCTACAAGAAAGTCATCAAGAAGCACGCCGGCCAAGACTTCCCCCAGGACGCGATGAAGCAGCTCGAGATGGGCATCACCGCCGTCTTCAGCTCCTGGATGGTCCCCCGCGCGATCCGCTACCGCCAGATCAACGAGATGACCGGCCTGCTCGGCACCGCCGTCAACGTCCAGACCATGGTCTACGGCAACATGGGCGAAGACTGCGGCACCGGCGTCGCCTTCACCCGTGACCCCTCCACCGGCCGCAATAAGTTCTACGGCGAATACCTCGTCAACGCCCAGGGCGAAGACGTCGTCGCCGGCATCCGCACCCCCGAGCCCGTTGAGAACATGCCCCGGGCTTGGAAGGCTCCCAACGACAAAACCATCGGCAAGAAGATCCACGCCGAGCTGATGAACATCAAGAAGGTCCTCGAGAAGCACTACAAAGACGTGCAGGACATCGAGTTCACCATCGAAAAAGGCAAGTTCTTCATGCTCCAGACCCGCACCGGCAAACGCACCGGCGCCGCCGCCGTGAAGATCGCCTGCGACATGGTCAAGGAAAAGCTGATCACTGAGAAAACGGCGATTAAGCGCATCCCCGCCGGCGACCTGACCCAACTCCTGCTACCCTCGTTCGACCCCGCCGCCAAGAAGAAAGCCAGCGCCCTGACCATCGGCTTGCCCGCGTCCCCCGGTGCCGCCTTCGGCAAGCTCGCCTTCACCGCCGAAGAAGCCGTCGAACGCACCCACGCCGGCGAGCAGGTCCTGCTCATCCGTCAGGAAACCAGCCCCGAAGACGTCGATGGCATGCACTCCGCCGCCGGCATCCTCACCTCCACCGGCGGCATGACCTCCCACGCCGCCGTCGTCGCCCGCGGCTGGGGCAAGTGCTGCGTCGCCGGCGCCGGCGAAGTCCAGATCGACGCCAAGGCCGGCAAGATCAAAGTCGCCGGCAAAACCTTCACCCGCAAAGACGTCCTCTCCATCGACGGCAGCACCGGCGAAGTCTTCGCCGGCGAAATGGGCACCATCGAACCCAAGCTCTCCGGCGACTTCGCCACCGTCATGAAGTGGGCCGACAAGCACCGCACCCTCAACGTCCGCACCAACGCCGACAGCCCCGCCGATTCCAAACGCGCCCGCGACTTCGGCGCCGAAGGCATCGGCCTCTGCCGCACCGAACACATGTTCTTCGAGGGCGACCGCATCACCGCCATGCGCGAAATGATCCTCGCCGAAAGCGAAACCGACCGGAAGAAGGCGCTCAAGAAACTTTTGCCCTACCAGCGCAAGGACTTCGTCGGCATCTTCACCGCGATGAAGGGCCTGCCCGTCACCGTCCGTCTTCTCGACCCGCCGCTCCACGAGTTCCTCCCCCACGACGACAAGGGCCAGAAAGAGGTCGCCAAGAACCTCGGCATCAAGCCCGCCGTCGTCAAGCAGCGCGTCGCCGCCCTCCACGAGTCCAACCCGATGCTCGGCCACCGCGGCTGCCGCCTCTCGATCACCTACCCCGAGATCCTGACCATGCAGGTCACCGCGATCGTCGAGGCCGCCATCTCCTGCAAGGGCCGACGCATCGACGCGATCCCCGAGATTATGATCCCGTTGGTCGGCACTAAGGCCGAACTCGCCATCCTCCGCGAAAAGGCCGAGCAGACCATCGCCGACGTCAAGGCCGCCAAGAAGTTCAAGGGCAAGCTCGACATCACCATCGGCACGATGATCGAGATCCCGCGGGCGGCCCTGACCGCCAACGAGGTCGCCGAGGAAGCCGACTTCTTCAGCTTCGGCACCAACGACCTGACCCAGATGACCTTCGGCTACAGCCGCGACGACGTCAACAGCTTCCTGCCGGACTACATCGGCCACGAGATCCTCGAGAAAGACCCCTTCCAGTCCCTCGACGCCACCGGCGTCGGCCAACTCGTTGACATGGGTGTCGCCAAGGGCCGATCCACCAAAAAGAAACTCAAGTGCGGCATCTGCGGCGAACACGGCGGCGACCCCGCCTCTATCCAGTTCTGCCACGAAGTCGGCCTCGACTACGTCTCCTGCTCCCCCTTCCGCGTCCCCATCGCCCGCCTCGCCGCCGCCCAAGCCGCGCTGGCGTAAAGACTCACCACGATCACCCGAACCACCCCAAGCCCACGGCCGACCCTGTCGCCCGTGGGTTTTTTCTGCCATGCGTCCTCTCGATAGGTCCGGCCAGAACCTGCTCGCGTCACTGGTCTTCCCCCCGTTTCCTGCTCCACGTGGAGTGCGACTTTTTGGATGATGCTTGGGTTACCCCTGAAGGAGCATTTTGATGAAGAAGAAGCATTACACGGAACAACAGATCGCGTTCGCCCTGCGGCAGGCCGAGTCGGGCACGCCGGTGGCCGAGATCGTGCGGAGGATGGGCACCGCGGAAGCCACGTTCTACCCTTGTAAGCAGAAGTTTGACGGCATCGGGGTCGGCGAAGTGCGTCGTCTCAAGCAACTCGAGGACGAGAACCGCAAGCTCAAGCAGCTGGTGGCGGACCTGTCGCTGGACAAGTCGATGTTGCAGGACGCCCTGAAGTCAAAGCCCCGACGCCCGCGGCTCGGCGTGACCTGGTGGGCCGGACGCGAGTGGCTTACGGGGCCAGCGAGAGGCGGGCGTGTGAAGCCTTGGCGGTGGGCCGGTCGACGATGCGGTACGTGTCGATCAAGCCGCCGCAGGACGCGTTGCGGCGTGGGTTGCGGGAGTTGGCCGAGGCGCGGCCGAGCTTCGGGTACCTGCGGTTACACATACTCCTGCAACGCGAAGGCTGGTTGGTGAATCACAAGTGTGTACCGGCTGTACATGGAAGAAGGCCTGGTGATGCGGAAGAGGCGGCCGAGGAGGCGTGCGTCCGCACAGCCGCTTGGAAAACTTGACCCCCAGCCGTTCGCGGCTCGGGTGGAGCCTACGGTTCCGGCTGCGGCTCTGCTTCGGCCCCACCCGAGCTACACTGCTCAGGCCCCTTGTCTGGTTGCACTTGACTTGGACCAGGGACGGGGGAAAGACCAACGGGTGAGATTATCTCACAACGGGTGGATCAAGATTTCAAGAGGGGGTCATCGGCGTGTATTGCAGGATTTAAGGCCACGGCAGATAATTAATACTTGTAACCACGAGTCGTCGGAGTGACGGCGTGGTGTTCGCGTGGTGTGGTTACAAGTTGTATAGATCAAACGGTGATTACGGTTTTGTCGAAACAGGGCCGTTCGGCGGGAATCCATGGACGATTTGGGTGGAGAGGGGGCGAGTCGTTTTTGAAGCTCTTGGCGGTGAGTCGAAAGGACCGAGCTAAGCCGGTGTCGGTGTGATGCTGGGGACGCGGCGATGGGCTTCGGTTTAGCAAGTGTTGAAAACAACGGGGAAGGCTTCACCCGGCGGGGTTAGCTTCGGCCGGGGTGTCGTCCTTGGGCTTCTCGACCGGCTTCTTGCGGTCGGGGGTGAGTAGCATGGTCATCCGCCGGCCCATCATCTTGGGGGGTTGTTCCACTTTCGAGACGTCTTCGAGCAGGTCGACGATGCCGTTCATGGTGTCGCGGGCGAGATTCTGGTGGGCCATTTGTCGGCCGCGGAAGAGCATGACGAACTGAACCTTGTCGCCGTCCTCAAGGAACTCGCGGGCCTTGTCGGTCTTGAACTTGAGGTCGTGGGAATCGATATTCGGGCGGAGCCGCATACCTTTAAGTTCGCTTTTTTTGGCGTGGCTTTTGGCTTTCTGTTCTTTCTTGGCTTGCGCGTACTTCCACTTGCCGTAGTCCATGATTTTGCACACGGGCGGCGACGCGGTGGGCGACACCTCGACCAGGTCCAGACCAGCGTCGCGGGCGCGGTCTTTGGCTTGCTGGGTCTCGATGACGCCGATCTGGTTGTCTTCTTCGTCGATCAGGCGGACGGGCGACACGCGGATCTGGTCATTGATGCGCAGGCGTTTGCCGGTCTCTCGGGGTTGGGGGCGGAAGCGTCCTCTAGCGATGGTACAAATCTCCGGTGGCGGTCAGTAGCGTGCGGGCGGTGACAGCGATATCCCGCAAAGCCCCGCGGGGGGCGGAGCTTAATCCACCAGCCTATCGGTATCACCCCGAAAAGCAAGGCGGGCCACCTGTCCGACCGGTTTTTACCGAGCCGGCCTCCTTAGCCTACGCCCCCGGGGCTAACACCAAGAGCCAGTACGCGACCGGTGCCACCAGCAGCAGCGAGTCGGCGACGTCCATCACCCCGCCGAAGCCCGGGATCGTCGCCGCCCAGTCTTTCACGCCCGCGTCCCGTTTGAGCAGGCTCGCCAGGAGGTCGCCGACCTGCCCGACAAACCCCAGCAGCATCCCCGCCAGGGCCGCGTACCACCACGGCATGCCGAGTTCCGGCCGGGCCCAGAGCGTAAACCCCACCGCGACCCCCGCCGACAGCGCCATCCCTCCCAGAAGCCCTTCCCAGGTCTTGCCGGGGCTCAGCCAGGGGATCAGCTTGTGCCGCCCGATGGCCTGGCCGGTGAAATACGCCCCGATATCGCAGGCCTTCACGGTCATGAGCACCCCCGCGATCACCCACGCGGAGTACCCCGCTTCGCGGATCAAGAGGTACATCCCGGGCAGGATCCCCAGATAGACCATGGCGAACGCCGCGTTCGCCCCTGCGGCGGCCGCCCCCTGCGTTTCCTGTCGCACGAAGCTGTGCCGGAACATGGACACGAACAACACCCCGGCCACGCCGCTGCCGAACCCCGCCACCGCCGGCATCGGGTCGCCGGCCCACGGTAAAAAATAGACCATCAGGCACCCCGCCGCGGCGCTCCCCCAGGTCGAGGCGAAGCTGCAATGCCCCCACTTGGCCCGCAGCAGCGTCGCCAGTTCGCGGCCGGCCAACCCCGCGAGCCCGATCACCACCCCCAGCATCACCAAGCCCCGCGGCCCGCCCCGCTGGCCCACCACCTCGTCCGCCCACATCAAGAGCGCCAACCCCGCCACCATCAAAAACCCCGAGGGCACACGGTACTTGAGCATTTCCGCATGGTATCACCCTTGCGTGGCCGCTTCGCCGCTCGCCGCGAGCGTCTGCTTGGCGTACCCTCTTCGCATGCGTTTCCCGCCGCTCCGTCGCCCGCTGACTCGTCGCCCGCCCGGCTCCGTTTGGACCGCCGCGGTGACGCTGGTGTGCGCTGCCTTGATCTCGCTCTCGGCCGCGGGTCCGGCGGTGCCGATCGTAGCTCAAGACGCGGGCCAAGCCCCGGCTCCGGCTGCCGCCGTGCAGGCCAGCGCCGCGGCGTGGACCGCCGATCTGCCCATCGCCTCCGACGGCCGACACCTCTGGCTCTGGGCCGAGGACTACGACTCGCAGGAACAGACCGCGGGTGTCCGGTTTTTCCACGCGGATACCACCCACACTCCGCCCGACGGCCCGGCGTGGGAGAGCGTCGCCCGTTTCCAAGGCACCCTGGCGGCCCACGCCGTCGCCGCCGACGACGCCACGCTCTGGCTCGTTTTTTCCGACGGGGCGGTCAAAACCCTCTCGCTCCGGCCGGGCAGGCTGCCCGACCAGTGGTTCCTGTCTCAGAGCTCGGCATCGGCCCTGCCCGCTTCCGCCACGGTCTACGCGACCGCCGCCGCGCACCATCAACTCTACGTTTTGGTCCGCGTCGCGTCTGCCGCCGACCTGGCCGAATTGGATCGACCTCAGGTCTCCGCGTCTGCCAAGGCTTCGGATGATTCGGCGGCCCGAGACGTCCGTCTCAACCTTGCACTGGGTCTGCCGCCCACCGCGGGGGTCGAGGCTTCTTCCCCGATCGAATCGAGCCATCCTGAGCCCGACGGGGCATCCACCGAGTCATCAGATCCGGCCGCTCCGGGCGAGGCCGAGCCGTCACCGTCCGCCCCGCAAGCAGCCGACCCGCCCTCCGAGTCGCATGTCGATGCCCCAGGTGTTGAAGCGCCGCCCGATTCCAGAAAACAGCCGCAATTGGAGGCTGCGCCCAAGGTTCCCGCCGACCGATTGCTTGTCCTCGACCGCGGCCGGTGGCGGGTGATC
The DNA here is from genome assembly GCA_039180025.1 of Planctomycetota bacterium. GTDB lineage: Bacteria > Planctomycetota > Phycisphaerae > Phycisphaerales > Phycisphaeraceae > Algisphaera. Next base: position 12,784 of record JBCDDZ010000029.1, read on the forward strand.
CCGCTGCCGCCCGGGTGGGAGAGCGGGTCCACGACCCACCTGATCGCACCGCGTGAGCCCGGCGGTCGGCCGAGCCTGGCCGTGCCCGCTCCCCACAATCGCCGGAACCACCTCACGCTCCACCGGCCCGCCGACGAAGGCTGGACCGCCACCGACTTCGACCTCGCCGCCGCGGGCCGCGTCTTGCCGCTGCACGTCCGGGAACAAACCCTGTTCGTGCAGCACACCCCGATTGCGGACGGCTTTGCCGCGCGTGTGCTGGCCGTGCGTGGCGACACGCTGATCCCCATCGGGCAGGTTCAGCTCGATGACGACACGGGCACCCCGGTCAACGGCCGGTGGACGGCGGTGCGTTACGGCAACGCGGTGGGCATCCTGGCGGGCGACCGCCGCGTCGCGCGGACCGTGATGCAGCAGATCGAGACCCCGGAGGCCGACGCCTCGCCCCCGGGTCCGACGGTGACCGTCATCGGGCTTACCGGGCAGACCGTCGCCGAGCCGTGGGTGATGCCCACGACGCCCGACGACCCCTTGGGCGAAGCCGCGGACCTGCTGATTCTGGTGGGCGTCGGCGTGACTTCAACGATTCTGCTGTTTACCTTCTGGCGACGCGACCCGACCGCGAATCAGCTCCAGCTCCCGGGAAATCTCGCGCCCGCCGACCTGCTCCGCCGCGCCCTGGCCGCGGCGATCGACCTGACGCCCTGCCTGCTGCTGGTGTCGATGTGGTACGAGATCCCGATCGGCGAGGTCTACGCCCGCTGGCCGGGCCGCGGTTCGGGGGCGACCTTTGAGATGCTCCTCCCGGGCCTTGTGGTCATCGGCTTGCTGGTGCTCCATACGACCGTCGCCGAGATGGTCACCGGCCGATCGCTGGGCAAGCTCGCCACCGGGCTGCGCGTCACCGATCTCGCCGGGCGTGATGTCCGCGCCTGGCAGGCCCTGGTCCGCGGCCCGCTCAAGGCTTTCGACTTGATCGCGTATTTCCTGATCATCCTGCCGGTCATCAGCCCCTACCGGCAGCGGCTGGGCGATATGGTTGCCCGCACCGTGGTCGTCGCGAAAGCCCCGCCCCCGCGTGACGACGCCGACCTGGATCGCGACCCGTCGGGGGGACGATAGATGGCTGACTCGCGTTCCTCGGTTGATCCCATACCGGACCGGCCGGCCGTGGTGCTGCTCTCGGGCGGGTTGGACTCGGCCACGGTTTTGGCGGTGGCGCGGCGCGAAGGGTACGCCTGCCACGCCCTTTCGTTTGACTACGGCCAGCGCCACGCCGCCGAGCTCCACGCCGCCGCCGACCTGGCCCGCAGCCTCGGTGCCGTGTCGCATCGCACCGCCCGGATCGACCTCCGCGCGTTCGGGGGCAGCGCGCTGACGGATCAGGCCCTCGAGGTCCCCAAAGACCGCGACGAGTCCGCGATGTCGACCGCGGGGGGGATCCCTATCACCTACGTCCCGGCCCGGAACACGATTTTCCTGAGCTACGCCCTGGCCCTGGCCGAGGTGTTGGGGAGTGTGGACCTTTTCATCGGGGTCAACGCCGTGGACTATTCCGGCTACCCCGATTGCCGGCCCGAGTTTATCGCCGCCTTCGAGCAGCTCGCCAACCTCGCCACCAAAGCGGGGGTGACCCCCGGCCACCCGGCCATGCGGATTCATACTCCCCTGATCGATCTTTCCAAGCCGGCCATCATCGAGCTCGGCTTGTCGCTGGGGGTCGATTACGCCCAGACCCATTCGTGCTACGACCCGCTCCCGCCCGAGCACGTCAAGCCCTGCGGCCATTGCGACGCCTGCCTGCTCCGGCTCCGTGCGTTTCGGAGCCTGGGCCTTCCCGACCCCGCGATGCTCCGCCACCACCCCGAGCCTGAGACGCTATCTTGATCCGGCTGCCCCACCCCGACGCCTCTCCCCAACCACCGATCCCAAGATGCCTTACCCCGACCCCGGCGAACCCTACGGCCTCACCACCGAACTCAAAGTCGGCATGGAGATCCACGTGGAGCTCAACACCCGCTCCAAAATGTGGACCTCTGCCCCAAACCTCGCGCACCCCGACTACCACGACGCCGAGCCGAACACCCTGCTCGACCCCGTGGTCATCGGCATGCCCGGCAGCCTCCCGGTGATCAACCGCGCGGCGGTTGAGAAATCGATCCGGGTCGGGCTCGCGCTCCGCTGCTCGATCGCCCGCCAGACCAAGTGGGACCGCAAGAGTTACTACTACCCCGACCTGCCCAAGAACTATCAGATCAGCCAGTACGACCGCCCGATCTGTTTCGACGGGGCCTACGACCTCGAGGTGGACGACGCTTCGGGCAACCTGCCGGACCCCGGCACGAAACGTATCCGCATCACCCGGGCCCACCTCGAAGAAGACGCCGGCAAACTGCTCCACGAACTCCCCGGCCGCGCCGCCGGATTCGCGACCGAAGCCGGCAGCTACGTCGACCTCAACCGCGCCGGCACGCCGCTGCTGGAGATCGTCACCGAGCCAGACTTTACCTCCGCCGACCAGGCCGTCGCCTTCGGGCAGGCGCTGCGTGATATCTGCCGCCATCTGGGAGTCACCGAGGGCGTGATGCAGAAGGGCCACCTCCGCTTCGAACCCAATATCAACGTCATCATCACCGAGCCCGACGGCAAGCAGTACGCCACCCCCGTGGTCGAGATCAAGAATCTGAATTCCTTCAAAGCCGTCCACGGCTCGATCGTCCATGAACACCACCGCCAGGTCGAGCAGTGGCGTGCGGACGGCCGCGTGATGGGGGCCCGGGCCAAGTCCACCCGCGGCTGGGACGACGACCAGCTCGTGACCAGCCCGCAGCGCGACAAGGAAGACGCGGACGAATACCGCTACTTCCCCGACCCGGACCTCGTGACCCTGGAAATCGATGAAGACTGGCTGGAGCCCCTCCGCGCGGCGCAGCCTGAACTCCCCGGGCCGCGGAAAAAGCGCTACGTTCACGAATTGGGCTTAAAGCCCATCGACGCCGACAACCTCCTCGCCGAGCCCGCCAACACCCGTTTTTTTGAGGCCTGCCTCGCCGCGGCGGGAACCCGCGGCGAGCCCCGCCGCTTGGCCGCCATGCTCCTCAACGCCGGGGCCAAACGCGCGAACGAACAAGGGGTCCCCCTCGACGGCCTCGGTATCACGCCGGCGCAGGTCGCGGAGGTGGTCGCGCTCCAAGACGCAGATCAAATCAGTGCCACCGCCGCCGACACCCTCTTCGGCCACGCCTGCACCCGTGACGACCCGGCCGAGGTTCTGGCAAAAGAGCACGGCCTGCTCCAGGTCAGCGACGACGGCCAACTCGACGAATGGATCGCCCAGGTCCTCGCCGACCCCCGCAACGAGAAAGCGATCGCCCAGATCAGGGGCGGCAAAGACAAAGCGATCGGCGCGCTGCTCGGCCAGATCATGCGGCTTTCCAAAGGCCAGGCCAACCCCAAAGCCGTCGGCGAAAAGATTAAGGCCACGCTCGCTACGTAGTCCTAGCCTTTGCTTCGGACGGCGGGCCTGAATCCGTGCCCGCATCGATGCCCCGCTTATTTCATCGCTATGCCCACCATCCTGGTTGACGATCCGCGTGACCCCCGGCTATCGCCGTACCTCAATCTGAAAGACCGGGACGTTCGCCGGGAGAGGGGGCTTTTTTTAGCCGAGAGCGAGCACGTCGTCCGCCGGGCGTTCGAAGCGGGGCTCCGCGTCCGTTCGGTGCTGGTGGTGGAATCCAAGGCCGATCGGGTCCGGGCCATGGCCGAGGCCTCCGGGCTGGAGGACGTCGAAGTGTTGGCCTGCGCGAAAGAGGTTATGGCGCAAGCGGCGGGGATTAAGTTGCACCAAGGGATGATCGCGGCGGTCGAGCCGGCGGCAGAAGCGTCGTGGGAGAGCCTGCAGGCCTCTGAAAGTTCGGGGTCGAGTTTGGAGGTGTTGGTGGTCTGCCCCGAGATCACAAACGTCGATAATCTGGGGCTGCTGATCCGGGTGTGCGCGGGGCTGGGGGTCCGGGCGATGGTTTTGGGGCCGCGGTGTGCCGACCCCTGGTACCGGCGGGCGGTGCGGGTGTCGATGGGGGCGGTTTTCACCATGCCCCTGATCCGCAGCACGGATCTCGAAACAGACTTGGACCGTTTGCGAGCCGCTGGCTACGAACAGATCGCGACGGTCACCGATGCCGACGCCCAGGAACTCCGCGAGGTGGCCCCCGGAGTAGGGGCGGGACGTCGTCAGGCGATCCTCGTGGGTAGCGAAGGCTACGGCCTGCCGACCGACCTCGTGGCTCGCTGCGACCGGAAAGTCCGTATCCCGATGCATCACGACGTGGATTCGCTCAACGTCGCGGTGGCCACGGGGATCGTGATCCACCACTTCACTTCGCCGCCCCGGGCCGGGTCTGGGCGGCCGGGAACTGATCGCGGTATTGCCGGGCGCGGGGAATAATCGGAGGGGTTAGGTTGTTGTGCAGGTATTGAACCTATGCTTTATCGATGCAACGACAAGGAACTTCATGAACCGAGCCTTACCATTATTTCTTGTATTTTGTTTGTCTGCCGGTTTCTCTGCGTGTGCAGAGATCGCCGGGGCGGACGCGTCGGATGAAGCGAAGGAGATCGACGTGGTGATTGAGCCCGAACGTGACGACCACGGGGACCTGGTCCCGGTGATCAAATCGGCCCAGGAATGGAAAGAGCAACTCACCGGGACCGAGTACCGTATCCTGCGCGAGAAGGGCACCGAGCGGGCGTTTACCGGCCGGTATCACGACACGAAAAACGACGGCGTGTATGCCTGTGCCGGCTGCGGCTTGGCCCTGTTCGATTCGGAAACCAAATTCGATTCGGGCACGGGTTGGCCCAGCTTCTACGAGCCGATCGTGAAGGACCACGTGGCGGATCTGCCGGACAATTCATTCGGGATGCGGCGGGTGGAAAACGTTTGCGCCCGCTGCGGAGGCCACTTAGGCCACGTCTTCCCGGACGGTCCACGGCCTACCGGCCTGCGCTACTGCATCAACGGCTATTCACTGCGATTTATCGAGCGGGCCGAGTACCAGGAGCTGGTATCGCAGGTCGAGGCGGGGGGCGAGATGAGCGGCGACGAAGCGGCGGAGTAAAAGGTCGGGCCGTCGGCTATCCCTTTACGGCTGTAAAATCAGGTCCACCGCGTTGCGGGTGGGCAGCGCCAACGCGCCGTGGGCTTGGGCGGCGGCGACGGCGAGTTCGCCGGTGGAGGTCTTCACGAGTTCGAGGATACCGTCTGACATGGTGGCGGCGATCAGGTTGCCGTGGTCGTTCGCGGATTCGGCCAGATCGATGAGATGGGCGATCTGAGTTTCGCCGGTGCCGGAAAGGGCGGCGGTCGCCAGGGCGGCTTGGGCGTCAGGGGCGTCGATGCGGGAAAGCACGTCGCCTGCGGCGGCGGCGACCTGCGGCCGGGCATCCAGGGTGCCGGCAATCAGTGCCGCCAGGCCATCGTTGATATCGAACGTGGTATCGGTGACCGCGATTTCTTCGAGCAGGTCGAGCGCGGAAAGCGCAAATTCGGTCGATTCATTAGTAGACAGCGTGGCGCCGCTGTACTGGGCGGCGGCCTGGGATACCGCGGGGGCGACGTTGTCGCCTTGAGCCAAGGCGACAAAAACCCGGGGATTGTCGGCGTAACGAGCCGACAGGTAGGCCTGCGTGTTGGTGTCGACAAACGCGACGATGGGGGTGGCCGCGAGTTTGTAGTTGCTCGCCGAACTGGTGACGGCGGTGTTGACGGTGGCGCGGTCGCCCTGGACGACGATCAGATCGACCCCGGGGGTGTTGGCGACCAAGCCGGACGCGGCGGCGACCAACGGAGCGTCTAAGGTTTGGTACCCCTGATTGGCGATCGCCGCCACCAGGGTGTTGCGGCGGTCGCGGTCGGGGGTGACGACCAGCGCCATCGGTGCCCCGGTTTGGCGGACCGCGTCGGCGAGAACCGGGACCACGCGGAAATCGCTTTCGAAGGATTCGGTGGGCATGGCGTGGGCCAACGCTTGGGCCGACCGGAAGCGGACCCTGCGGTCAGGGAAACCCAAGCCGCGGACCAGCGGCCGCAGCGCGTCGAGGCTTGCGGTGGCGGAGAGGGCGGCGATCGCGTCGAGGGCCAACTCGGCGTCGTTGTCGTTGAGCGCACGATCCAAGACATCGTGCAAACGTTCGGGGCCGGCCACCATGGCGTAGAACCCCGGGGCCTGACGCTCGGCGGGATAGCTGGGGTCTTCGGCCCCGGCGAGGCGGTTTTCGCGGCGGAGGTTGGCCATTACAAAGAGGCTGAGCGCCGGATCAAGGTCGGGGTCGAGGGCCAGGGCCTTCTCGGCGGCCTGCATCGCGACCACGTCGCCGGCGACGGGGCCGGGGACGATCACGGGGGTGAGGCCCGGCTGGCCGGTGACGGTGAGGCGGGGGTTGTAGGCCCAGAGCACGCCGCTATCGGTTTCGGTGTCGTAGGTGTCCAGCGCGCCGGGCTGCTCGGTGGCGGTGCGGTACGCCCCCTGGCCGAGCGCGAGGTAGAGTTCGGCGGCCGAGGCGTTTTCCGGGGCGCGGGTGTTGCGGGTGATGGTGGTGATGGCGGCCTGGACGATACGGCGAGCGGTGGGGTCGGTGTTGTCGGCTTCGACGACTTGCTGGAGGGCGGGCAGGGCCTGGGGGTAGCCGATCTCGGCCAGGATCTGAGCGACCTGGCCCTGCGCGACCGGCTCGAGTTCGGTAACCGCCGCCGAGAGGGGGGCCACCATGGGCCGACCGATGTCTTGCATCGAACGGATCAGGGCCGGGTGGAGCGTGGCCTGTTCGGGGTCGAGCAGGGTGGCGAGCATCTGGGGGGCGGCGAACTGGCCGGCGGCCTTGAGCCGCTGGGTCGCGTTTTCGTAAGCGCGCTGGCCTTGATTGAGTCTCTGGATATTGTTGGCGATCCGTTGGGGTTCGCGGCTACGCTCGAGGCGAGCCTGCTGGATCTTGTCCTGGATTTCGGCGGAAGCCTGGGCGATCGATTCCATCCCGGCCGCCCGCTGAAAAATCCGGGTCGGGTCGGGGAAGCGGCTGGCTTCCACCGCATCGAGCAGCGTTCCGGGTTGTACCGCCGCGAGCCCGGAAACCGCTTCGGCGGCCAACTCGGGCCGCGCGATCTGGACGTAGTGGGTGTAATCGTCCCAGAGCTGGTCGGCGTCCTGAGCGGCGGCAGCGGGCAGTACCGCCAGCGACGCGAGGTTGAATAACAGAACTAACACGCTCGGCAGCACTCGGGGCGATCGCGACATCGGTAAACTCCAACGGTTCTTTATTATGTGTAGCGAGACGGGCAAAATAAATCGTTCGGCCAGGCATGCTTTGGTCCGGACGGGTGGCCTGATCGGGCCGCGAAACACTGAGCCTGGCCGTGCAAACTAAACCCCACCGTGGCGGGCGTCAAGGAAAGCGTGACCTCACCGGCTCGACCGATGGGCCGGCCGCGGAGATGTGGCAGAGTCGATCGGTGGCGGCCTCGCGGCCCGTTACCGGTTTGCAGGGGCGGGGGTGGGCCCCCATAATCAAATGTTATGGCGTTTGCTGGCCGATTTATCGGTTCCTGCCGAGAAGCCTTTGTGTAGGGGCCGTGTGTGCAAGCGGCCGCGGTGGGGCGGTTGCTCGGGCCCGTACAACGCCCCTGCGGCATTCCGCTGTGGGAGAGAGGTCGTTTGTAAATGCTGAAATTCAATGTGTATCGCGACGGTGAGCCCGCGGCCGCATGGCCGCTGCGCAACGCCTACCTCGTCGACTCCGAGGGCAACGGCGTCCGCTGTACGTTTACTTTTGAAGACGGCTTGATCGTCTGCGAGAAACGTGAAGTCGGCACCGCGGCGTTGTGTCTGCAGCACACCGCCGGCGAACTCGGCGAGTTGACGCTTCAAACGTGTCTGCTGCCCGAGCGTGACGAGCCGTACGTGTTATCGGTCGAACTCGCGCGTCACCGGTTGATGACGGTCTACAACAAGCTCGAAGACTGGGCGATGTTCGAGCTCGAACCGACCCACCCGGTGAGCAAGCGCGAAGAGAAAGCCCGCGAGCTTTTCATTGAAGCCCTCTGCCACCAGAAAGAAGACCCGGTCAAAGCCGCGGCGCTGGCCAACGATAGCCTCGCGGCGTCACTGGACGGCAGCGAAGAACTGGCCCTGGCGCACTCGGAGTTGCTGCTGAACCGGCGCAAAGAGGCGGGGGCGTTGCCCAAATGGCCGATCGGGTGCGGGGTCGCGCTCGGGCAGGGGGACGACCGGCTGCGGGCCGGGCTGGCGGGGAATTTCGACTACGTTCAATTGCCCATGCCCTGGAAAGAGCTCTCCCCGGAGGAAAACGAGTACCGCTGGGATGCCATGGACGCCTGGGCCGCGTGGGCGCAGTCCGTCCGCAAGCCGGTCATCGCGGGGCCGGTGGTCAGCTTCGAGCCCAGTTGCCTGCCCGACTGGCTCTACATCTGGGAGCACGACTACGACACGGTCCGCGACCTGATTTACGAGCACATCGAACGCGTGGTCGAACGGTATAAGCACGTCGTCTCGGCCTGGAACATCGTCTCGGGGCTCCACGTCAACAGCCATTTCACTTTCAATTTCGAGCAGCTGATGGACCTCACCCGGATGTCCACGATGCTCGTCAAGAAGCTCCACCCCGAAGCCAGCGTGATCGTCGAACTGCGTCAGCCTTTCGGCGAGTATTACGCCAGCAACGCCCGATCGATCCCGCCGATGATGTACGTCGATCTGCTGATCCAGTCGTCGATCCAGTTCGACGCCTTCGGGGTACGCCTGCCGATGGGGCAAGCGGTCGAGGGACAGTACACGCGCGACCTCATGCAGTTCAGCTCGATGCTCGATCAGTTCACCGGCTTCGGGAAACAGCTCTTCGTCACGGTCGGGGCCCCGAGCGAACCCGTCACCGACATGATGATCGCCTCCTCGGCCAGCGAAGACCCGGTCGATGACAACAGCGGCCATTGGCGACGCCCGTGGTCGCCGGTGGTGCAGGGACATTGGCTGGAAGCGGTTCTTCAGATCGCTATGAGCAAACCCTACGTCGAGGCGGTCTGCTGGCAGGACTTCATCGACCATCCCCATATCGAGTTGCCGCTCTCGGGACTCGTAAGCGAAGACCACCAGCCCAAGAACGCCTTCAAACGCCTGGTCCACTTCAGACGCGGCCTGGCACCAGATGTGTCCGCCTCGGCCACCTCCCCCGTTCCGCACCCCGCCCCATGAAAGCGGTGCATTCGACATCCGCTGATGCCGGCTCGATATCCGCATCTTCAGCGCTGCTCCTGCGAACGCTCGGATGTGGCCTGATCGCGACCGTGTCCGTCGGGTTGCTGGGCGTCCACTTGGTCCGTGCCTTCCCTACGCCGCCGGATCCGATCGCCCCCGAGGCGTCGGTGTACCGCGTGGACATCAACCGCGCGGATGCGGCCACGCTCGAACTCCTGCCGGGGATCGGGCCCAGCATTGCGCAAAACATCATCCAATCCCGCGAAAATCACGGCTTCTTTCACCGGCCGACGGACCTTGAACGGGTACGAAACATCGGCCCCGCGACTCGGCAGCGTCTGACCCCTTGGATCATGCTGCCGGCGGATCCTTTGAGCACTACCGACAACCCACCCGCTGCCGAAGCGCCGCTTACCCCGCTCGAGCCCTCACCGCCCGGCCCCGCCGATACGGCTCCGCGTATTCAGCGACCGTCACGGCAGTGAATCCCTCCGTCATGTCGGCCACGGGCGTCTCCGTTTTGTCTATGCGCAAGTCAGGCGTTTCGCGACGCGCTTCCCGCGCGTCTGGAGCTTTTTCTGCCTGGGTAATCCCATGCCCCAGGCGAAGTTGACCTCCAGATCCGGTCCCTTTCGTCACCAAGCGGTGTCCGCTCGTGAGGCAGCCACCCACTCATCTATCTTGCGAAGCAGTTCTCTTTTGTATGCCGTGTTAACGTCGCCAGCGATCTGCCCCGCCCGCTTCGATGGGTTGATCCGTACCGTCCGGTGGGCTCGGGCTGTGGCCGCCACCGCATCGGGATACGAACGGATCGGATGCCCCGTCCTCTCGCCGGTCGCGACCGCAAATCTGGAGAGCCGGTGATCGCTTGCAATCCGAGTCCCGCTGCTGAAGACTGTGCCGCGTGCGGGGTAAGACGAATCGAGCTCTCTCCATAAGCGGGCGGTGTAGAGGACGTTGCACGGCCAAATTTCAATCGCGGCGGCCACGGTTACGGCTTCCCCCGAGACCGGCCGCCGAATCGATCTCGCTAAAATCTTCCGCACAGGCTGTTCCCGATTTCCTTTGATCGCGATGGCTGCGCCGGTTTTCTTGACGACCGCTCTTCTCGTACCTGGAGGCTGCTTTTCGTTGCGGAATACCGATATATCCCGTTTCGCGGTGGCAATCGTAGCGTAGCCCGTTATCCTCGAACCTGCCTATGACGGTCCCTCACCCTCAACGTGTGCTGCGTCAACACCTCGACACGGATCGCCTGCTTGGCGTGGACGCCGTGCCCTTGTCGGCATCGGTGCCCGCGGCTCCGGACGCTCCCGCCCCCGCCCCGCCCCCTGGTCGCGACAAACGTGAGACGCTCGCTACGCTCGACCAATTCCAAGTCCAATCGTGCACCCGTTGTGATCTGTATCGGCACCGCACCCAGACCGTGTTCGGCGAGGGGAACCCCGACGCTGAACTGATGATCGTCGGTGAGGGCCCCGGCGCTCAGGAGGATCGGCTAGGCCGTCCCTTCGTGGGGCCCGCCGGCGAGCTGCTCGACAAGCAAATTGTTGCCATGGGGCTCACCCGCTCGCACGTCTACATCGCCAACGTCGTGAAGTGTCGCCCCCCCAATAACCGTACCCCCACCGCGGTCGAAGCCCGGACCTGCGGCAGCTATCTGCAGCAGCAAATCGCCGCGGTCCGCCCCCGGGTCATCCTCGCGGTCGGCGGTCCCGCCGCCAAGTTTCTCCTGGATACCGATACCGGGATCACGCGGCTCCGCGGCAGTTGGCACCGCTACGACAACCTCGACCCCCCGATCCCCGTGATGCCCACGTTCCACCCCGCCTACCTCTTGCGGGCGTACACCGCAGAAAACCGCCGTCTGGTCTGGGAAGATCTCCAGCAGGTGATGCGTAAACTCAACCACTTTGCCGACAGCCCTTGAAACCAGAATCATCCTCCGGGGCATTGAACGCGGCCCCGAGTCAGCGCAGATTACGCGGAGCCACCGAGAACACGGCACCTCCAGAAATGGTCAATAAAGGCCATCACTGAAATACGCAAGTTTTCCGCAATGGGCGATACAGGACTCGAACCTGTGACCTCACGCGTGTGAAGCGTGCGCTCCGACGAGTCTGGAAATGGGCCCGGTAGGATTCGACCTACGACCACGCCCAGAACGTCGAGCGCACGCGACCGCGTGATCCGCTCCCCCACTTCCCCCGGCCGTCCCGTCTTATTCTGCGGCCCGATAACTCCCCCCCGCTTCACGCCACGCCCCGACCGGGGAGAAGTGGGGCCCCGAGCACTTCTCCGCCTCCCCTCGAGGCAGCACGGAACCCACCACAATCCGACGCGCGAGCTGGCCAACACCGCTCACCGACTCTCATTTCTCCTGGGCGACCGTGCTGCCTCTTTTTTTTTCACCATGACGTACCGCGAACCCCAACCCGCCGACCTGGTCGCCTTGAGCATGACCGCCAAAGGCAAACCGCTCACCGAAGCCAAGGGCGCGATCGCCGACGGCAGCAGCCAGCCCGTCCACCTCGTCGCCGAAATCCGCGGCCATCTTCAACGGGGCAAAGGCTCGCCCGCCGCGTCGGGGATGCAGCCCGCCGACGCGAGCCTCGCTACGTACCGGGTGATGCTCGCGCTCGTCACTGCGATGGGGATCGGCCCCAAAAAACTCACCGCCGCGCTGGCTCACGCCACCGAACACGTCGCGTCGATCGACGACGTGCATCAGCTCGGGCTCGACGCCAAAGCCGCCAAGCTCGACGCCGTGATCCGGCAAGCCACCGACCAACTCAACTCCAGCCTGCCCCAAGTGCCGTTCAACGTCCGCGCGACCCCCGGGCGGCTCTCGTTCGATGTCGATTCGCTGATCTTTCACGACCTCCCGGAAAACTGCCCATGCTCTCTAGCCGCCTGACCGGGCCCGCCTTGATGCTGGCCACGATGACGTTTTGGTTTCTTTTGATCGTGTCGATGGCCGGCTGCGGCACGACCTCCGCCGAGCGGATCGCCACGGCGCAGGACGTCCGCGACGGCTACGTTGCACTGGCCGACGACTTCGACGGGCAGATCGACCTGCTCCAGCAGGAGGTCGCGGCGGCCGAGGCCGCGCTGGCCACCGCGACGGGCGACACCGCCGCGTCGATCCGTGAGGCGTTGGCCACCGCCCAGGAAAAGCTGGCCGAGCTCAAGGCGGGAAAAGAACAGGCCGACGGGCTCGTGCAAGCCGCGTCGGCGGAGCTCGACCGCCTGGCCGCGTTGCCGACGCCGACGGTCAGCGACGAACTGCGGGCGTTGGGGGCGGGGGTGTCCGGGGCGTCGCCGGCGCTGGGGCCTTACGGCTGGGTGGCGACGGCTATTGGCTCGGCTTTGTCGATCGCGGCCGGGGTCTTTGGCTTCCGGGAGCGGAAGCGGGCGACGACGCAGGCGTCGGCCCTGGGCGAGGTGGTGCGGGGGGCGGCGAGCGCGATCAAGCGGGTTCCGACCCACGAAAACGAAATCAAGCGGGAGCTGAAATCGCATCAGTCGGCGGCGACGCGGGCGCTGGTCGATCAGCTACGTCCCGCGGCGTGATGCACCTGGGCGAAGACAGCACGATCACGATCGGCTTGGGCATCGTGGTGCTGAGCCTGGTCTGGGGGATCGCGCACAAGCTCGCCCGTGCGACCGCCCGGATGGACGCGGCCGACGAACGGCAAGAGGTCAGCAAACACGAGCTCGCCGACCACGAAACCCGCATCCGATTGCTCGAACAGCACCGGAACCCCACGCAGTTCCGCCGACGTTCGACTGATTAATTACCCACTCAAAAACCAAGACTATGAGCTACAACTCAACCGCTCCGCAATGGCTGCTCGATGCGGCTGGCCTCATGCCCGATCCGTACAAGTTCGAATATTTGTCTCACAAGCGGCAAGTTCGCGAGGCGATCCGAGATCGCGTTTTGGCGCGTACCTACGACCACACGATCCACGTCGCGGCCAACGGTGACGACAGCACCGGCGACGGCTCGATCGGCTCGCCGTATCAGACGGTGGCCAGAGCCAATCAAGTCGCCGCCACCAACAACGGGGCGGGCGACACGACGATGGTCAAGCTGCGCAACGGCGACGTGTTCCGCGAGCGCCGCACGACGGGCAACGGCTTGCTGGAGCTGTACGACAACGACGGGCTGGCCACCTACGGCAACGTCGGCAAGCCGGCGATGATCAACGGGTTTGACTTGACCTATTCGTCGGGCTGGACGCTGGTGTCGGGCACACACTACGTGCGTACCGAGGCTTCGACGCCGCTGTCTCTGCGTCGGCAGGGCCACTCATGGCGGTGGAAGCCGGCGTATAAAGCGTCGGCCACGGACGACTCGCTAATCGACTTCGCCGTCGGCCTCGGGGCGATCGGCTGGTGGCACTACGATTCGGCGGCCGACGAACTGCACGTCGATCTCGGCGTCGATCCCAACACGATCGACATCGAAGCGGCCACGGCCACGGGCAGCGCCGGTAACGGCGTCTATTGCTACGGAGGCTCGCACATCGACGGTGTGGTGATCGACGGATTCACCGGGGCGGCGGCGAACCATGCGCACTGCATCACCACACGCGCGCCCGAAGACACCGAGACCTACATCCACAAGGTTTCGTGCGCCTACGCGGGATCGACCCACATCGTGGCCCGCGAGAGCAGTTGGGCGAATCAGGGCGTGTTGCTTTGGGAGACGTGCGAGGCCGGCCTTACGGTCGCCAACAATTCGACGGTCTTCAACGACTACACGAACAACACCGGTCAGACCGACATCTTCACGATCTTCCACCGGTGTGTCGCCAAGTTCGGGGCCCAGCCCTCTCACGAATGGCTTTCTGAAAATAGACCCAAGTCCATATCGACTGGGTTCTTTGGCCACACGGCATCGGGCGGCGCGATCGGTTATGTGCTGATCGATGAATGCCTCAACGAAGACGTGCCGTTCGGCTGCGTGCAGCTTGCCCTCTGGACCAACGTGGGTTTCACAAATATCGATGGCACCGACCCGGACAACTGGATCGATTTCCCGGTTCATATTTATGGGTGCAATCACGGCAAGCTGCGCAGCGCGGGTACGACGCACTACAGCTACGAGCACGTATCCGCTGCGCGTACGAATCACCTCGCGATCAACAATTTTTTCCAGGCCGACGCGGACGCCACGTTCGCGGCTGAAGGCTTTTCCAGCACGGGGATCGGCGGCTCGGCGGCACAGAACATCATCGATGTGGACCTGTCCAACATCACCGACAACTACACCAACGCCGGGCTCTTCAACCCCCCCGGCGCGGCGGGGAGGGTCGCGTTTTTCGGGAATCACTACCGGATGCGCGACGGCGAAAATTACGGCGTCGAACTCCGGCCCATCTTTTTTGACCGGGATAAATTCAGCAGCAGCACGCGTTCGAGCGACGGTGTCGCGAAGGCCAACATCTTTGAGTACCTCTCCGAGCGTGCCCCGACGAACGTCTGGATCGCGTTGAACAACGACGCGGAACTCATGATCGGCAACGCCTATTACGGGTGTTCCGAGACCCTGACCACGGACGGCAAAGGGTACAGCAGCGACCCGCAGCTCTACGAGCCCGACACGCCGACACCCTTCGGCGCGGCGATGCTCGAGGCGCCGACGGTGACCGCCGAAGTGAATCCGATGGAGTACGACTTCTTTGAGCGTCGTCGACCCACGGCCAAGTCGCGAGGGCCGGTCGAGGCGTCGCCGCTTATCCCGGATGTGCTTGACGCGATAAAAAACGGTGAACTCGAAGGCGTTGACTTCCGCGGCGTTCTCAAGCCGGCTCTGATTAATGACGACGGCACGTTGAAAGCCGGCATCCAAAACGCGGTCTCGTATCTCGCATCTTGATTTTTTGGGTCCTTCCGCAGGGCCTGGCATTCCCTCCCCCACAGGGAACAGCCGCGCGTGTCGGTAGTGTTTCTTTCCTCGAAAAATCGCGCCGACCGCTACAGCCCGAACTCATCCCAGACCCAGGGCATCCACATGCTGATCTGCCAACTGACGATTCTCTGTCTCCAAATCGCCGCGTTTTTGATGATGCTGTACCACGACTGTAACGGCCGACCAGCTCGGGAACCAGGGGGGTTCTCCGCGGTGCTCACCTCGATCATTGTTTGGCCCACGATCGTTTGCTTGTACTACTTCGCAGGCACCTACAGCCAGATTCTCCCCTGACCTATGGCCAAAAAAAAGACCACCAAAAAATCCACCCGACGCAAGCCGTCGAAGGCCAAAGCCCGTGACGAGGTCATCCTCGCCCTGGTCGCCGGCGAACCTTTCGGCGAGGTGGCCGAGCGGGTCGCCGCGAAGCTCGGCCTCGACCTCGTCGAGGCCCGGGCCGTGGTGGGCGAGTTGCGGCAGGCGATCGTCGTCGCCGCCGGCACCGACCGCGTCGGCGAGTTGCGGAACGCGATTGACCGGCTCGACGACCTCTACTGCGACGCACTCAACAACGGCGGCGAATCGGCCGCGGCCAAGAACGTGGCGCTCGGCGTCCTGAAAGAACGCGCCAGGCTGCTGGGTCTGCACCACGTGTCGGCCGACCCCGACGCCGAACGCGAGGGCGGGGCCAGCGCCGCCGAGCAAGAACTGGAGTCCATCGGCGGCCACTTGTTGCCGCTGGGCCTGGCTAAGCCCGACCTTCCGCTGGTCGAGCACGCCCGCATCGCCGCCGACGCCATCCGCCGGAGCCGAGCGTGATCGCCGCCTACGACCAGCACAAGTCCCGCGCCGCGGCCAGGAGCCGACGCCAGACCCGCGAGGCCCAGGACATCGGCAGCATCCCGCCGGTGGCCGACGTCGCCCGCCGGCAGTCGGCCGAGCGTAGCTTCCGTCGCTTCTGCGAGGCCTACTTCCCCGAGACCTTCTGCCTCCAGTGGAGCGACGACCACCTGGAGGTCATCGCCGACGTGGAGCGAGTGGTCGAGCGGGGCGACACGATCGCGATCGCGATGCCGCGCGGCTCGGGCAAGACCTCGCTGTGCGTCGCCGCGGTCGAATGGGCGATGCTCACCGGCCGGCACCTGTTCGTCGTGCTGATCGGGCCGACCGCCGCCCACGCCAAGAAGCTGCTGACGAACGTCAAAGCGCACCTTTCGGCGAACGACCGGCTGCTGGCTGACTTCCCCGAGGTCTGCTACCCGATCCGCCAGCTCGGCGGCGAGGCCCGCAGCGCCGGCGGGCAGCGGCACTACGGCGAGCGCACGCTCATCACCTGGACGGAGAACGAGCTGGTCCTGCCGACCATCGCCGGCAGCCAGTCTTCGGGCGTCTGCCTCCGCGTCGCCGGGCTCGAAGGCAGCGTCCGCGGGATGCAGCACACGCTGCCCGACGGCCGCACGGTCCGGCCGTCGCTCGCCCTGGTCGATGACCCCCAGACCAAGAAGTCGGCCCGTTCGCCCGCCCAGACGCAGAGCCGCATCGAGACGATCCAGGGCGACGTGATGGGCCTGGCTGGGCCGGGCGAGCGGATGAGTGTGCTGATGCCCTGCACCGTCATCGCCGAGGGCGACCTGGCCGACCAGATGCTGGACCGCGACGAGTTCCCCGAGTGGCAGGGCCGGCGGACCAAGCTGGTGTACGCTTGGCCTCCCGGAAGCGCCGAAGCCCACTGGGACGAGTACTTCCGGCTGCGCGACGAGAGCTACCGACGCGGCGACCGGGGCGAGGAAGCCACGGAGTATTACCGCTGTAATAAAGCCGCGATGGACGCCGGCTCGCGGGTCGGTTGGCCCGCCCGCTTCGACGCCGAGGACGGCGAGCTGTCGGCGCTGCAGCACGCCATGAACCTCCGCCACAAGGACCCGGCCGCGTTCGCCGCCGAGTACCAGAACGAGCCGGTGGTCGCCCAAGTCGGCGGCGGGGCCCCGGCCCCGGACAAGAAGGCGATCGCCGCCAAGGCTGTGGCTACCCTTCCGGGGGTCGTGCCCGAAGACGCCGAGCGCCTCACCGCGTTCATCGACGTGCAACAATCGGTGCTGTGGTGGATGGTGTGCTCCTGGGCGTCCGGGCTGCGGGGCCACGTCGTGGCCTACGGGGCGTGGCCCGACCAGGGCCGGGCCTACTACACCAAACGAGACGCCAAAAAGACCTACGCCCGCGAACTGCCCGAGGCCGGCTTCGACGCTCAGCTCTACCACGCCCTGGACACGCTGACCGATCACCTGATCGCTGCGGAGTGGCGGGGCGAGGCCGGGGCCGAGTTCCGGATCGAGCGGTGCCTGATCGACAACGGCTGGGGCAGCGGCGAGGACCTGGTCAGCCGGTTCTGCCGCGAGTCGAAGCACGCGCCGCTCATCATGGCCAGCAAGGGCGTCGGCCTGCGGGCCCGCGACACCCCGTTCGCCGAGCGGGCGAAGAAAGACGGGATCGCCGCCGGGCACCACTGGCAGCTCCGCAAGCCGCAGCGGCGGGGCAAGCGACACGTCGTGATCGACACGAACCGGTGGAAGTCCCTGGTCCACGACCGCCTCCGCTCGCCGCTGGGCAGCCCCGGGGCGATCACGCTGCACGCGGACCCCGCCGGCCGCCACAAGATGCTGGTCGATCACCTGACCGCCGAGCGGCCGACGCAGACCGCGGCCAACGGCCGCAGCCTCCAGATTTGGGAGGCCATCTCCAACCGCGACAACGACTGGCTCGACTGCCTGGTCGGCTGCGCCGTCGCCGCCAGCACCCTCGGCGTCGGGGCCGGACTGTCTCAAGACGCCCCGCCCGCCCCGGCCGCCCGCCGCCGGCGTCGGGCCCAAGCCAAATTCTGAACCGGAGCCCCCCATGCCCACCACGACACCCCCCAAAGTGAAACCCACCCCCAAAAAAGCCGGCCGCCCCCGCGGTCGCCGAGCGGCCCCGGCCCCGATCGTCGAGGCCGAGCTCAGCCGGTGCCCGGCCTGCGGATCGACCCAGCGCGATCGCTACCTCAGCCACCGCGAGTCCGCGTTCGGCGGAACACGGCCCGACGGCACGCCGTACACCCACGTCGTGTGGCGTCGGTGCAAGTGCTCAGCCTGCGGCCAGGTCCGCACCGACAAGACCTACGAGCACCGGCCGGCCGCGCCGCAAATTTAATCGACGATGTCGATTTAAGGGGTGATGCGCGGCCCGCCACGGCACGATGGCGAGGGGAGATGCCCATCGACCCGTCCGACATGGTTTCCGCGATCGACGACGCCCTCGCCTCCTCCCCGGCGGCCGTGGTATCGGTGACGATCGACGGCACCACGACCAACTGGAAACGCCTGGACGCGCTCAAAGAGCGTGACTACTGGCTCAAGCAGGTCGCCACCACCCGCGGCACTCGCCGGCCGGTCCGCGGCGTCGATCTCTCGCGGGGTGGGTTTTGATTTTCACTGCCCCCCAGGAAGCGCAGCAGCCCGACCGGCAGGCGGACGCGACCCCACCGATACGCCGGGCGGCCGCGGGCTACGAAGCCGGGGCCAAGTCCAAACGACGCAAGGCGGTCAAGATCGACCTGCGCCGCCCCGACGACGTCTTGCCGGCCAAGCCCCGCGCCCAGGCCCACAGCGGGATCGTCGATCTCGAACGCAACATGTCCACCGCGGCGTGGGCCATCCGCACCCACGTCGCCCTGGTCGCTCGCCACAGCTTCCAGTCCAAGACCGGCGACGCCGACTTCGACCGCCGGCTGGAGAAGCTCGTCCGTGCGAAGAGCCGCAAGGACCGCTGCGACCGCGCCGCCCGCCACAGCCTCGCCGACCTGGCCGCCATGGCCGAGGCCGGACGCATCCGCGGCGGCGACTGCCTGCTGAACATGGCCGACGACGGCCGGCTGTCGCTCTACGGATCGGAGCGCATCGGGGCCCCCGGCGTTGATCCGCCCGCCGACTACGACAAAGAAGCCGCGCCGCACGGCGTCGAGATCGACGAGGGCGGGGCGGCCACCGTGTACCATGTAGGCCACCGCAACAAAGCCGGCAAGCTTGTCTACGACGCTCCGATCGAGGCCGGAGATGACGCGTATTTTCACGGTTATTTTTCTGACTACGCCCAGGTCCGGGGCATCAGCCCGCTGGTCTCCGCCCTCAACCAGATGACCGACGTCCGTGAGGCCGCGGGCTACGCGTTGGCACGGGCGAAGCTCGAACAAATTTTCGGACTGGTCATCACCCGCGAAGGCAGCGAAGCCCTCGACGGGGCGGACCCCGCCCTCGACGGGGCGGACCCCGCCGTCGGCGTGGGCGAAGGGACAGACGAGGCGGGTTCCGCGGCGTCTGAGCCCGAGGGCTACAAATTCGACTTCAGCGCTGGCGGCCAGGTCCTGGACCTCGACCCCGGCGACGCCGCGTCATTCCTGTCGGCGACCAGCCCCCACGTCAACTTCCGCGAGTACATGCGCGAGATGCTGATGGAGGCGCTCAAGTCGCTTAACCTGGACTTCTGTTTCTACGACTCGTCCCACACCACCTACAGCGGCTCGCGGCAGGCCCGCGACCTTTACCGCCAGAGCTCGGCCGCGGCCCGGGCCCAGGTCCGCGACCTGCTGGACTGGGTGATCCGCGGCTGGGTCAAGCGGTGGCTCGCCGACGGCAGCCTCACGCTGCCCGAGGACGTCGAAGACGCCGACGAGTTGCGTTGGGAGTGGGTCCCCGCCGGTTTCGGTTTCATCGATCCGCTCAAAGAAAAACGGGCCAACGCCGCCGGCGTTGCCGCGGCAATGGACAGCCGCCAGGCCGTCGCCCGCGAGCAGGGCCGCGACTGGTGGGACATCCTCGACGAGTTGACCGCCGAGTCCGCGGCCTTGGCCGATCGCGGCCTCAACGACGAGGCGGCCCTCATCGGCTCGACGCCCGAAGCCGCGCCGAGCGACCAGGAAGACGCCGCCGGGAGGGCCGCCTGATGCCGTCTCCCGCGTCCCTAAACATCCCCGGCCCTGCCGCGGCGTTCAGCCGTCTGCACGATTACAGCGGGTTGTGGTGCCTCTACGAGCCCGCCGCCAAGACGCTGTGGCAGGCCGCTCAGAACCTCGACCTCGCCGCCCACGTCGGCGAGGCCCGGGCCGTGCCCGAACTGCGTCAGCACCGCGTGCCCGTCGCCGTTGGCGGCGCGGGCCGGCTGTCCTCCGCCCGCGCGGTCGGCGTGGTCGAGCTTAGCGGGACGCTCATGCGGCACCCCAGCAGCCTGTACGACTCGACCTCGACCGTCGAGGCCCGGCGGGTCATCCGCGAGATGGCCGACGACCCCGGTATCGCCGGCATCCTGCTAGTCATCGACTCGCCCGGGGGCACCGCCAGCGGCACCGACGACCTGGCCCGCGACGTCGCCGCCGCGGCGCTCCGCAAACCCGTCCACGCCCACGTCGACGACCTCGCCGCCTCGGCCGCGTACTGGGTGGCCTCGCAGGCCACCCGGATCACCGCGGGTAGCCGGACCGCCGCCGTCGGCTCGATCGGCACCTACCTCGTGCTCTACGACTACAGCGGCCTCGCCGCCAAGGAAGGCGTCGAGGCGGTCCTGATCTCGACGCACGAACTCAAGGGGGCTGCGACGCCTGGCACCAAGATCACCGACGCCCAGCGGGCCGAGTTCCGCCGCGTCGTCGATCAACTCCAGAACCATTTCTCAAGCGGCGTCGCCGACGGCCGCGGCCTGCCCGCCGAAAAACTCGACCCCGACGCCGAGGGCACGCTCGCGACCGGCCAGGTCTGGCTGCCCGAGGACGCGATCGCCCTCGGCCTGCTCGACGCCGTCGAGTCCTTCGACGAGGCGCTGGCCGGCGTCCTCGACGCGGCAGCCACCTTCGATCCCGAATCCCCCCGATCCCACCAACCCCGGAGCACGACCATGTCCACCCCCACCCCCGCCCCCGGAAGTAACCCCAACCCCGCCGCCGCCGAAGCCGCGCCCGAAACCCCGGCGGCCCCGGAATCCAAGCCAGCGTCCCAGACGCCGCCGCCCGCGCAGCCGGCCGCCGAAACTCAGCCGAACGATGCGGCCCCGGACAACCCGCCCGCGGCCGCGGCGGACCAACCCGCCGTTTCCGAGAGCCCCGAAGCCGCCGCCGCCAACGCTGCCCCCGGCGTGGCATTCATGGCCGAGTTTGGCGAGCAGCAGGGATCCCTCTACTTCGCCCGTGGCCTGACCCTCGACCAGGCCCGCGTCGAAGAAAATAAGCGGCTCCGAGCGGAGAACGAAAAACTCCGCGACGCCGCGGCCCAGACCAAGCCGGCCCCCGCGTCGGCCGCCGCGCAGCCCGGCTTCGCCGCCGAGCCCGACACGCACAAAACCTCCAGCCCGTTCCGCATCCGCAAGTAAACCCCGACGTCTGCCTCGCCCCGGGCTCATCCCCGGGACGAGTTTTTCCGCTTACTCATCACAACCGCCACTCCCGCCATCACCACCACCCCGGAGAAAGCCATGCCCACCCTCAACGAACTGATCAAGATCAACGACATGAACCTCGCCGACGTGGAACTCGGCGAAGTGTTCAATCGTGCCCCGCTGCTCGCCGCCGCCGAGGCCGTGCCGTCTAGCAACGGCACGCAGCACAGCTACCTCGTCGAAGACGGCATGCCCAGCGTCGGCTTCCGCGCGGTGAACGCCGGCCGCGACAACACCAGCGGCAGCGACCGCGTCGTGACCGCCAACCTCAAACTCATGGACGCCAGCTTCACCGTCGACAAAGCCCTCGCCGATGCCTACAAGGGCGGACCCGAGGCGTACATCCAGCGCGAGGCCCGCCGCTTCCTCCGTGCCGGCCTGTATGGTGCCGAAGGGGCGATCCTCAACGGCGATGTCGACGGGTTCAACGGCCTCGCCCAAGCCGTCACCGACTCGACCAACGCCGAGTACTACGTCGACGCCGGGGCCACCGACGCCCTCCAGTCCGCCTACCTGATCCACACCGCCGAAGACGGCTTCGCCGTGGTCAGCAATGAAGAACTCGAGATCGGCGAGACGTTCCAGGTCGAGAAGCTCGACGCCCAGGGCAAGCCGTTCACTGGGCTCCGCACCACCATCCAGAGCTGGATGACCATCCAGGTCGGCGCGAAGTCCGACATCGTCCGCATCAACAATCTCGGCACCAAGACCGTCGAAGACAATCCCGTCGTGGTCGGCCTGACCGACGACCGCCTCTACGAGGCCGCGGCCAAGATGCCCTCGGGTAAGGCCCCCAACCTCGTCGTCTGCACCCGCCGCGAGCAGGAAAACCTCCGCAAGTCGCGCGTCAACACGACCCCCGACGGCCGCCCGGTGCCCACGCCCGAGGACATCCCCGGCATCGGCCGGCTCATCGTCACCGACGCGATCCCGACCGTCTCGACCGCCGACCCGTCGTAAGGCGGGCACGACCCACCGCTGGATCCGCGGGGCCGGCCTTCGCCGGCCGGCTCCGCTTTTTTCGCCTCCCAACGCGGGTCCCGACCCGACCAGCCATCACCGTATTACGCCCGTAATGAACCCCGTCGCCCAAGCCATCGCGGCCGCCCATCAAGCCACGCACCGCGTGGCGGGCGTCACGGTGCGCTACCGGCGTGGCGACGTATACACCGACCTCGACGTCGCGGCGGTGCCGAGCGCCAACCGGTTCGAGGAGTCGGACCACGCGGGCCTCAAGACTCTGCTCCACGTCCGCGACTACCTCATCCTCGCCGCCAATGTCGTCTTTGAAAACCAGAAGACCGAGCCCGAGGCTGGCGACGTGATCGAAGAGGTCATCGGCGACCAGGTCTACCACTTCGAGGTGATGAGCCCGGGCGGCGCGGCCAGCGCGTGGAACTACCGGGACACCGCCCGCTCACAGATCCGTCTGCACACCAAGCTCGTCGCCACGGAGGCCCTGCCGTGAGTACACGCTACGACCTGGTCGCCCGCGAGATCGCCGCGGCTCTCAACAACGCACCGCCCGGAACCTTCCGCGAAGCGTTCGACGCCAAGGCCCGATACGTCGTGTCGTGGAAACTCACCGACCTGCAAAACGCCGTCAAGGTCTCGGTCACGCCGCG
>JBCDDZ010000030.1:0-34697 GCA_039180025.1 Planctomycetota bacterium
CCACATGGCTTTGCGGGGGCTTTTTTTGGTTTGGTCGTTGTTTTCTTTGGGGTTTCTCCCGGGGGGGCGGGGTTGGGGGGGGGGTCGGGGGGGGGGCCGCGTAAAAAGGCCGGGGGGGGGGGGGGCCGCCGGGACAGAGAAGGGTCTGGGGCTACTCGATGATTTTGGTCACGACGCCGGCGCCGACGGTGCGGCCGCCTTCACGGACGGCGAAGCGGACGCCGTCTTCCATGGCGATGGGCTTCTCGCCCAGGTCGACGTTGATCTTGATGTTGTCGCCGGGCATGGCCATCTCGGCGCCGCCGGTCAGTTCGATCGCACCGGTCACGTCGGTGGTGCGGAAGTAGAACTGCGGCTTGTAGCCGGCGAAAAACGGGCTGGTGCGGCCGCCTTCTTCCTTGGTGAGGATGTAGACCTCGGCTTCAAACTTCTTGTGGGGGGTGATGGTCTTGGGGGCGGCGAGGACCTGGCCACGCTGGACCTGGTCCTTTTCGATGCCGCGCAAGAGGGCCCCGCAGTTGTCGCCGGCGATGGCGGAGTCGAGGGTTTTGTTGAACATCTCGACGCCGGTGACGGTGGTTTCCTGCGTGTCGGCGAGGCCGACGAGTTCGACCTTGTCCCCGACCTTGACCTGGCCGCGTTCGACCCGGCCGGTGGCGACGGTGCCGCGGCCTTTGATGGAGAAGACGTCTTCGATGGACATCAGGAAGGGCTTGTCGGTTTCGCGTTCGGGTTCGGGGATCCAGGTGTCGATGGCTTCCATCAGGTCGCCGATGCACTTCGACGCGGTTTCGTCGGAGGGGTTCTGGAGCGCGGGGAACGCGGCACCCTTGACGATGGGGGTGTCGGCTTCGAAGTCGTACTTCTCGAGGAGTTCCTGTACTTCGAGTTCGACGAGGTCGAGCAGTTCTTCGTCGTCGACGAGGTCGACTTTGTTGAGGAAGACCACGAGCTTGGGCACGTTCACCTGGCGGGCGAGGAGGACGTGTTCTTTGGTTTGGGGCATGGGGCCGTCGGCGGCGGAGACGACGAGGATGCCGCCGTCCATCTGAGCGGCGCCGGTGATCATGTTCTTGACGAAGTCGGCGTGGCCGGGGCAGTCGACGTGGGCGTAGTGGCGGTTCTCGGTTTCGTATTCGACGTGCGAGGTCGAGATGGTGACGATCTTGGTCGCGTCGCGGCGGCCGTCGGAGGCCGAGGCCTTGGCGACTTCGTCGTAGGGGACGTGGTCGGCGAGGCCCTTCGCGCCCTGGACCGCAGTGATGGCGGCGGTCAGCGTGGTCTTGCCGTGGTCGACGTGGCCGATCGTGCCGACGTTGACGTGCGGTTTGGTCCGTTCAAAAACACCCTTAGCCATGGTCAATACTCTCCGTGGTTCTGTGGTCAGCGACCACGCGTTTAATTCGAGGTAGCGTTTTGTTGACGCCGTCGAAGCCGTTTTTCTGATGCGGTCGGGCCTGGCTACGCCGCCAGCCGTCGGTCATCGCAGATTCGGAATTTTGCAATCGTAAAAATAAAACTCGAAAACTTCAAAGAGCCACCCAGGGGACTTGAACCCCCGACCTCACCCTTACCAAGGGTGTGCTCTACCAACTGAGCTAGGGTGGCGTGTCCGGCGGTGCCTTAGATCCTAAGGCGGGGTGCCGGGCGTGGGGCCCGGGCATTGGTAAGCGCCCGGACACGACGCGGCCCGGACAGGCCTGCGAATTATTTAGTTGTCTCGGCCCCGATCGGGGGGGCCGGGGCAGGCATCGGGGCTGCCGTCCGATTCTGCGCTATCCACCACGGCCGGAACCGCCACGGGCGACGCAATGTAGCGGAGCAGCCGCGGAACACCAACCGAAAACGGGCAAGCCCTGATTTACTCGGCGTTTGGCCCTGTGGGGCGATCCCCAGCAGGCTTCGCTCCGCAATCGTGACGAACGACAAGCCCGCTCGATCTTGCCGGGGCATGATCGAACCCGCCAAAGTACTCGCGGCGTATCCCCAAGTCAAACCCGGCTGGGCGGCGGCAAAAACGTAGCGACTCCGCCGCGGCCTGCTTCTCACAAAGACCGTGGACCCCGCGACCCGCTTAAAGACACCGGCGACCGGAAATCTGATCGAAAAGGTTGATTCGAAGTGCCAATCAGGTGACACTTTGATGTCAATATTCCCGACGATCCGTGTTCATTCAGACCATTGAAATCCGTGTCGCCACGGTGGGCCGAGCCGATATGCGCCGCTTTTTATACCTAGCGATGGCGGGGCTGAGTTTCGTCGCCGCGTCCAGCGCGACGGGCGGGCCTTTCATCAGCGAGATTTTCCTCCCCGGCGGCGGGGCGACGGGGGTCGAAGTAGACGGGCTCGATCAGACGGAGACCACCCTGCTGGTTCTGGATGCGTCGGTAGGCCAAGCGTACCGGGTCCGGCGGTCGCACCGGGTGGGGGTGGCGCCGGTGAGCGTCGCGCCGCTGGCCACCGCGGTCGTGGCGGAGCCGGGGTGGACCTCGGGGCAGGGCGTGTCGCCGCAAGGGTTGAACGTCATTGATGCCGGGCTCCGGGGGCTGCCCCTGGACCGAGCGACGGCGTTGGTGCTGGTGCAGGGGCAGACGTCGATCGAGTCAGGCGTCACGCTGGGGAACCCCTCGGTAGCGTCGGGGCTGCTGGGCTCGGGCACGATCGTGGACTGGATCACGCTGGTGCCCGGCCGCGGCGAACCGATGTTCGAGGCGTTGTCGCTGAATGCGCAGCAGACGCTGGGGGTGGTCGACCTGCCGCGGCCAGCAACGGCGTTGGACGACGCCGAGGTGGTGGCTCGGCCGATCTTCCCGGACGGGCCGCGGCACGAAAACCTGGTGCTCGGCCACGGCGGCGTGCTCCACGCCCAGACCTACGGCTGGGCGGATTTCAGGATCAGCCCCGGTCTGCCCAACCCGCCGACCCACGCCCCCGAGCCCGGCTCCGGGTTGGCCTTGGCCGGATTGGCTTTCTTGTTCGCACACCGGGCACGACACGGCCGATCAGACGGCGTATGATGCATTTGTCGTCTAGGGCCCTTTTGCATGAACCCCTCTACCCCCGCTCCATCGTCGCAGGCCGACCAAGCCCTTTCCGCCCAACCGGACGCCGCGCCGGCGGAAGATCTGCTCGCCCGGGTTCAGGCGGTCATCGAGCGTATCCGCCCGGCGGTCCAGTCCGACGGCGGCGACGTCGAACTCGTGGAAGTCAACGACCAGGGGGTCGCCCTCATCCGGCTACACGGTGCTTGTATCGGCTGCCCATCGAGCAAGATGACCCTCCACATGGGGATCGAACGCAACCTCCGCGAGCGTATCCCCGAAATTACCGGCGTCGAACAGGTCCACTGAATCCGTATCCCGTCCAGACCCAGGTTTCTCGCGGCGGACACGGCCCTTCGGGCTCGCTAGGATCGGCCGGGAGGACGCAATCCGCTTGGGTTGCGTTATGGTATAGCGTCACACGCTGGCCGGACGCCCCGCGTGCTCCGCCCGACAGGAGGTCTTTCGCATGCTCGCTCTTACCCGTCGCGTCGGAGACGAAGTCGTCATCGGCGATCCGAAAAACCCGCTGGGGGTCATCCGCGTGGTGGACATCCACGGAGACAAGGTCCGGCTGGCATTCGACTTCCCCCGCGAAGTGGACATTAACCGCAAAGAACTTGCCGAGAAGAAACTCCAGGCGGAGGCGGACGCGAAACCCAACGGCCAAGAGTCTGACTAACTGCCCCCACCGCCCCGAACGCCGCCGCTGTATTCCCGTCCGTCCACAACTTTGCCCGGACGGCGGCGGACCTCCAGCGGTTGTTCAACGGCCGGCTCGCACACCACGAGCGACTCCCTAAAAATGCCGGCCCCACAAAACGCCCAGGCGCTCAACCTCCCGGGGATCGAGCTGCGCTTTGTCGGACCAGATCCCCAGGGCCAGGGCGTCGTGAGCCGGGCTGGGGTTCTCGCGGAGGATGGTCAGGTCGCGGAGGGCGGCCTTGATGAGTGCGAGGTTCGCGGCGGTGGCCTTGTGGAGGTTGCCGATGATTTCTTCGAGCAGGCTCATGCCCTCTTCCGCCGAGGGGGCCGGCCCGGCTTCCAACGGGTGGGCCGGGGGCTGCTCGGCCGAGGGTTCGGGGGAGGATTCCGATTCCGGAGCATGTTTCGACGCCCGGGGTTTCCAGGAATCGTAATCGGTGGGCATGGCGATCAAGGCGTAGGCGATCTCGGCCTCACGGGCGAGGCGGGCCTCGGGCATCGCGGTCATGCCGATCAGGTCGCCGCCGAGTTGGCGGTGCCAGGCGGACTCGGCCCGGGTCGAAAAGGCCGGCCCTTCCATACAGACGTAGGTCCCGCGGTCGTGGACGACGGTGTTCGCCCCGTGGGGGGGCTCGGCACGCTCGGCCGCGGCGAGGAGCCAACGCCGCATGACCGGACAGAACGGCTCGCTGAACTCGACGTGGACCGCGGCGTCTTCGTAAAACGTATTCGCCCGCCGGGTCGTCTTGTCGACCACCTGATCCACCACGACCAACTCGCCGGGGTGGATCCCTTCGCGCAGCGACCCGGTCGCGCCGCTGGCCAAAAGATGGGTCACGCCCAGCGACTTCATGGCGTATATATTCGCGCGGTACGGCACGGCCGTGGGGTTGAGCAAATGCCCCGGGCCGTGCCGCTGGAGCAGACAGACCTCCACGCCGGACCAGTCCACGACGGTGATCGGCCCGCTGGGCCGGCCGAACGGCGTATCGACCTCATGCACCGCGGCCCGGGCCTCCGTGGCAAAGGTGTCGCCCAGCCCGCTGCCGCCGATGATCCCGATGGTGAGGGTTTGCTTCGCCATAGACGAATATCCTACACCCCGGTCCGCGGCCGCGGCGTGCCTAGTGTTAGGCAGGTGGGTCCGCAGGGGGCTGTGCCCGCCGCCGGGCGTTGCGGAGCCGACCCGGCCGCGATCCGTGACGATTCCCCGGGTCCCGGGGAACCGGGCGGTTATGCTAAGGAAGAACGATCGGCCGCTGGCCGGACGAAAACGCTTTGACGAGAAAGGTCGCGCCCGTGGAAAGTAGTGCGTTTCGTGAGTTGGCTCTGGCCGAGATGGATTCGCTCTACCGCATGGCCATGCACCTGACCCGCCACCCCGACGAGGCGTCGGACCTGGTCCAGGAAACCTATCTCAAGGCCTTTAAAAATGAAACCAAGTTCGAGCTGCGCGACCGAGGCATTCGGCCGTGGCTGTTCAAAATCCTGCACAACTGCTTCTACACCCGATATCAGAAAAAGAAACGCGAACCGACCCTGCCCGACGAGATGATCCAGTCCAGCGTGGCCAGCGAGATCGACCAGCCCCCGCCGGCGTGGGACCTGGAGCACCTCGACTGGGAGCAGGTCGACGACCGGCTCAAGCACGCCATCGACGAGCTGCCCGAACACTACCGCGAGGTGCTGCTGCTCTGGGCGGTCGAAGGCCTAAAGTACCGTGAGGTCGCGGAAGTGCTGGACGTGCCGCTGGGCACGGTGATGAGCCGGCTGTACCGGGCCCGGAGCGTCCTGAGCGAGAAATTGGCGGGGTTGGCGGCCGAGCAAGGAATCTCCGTAGGTTAGCGGAATAAAGTCCGATCCCCGGAAGTTGATCGTTCAGGTAAGGAAGAAGGCTCGACCCCGCGTGTGTCGCCGGGGCCTCTCACGATCGCCACCCCTCTCTCCCTGTTTAGCGGGCCGTGCATCGGCCTAAGGATTCATCCAAAATGTCACAAGACATGAATCAAAAGAAACTTAGCGAAACGCTCTCCGCCTACGCCGACGGAGAGCTCGACCTCCGGGAAAGCCGGCAGGCCCTCGATCTGCTCGCGGAAGACCCCGCCCACGCCAAGCGGGTGCTCCACCAGCAGCAGCTCAAGCAGGCCTGCTCGCGGGCCATGGACCGCCCCGAAATGAAATGTCCCGACGAACTGCGTGACCAGCTCCGGGCTCTGGCCGACGACACGCCCCGGCTGGCCGGCTCGATCGGGGACACCGGGTCCGCCCCGGAAACGGCGCCCCCTGCGGAAGCCGCTCCCGCTTACGACGCCGCCCACGGCCGGCCCGTGCTCGCCACCCTCGGCCGGTGGGCCGCGCCCCTCGCGGCCGCGGCCGCGCTCTTCCTCGTCGCGACCGTGGGGCTCAATCTCTACCACGCCAACCGGTCCAGCGGGTACACCTCGGACGGCCTGATCACCGCCAGCCTCGCCCAGAGCTTCGGCGACCGCCACCAGAAATGCAGCCTCGGCAGCGAAGTACCCGCCTCCAGCGAGCTGTTCCCGGGCACCCTCTCCGAACTCGACCGGACCCTGGCCGAGCAAGTCGGACCGGAAATCGACGGCGCGTCGCTGGACCTCTCGTCGCTGGGCTTCGACTACCAGGTCGCCGGCGTCTGCCCCCTCCCTGGCCAGGACGCCGTCCACCTGATCTACGAAAACGCCCAAGGCCAGGCCTTGTCGCTCTGGATCAAGGCCTATGACGGCAAGCCCGCGCTCGACCCCGGCGTCCCCTACTTCCCGCCGTCCGAACACGCCCACCAGCCCATGGTCGTCTGGCGTGAAGGCAACATGGTCTTCTACCTGGTCGGCGACTCGATGGATGCCGTCAAGCAGGCCCAGCCCAAGATCCGCCTCGCCGTCACTTCGTGAGCAAAGGCTGACTCCGCGAAACTCGGCGATCCGGTTCCTAAATCCCCGAGGCCGACTTAAACTTCGAGCATGAACCTCATACCGACGCACCGCCGAACTTCGCCGCTCTGTTCCCTCGCTTTTTGGGCCGCGGGGCTGATCGCGGCAGGGATGACCTTCTCCGCCTCGGCTTGGGCCCAAAATATCAGGGCCGTCTACGCCCAGAACTGCGCCGCCTGCCACGGCGCGAACGCCGAAGGCGGCAGCGCCCCGTCGATGCTTGACGACCAGTGGGTCACCGACGGCAGCGACAAAGCCCTCTACGACGCGATCCACTACGGCCTCGAAGACCTCGGGATGCCGGCCTACAAGGGCGGGCTCACCGAAGCCCAGTCCTGGGCCCTGGTCGTCTATATCCGTGAGCTGCGCAACGGCGGGCCCCGCGAGATCACCGACCCCAGCGTGCCCGACGCCAACGGCGTCTACACCACCGATCACCACCGCTACCGCGTCGAACCCGTCGCCGGAGGGCTCGACCGGCCGTGGGCCATCGACTTCCTACCCGGCGGCATCGTGCTGGTCACCGAACGCCCCGGTCGGCTGCGCCTGATTGTCGACGGCCGGCTCGTCAAACGACCCGTCGCGGGCACCCCCGAGGTCTGGAACCGCGGCCAGGGCGGGCTCCTGGACGTCGCGGTCGACCCCGACTACGCCACCGCCGGCAGCCCCGGCGAAGGCTGGGTCTACCTGTCCTACGCCGAGGTCACCGACGACTCGCGCAACCGGCCCCGCGGCAACACCGCCGTCGTCCGCGGCAAGCTCGAACGGCGCGGCGGCCGCTGGCACTGGACCGACGAGCAGACGCTCTTTACCACCACCGCCCAGCACGCCAGCCCGGCCGGCGTCCACTTCGGCAGCCGATTCGTCTTCGGCGATAACCACACCCTGTTCTTCTCGATCGGCGACCGCGGCCAGCAGCCCCGCGTTCAGGAACTCGCCCAGCCCCACGGCAAGGTCCACCGCATCCACACCGACGGGTCGATCCCCGACGACAACCCCTTCGCCCCCGGAAACCCCGGCGCGGCCGACCACCCCGACGCCATGCCCAGCGTCTGGTCGCTGGGCCACCGCAACCCCCAGGGCCTCGCCGCCCACCCCGTCACCGGCGAACTCTACGATGTCGAACACGGCCCCCGCGGCGGCGACGAGATCAACCTCGTCCGCAAGGGTGAGAACTACGGCTGGCCCGTCGTGTCCTACTCCATCAACTACAACCAGACCCCCCGCGGTGACAACCCGCCCTGGCACGAACCCATGGGCTTCGTCGAGCCGCTGCACTATTGGATCCCTTCCCTCGGCCAGTGCGGCAGCAACTTCTACGTCGGTGACGCGTTCCCCGCCTGGAAACACGACTTCTTCGTTGCCGCCCTCGCCAAGCAGGAGATCCGGCGCGTCCGCTTCGCCGACGACGGCGTCACCGTCCTCGAAGACGAGCCGATCTTCCGCGGCCTCGGCCGGGTCCGCGACGTCGTCACCGGGCCCGACGGCGTCCTCTGGGTCGCCACCGAACAACCCGGCCTGATCCGCCGGCTCGTCCCCGTGGAC
This sequence comes from Planctomycetota bacterium, assembly GCA_039180025.1. Lineage (GTDB taxonomy): Bacteria > Planctomycetota > Phycisphaerae > Phycisphaerales > Phycisphaeraceae > Algisphaera. The sequence goes on from JBCDDZ010000030.1 coordinate 8,240, forward strand.
TAAAGCGCACCTCAACTCCACCCGCAACGTTCTGCCAAACAGAAGCCCGCCGACGATCAGGGATATCGGTGGGCTTGGCCGCGTTAAACGCTACCCCCGGAGCTGGATTACGTTAAGCGGCCCCGCCCGCCACAATTAAAATACACCCGCCAGAATCGAACCGAAGGTCCTGACTCCGGGGCAAGGTGCCGCGGCTTTCGTCGGCGTCCCTAAGCCGATCAATCGGCCGCCCCCGCCCGCTCCTCGTCGCCGGCCGCCGAGCGGTGGACCCACCGCATCGCAGGCACCGACGAGAACCCGTGGACCACCGCCGACAGCAGCACCACCAGCAACCCCGCCGCCCACAACGCCGGCCGCTCCTCGAAGTCGGCCTTGCCAAAGGCGTACGCCAGGTAATAAATCGTCCCCACCCCCCGGACCCCGAAAAACGCGATCGCGATCCGATGGCGGAACCCGAACCGGTGCCCCACCAGCGCGGCGTACCCCACCACCGGCCGGATCACCAGCACCAACGCCAAAGCGACCCCCGCCATCGTCCAGGTCATATGCTCGGCCAGCGGCACCACCAGCCCGCCCAAGAGCACCAGCATCACCGCCACCGCCCCGTGTTCGAGTTCCGCGGCGAAGCGTGACAGCGTCTTGTTGTAGCCGTGGTCGTAATGCATCCGGCGGACCACCATCGCCGCCACAAACGCCGCGATGAAGCCGTAGCCCTGCAGCAACTCGGTCATCCCGTAGGCCAGAAAATACAGACACAGCATCAAGCTCCCGCAGTCCGCCGACGCGAGCCCCTTGCCCTCTTCCTGGCGGTAAAGCAGCTTACCCATCAGCCACCCCACCCCGACGCCGCCGACGCCCGCGACCGCGCAGCGGTACACCACGTCCCATGCCAACCACTCGCCTAGCACCCCCGCGCTCACCTCCCCCGCCAGCGCAATGGCAATCGCCAGGTACACCAGCGGGAACGCCAGCCCGTCGTTGAACCCCGCCTCGCCGGTAAGCGCAAAACGCAGGTCGCTCTTGGGATCGTCGGGCTCCTGGTTCTGGACGTCCGACGCGAGCACCGGGTCCGTCGGCGACACGCACGCCCCGAGCAGCACCGCCCCGGCCAGCGACAACCCGGCCCAGCGGCCGATCACCGCCGTGAGCAAAAACGTCGCGGGCATCACCACCGCCAGCAGCAGCAGGATCGCCCGCCACTCGGCCCAGCCCCGCCGCTTGATCCGCAGCCCCGCCCCGACCAGCGAGATCACCACCACCGCCTCGGTCAGCTTCTCCCAGACCAGCCGGCCCGGCTCGCTCAGCGGGTCCGGGGCCGACAGCCCCGGCACAACCGCGAACAAACCCGCCCCGACCGCCAACGGCACCACCGCCAGCGACGCCGCCCGCCCGAACACCGCCTTGGGCAGCCAGACCGCCGCCAGCATCGCCAGCCCGATCGTCACCAGCGCGATGTTGTACGGGTCGCCATCAATCATCCGCGCCGAGTCTACCCCGCCCGCATGAAAACCGTCCTCGACCAAACCGCCCCGCCGCCCCGTACCCGCAATCGCGGCCGAGTCGCGCCTGAACCGCCCCCGTCTCGCTCTCTCATCGCCCCCGGATCGTCTACCTCCTCGTCCCCGAACCGCTGCCGGACCCCTGCCCGGGATTCGCCTGAACCTTGAAGCGCACCGTTGACCCGGGCCGTCGGGCCGATCTATACTCTTGCCATGCCCGGCCAGAATCCCCTCTCCCCGACCCCCGTGATCCGCCGCGTCTGCCTCGCCGCCGGCGTCCTCGTTATCTGAGCGGACGACCCGTGCCCGCCCTGACGATCTTCTTCTCTTTTACGCCCGATGTTTTCTGACGCCCTGGACCACCGCCTCGCCCGAGGCCGATGTCGGTTTTAACGCCCCACCTCATCCCACGGAGCCCCCCATGGCCACCGCCCCCCAATCCAACACCCAGCAGCTCGACGCTACCCTCGTCGCCTCCCCCAAGCACGGCAAGCCCACCGACCAGTACCGCGGGATGACCGGGGCCAAGATCTTCAATGCCATGATGAAAGAGCACGGCGTCGACACCATCTTCGGCTACCCCGGCGGCGCGATCCTCCCGGTCTTCGACGCCATCCACGAGTCGAACCAGTTCAAATTTATCCTGTCCCGCCACGAACAAGGCGCCGGCCATATGGCCCAGGGCTACGCCCGGGTCACCGGCAAGCCCGGCATCGTCCTCGTGACCTCCGGCCCCGGGGCGACCAACACCGTCACCCCCCTCCAGGACGCGCTCATGGACGGCACGCCGCTGATCGTCTTCGCCGGCCAGGTCGCGACCTCGGCCATCGGCACCGACGCGTTCCAGGAAGCCGACATGACCGGGATCACCCGGCCGTGCACCAAGTGGAACGTCCTGGTCAAGCACGTCCGCGACATCCCCCGCGCGATCAACCAGGCATTCATGATCGCCACCACCGGCCGGCCCGGCCCGGTGTTCGTGGACCTGCCCAAGGACGTCACCGCCAGCGTGCTCAACGAGCCGGTCTACGCCGAGCCCCACCTCCCGGGCTACCACATCCGCGAAGCCGGCACGTCGTCGGAAATCGAACGCGCCGCCGCGATGATCAACGCCGCCGAGAAGCCGCTGTTCTACGTCGGCCAGGGCGCGATCCTCTCGGGCGCGACCGGCGTGCTCCGCGACTGCGTCGAAGCCGGCAACGTCCCCGTGACCACCACACTCCAGGGCCTGGGCGCGTGGGACCAGACCGAAGAGAAGTACAACCTCGACATGCTCGGGATGCACGGCGCGGCCTACGCCAACTGGGCCATGCACCACGCCGACGTGGTCGTCTCCATCGGGGCCCGGTTCGACGACCGGGTCACCGGCAACGTCGCCAAGTTCGCCCCCGCCGCCCGCGCCGCGGAGCGCGAGGGCCGCGGCGGCATCATCCACTTCGACATCGCCCCGGAAAATATCAACAAGGCCGTCCCCGTCACCATCGGCGTCGAAGGCGACGCCCGCAAAAACCTCGAACGCCTGCTCCCGCTGCTCAAACCCGCCGCCCGCCGGGCGTGGTTCGACCAGCTCGCCGCGTGGAAGGAAGAGGCTCCTTACCGCTACGACCACGACGAGCGCGAGTTCCACCTCAAGCCCCAGGCCGTCATCGAGCAGCTCTACAAGTCTTCCGGCGGCGAGGCGATCGTCACCACCGGCGTCGGCCAGCACCAGATGTGGGCTTCGCACTTCTACAAGTACAAAACCCCCCGTCAGTGGCTGACCTCCGGCGGCCTGGGCACCATGGGCTTCGGGGTCCCGTCCTCCGTCGGCGCCCAGCTCGGCGAAATGATGGACGCCCAGCGCGAAAACCGTAAGCCCCGCCAGGTCGTCAACATCGACGGCGACGGCAGCTTCTCCATGACCGCCATGGAGATGACCACCGCCGCCCAGTACAAGATCCCCGCCAAGACCATCATCCTCAACAACGACTTCCAGGGCATGGTCAAGCAGTGGCAGGACCTGTTCTACGAAGAACGCTACAGCCACACCGAGATGCACAACCCCGACTTCTGCAAGCTGATCGAGGCGATGCACTGCGGCGCGTTCCGCGTGACCAAGCTCGAAGACCTGCCACGCATCATGGACGAGTTCCTCGCCTACGACGGCCCGGCCGTGCTCGACGCGCTGGTCGAAAAACACGAGCACGTCTACCCCATGGTCCCCGCCGGCCAGTCCGTCGACGAGATGGTCCTCGGCCCCGCCTCGGCCTAAACCCGTGTCCCTTTCTTGAGACCCCACCCGGAGCCCGTCGCCCCCCCGCGACGGGCTCCGTCGTTATTCTGGCCTGATGGTCTGCGCCCTCCTCGGTTTCTTCGGCCTGGTCGTGCTGCTGGCGGTCTTCGGCCACCGCCAAAAAAAGAAACGCCGCGACGCCCTCGCCGCCTGGGCCGCGGCCCAAGGCCTGTCCTTCACTCCCGACAAAGACCACGGCTTCGACGACCGCTTCCCCGCGTTCCGCAGCCTGCAGCGCGGCCGAAACCGCTACGCGTTCAACCTCGTTCAGGGCGATTTCGAGGGCCGGCAACTCTACGCCTTCGATTACCATTACGAAACCACTTCCCGCTCCACCGACAGCAAGGGCCGGACCCAAACCCGGACCCGCCACCACACCTTTTCCGCGGTGATCCTCACGCCCAACCTCACCCTCCGGCCGATGCTCATCCGCCCCGAGGGGTTCGGCGACCGGATCGCCGGGTTCTTCGGCAAGAACGACCTGGACTTCGAATCCGCCCAGTTCAGCCGACGCTACCACGTATCGTCACCCGACCGGCGGTTCGCCTACGACGTCTTGCACCAACGCGCGATCCAACGGCTGCTCGACGCCCCAAACCATACCCTCGAGTTCTCGCCCCACCACGTGCTGGCGACGCGCCGCAAACGCCGGCTCAAGCCCACAGAACTGCTCGAAACCGTCCGGCTGGTCGACGGGATCCTCGACGACCTGCCGGATTATCTCAGGCAGCAGCTCCGGGAGGCGGACGCATGGCAGGACTGATCATCGCCGGCATCCTCGGTGTCGTCTTCCTCGCGTGGCTGATCGGCACGTACAACGGGCTGGTCCGGCTGCGCACCCACGTCCGCGAATCGTGGTCGGGGATCGATACCGAGCTTCAGCGGCGCTACGCCCTGATCCCCAACCTCGTGGAGGTCTGCAAAGGCTACGCCGCCCACGAGCAGACGGTCTTCACGCAGGTCACCCGGGCCCGCGCCCTGGCCGTCGCCGAATCCGGCGGCGTCGCCCCGCAGGCCCAGCGCGAAGACGCGCTCACCGGTTCGCTGCGCTCGCTCCTCGCGGTCGGCGAGGCCTACCCCGAGCTCCGCGCGAGCGAACACTTCCTCGCCCTCCAGCAAGAACTGGCCAACACCGAGGACCGCCTCCAGGCCGCCCGCCGGTTCTACAACGCCAACGTCCGCGACCTCAACACGCGGGTCCAGCAGGTGCCCTCGAACCTCGTCGCCTCGGCGTTCGGCTTCCGGTCCGCCGAATATTTTCAGCTCCAGACAGCCTCGGCCCGCGGCCCGGTCCCGGTCCGGCTCGACCCCGCCCGGCCCCCGAACTAGGCGTGGTCTGAATCGTTGGCTTTCGAGTGGAGGGCGATCGATCGGTAGGGCGATTGAAGCACCCCGCTGAATCTGCGGCGGAGATGCGTGATCCGCCCCCCACCCTTTTCCGAACCGGGCCATTGAACCGGCGTGCGGTGGCAGCGTATAGTTTTAGAGTCCGCCAATAACCTTAGCGACCCTACCACTAGACTGCCGGAGTCTGCCCTTGCCTATCCGTTGGTATGGCCCCTCGTTGATCCTCCTCGCCACCGTGCTCCTGGTCATGCTCCTGGGGCCCGACCTGGCGCGCAAGATTGTCTGGAATCACACCGACGCCCGGATCACCCAGGTCCGCCAGGGCCTGATCGATCAGCCCGGGCTCGCGTCGCTGTCCCAGTCGTTCAGCGACGTGTCCGCCGCCGTCGAACCCAGCGTCGTCCACATCCAGACCCTGGGGCCCTCGGCCCGGTCCGGCGGGGGGTTCTTCCGCCGTTTCGACCCGCTCGAACCCTTGAGCAACGGGTCGGGCTGGGTCTACCGTCACGCCCCCGCCGACGGCTCGCCCGCCCGAACCTATATCCTGACCAACCACCACGTGGTCGCCGACGCCCCGCGGATCCGCGTCCGCTTCTCCGACGCCAGCGAGCACACCGCCACGCTCGTCGGGTCGGACCTCCTGACCGACGTGGCGGTGCTCCGGGTCGCCGAGCCGCTGCTCCACGCCGCCGACGTCGACTTCGACCCGGTGCGCAAGGGCCAGATCGTCTTCGCGTTCGGCTCGCCGTTCCGCTTCGACTTCTCCGTGAGCCAGGGCATCGTGTCGGCCAGCGGACGCCAGCTCGACGTGACCAATTCCGGCAAATACGAAAACTTCATCCAGACCGACGCCGCAATCAACCCCGGCAACTCCGGCGGGCCGCTCACCAACATCTACGGCCAGGTCGTGGGCATGAACACCGCGATCGCCTCGTCGCGATCCCGCAACCCCGGCGACCCCGGCGGGTTCATGGGGCTGGGCTTTGCCATCCCCGTCCGGATGGCCGTGGACGTCGCGACCCGCATCATCGAAAACGGCGAGGTCCGCCGGGGCTACCTGGGCGTCACGATCCGTGACCTGACCCCCGCGCTCGCCGCGTCTTTCGATGTCGAGCCCGTCGGCGTCCTGCTCGAGCACGCCGTCGGCCGCGGTCCCGCCGACCGCGCCGGGCTCCAGCCGGGCGACGTCATCACCCACGTCGCCGACCAGGCGGTCAACGCCGTGGACGAGCTGCGTTACCGGATCGCCGCCTTCGACCCCGGGACCACGGTAGAGCTTGCCGTCCTCCGCCGGGGCCAGCGCCTCGCCGTGAGCGTCACGCTCGATGAGCTCACGCCCCCGGTGGCCGCGCCCCGCGATCGCTTCCTCTCCGGCTTGGCGTTCAGCCCTACGGTCACCGCGCAAGAGCCGACGCTCCGGGCGCTCGGGATCGAACGCCTCGCTGAATTCACCCACGCCGACGCCGAGGCGGCCCGGCTCCCGCCGATCGAGGGAGTGTTCGTGGTCGATGTCCGCTTCGGGTCGCTCGCCGACCGGCAGCGCATCCAAGACCGGGCGATCATCACCCACCTCGGGGACCAGCCCGTCCCACGGCTCGCCGCCCTCCGCCGGGCACTGGGTGAGCACCCCCGCGGTGCGCCGCTGCGCCTGACCGTCCGCCACTGGGACCCCGTGCTGCAGGAGTTCGTGACCCGCTTTGCCCTGCTCGAAGCCCCGCCCCGTTGATCGCCGGCCGGTCCCGCCCTTCCGACGCATGCTCACGGTTCGCGGTTACACTCGCCCCGACCATGACCGCCGAGAACCCCCCGCTGCTCTCTGTCCGGAACCTCAAGACCTACTTCCCGGTGAAGCGCGGGCTGCTCAAGTCCCACGTCGGCGATGTCCGTGCGGTCGATGAAGTGTCTTTCGACGTCGCAGCGCACGAGACGCTCGGCCTCGTCGGCGAGTCGGGCTGCGGCAAGTCCACCGTCGGCCGCTCGATCCTCCGCCTGATCCCCACCACCGCCGGCACCGTCCACTTCGACGGCGAAGACGTCCTCCGCGCCCCCGCCGCCCGGATGAAGCACCTCCGCCGGGAGATGCAGATCGTCTTCCAGGACCCCGTGGGCAGCCTCAACCCCCGGATGACCGTCGGCCGCATCATCGGCGAACCTATGATCGTCCACCGCGTCTGCCCCAAGCCCGAAGTCCCCGACCGGGTCGCCGAGCTCTTGGTGAAGGTCGGGCTGCAAAAAGACCACGCCCGCCGCTACCCCCACGAGTTCTCCGGCGGTCAGCGGCAGCGCATCGGGATCGCCCGGGCCCTGGCCCTTTCCCCCCGGTTCATCGTCTGCGACGAGCCCGTCTCGGCCCTCGACGTCTCGGTCCAGTCCCAGGTCTTGAACCTGCTCGGCGATCTGCAGGACGAGTTCGGCCTCTCGTACCTGTTTATCGCCCACAACCTCGCGGTCGTCGAGCACTTCTGCGACCGCATCGCGGTGATGTACCTCGGCCGGATCGTCGAACTCGCCGACCGCGACACCCTCTACCGCAACCCCCTGCACCCCTACACGCGAGCCCTCCTGAGCGCCGCCCCCCACCCCGACCCGGACCACGAAAAACGCCGGATCATGCTCCTGGGCGACGTCCCCTCCCCGATCCGGCTCTTCAAAGACCCGCCGCCCACCGACCCCGCCGCCGCCCCGGCCCCCGGGACCACCGAGCAAAAACCCCGCGAAGACGGCGTGGAATACGTCACCCGCCACGAACTGCTCTACCGCCCCGACCTGGTTGAAGTCCCCGGCCAGCCCGGCCATTTCGTTTCCCCGACCCACCGCTCGGCATAAGCTCTCCCGCTAGCGCGTCCCCACTCCGGGTGTAATGTTTACCGCGGCCAAGCCTACAGATAATCTGCGATCATCTGTAGGCCTCCGTTCAGCAGGACGCTACAGGTGCAGTGACGTCCGCTACAATTCAATAGGCAATGATCCCGAACGTCTGATCGCCACGGCCGTCCCTCGGCCCGACGGTTCCCCCGACCCTCGGTGGGGTGCACGCACCAGGAACCATCACGCCGGCTTGAGCCTCCGCAGCACATCTTCTGTGCCGGGCGTTGCGGTTGCCGAGTAGATGTTGTTTTTCTGGTCCTGAGAGCAGTACCGGTCCGCCATCTGCGTGACGACCTGCAACTCGGTATCCGAATCGAAAAAGTAAAACACCTCTTCGTTTTTTGCCCGGCTCACCAGCCACAGCCGCACCCCCCGGTCCGCGTCGCTGCGCTCGACTTTCAATTCATAACCATTGCCGATCACGGCATGAAGCACTCTGCGGGTTAGAAGTTTCATGGATATTCCCTCAAGATATGAAACACGGTTAACTTACCTATCTTCCATGAAAACTCATTGAATACAATCTAAAACTACGAATATATTCGCCTAAACCTTTATGTTTTTTAACGATAGAAAAATCAGTGCCGCCCGTCGCATTCACAAACAATCGTGACCACAGGCTCGGGTTTCCACCATCCACCCCTCGGCCCCGGAAAGTTGCTCGGCGGCGGGGCATCCGCTAAATTACGTGGCTCGCCCCGGCGGAACGTCCGCCCCGGCACCCCGTCCAAGGTCACGCCCTCTTCGGCCCACCCCGTCCGCCGCTCACCCGGCCGGCCCGCCGCCGAACGGCCCCCCGGAGTCTCGCATCATGGTTCGTCTTCGTCTCAAGCGTTTCGGCCGTACCCACCAGCCGTTCTACCGACTCAACGCCATCGACCAGCGCTCGCCCCGCGACGGCAAGCCCATCGAACAGCTCGGCCACTTCGACCCCTGCCATGCCGACGACTCGCAGCAGGTCACCCTCAACGAAGAACGGATCCGCTACTGGCTCAGCGTCGGGGCCCAGCCGTCCGACACCGTCGCGGACCTGCTGTCGAAGGCCGGTATCCTCGATAAAAAAACCGGCAAAGCCACCCCGGCCCCGGAAAAGGCGTCGGCCGCCGAGTAATCTCCCCTATGCTTGACTCAGCATGAGTCAGATCGCCACCCCTCCTGCCCCTCCCCCGTCCGCCCGTGCCACCCGCACCGGGCGGCTTTTTACTGCGCCGCTATACCTAGTTGTCGCGTTTGCCACGATCCACCTCCTCGACAAGCACTTCCCCGCGGCGATCTGGTTCGCCATGCCCGGGAAAATGATCGGCTGGGGGCCGGTGCTTCTGGGCTGCGGCTTCTGCGCGGCCGGGGCGACGCACTTCGCCCGCCACCGCACCACCCTCATGCCCCGCCGCGACAGCCGGGCGCTGGTCACCGCCGGCGTGTTCGCGCTCACCCGCAACCCCATGTATCTGGGCATGACGCTGATCCTTCTCGGCCTCTGCGTCATCGCGGGCTCGGCGACCGTCTGGGTGGTGCCGCCCCTGTTCGTCGTGGCCATCGACCGCGGGCTCATCCGGATCGAAGAGCGGATGCTCGCCCAGCGATTCGGCGACGAATACGCGGACTACCGCACCCGCGTACGGCGTTGGCTGTAGCCCGCGTCCGGGCCGGTAGGATGTCGCGATGCGGATCGATGTACTCACCCTGTTCCCCGAGATGTTCGCCGGCGTGCTCGACGCGAGCATTCTCAAACGGGCCGCGGTCGATGTGCCCGACCCCGCGGCACCGAACGACCCGGAGCGGACGCGCAAGGCCGTCGCGTCTTATCACGTCCACAACCTCCGCGACTGGTCCGCGGACGATCGGCATCAGAAGGTGGACAGCCCGCCCTACGGCGGCGGGCCGGGGATGGTCATCCAGTGCCAGCCGGTCTGGGACGCGGTGCAAGACGTTGCCGCTCTGCACCCCGCCCCGCCCCGCCGCATCCTCACCACGCCCCAGGGGCAGCCGCTGACCCAGACGCTCTGCGAAACGCTGGCCCAAGAGCCCCGGCTGCTGATCCTCGCCGGCCATTACGAAGGGCTCGACCAGCGGGTCGTCGATCGGCTCCACGAGGCGGGCGACGGCCACGCCGACCAAGGCGGCCTCTTGGAAATCAGCGTCGGCGACTACGTGCTCTCCGGCGGCGAACTCCCGGCCATGACGATTATCGACAGCGTCGTCCGCCTGCTGCCCGGGGCGCTGGGCCACGCCGATTCGGCCCGGGAGGACAGCTTCTCGCCCGGCGTCGAGCGCCTGCTGGACCACCCTCACTACACCCGCCCCGCCGCCTGGGCCGACCGGCCGGTGCCCGAGGTGCTGCGCAGCGGCGACCACGCCAAAATCGCCGCGTGGCGGGCCGAGCAGTCGCGCCTCACCACCCGGCAGCGCCGCCCCGACCTCCTCCCCGCCCCCCCCGAAAACACCCCCGAAAATACCCCCGGAAGTGCCCCCGGAAACACCTCCGGAAACACTGCCAAAGACGCCTCCGTACCCGTCGGCGGCTACGGGAGCGTGGCGGCCGGCTCTTCCCCTACCCCGCTGATTGTCCTCCGCGATGCCGGGCCTGCGGACGCCCGGGCCTTGCCGCCCCTCCACGCCGCCGCCTTTCCCACCCCGGCCGAGGCCGATCTGGTGGCCCGCCTGTTGGACGGGCACGACGTGCTGTTTTCGCTGGTCGCCGAGCAGCACCGCCGACCCGTTGGCCACGCCCTGATCACCGCCATGACCCACGAGCAAGGCGGCTCGGTCCGCGGCCTCGCCGCCCTCGCCCCCGTCGCGGTCCACCCCGACCACCAGCGCCAAGGTATCGGCACCGCCCTGGTCCACGAGGCGGTCCGCCAATCCCGCGAACATCGCGTCGCCGCCCTCTTTGTATTGGGCGACCCCCGGTTCTACGCCCCACTCGGTTTCATCCCCGCCGCCGAGCACGGCCTGACCAGCGCCTTCGGACCCGCCCACGCGTTTCAGATGATCCACTTACAGCCGCAGCGCCCCCTCCCGCCGGGCCGCGTCCACCACGCCCCCGAGTTCGTCGACCTGCCGGCCTAGATGCGCCTCGACAGCCCGGCCCCCTGCTGCTACAGTACTTGGCTCGCCGATGCGCCCCTGCCCCCGGCGGAATCACCCCTACCCCGAACCACGGACCCCGTCATGAGCGACGCCATCCTCGCTGCCGTCCAGGCCCCCCATCTCAAAACCGACCTCCCGGTCGTCCACGTCGGCGATACCGTCGATGTCCACGTCCGCATCATCGAAGGCGCCAAGGAACGTATCCAGGTCTTCCAAGGCGTCATCATCAAAGAACAAAACGGCGGGCTCGAAACGACCATCACCGTCCGCCGCATCGTCGCCAACGAAGGCGTCGAGCGCACCTTCCCGCTGCACAGCCCACGGATCGCCAAGATCGAAGTCGTCCGCCGCGGCGACGCCCGCCGGGCCAAGCTCTACTACCTCCGCGACCGCGTGGGTAAGAAGCGTCGCCTCCGCGACCGCCGCCGGGGCCTGGGCATGGTGGCCGCTCAGGAAAAAGCCGCCGCGGAGGGGTAATCGCCCCGCCGACGGTTGCAATCCCCTGCGTTACGAAAAAAACAAACCTCGCCACGGTCACGCGGCGAGGTTTTCGTTTATCCGCACCGCCTCGGCCCGCCGCCGCGGCGTCCCCGCTCTACCTGATACCATCACCGTTTCCATGACCCAAGAAGCCTCCAGCAAGTCCACCGCCCAGCTCCTGGGCGACCGTAAGCAGAAACTCAAACGCCTCCGCGACGAGTTCAAACTCGACCCCTACGGCCAGCGCACGCCCAGCCTCACCCCGCTCGCCGATGCCGTCGCCCACTACGACGCCGACGCCGATGCCGCCCACAAAGCCGACGACCGCGTAGACGATCGCCCCGCCGTCCACGTCGCCGGCCGCGTCATGCAACACCGCGTGATGGGCAACCTGATCTTCCTGTCCCTCCGCGACCACACCGGCGACCTCCAGGTCGCGGTCTCCAAAAAGGCCGTTGGCCAACCGTACTTCGGCCTCGCGAAAATGACCGACTACGGCGACCTGGTCACCGCCCACGGCCGACTCGGCACCACCAACACCGGCGAAGTCACCGTCTGGGCCCAACCCCCCGCCTCGGCCGCCCAGCCACAGCCCGAACCCGCCCCGCCCCCGGAATCCGCCCCAGAAACACCCCCGGAAGCCGCTCCCACCGCCCCCACCCCCGCGCCCTACGCCATCGCGACCAAGTCCCTCGCCCTGCCCCCCGGCAAGCACCACGGGCTGACCGACCCCGAAACCCGCTACCGCAAGCGTTACGTCGACCTCTACGCCAACCCCGGCGTGATGCAGACGATGCAACTCCGTATCCGCATCATCGACGAGATGCGGAACTACCTGCGGAGCAAGGGGTTTCTCGAAGTCGAAACCCCGATGCTCCAAACCGTCCACGGCGGGGCCGCCGCCCGGCCGTTCCGCACCCATCACCACGCCCTCGACCTGCCGCTGACCCTCCGCATCGCCCCCGAGCTGTACCTCAAACGCCTGCTCGTCGGCGGGTTCTCCAAGGTCTTCGAGATCAACCGCAACTTCCGCAACGAAGGCATCAGCCCCCGCCACAACCCCGAGTTCACCATGCTCGAGGCGTACGAAGCCTACGGCAACTGGGAGACCATGGCCGAGCTGGTCGAGGACATGGTCTGCACCGTCGCCGAGAAGCTGTTCGGCACGCTGGTGTTGAGCCACGAAGACGCCAAGGGCACGAAGAAAACCATCGACCTCACCCGCCCCTGGCGACGCGTGTCGATGACTGACCTTGTCGAAGAAAGAACGGGCTGGAAGTTCATCAAGGAACCAATGAATGATGATTGGGCACTTCGCTTTGGATATGCGTTTCTTGAGCGCGAACGCTCAACTAATCTTTTATTCAGCAGGAACAATAGCTATGCCGACTTACAGCCAAATCTTAAAGAATTAGCAATCGGTTTGGCTGGCGTAGCAGGAACTCCAGTTCCAGAAGAAACAGACGAAGAATTCACGATTCGCAACGAACGTCAGATTGAACACTACGCATCAAGACTCAAAAATCTTTCTCCAGCCGAGCAACTTACTGAGGTGTTCGAGAAGCTCATCGAACCCACGCTGATCGACCCGTGCTACGTCACCCGCGTCCCCAGCGTCATCATCCCGCTGGCGAAAACGTGTGCCGACGACGACTACTTCGCCGACGTCTACGAGTTGGCGATCAACGGCGTCGAGATCAGCCCCGGCTATACCGAGCTCAACGACCCGGAAGTGCAAGAGGCGAATTTCCGGGGGCAAGTCGGGGATGATGAAGAGAAGCAGCAGATCGACGAAGACTTCCTCGAAGCGCTGCGCGTCGGCATGCCGCCGGCCGGGGGGATGGGGTTAGGTATTGATCGGCTGGTCATGATGCTCACCGGGGCCGAGTCGATCCGCGACGTGATCCTGTTCCCATTGATGAAACCGCAAGGCGACGGGAATGAATCGCCGGGGAAATAATCACGAAAACACGGAGACGCGAAGACACAAAGAAGATCTATTTACCCTTCCACCCAATTGATACCTCCGCTTTGATCCGACGCTTCGTGCCCCCCTACGCCGTGTCCGTGTCACTTCCTCTTCGTGATTTTGCGTCTTTGCGCCTTCGTGATGGGATCGCCCTTTAACTATGTTTAAGCTCCTGCTCATCTCGAAGTACCTCCGCCGCAAGCTCGCGCCGCTGTTCGCGGCCGTGGCGGTGATGCTGTGTACGGCGATGGTCATCATCGTGATGAGCGTCATGGGCGGGTTCCTCGATCAGTTCCGCGCGTCGGCCCGCAACCTCACCGGGGACATCGTCGTCGAAGGCCCGCTCCAGGGGTTTGCCGGATACGAAAGCCTCCTGACCCGGGTCACGGAACTACCCGAGGTGGTCGCCGGGACCCCGGTGATCGAGACGTTCGGGCTGATCAATTTCCGCGACGACGCCAAGCCGGTGCGCGTGCAGGGGCTCGACTTCGCAACGTTCGAAGAGATCGTCGGCTACCGGGACACCCTCTACTGGACCCCCGACCAGATCCTCGCCGGGCTCACCGACATCTACCGCGACGACGGCCGGCGGGCCCAGCGGCTCCGGCCGGCCCTCACCCGCGACCACCCCGTCGACCCCCGCCTCTCCCCGCCCACGACCGACCCGGTTCCCGACAACGACTCCGCCGACGAAACCCCCGATGAAGCGGGTGCGCAGGACGCCCCGACCCTGCCCGAGGCGCTGATCGGGATCGAGGTCAACCCGATCCACTTCCGCGACGAGCGCGGCGACTACGACATCGGCCGCACCTGGGCCGGCGCACCGATCACCCTCACGGTCGTGCCGATCTCCGCCGGCGGCGGGCTGGGCGGGCTGGAGCAGGAGCGGCGTGAATTCCTCGTGGTCAACGAGTTCAAGAGCGGGCTGTTCGACATCGACGGGCAGATGGTTTTCGTGCCGTTCCCCACGCTCCAGAAGATGCTCAACATGCACGAGCGTGAGGCGTTCGATACCACCGGGTTCGACCCCGAAACCGGCGAGGGCGGGCGGGCGATCACGGTCCCGGGGCGGGCCAACCGGCTGGTCCTCAAGACCGCGCCGGGCGTGGACGTCGCCCTCGCCCGCACCGCGGTCCAAAAAGCCATCCTCGAGCACTATGCCGACCGGCCTTTCGCGACGCCGCCCCGGGCGCTCACGTGGGAAGATGTCCACGGCCAGATCCTCGGGGCGGTCGAAAACGAGAAGGGCCTGATCACTTTCCTCTTCGGGGTCATCGGGATCGTGGCCATCGTGATGGTCGCGACGACGTTCTACATGATCGTGCTCGAGAAGACCCGGGACATCGGCGTGCTCCGCGCGATCGGCGCGTCGCGCGGCGGGATCATCGGGCTGTTCCTCGGCTACGGGCTGGCGATCGGGGTCGTCGGCTCGCTGCTGGGCCTGCTCATCTCCATCGGCGTGGTGACGAACCTCAACGAGATTCAAGATCTGATCTATCACGCAACCTATTGGCTCGACGAAAGAATGATTCAATTCTTTCCACGAGAAGACAACGAACAGCCCCAAGGCTGGCGGATGTGGAACCCGCAGACTTATTTCTTTGACCGCATCCCCGACCAGATGAACTACGCCGAGGCATGGTGGGCGGTCTTCGGGGCGATCGTCAGCAGCGTGATCGGCGCGACGCTCCCGGCGCTGTTGGCCGGTCGGCTCAAGCCCGTGGAGGCGCTGCGATATGAATGACGCGCCCGCCATTCTGCAGGCCACCGACCTGCACAAACGCTACCGCATGGGCACCACCGATCTGCACGTGCTGCGCGGTGTCGACGTGACGCTGCATCGCGGCGAGATGCTGGCGATCCTGGGCCGCTCCGGCTCGGGCAAGTCCACGCTGCTGCACCTGCTCGGCGGGCTGGACCACCCCGACCGGGGCCGTGTCGATTTCGACGGCCAAGACCTGTTCCGCCTCCGCGGCGCGGCGCTCGACCGCTACCGCAACCGGCGGGTGGGCTTCGTGTTCCAGTTCTACCACCTGCTGCCCGAGCTGTCGGCCCTCGAAAACGTCACCGTTGCGGCGATGCTCGGCCGGTCCGTTATTGCCTGGCCGGGCGTGAAAAAACAGGTCCGACAGCGCGCCGCCGAGCTGCTCGAACGTGTCGGCCTGACCGACCGCATGCGGCATCGGCCCAACAAGCTCTCCGGCGGCGAGCGCCAGCGCGTCGCCATG
Organism: Planctomycetota bacterium; assembly: GCA_039180025.1. Classification (GTDB taxonomy): domain Bacteria; phylum Planctomycetota; class Phycisphaerae; order Phycisphaerales; family Phycisphaeraceae; genus Algisphaera. Next base: position 23,993 of record JBCDDZ010000030.1, read on the forward strand.
GCCCGGGCGCTCATCAACGAGCCCGATGTCATCCTTGCCGACGAACCCACCGGCAACCTCGACGCCGACACCGGCGGCTCGATCCTCGAACTCTTCCACGAGCTCCACGGCGACGGCCAGACCATGGTGCTGGTCACCCACGACGCCCGCGTCGCCGAGGCCGCCGACCGCGTGGTCACCCTCGTCCGCGGCCGCCTGGCGACCGACGCCGACGACGCGTCGCCGCCGAGCCCACCGCTTTGACGCCGCCCCGGGCCGGCAGTAACTTCCACTCATCTCCTGCACGGAGGTCGTCGGCCGGTCAATCCCACCGGTGTCAGGAGGGACGTGCATCACCCCCGCGACTCTTACCCAAGGCTCCTCGATGCGCATCCTCCTGACCACCACCAGCTACCAGGACACCCCCGGGCCGCACCACGACGCCCTCGACGCCTCAGGGTTTGAAGTGGTCCGCGCCCGCGGACCCCTCTCCGAATCCGAGATGCTCGGGCTCATCGCGGAACAGGCCTCCGCGGGCGGCGGCTTCGACGGACTGCTTAACGGCGACGACGAGATCACCGCCAAAGTCATCGACGCCGCGCTCGCCGCCCCGACCCCGCTGCGGGTGATCGCCAAGTACGGCATCGGGCTCGACTCGATCGACGTCGCCCACGCCACGAAGCACAAGATCCCCGTCCTGTTTACCCCCGGCGTCAACCACACGACCGTCGCGGAGCACGCCTTCGGGCTGATGATCGGGCTCGCCAAGCACTTCAAGATGCACCTCCGCGAAGTCGAGGCGGGCCGTTGGAAACGTCAGACCGGCACGGAGCTGGCGGGTAAAACCCTCGGCATCGTCGGCATGGGCCGGATCGGCAAGGAAGTCATCAAGCGCGGCGCCGCCTTCGACATGCCCGCGATCGCCTACGACCTCTACTGGGACGACGACTTCGCCGGCTCTTACGGCGTCAAGCGCTGCGATTCGGCCGAGCAGGTGCTTACCCAGGCCGACGTCATCTCGCTGCACATGAACCTCACCGACGAGAATCGGGGCTTTATCAACACCGGCATGATCGCGCAGATGAAAGACACCGCGATCCTCATCAACACCGCTCGCGGCGGGCTGGTGGTCGAACAAGACGTCGCCGACGCCTGCCGGGACGGCCGGCTGGGCGGCTACGGCACGGACGTGGTCAACGTCGAACCCCTCCAGCCCCCCCACCCCTACCAGGGGGTCGACAACATCATGCTGACCCCCCACATCGGCAGCCGCACCACCGAGTCCGTCGGCCGTCAGGCCATGCGGGCGACCCAGAACCTGGTCAACTTCCTCCGCGGCGACCCCGACTTTATCCAAGCCAATCCGTTTGATTAACGCTTCGCCACGCGGTTCCACCTTGAGGTTCGCTGTATGCCCGATGACCGCCCCAACCTCCTGCTGATCACCTCGGACCAGCACCGCGCCGACACGCTCGGTTGCGCCGGACACCCCTGCGTCCAAACCCCCCACCTCGACCTGCTCGCCTACCAGGGCCTGCGGTTCGACAACGCCTACGTCGACTGCCCGATCTGCATCCCCGCCCGCACCGCGCTGATCACCGGCCGACGCGCCCACGAAAACGGGATGCCCGCCTACGACGATACATTCCGGGTCGACCGGCCCCGCGAAGACTTCCTCGGGTCGCTGCTCACCGCGGTGGGCTACCAGACCGAGCTGGTCGGCAAGACCCACTGGCACAGCGAGCCGGACTTCCGCGCCGGGTTCGAGCACGTCACGTGGATGGCAAAACTCCGCGAGCAGCAACTTGTTGAGACCGGCCGACCGGGCACGCACCTCGGTATCGGGTTCAACGAGATGACCCCGTCGCTCAGCCCGTTCCCCCGGCACCTGCACGGCACAGACTGGTGCGTCGACCGCGCCATCGACTTCCTCGCCACCCGCGAAAGAGCCCAGCCGTTTGGGCTCTGGGTGTCGCTACAGGATCCCCACCCGCCGCTGGTGATCCACGAGCCGTACTACAGCATGTACCGCGACGCGGACCTGCCCGGGCCGGTCACGCCGCCTTGGATCGACACCGACGTTGAGCCGTTCGACCTGTTCTGTCACCGCCATATGTACAACAAGGGGCCCGCCTCGGCGGAACAGATCCAAGCCATGCGTGCGGTCTACTGCGGGATGGTGAGCAACCTCGACGACCAGATCGGCCGGCTGCTCGCGCAGCTCCAGCTCGCCGGCGATCTCGACAACACCTTGATTGTTTATACGTCCGACCACGGCGAAGCGCTCGGCGATTTCGGCGACTTCGCCAAGAGCTTGTTCTACGAACACGCGGCCCGGGTGCCGCTGATCGTCCGGCCCCCCAAATCGTGGGGCGTCGAGCCGGGCCGGGTCAGCCGTGACCTGGTCGAGTGGGTCGACCTGCTGCCCACCCTCTGTGAGGTCGCCGGCGCCCGGACGCCCGGTGATGTCACCGGGCGGTCGCTGACCCCGGCCCTGCGCGGCGAGACGATGCCGCCCCACGAGATGCACGGCCAGATCGACCACAGCCACCTGTACCACGACGGCCGCTACAAGCTGCTCTACTGCGCCGACGACGGTTCGACCCTCTGCTTCGACACCGACCACGACCCCCACGACGAACACCCCCTGACCGGCGAGCCGCACGACCGGCTCCGGCAGCGGCTGATCGATCACTTGACCGCCGAGGACCACCCGCACGTCGCCAAGGGCGACCTGGTCAACTTCGAGCGGACCCGGCCGTCTGTCGCCGAACTCCGCGCGGTCAATTGTCTGGGCCTCCCCCCGGCGCAGCACTTGGCCGATATCCGCCGCGACATTCTAACGGTGAATTAGCCGTCTACCCTAGTCACGCCCCTGACACCCCCGGGAGCGAAACAGTAAACTCGTAACACCCGCCCGTTTTCCTCTCCCTTTGATATAACCCGGAGTTCCCCCGTGCCCAAGCAGCAATCCGACATCGGCCTCATCGGCCTGGCCGTTATGGGCCAGAACCTCGTCCTCAACATGGCCGACCACGGCTACACCGTCAGCGTTTACAACCGCACCACCTCCAAGATGGAAGACTTCATCAAGGACTGCGAGGAAAACGAGCCCTCCGCCGAGCGCGTGATCGGTCACGCCGAGCTCAAGGATTTCGTCAAGTCGATCAAGACGCCGCGCAAGATCGTCCTGCTGGTCCAGTCGTGGGCGGTGCTGCCCAACGACCGCGACGGCGTCGACAAAGTCATCGAAAGCCTGCTGCCCCTGATCGACAAGGGCGACATCATTATCGACGGCGGTAACTCCAACTGGAACGCCACCATCCGCCGTGAAAAAGAGCTTACCGACGCCGGCTACGAGTTCATCGGCTCGGGCGTGTCGGGCGGCGAGCTGGGCGCCCGCTTCGGCCCCTCGCTCATGCCCGGCGGCAGCAAAAAAGCCTGGAAATCGCTCAAGCCCATCTGGGAAGCCATCGCCGCCAAGGTCGACCCCAAGACCGGCAAAGCCATCGAGGACTACGAAAAAGGCGTCCCCATCACCCGCGGCGAAACCTGCACGACCCACATCGGCGCCGACGGCGCGGGCCACTACGTCAAGATGGTGCACAACGGCATCGAATACATCGATATGCAGCTCATCTGTGAGGCGTACCACCTCATGAAATCCATGCTCGGCTACAACCCCGATCAGATGAGCAAGATCTTCGGCAAGTGGAACACCGGCGTACTCGACTCGTTCCTGATCGAAATCACCGCCGATATCCTCCAGCAAAAAGACCCCACCAACAAACGCAAGTTCTTCGTCGATCAGGTGCTCGACGCCGCCGGCCAGAAAGGCACCGGCAAGTGGACCTCGACCAGCGCCCTGGACCTGGGCGTCCCCGCTAACGCGATCGCCGAGGCCGTGTTCGCCCGCTGCCTCTCGGCGATCAAAGACGAGCGCGTCGCGGCCAGCAAAAAACTCAAGGGGCCCAAAGCCGACAAGGTCCGCCGCGGGATGGGCAAGCTCGTCGAAGCGATCCACGACGCCCTCTACTGCTCCAAGATCTGCGCCTACGCCCAGGGCTTCCAGCTCATGGCCGAGGCCCAGAACGAATACGACTGGAAACTCAACTTCGGCGAGATCGCCAAGATCTTCCGCGGCGGATGCATCATCCGCGCCCGCTTCCTCCAGAAGATCACCGAAGCGTACGAGAAAGATCCCAAACTCCAGAACCTCATGCTCGACCCGTTCTTCAAGAAAGAACTCCACCGCTGTCAGGACAACTGGCGCATCGCCGTGAGCAAGGCCGTGACCATGGGCATCCCCACCCCCGCGTTCAGCTCCGCGCTGGCCTACTTCGATGGGTACCGCTCGGCCGTCCTCCCCGCCAACCTGCTCCAGGCCCAGCGCGACTACTTCGGGGCCCACACCTACGAACGCGTCGATCAGCCCCGCGGCAAAAAATTCCACGTCGATTGGCCCGACCCCGAACGCCCGCAAGTCAAGGCCTGACCCCGCCCCCCGGCGGATCCGTCCGCCGAGGATCGACCGCACCACACCCCGTCCTTCTCCCGCCCCGGCCCATGCCGGGGCTTTTTTCGGGCCCGCCAGACGCTTTCGTGACGAACCACGGCCACCCCGTTCAGCGAAAAAACCGAGGGGACCCCCGTTCCCCGCCCGATCCAAAAAATCAAGTAATCCAACAAAAAAACATTGATTTTTTTACCTGACTTATTTTATATTAAAAGTGTTAGTTAATCAGATCTGCGGTGTGTTCCCTTCTTTCTTCCTCTCTCGGAGTTCTTCATGCATTCATCTCTGCTTCGGTTATCGATCGCGTGCGCTGCCGCCGCGGCGTTTCTGACCGGCACCGCCGCCCCGGCAACGGTCATCTTTTCCGACGATTGGTCTAGCGGCCATTGGTACGCCCTCGATCACAAACGAGCCAGCGGCGGGAGCAACAGCGCCGGCGTACCCTGGGCGATGAGTCAGATGCAGAGCAACGCGGCCGGCAAAGCGGTTACCACCCTCGAAGGCGGGTATGCGCCCCGCAAGGGCAGCCACGCCATGCAGTTCACCTGGTACCGAAATCAGTACAAGCCCAGCGACCCGAACAACACCAAAAAAGCTCACCTCTGGACCGACTGGGAATACCTCGTCCACACCGACCGGTGGTACGGCTTTAGCATGTTCCTGCCCTCCGGCGGCGCAGGGATGGGCAGCGACTCCCAGTGGGAAATCCTCGCCCAGTGGCACGCCCGGCCCAGCGTCGGCTACGAGCCCTCACGCATCCCCCCCGCCGCCATCCTCCATGTCCGTGACCGCCTGGTCTTCAAGTGGTACTACGATCGGAACTGGATCAGCACCAACAGCAGCCAGATCCTCGACGGTCAACTCGAAGTCGGGTCGGCCGATAAAAACGTCTGGATCGACTGGCTCATCCGGATCAAGTGGAGCTGGAACAACGACGGTGTCCTGGAAATCAACCGCAAAAACGCCGGCGGCTCCTGGGTCCGTTACATCAAAAGCTACACCGTGAACATCGGCTACAACGACCAGTCCGACCCCAACCTCGGGATCGGCATCTACAAATTCGACGCCAGCAAACGCTACAACGAGGTCGGCAACACCTCCACCGGCTCGGACCACTACCGCCGCCGTGTCTACTTCGACGAGGTGACCATCGCTACCAGCAGCGCCGAAGCAAAACCCTAAACCCGGGTACCCGCCCCTCCCCCTGCGCCCCGGGCACACCCCCGGGGCTTTTGCTTGCGCGTCCCCGGCCAGTCCGTTTCCCCTCGCGAACCGCAATACGGGGAACCTCGTTTCGGTCTGCGGCGTAAAACAGCCGACCCCCTTGCGCGCGAAACGAAACCACGGGCAAGGGGTCTGGCTTAAACTCCACGCTCATCCTTTTTCCCGCGAGACGCCGATGCCCACCTATCAGTACTACTGTGCCGACAACGACCGAACCCTGGAAGTCATGCACGGCATGTCCACCACGGTGGAAACCTGGGGCGAGCTCTGCGGGCTCGCCGAGGCCGCTCCTGGGAACACCCCGTCCGAAACCCCGGTCGAAAAACGCTTGGGCACCGGCATGGTCCTGGCCAAGAAACCCGAGCCGACAGGCGGTCCGGGGGCGATGCACGGGGGGGGGTGCTGCGACGGCATGTGCAGCGGGCATTAACCGGCCACGGTCTACTTGCCCCACCCACGCGTTGAACTCTGGCGCCCGGGTCGCTGGCCCAGGGCGGGATGAACCGCTGGCCATCAAGACGGCCCCGCGGGCGACGGCTCGATACAATCAAGATCGCCTTGGCGAAGCTCTTTCGAGCGTAGGGCGATGTTTCGTCGCCCGGGTCGCGTTGCGGCCTCCGCAGAGTCGGATGTATGCCGGTATCTGCCGACAAGCGGCAGAACCGGCATAGCAAGGCGTGGCCGACGGGGGCTGATCCCTCCGCCGTGCCTTTCATGCCGAGTCGATTCACGCTCTATCTCTGGTTGGGCCTCGTGGTGCTGGTCGTGTTCATGGCCGCCGCGCAGAGGGTCTGGGCGTGGGCTTTCGCTCGGCAACAGCGGCGTATCGGAGCGCTGCATGCCGCCCTGGCCCGCCGCCGTGCCCGGCGATACCTCAACCGCTTCGACGTGGGCGACCTCGCGGACCGCCTCGGCTTAACGCAGGAAGCCTTGGCGGCGTTGGATACGCGATACCAGGCCGCATCGATCCCCAAGCGACGTGGCGGCCGCCGACACCTGGCGATTCCCAACCCACAGCTCAAGACAACTCAACGCCTCATTCTCCGCCGTCTGCTCCGCAAACTGCGGACCCACCCCGCCGCGACCGGCTTCGAGTCGGGCGTGTCCATCACGCACAATGCCGCAGCCCATGTCGGCCAAGCGGTGGTGATCAAAATGGACCTCGTCGATTTCTTCCCCTCGACCTCGGCCCAGCGGGTCGAGGCCTATTTCCGCCGCATCGGGTGGACCCCCGACGCCGCTACGCTGCTAACCCGGCTCACGACCCATAACGCCGGCCTGCCCCAAGGCGCGCCCACCAGCCCCCGGCTCAGCAACCTGGTCAACTTCGTCATGGACGCGCAGATCCAGCGCTGGGTCGCCTACCGCAAGGGGGTCTATACCCGCTACGCCGACGACCTCACGATCAGCTTCCCCAAGGACTACCCCAAGCGGGTCCGCGGCACGATCCAACACGTCCGCCGGGTCGCCCAGCACCACGGCTACGCCATCCATACCCGCGGTAAACTCCGCGTCGTCCGCCGCCACCAGCCGCAACGGGTCACCGGGCTGGTGGTCAACGACCGCGTGAACCTGCCCCGCGGCACACGCCGTTGGCTCCGGGCCGTGGAGCATCGGCAGTTGACCACCGGTCGGGCATCACTCACCCGCGAACAACTCGCCGGCTGGCACGCGCTGCAACACATGATCGAAAACCAGCGCCTTCGTTAAGTAAGGGGTGACCTTTCTTGGTCGCTAGCATTTTTGTCACACTCAACCATTTATGATGATTGATGTCGCTGCGTCTAACGCACACCCACCGCAGGTTTAGCGCACACCAACCGCAGGTTTAGCGAGCGATGGCAGCCGGTACGCTGACCGAGTGGGCGGAGGGGGATCACGCTCCCTCGACCCGCGATCGCCGCGGTGGGGATGCGCTAGTGAATAAAAGCGGCACGCGATAGGTGATCGACAGAAAAAAACCGCCGACGAATTTACATACGCCAGCGGTAAAACGTTTAGCAGAGAATCTAAGATCTATTTGACGCTCAAGATACTGCTTTAATCAAGCGGCCTCTTCGAACGCCGCGCAACCAGAATCCGCGGTCACGGTCAAATTCAGAGGCTGCAGCTTGGGGTGCCCACATTCGTCTTTGTAATCTTCTGGAGCCGACTTGGTGGTACGGATCTGCACCAGTTGCGGAACTTGAGCATCAGCTTCACCGTAGTGTTTGCACAAACCACACTGTCCTGATTCAAGTGTTAACACGGTCTAGCCTTTCTGTTAGAGAGTTACCTGATACTTCTTTAACACCGTTAAGTTTAGGCAGGCGGCCACCAAAAAACAATGTAAAGTCATGTATATTATATATTTGAGAATAATTCTCATTTTCAATGAATCTCTCTTCGATACTGCAACCCACGCCCGCTCCGCCGGCGGGGTTATGATCTAGCCCATGCCCGAGTTTATCTTTCCGATCGAAAAACATAACGCTCTCGTCGCCGCCGCGTATCGCCACCGCGGCTACACGGATGACGAGTCCGCCCAGGCCGCCCGCTTCAGCCAGCTCACCGCGTGGTACGGGATCAAGACCCACAACGCCCTCAAAGCGCTGCACCTCGATCACTTGTTCGGCTCGGGCAACGCCGCCCACCCCGGCTGCGTCCCGGGCGCGGCGATCGAAAAGCTTCCCAGCCGATTCGCTGCGGCTCAGCAGTGGGACGCGAACAAAAAGCTCGGCCAAGCCGTCGCCTTCGAGGCCATCGACGCCGCCGAGAAAATGGCCGACCGGTACGGCGTCGGCCTCGTGTCCGTCGACCACGCCTTCCACTACCTCTGGGGCGGGGGCTACGTGATGGACTCGGCCAAACGCGGGTACATCGCCTACACCAACTGCACCGCTGCCCTCGCCGAGGTCGTCCCCTTCATGGGCAAGCACCCGACCCTCGGCACCAACCCGCACTCCTGGGGCTTCCCCACCACCGAGGCCATCGGGTTCCCGATCGTCATCGACTGGGCCACCTCCACCGTCGCCATGGGCCGGGTCCAGCAGTTCAAACGCGAAGGGCTCGCGCTCCCCCCCGACTCGGCGGTGGACAAGGACGGCCGGCCCACCACCGACCCGAACCAGGTCCACGCGCTCCAGCCTTTCGGCCGTCACAAAGGCTACGGCCTCTCGCTGATCAACGAACTCGTCGGCGCATTCATCGGCGGAAGCCTCCCGACGATCCGTTCCCGCCCGGATGCGGCGCTCAGCGTCGACCCCACCGGCGGGGAAAAAACCACCCCCGCTTTTTTCTTCCAGGTCGTCCACCCCGACGCGCTGTCCTGCGGGGCCTTTGCCCGGGGCCGCGACCAGGCCCGCAACGTGCAAGCGGTCGTCCAGGACATCCTCGGCCACGGCAACACCCGAGGCTCGGGGGATTCCGGGGATACCGGGGATTCTGGGGGGGGAACGATCCTGCCTGGCCAACTCGAGTACGAAGCCGCCCAGGCCAGCGAAGCCGCCGGCGGGCTGCTCTTTACCGAAGCCGAGGTCCGCGAGTTCAAACAGCTCGCCGACGAGTGTGGCCACTCCTTCGACCCCGATTCGCTCAAAACCGCGTCGTAAAGCCCCCCCGGAAAGGATAAGCAGTTTGACGTATCCCTCCGCGGCGGCCGCGGTCTGAACCGTCGGCATTTAAATTGATGCGGTCGATCAACACGGCGGCTGATGCCGCCCGCTGAACCTACGGGGGACATGCGGTCGCGGGGCTTTCACTTTTACAACCATACGGCGGCGGTCCGCTCTCCGGGCGCGTAAGGGCAGCGTGCGTCAAGTTTCGCTTTTTCGTTCAGGCGGTCGCTCGGGGAAGGGTTGGCGGGGGGCTGCCGGAGGGCGGCCCCCGCCGCGCGATGGCCTACGCGGCCTCACGCTCACCTGTAGCGTCTCGCCAAACGGAATCCCTGCGGCGAACGAAGATGATCGGTGGGCTTCGCCGCGATCAGCGCTACACCTGTGACTGGGATGCGGTAGCCCCACGGACTCAACGGCAGGCTGGAGCCTCCCCCAGTCAAAGTCTTTTTCGTAAACGTTCCGAGAGACTACAGGCAGGATGGATAAAAAAAGAGCCCCGTCAGCTTTAGGCTGACGGGGCTCAAAAGTCGGCAATGACCTACTTTCCCGCGGTGGCAGTATCATCGGCATGCTGGGCTTAACGGCCGTGTTCGGGATGGGAACGGGTGTAGCCCCAGCACTATGGTCACCGACAAACGATTGGCACCCAGCTAAGGGAACAAATCACATAAAAAAGACTCAAAACAGAAATTTAATCCTGTCAATAGATCTCTTTTAAAGGCTGGCACCCGGTTTCCCGGGTGGTCGCCTGCGAGCGACCGGCGGTGGCGGGGGGTGCCGGTCACTCAAGCAACGGGGCGAGCGGCCGGTTAGGGCCGTCGCGCCGGAGTGGATGTTCAAGTATGTTACTGTTTGTGGGCGTGGTTGTCACGCTGGCCAAAAACAGTGGGTGTGACACCAAAGCGTCAATCGTCGTGCGGACGAGTTGCTTGATAAGTACTCCGGTAGCATGAACCTTATTGGGATAATCGGATTCTAGTGGAGTTTGCCTCCGTGTAGATTACGTTTATCCTGCGGTTCGGTGCCGGGTCGGAGTGATTAAGCGATCGACCGTTAGTATCGCTCAGCTGAGGGCATTTCGGCCCTTACACCTGCGACCTATCAACCTCGTAGTCTCCGAGGGGTCTCATCCATGTCTGATCTTGAGGGGGGCTTCCCACTTAGATGCTTTCAGTGGTTATCCCTGCCGTACTTAGCTACCCGGCGGTGGCCTTAGCAGACCAACCGGCGCACCAGGGGTACGTCCTTCCTAATCCTCTCGTACTAAAGAAGAATCCTCTCAAACATGGTGCGCCCACAGCAGATAGGGACCGACCTGGCTCACGCCGGTCTGAACCCAGCTCGCGTGCCACTTTAATGGGCGAACAGCCCAACCCTTGGGACCGCCTTC
>JBCDDZ010000031.1:0-33670 GCA_039180025.1 Planctomycetota bacterium
GAACAACCTTGGCGTCGCCTACAGCGACCTCCCGACGGGAGACCGCGGCGAGAACCTGGGACGGGCAATCGCGGCCTACGAAGCCGCCCTGGAGGTTTACACCCGAGACGCCCACCCGGTGGACTGGGCGGGGACGCAGAACAACCTCGGCAACACCTACCGCGACCTCCCGACGGGCGACTGGGGCGAGAACCTGGGACGGGCGATCGCGGCCTACGAAGCCGCGTTACAGGTTCGCACCCGAGACGCCCACCCGGTGGACTGGGCGGGGACGCAGAACAACCTCGGCAACGCCTACAGCGACCTCCCTACGGGCGACCGCGGCGAGAACCTGGGACGGGCGATCGCGGCCTACGAAGCCGCGTTGAAGGTTTACACCCGAGACGCCCACCCGGTGCAGTGGGCGACGACGCAGAACAACCTCGGCATCGCCTACTGCCAACTCCCGACGGGCGACCGTAGCGAGAACCTGGGACGGGCGATCGCGGCCTACGAAGCCGCGTTGCAGGTTCGCACCCGAGACGAACATCCGGTGGACTGGGCGATGACGCAGAACAACCTCGGCAACGCCTACCGCGACCTCCCGACGGGCGACCGGGGCGAGAACCTGAGACGCGCGATCGCGGCCTACGAAGCCGCCCTGGAGGTTCGCACCCGAGACGCCCACCCGGCGCAGTGGGCGACGACGCAGAACAACCTCGGCATCGCACTGGCGTATCTGGCGGAAATCCCGGGGGAAGACCGCTGCGGACGGCTCCGCGAATCGATCGCGTGCTCCAAGGCGGCGCTGAAGGTGTACACGCCCGAGGCGTTTCCCCGGGAACACCGCGGCACAACGCACAACCTCGAGATCTACCGCCGGGCGTACGAGGCGGGGGGGTGCGGGGACGCGGTGGCGTTCGACGAGATCGCCCCGGCGGAATGACCGGGGGGCGTGAGGCGGGCGGCGGCGGCGTATGATGGTCGGCGATGGAGACGAAATCGGACTATAGCTGCGGCGTCGTGCCGTACCGCGAGACGCCCGGCGGGCGGGAGTATCTGCTGGTGCAGCACCGGGCGGGGCACTGGGCATTTCCGAAGGGGCACCCCGAAAGGGATGAGACGCCGACCGAGACGGCCCGTCGGGAGCTGGCCGAGGAGACCGGGCTGGCGGACGTCGAGCTGTTCGACGCCCCGGCGTTTGAAGAGGCGTATGCGTTCACGAAGCGGTCGGGTAAGCGGGTCGAAAAGACGGTGACCTATTACCTGGGTCGGGTGGCGGCGGACGCGGCGGTGGTGCTGCAGGAAGCAGAGGTTTCGGGCTACGCCTGGGGCGACGCGGAGGCGACGCGGGGCCGGCTGACGTTTGCGGAGGGGCGGGCGTTGTTTGCCGAGGTGCGGGCACATCTCGAAACGGCGGAGCGGTGAATTTTTTTTCGGGGACGCGGCGGGAAGATCTGCGGGCAAGCCGGCGGGCCTGGGTGGAAAGGCGTGGCCGGCTCGGATACAACCTAGGGCTGCTGTGGCCGTGTGGGCACGGCCGGTTTTCGATATGCAGAATTCATCAAGGGAGCGCAACGTGAAGAATCTGATCTTGGTCGCGGTGATGGGCGCGGCGGTGCTGGGGTTATACGTCACGGCCGGCGGCCAGTCCGGCAGCGGAGCGGCGCCGACCAAAGTGGCGGTCGTCAACCTCGAGACGGTGATCCGGGAATGCCAACAGCAGGCCGCGATGATCGCCAACAACCAGCAGCTGGCCGGCACGATCAAAGCCGAGCAGGAACGCCGGCGGCAAGAGATCAACACGCTGACCACGCAGATCGACCCGCTCCAGCCGGGGACCGAGGCGTGGAACAACAAGCGGGACGAACTCGAAGCCAAGACGATCGAGCTCCAGGTCTGGGCCCAGGCCACGGAGCAGAAGAACCAGCGGGAGCAGGCCCGGCAGTTCGCCGAGATCTACACCGCGGCCACCGAAGCGACCAAAGACGTCGCGGCCTCTCTGGGTTACGACATCGTGCTCCAGGCGTCCGAATTGCAAGACATCAGCCGCACCAACGTGCAGGGGCTTCAGACCCTGGTGGCGACGCGTAAGGTGATCCACGCGGCGGAAAACGTCGACATCACCGCGGCGGTGCTCGCCCGGGTCGACGCCAACTTCCAGCCGTAGGCCGTGAGCAGGCAAGTGTTCGGGACTTAAGATTCATCACTGATTTTTTTATCTTCCAGGATTCAACCGCGGTTTGTCAGACTACACCACCCAAAGCGTTGCGGAATTGATCGGCGGGCGTCTTGTGGGCGAGCCCGGGCTTGCGCTCACCGGGGTTAACGAGATCAGCCTCTGCGGACCGGGCGACCTGACGTTCATCGGCGATGAGAACTACGCGTCGCGCTGGGCCCACAGCGAGGCATCGGCGGCGGTGATCACCGAGGGGCTGAAACTCGAACCCGGCCCCGGCCGAGCGCTTCTCTATGTTGAGAGCGCAGACTTGGCGATGGCGAAGATGCTCGAGGCGTTTGCCCCCGCCCCGATCCGGCCGGCCCCGGGGATCCACGCGACTGCCCTGATCGACCCTTCCGCCGAGGTCGCGGACGACGCGACCGTGGGGGCGCACTGCATCCTCGGGCCCGGGGTCACCGTCGGGGCGGGGGCGGTGCTCCACCCGCGGGTCACGCTGATGGACGGGGCGTCGGTGGGTGCCGAGACCGTGATCTGGCCGAACGTCGTGGTTCGGGAACGCTGCGTGGTCGGGGCGCGGTGTACGCTGGAGCCCGGCGTGGTGCTCGGGGCGGACGGCTTCGGCTACCGGCCCGACCAGACCGAAGACGGCCAGCCCCGGATCACCAAAATCCCCCACCTGGGCCACGTGATTGTCGGCGACGACGTTGACCTGGGCGCGAACGCCGCGGTCGATCGTGGCAAGTTTGGAGCCACCGTGATCGGCGACGGCACGAAGATCGATAACCTCACGCAGATCGGGCACAATTGCCAAATCGGGCGGCTGGTGATCCTGTCGGGCTGCTGCGCCGTGGCGGGGTCGGTGGTTATCGGCGACGGGACGATGGTGGGCGGTGCGGCGGTGTTCAAGGATCACGTCAACGTGGGCCGGGGCTGTAAAATCGCGGGCGGCGCCGCGGTCATCACCGATATCCCCGACGGGCAGGACTGGGCCGGCTATCCCGCCAAGCCCGCGAAAGACGCTTTCCGCGAAGAGATGGCGGTTCGTAAACTACCGGACCTCCTCAAGCAGCTGCGTAAGAATAAGTAGCCGGGCCGCGCTACAGAAAACGCGGTGGGTCGGCGTGGCCCGTCCGCCGTGGTGCCGCCGGCGGATTCCGGGCCGGGCGTCGTGTCGTTAGCCGATAAACTCTTTGCTTCATGGAACACCAGCACACCATCACGGATCCGCAATCCCTCGAGGGGCGCGGGTTGTTTCACGGCGAGCCGGTGACGCTGACCTTCCGACCCGCGCCGGCCAACCACGGCATCGTGTTCCAACGCACGGACCTGAGCGGGCTCCCGGTGCCGGTTTCGATCGACAACGTGATCAAGCGGACGCGGCGGACCGCGATCAAAGTGGGCGACGCGTCGGTCGATACGGTCGAGCACTGCCTCTCCGCGGTGGCGGCCCTGGGGATCGACAACCTGATTATCGAGTTGGATGGCCCGGAGGTCCCGGCGATGGACGGCTCATCGAAGGCGTTCTACGACGCGCTGACCGACGCGGTGCCCCAGCGGCAGGCGGAGGCCCGGCGCCGGTTGGTGGTCAAAACCCCCGTGGTGATCCGCGAAGACGACGCGATGGTGGCGGCGCTGCCGAGCGAGACGCCGGGCATGCAGGTGGTCTACGAGCTGGACTACACCGAGGTTTCGAAGGTCATCGGCCGGCAACTTAAGACGTTCGATCTGGATGATCCCGAGGCGGACTACGCGGCAGAGATCGCGCCGTCGCGGACCTTTTCGCTGGAGGCCGAGGCGATGGCCGCGCGGAAGGCGGGATTGTTCCCGCACCTGACGGTGGACACGGCGCTCGTGGTGGGCGACGACGGGCCGCTGGGGAAAAACAAGTTCCGCTTCCCCGACGAGCCGGTGCGTCACAAGGTGCTGGACCTGATCGGCGATCTCTATCTGCTCGGGGCCCCGATCCAGGGGCGGATCGTGGCGTACAAGTCCGGCCACCCGATGAATCACCGGCTGGTGCGCGAGCTGATCAAGCAGCACCAGGCGGCGACGCTCAAAGACTTGGCGCACCACCACTCGGTGCTCGACGTGCGTCGCCTCTTCCGGATGATGCCGCACCGCTACCCGATGTTGCTGGTGGATCGGGTGGTGGAGATCGTGGGCGATCAGCGGGCGGTGGGCGTGAAGAACGTGACGATCAACGAGCCGTTTTTCCAGGGGCATTACCCCAACACCCCGATTATGCCCGGCGTGCTGGTGGTCGAGGCGATGGCGCAGTTGTCGGGGGTGTTGATTGGCCAGTCTCTGGATCAGGTCGGTAAGCTGCCGGTGCTGCTGAGCCTGGACCGGGTGAAGCTGCGTAAGCCGGTGACCCCCGGCGACCAGTTGATGCTGATTGCCGAGACGGTCAAGATCCGCAGCCGGATCGCCCACATGCACTGCCGGGCGTACGTGGCCGAGGAGGTCGCCGCCGAGGCGGAGGTCAAGTTCATGATGGTTGATGACGACGCGGAGTGACAGCGGGTGGTGGGCAGCTTTTTTTAGTTCAGGTGGGCGGTGGGATGTAAACTGGGGCGTGTCTCGCCCCGATGGTTCCTGTTGAGTCGAGTCGGTCGGAGCCATCGCGGCGTCTTCAAGCTCGTCCGGTGAGGTCCCGAGCCCCGGCCGCACCGCGTCTGCCCATGCCCGATGTCCATCCCTCTGCTCTGGTCGATCCCTTAGCGAAGCTGGCCGAGGGGGTGCGCGTCGGTCCGTTTTGCATCGTTGGCCCCAGGGTCGCGCTGGGCCCGGGCACGCGCTTGGTGTCGCACGTCAGCGTGCTGGGCCGGACCACCCTGGGTGAGCACAACACGGTCTGGCCGCACGCGGTGCTCGGCGGCGACCCGCAGGACCTGAAGTTCGGCGGCGAGGACTCGCAGCTGGTGATCGGCCACCACAACGAGATCCGCGAGGCGGTGACGATCCACAAGGGGACCGCCAACGACCACGGGCTTACCCAAGTGGGCGACCACAACCTGATTATGGCTTACGCCCATGTCGGCCACGACGGGATCATCGGGAACCACTGCGTGATCGCGAACGCCGTGCAGCTCGCCGGCCATGTGCTGATGGAAGACCATGTGGTGATTGGGGGGGCGTCCGCGGTGCATCACTTCGTCACGCTGGGCAAGCACGCTTTTATCGGCGGGATGACGCGGGTCATCGCGGACGCCCCGCCGTTTATGATCGCCGAGGGCAACCCGGCCATGATCCGCCGGGTCAATTCCGTGGGGCTGGGGCGGCGCGGCTTCGACGCCGGGACGATCCGACACCTGAAAGACGCTTGGAAGCGGCTGTATCGGCAGACCGCCGAGGGGCGGGCCGGACGCACCGCGGCGGCGCTGGAAGACCTCGAGGACGCGTACCCCCACGATGCATGTATCCGGGATCTGGTAGCCCATGTCCGGCGGTCGTCGTCGGGCACGTTTGGCCGATACCGTGAAGCTTTGCGTAGCGACGACTCTCGCACCAATCCCGCGAAGTGAGCGTCTTTTTTTATTTGTGATTTCAGATGTCCGATACCTATCTATAACTGCGGGTGCGGCCCGCGGCGTAACCGTTTTTCTTTTTCTCGAAGCCCGGCATGCAAACTTACCTCGTCACCGGCGCCGCGGGCCTGATCGGCTCGCACGTCACCGAACGCCTCCTCGCCGCGGGCGACCGGGTGGTGGCGCTCGATAATTTCAACGATTACTACGACCTGGGCCAGAAGCGGGCGAACGTAGCGGGCTTTGTCGATCACCCCGGATGTACGCTGGTGGAGGCCGATATCCGCGACGAGCAGGCCATGCTTGAACTGTTCGCACGGGAGAAGCCGGACGCGGTGGCGCACCTGGCGGCGATGGCGAACGTGCGGTATTCCATCGGCCGGGCCCCGTTGTACAACCAGGTCAATATCACCGGGAGCCTCAACCTTTTGGAAGCGGCGAAAGCCCAGGGGACCGAAAACTTCGTGTTCGCGTCGACCAGCTCGATCTACGGCAAGACGCCTCAGATCCCGTTTGTCGAAGACGATGCGTGCAACCTCCCGCTCTCGGCGTACCCGGCGAGCAAGAAAGCGATCGAGCTGCTGGGCTACACCTACCACAACCTGCACGCGATGAACTTCACCGCGGTGCGTTTTTTCAGCGTTTATGGTCCGCGGGCGCGCCCGGACATGATGCCGTTCATGGTCACCGACGGGATCGCCCGGGGGGAAACGATCACCCTGTTCGATGCGGGCCAGATGAAGCGGGACTGGACGTTCGTGGACGACATCGCCGACGGGGTGGTGCTGGCGCTGCGCAAGCCGCTGGGCTACGAAGTGATTAACCTCGGCCGGGGTGAGCCGGTGTTGATGGCGGATTTCGTGCATATGCTCGAAGAGCTGATCGGCAAACGGGCGGTCCTGGAGACGCCCCCGGCTCCGCCCAGCGAGCCGAAGCAGACGTTTGCCGATATCGGTAAAGCCCGGCGGCTGCTGGGCTACGACCCCCAAACCCCGGTCGGGATCGGGCTGGCGAAGCTCTGGGATTGGTATCGGCAGCGCTAACCACGGCAGAGGTTTTGTAGATCGGTTTAATCTCGAGGGGGTATATTCCCGGGATGAAATCGACATGCTTATTAGGGTTGGCGGTGGTGCTTCTCCTGTCGGCCTGCGGCTACCCGGACCGTGGCAACTTGCTGGAGCGGACGGCAGGTGACTTGGGTTTAGACGACAGCGACACGGCGTTCGATCCGCCGGCGATGCGATTCGGGACGATGCCGTTTGATGCGTGGTACTCGCCTCTGCGGCCGCTGGGGCCGGACGACCTGGGCCGTCATGCTTACGTAGATTCTGAAGTCTCGGGCGACCGCGGCGACGAGGTCAGCCGGGGGACGCTGTACGCGGCGGAGGCGGGGTTTATCGACATTGCGCACGTCCGGAACGCGATCGACCTGACGCGGTTCGTGTTTGATCACGTGTCGGCATCGTTTTACCACGGCACCTACGAGATCGAGATGCTCTCGGCGGAGCCGGACCTTTATCACCTGACTTTGACGCCGCCGGCGGGGTGGTTGAACCTCAACCAAGCGCAGGAGGCAGACCCGGAGACGCTGGCGGAGGTGCGCGAGGCGTCGATTCAGATCGCCGGCCGGGTGGCGTATTTGATGACGACCTGGCACGAGGTGCTCACGGCTTATGGCTACAAGGGGTTGGGGCTGGTGACGGAAGAGCCCTCGGCGTTTAGTTACGACGACGCGGTGTCTCACCGGGTGGGGGTCGAGGCCGCGATGGACGCGCTGCGGCTGACTTCCAACCTGAGCGAGTTCGACGACCAGGTGACGGCCACGCTCTACGACCAGTTGCTGGAACTCGGGGCGCTGCCCGCGGAGCAGGTGGTCGAGCGGGCCGAGCGGAGCCAGGGGGTCTTTCACGATGGGAATGAACCATTGCTGCGGGTGATCGATCTGGGGCTGGACGATCAGCCGCTGGTGGCGCACCTGATCGACGAAGGCCTCGAGCCGCGCAGGTGGTATTGGGATAGCCGTACCGAGGTGGGGCGGCACCGCGTGAGTGATCTTTTTCAGATTGAGATTGAACTGAAGTCGGCGGAAGCGGACGCGATCCTCGCGGCGGTGGGTAAGGAAGACGGGCGGATCGTCCCCCGGGAAGATTTTGGCCCATTGATGAACGAATTGACTCGCGGCGAAGGTTTCTGACGCGAAGGGCTGGCGTCGTTGTATCTTCGAAACGTGGAGTCGACGTGGTATACGCTGTGGCCGCCGCGACGGAGCGTAAAAAAAGACGCCACGCGGGCCTACATGGCGTCGCGTGGCATCTGTGGGGGGGCAAGGGTGGGACGCCGCGTCGGTCAACCCGCGGCGGGTTTCTAAGCAGCGGCTACTCGCTGAGTTTTTCCTTGATCTTGGCCACGATCTCGATACCCAGGTCCGGGTCGCCGACGGTGCCGACGCGGACCGAAGCTTCTGAGGTTTCGTCGGTCACGCGACGGATATCGACGCTGATCTCTTTGCCGTCGGCTTTTTCGCCGGTGACCAGGCCGTCGACTTTGGTGTTTTTAGAGGTGACGTTTTCGAGTTCGTAAGATTCCAGGACTTCGGCTGCGGCTTCGGTGGTTTCCTCGACGCTGCCGTCGAGCGTGCTCCACTGTTGAACGAAGTTGCTCTTGATCCCCGGGGCGTCGGTCTGGCAGCCGGGGAGGGTGAGCAGCACCGGGGAAACCAAGACGAGGCTGGCGGTCATGGCGAGGGTTTTGAAGGACGGGATGCCGGACATAACGGAGCCTTTCGGGAGAGTAAGGTGAGTGCTGACCGGCTTGCCGATCTTGATGAGACGAGCATAGTGCGGCGGGATGAAGCGGTTGTGAATTCGGTCGGAGACTTGGTTTATGATGCTTTGATGACCAAGCCGATCGGGATTATCGCGGGCGGGGGGCGGCTGCCGGTGCTGATGGCCCAGGGGGTGCGGGCGGCGGGCCGGCCGGTGGCGGGGCTGGGGATGGCGGGGCAGTACGACGAGGCGTTTCCGGATCTTTGCGACAGCTTTACGAAAGTGGGGGTGCTCCGGCTGGGCGAGTGGTCGCGGAAACTGCGGCGGGCGGGCGCGGAGCAGGCGGTGATGGTGGGGCTGGTCGATAAAGCGAAGCTGATGTACATGCCGTGGTACGCCAAGGCGGCGGTGATGCGGCCCGACCGGGAAGTGATTTGGCTGTGGTACCGTGTGCTGCGTCACGATCGGCGGAGCCAGACTTTGTTGGCGGCGGTGGCGGACGCGCTCCAACGACGGAGGATTGAATTGATCGACACGACGCGATACATCCCGGACCACCTGGCGGAGGCGGGGGTGATGACCCAGCGGGGGCTGAGCGCGGCGCAGAAAGCGGATGTGGCGTTTGGTTGGCCGATCCTGATGCAGATGAACGACCTGGAGATCGGCCAGTCGATCGCGGTGCGGGGCCGAGACGTGGTGGCGGTGGAAGCGGTGGAGGGGACGGACGCGATGATCAAACGCTCGGGCGAGTTGGCCCGCGGCCAGGGGTGGACGCTGCTCAAGGGCGCGGGGGCGACCAAGGACCTGCGGTTCGACGTGCCGACGGTGGGGATCAAGACGATCGAAGGCCTCCAGGCGGCGGGGGCGGTGTGCCTGGCGGTCGACGCGGGCCGGGTCATTTTTGTGGATAAGCCCGCGGTGCTGGCGGCGGCCGACCGGGCGGGGATCGCGGTCGTCGGGGTGGACGATGCGTTTCTGGCGGGGGTGGCGTCGGGGAGCGGGGTGGCGTAGGCTCGGCGGATGGACGAGCCGATGCTGCTCGGGCTGACCGCGGGGGTGGGGCTGGGGCTCGTGGCGCAGTGGTCGGTGTGGCGTCTGCGGCTGCCGGCGATCTTACGCTTACGGTTGCTGGGGGTTTGCGGCGGGGCCGGCGAGCGCGAGTTGATCCGCCGGTTACACGGTGGTTGGGCCGGGAGGCGGGCGTCGTGGAGGTCTTGGTGGCGGAGTCCGGCGGGTATCCTCGCCAAGTTCGGATTTGCTTTACAGGGCAAACCCCGGCCGGGTCATTGGGGTTCAATATCGAACGGATTTTGAGCCGGGCGGCATAGGCGATGCCGCAAGGGCTGCGGCGAAATCGATGGCGTTGGCGGCGATTGGACGGGCGGTTTTACTTGAGCACCGCAGCGGTGAATTGGGTGCCGGTGGTGTCGCGGTCCCAACGCCACGCGGGGCCGAAGCGGGTCTGGTAGTCCTCCCAGAGCTCAAACCAATAGGCGAGGAATTGGTAAGGGGCAAACCGGTCGTAGTGCTTTTCGATCTTCCGGTGCAGGCGTTTGAGGCGGGGGGCGTCGTTGCCTTGGGGGCGTTTGACGTTGTAGTGCAGGCAGTAGTGGCGGTAGGTTTCGGTATCGATCGCCAGCTTGTCGTAGCGGCCGACCAGATGGCAGAGGTTGGCCGCGGCATAGGGGCCCAGCCCGTGTAATTGGAGAAACGCGTCGTAGATATCGTCGGAGGTCTGCTCAGGGTTTTCGAACCACGTCAGGTCCAGGTCGCCGTCCGCGACGCGGCGGGCCAGGCGGATGATGCGGTCGGCGCGGTAGCCGACGCGGCAGAGTTCTTTCAGCCGTTCTTCGCCGAAATCGGCCAGTTGTTCGGGGGTCGGGAACCCGCCGTGGCCGACGTGCTGCACCATGCGCTGGTTCATCACGATGGTGTTGCGCCAGGTGACGTTGCACGAGGTGATGGTCTTGACCATATCTTCGAAGAGGGTGGGCGAGCGGAACATCCGGTCGAAGCGGCGTTTCTTGGCGACGGGATGGACCTTTCTCCAGTCGGCATAGGTTTCCTCGAAGCGTAGCATCCGGGCGACCTGCTGCTTTAGCGTTGCGTGATCGGCGCGGTCGACGGGGCGGTCGCACCGGATCGACAGCGATCCGTCGCGTCGTTGACGGATCGCGGTGTGTACCAGGCGGCTGCCACGGTCCGGGGCGGTCCGCAGGGGGCGGTGCAGGACCTGGCGGCCGATGTCCCAGCGGTTGGGGGCGAGGATGAAATAGCCGTAAGAACACACCGCGCGGTGCAGGTCGAAGCGAGGGGGCGGGGTCAGGGTGAGGGTGGAAGCCGGCATGGGGCGAGCTGTTGCGGAGTGCCAGAAAAGAGTGAGGCAACGATTGAGTGGGCCGGCGCTACTCCGAGGTGCGATGGTTTAAACACCGCGAGAAGTGTCCGATCGGCGGACTTTGTTGTCGGTGATTTATCTTTGCCTCGTCCCGCATCGTGAATGTGGCAGATCGCGAAGGATTTCGGACACCGCAAACAAGCAGGCCGCCGGCCGAAGCTCACGCTTCAGAAATTCGTCACTTCAACACCGCTGGGCGGGAGTCGTTTGTCGAGGGGGAACATCAGGGTGGCGAAGTTGTGGCAGAGGCGGTCGCCGAAGTGCCGGTAGGTGTCGTAGTGCTGGTCCAGGCTGAGTGATAATTGATCGAGCGAAAGATTGCCCGAGCCGTAGAACTCGGGGTCGTCCTGGAGGACCATGTCGATGGTGCGCCGGGTCCACTCGAAGTGGTATTGGAAACCGTAGGTATTGAGCCCCACGCGGAACGCCTGGGTTTTGCAGGCGGCGCTGCCCGAGAGGGGGATCGGGGTCCCGCCGGGGGGGGATTTCGTGACGTGGCGGGCGTGGGCGTGGAACATGGTCATGTCCCAGGGGATGCCCAGGTGCAGGGGATCGGTCGACCCGAAAAAAGTCGACTTGACCGGCCCGAAGCCGATCTCGGGTTGGTCCATCCGCTCGACTTCTCCGCCCAGGGCGGTGGCGATCAACTGAGCGCCGAGGCAGACCCCCAGGACGGGGAGGTCGGCGTCGTGGGCGGCGCGGAGATAATCGAGTTCGTGCTGCATCCAGGGGTGCTGTTCGGCTTCGTCGGTGTTCATCGGCCCGCCCATGCTG
The DNA here is from genome assembly GCA_039180025.1 of Planctomycetota bacterium. GTDB lineage: Bacteria > Planctomycetota > Phycisphaerae > Phycisphaerales > Phycisphaeraceae > Algisphaera. The sequence continues at coordinate 11,626 of JBCDDZ010000031.1, forward strand.
ATGACGCCATCGACATCGTCGAGGTCGGGCGGCACCGTGTCGTCGGCATGCAGTTCGACGATTTGGAGCTTGTGTCCGTATTCGTTCAGGACCGTGCCGAGGCGGCCGGCGGTTTCGAGCGGGTGGTGTTCAAAGACGACAATAGCCATGAAACGGAGTTTAACAGATCGTTCCGTGGGCCCGAGACGCGGCCCGCCGGATCGCCCGTAGCGGGCGAACGCCGAAGGGCGGTTATCGTTCCAGCGCGGGGGCCGCGGGGTCGTGGACCAACAACTCGGGCGACAGGTCGGCGAGGAGCTCGGCCACCACGTCGGCGGGCAAGGCGTAGGCCTCGACCCGGCCGGCGCGGGCGATGTTGATACCGATGCAGCGGCCGTCGAGGTCCAGGAGCGGTCCGCCGCACTGGTTCGGTTCGATGGTGGCGTCGTGCTGAATGATCGAGGGGAAGCCGTCGCGGCGGAGCGACAGGCCGTTGCCCATGGTGTTCATCACGTCGTTTCGGTCGCGCGGATCGAGAGGACGCAGACGCATCTCCACGGGGAAGGTCAGGCTCCGGCCGCGGCGTTCGACGGTGATCGGGAGGGTGTCGCCGGCGTTGACGTTGCGCAGGTTGTCGATGACGTCGTCAGAAGAGGTGGTGGGCACGCCGTTGATGCCGGTGATCAGGTCGCCGGGCTGGAGCCCGGCCTCGGCGGCCCCCATGCCCGGGAGGGTGGCACCGATGACGACCCGGCCGTCACGGTTTTCGCCGAAGCGGATCCCCAGGCGGACGCCGTGGACCCGGCGGGGCAGTGCGCTCAGGACGCCGATCGCTTCGGGGTTGGGGGACAGGCCCGGGACAATCACCCATTGGCCCAGGCGGGGCGGGAGCCCCGTCGCCCAATCGACGGGGGTCAGTTCTTGAGCGTCGAGCTGGAGCAGCGCGACGTCGTGGGCGCGGTTGATCTTGAGCCGGTGGGCGGCCACGGTCCGGCCGTCGGCGAGGGTGGCGGTCAGGTCGGTGTCGCCGCGGACCTCGCTGGCTTTGGTGAGGATGAGGCCATCGGCGGAAATCACGGTGCCCAGGGCCGCGGGCTCGCCGTCACGCGCAATGGCGACCACACTCCGACGGGCGGAACGGACGACCGGGGCGAACGCGGCGAGGACGGCGGAGCCCTCGGTGTCGTAGGGCTGCTTGAGGGTGGACCGGCTATCGTCCTGGGCGAGTGCGGCCCGAGGCGAACCCAGTAAAAGGGTGACCGCGGCGGTGGCGACGGCGAATGCGATCAGGCGGAGGTAAGTCATCGGGTAGGAACCTCTCCGAGGGTGGCGGGCAGGGTAAGCTGGGTTTCGCCGCGGAGGACGTGGACCTGGACCACGTCGCCCGGGAGTTGGAGCGACATGTGTTCGAGGATCGTGTCTGAATCGCGGGTGGCGACCTCGTCGAGGGCGAGGATGATGTCGCCGCGGCGGAGTCCGGCCCGGGCGGCGGCGCTGCGGCGGAGGACCTGCTGGATCAAGACGCCGCGGTCGGCGGGGTCGGGGCCCAGGGCAACCCCGAGCAGGGGGGATTTGCGTTCGCCCCATTGCCGGCCGGCGGCGAGACGTTCCCAGGATTCGAGGTAGTCCGCGATCGGGACGTGGATGTTGGTCCGGGGGCCGCGGCCGATGCGGCTGTGGATCCCGACGACGCGGCCGTGGAGATCGAAGAGGGGGCCGCCCGAGTCGCCGCCGATCAGCGAGCAGTCGGACTGGATGCCGACGAGCGGGCGGACGCGGATGACCCGGCCCAGGCGGACGACGGCGGGGCGTTCGGGTGCGAACCCTCCGGGGTGGCCCAGGGCGACGACCCATTGGCCGACGTCCAGCGAGCCGGCCGGGGCGATCGGGACGTGGGGCCAGGGGCCGTCGCCTTCGAGTTTCGCGAGGCCGGCGTCGCTGCGCTGGTCGCTGCCGAGGGTGCGGGCGGGGTGGACCTGGCCGTCGGGGAAGCGGACCTGGAGGATACGGTCGGCGTCGCCGATCACGTGCGCGGCGGTGAGGATGTAGCCGTCTTCGCTGATGATGACCCCGCTCCCGGTGCCGGAGTAGCGGAGGTCCAGCGCGACGGTGGCGGCCGCGGTGTCGCGGGCCACCCGTTCGACGCGGGCCTGCAGCTCGCGGAGTTGCTCGATCGATTCGGGGGCCAGTGGCGGCGGGGCGTCGGCCTCAGCGGGCGGGAGGGGGAGGGGGGCCGGCGGGTCGGCCGCGGCGAGCGACAGGGGGAGCAGCGCGGCCAGCAATCCGCCGATCAGCGGCAGCGTGCGTCGGTGGAGACGGGTAGCTTCTGGATGGAATACAGGCATAAGCTTCTCGGTTGGCCGATCGGGACGAGATTCGGCAGGTATTTCTCTGTTTACTCTACGCAGGAAACCGGGTTGAGGATCGGTCCGGGAGAACGAAGTTATGATGTGCGGCGGGCCGACGTCGGGCCTACGGGTAGAGCCGATATGAGACTGAGCACTAAGCTGCTGATTATTTCCGAGTTGGTGCTGCTGGTGCTGGCCTTCGGGCTGCTGATCCCCACGCGTTCGGAGATGCGGGAGCAGGTGACGGTCGACCTGCAGAACCAGCTCGCGGCGATCGCGGCGACTTCCGTGTTGCAGCTCGACGGCGATTTACACCAACAAGTCGTCAGCTCTCAGGACCCGGACGACCCCGCTTTTATCGAGTTGCGTGAAAAACTCCGGGCGATCCGCGATGTCAACGGGCTGACCAACGACCATATCTATAGTTTTTACTTCGGTGCGGACGAACTGCTGCACTTCGGGGTCATGACCCACGAAACCCCGTTTATCGGCGATGTCTACGCGCTCAAGCCGCACCACGAGGTCGTGCTGCAGAATGACGTGGTCGCGACGTCGGAGCTCTACGAAGACGTCAACGGCGAATGGATTTCCGCGGCGGCTCCGATTCACGACCACGCGGGTAAGCTCGTCGGGATCCTGGAAGTGACTCAGCCTTCGGAAGCTTATTTCACCCGGTACGATCAGTTGATCCTCGTGAATACGGTGATCGCGGTGGTGGGGATCGGGGTGTCGTCGATGCTGGGTTATCTGGTGCTCAACCGACTGGTCATCCGGCCGGTCGGCAAGATCCGTAAGGGGATGGATGCGCTCGGGCGGCACGACTTTACGCATCGGGTCAACATCCGGACCGGCGACGAGTTTCAGGAACTCGGGGAAACGCTCAACGGCTTGTTCGATCAACTCAACGCGGCCCGGGCGATCCAGGCGGGCTTTTTTCCTGAGGAACTGCCGGCGAGCGATCGGTACCGGATGGCGGGGGCTTCCGTGCCCTGCGATGCCACCGGCGGAGATTACTACGACGCGTTCGAGTTGGACGAGGACCGCATCGCGGTGGTGATGGCGGACGTGACGGGGCACGGCTTGGGGCCCTCGTTGATCATGGCCACCTGCCGGTCGGCCCTGCACGCTCTGGCACGGACGGGACTCGAGCCGGGAGAACTGCTCCAGCGGCTTGAGGAGCAGCTCGTCCCGGACCTGACCGAAGGGCGTTTTATCACGATGATCTTCGGGACGCTGCACCGCGACGGCCGGTTCACCTACGCGAACGCCGGCCACGCCCCGGCCATGATCCGGACCGAGGATCACGGGGTCACCCACCTGGGGTCGCACCGGCCGCCCCTGGGCGTCGTCATCCCCCTCGATGGCGAAGAGCTGCAAACCACCGTGATCCTTGAGCCCGGCGACCGGATCCTGCTGGCGTCGGACGGGGTGAATGAGGCCCAGGACCCGCGGCGGAAACAGTTCGGCTTTGCTCCGATCGAGCAGCTCATCGCGCAGCGTGAGCTGGGATGCCACCAGGTGGTGGCGACCCTCCGCCGCGATGTGGACAGCCACCGTAGCACCCGTCCGCCCGACGACGACGTGACCATCTTGTGTGTGGACCGGGTAGGGCCGCCGGTGGCGGGTACGGCGTAGGCACCGCCGTTTTTGGAGCGATCGAGAAGCGAGCCTTCTGGTAGAGCTATTCGGTTGCGCCGGGATTACTTGGCTACACCGGGGCGCGAGTGCTGCCTGAGTGCAGAGAAAAAAGCCACCCGCCTGAAGACGCGGGTGGCTTGGGTACGGGGCGTGCTCGTCCGGACGACGAATCAGACGCTGGGGGGTTGCTGCTTGAGCAGGTCGCGGATCTCACTGAGCAGCACGATATCCTGAGCCGGCTTGGGTGCTTCTTGGGGCTTTTCTTCCTCTTTGCGTTTCATCTTGTTGATGACTTTGATGAGCAGGAAGATGGCAAAACCTTGGATGACGAGCGTGATGCAGGCGTTGATGAACGAGCCGTAGTTCAGCGTGACGGCAGGGAGGTCCTTGGTGACTTCGACCCCGGTGACCGGGTGTTGGGTGGGGTTTTCGGGTGACGCGGTGATCGGTTCGACGAGCACGGCTTTGTATTCAGAGAAATCGACGCCGCCCATCGCGGCCCCGATCGGGGGCATGATGACGTCGGCGACCAGCGATTTCACCACGAGCCCGAACGCGGCCCCGATGATGATCCCCACCGCCATGTCGATCATGTTCCCTTTCAGGATGAACTCTTTGAACTCTTTAATCATGCCCATAATTCGATGCTCCTCAGTGTTAACGTTCCATGTCGATCCCGGCCCTTGCACCGACGACTTTTGCAAAGCTGCCCCTCGCGGGCGGATCTGAGATATGGATCCCGATCGGTCCCGATCCCGCGCGGCATTAAATCAGTCTAAACCTTGCTGATTCGATCGGGCAAGCGCAATAGACAAAGCCGATAACCCTCGACGCTTAAACGGGATTGGGGCGAAGCCCTCGGTTGGTAAGCGGATTCCTTTCGGCCGGCAGAAAGGGGGGTAGGCGGGAACGCCGAGGCTACTGGTCAGCAACGTGGGGCAGGGCCTGGCGGACCTCGTCGGAGACGCCGTCGGCGTATTTTTTGAAATTGTTTCGGAAAAGCGTTGCCAAGTGTTCAGCGGCCCGATCGTAAGCCGCGGCGTCGGCCCAGGTTTGACGGGGGATGAGGATCTCGTCGGGCACGCTGGGGACCCGGGTGACGACCGAGACGCCGAAGACCGGATCGGGCTGGGTCGGCGCGTCGGCGAGGGTCCCGGCGTGGATCGCGTCGACGATCGCCCGGGTGTAGGCGAGTCGGATCCGCGAACCGCCGGACGACGCGCCGCCGCCGGACCAGCCGGTGTTGATCAGCCAGACCCGGGTCTGGTGCTGCTGCATTTTCTCGGCCAGCAGTTCGGCGTACTTACCGGGGTGCCAAACGAGGAACGGCCCGCCGAAGCAGGGGCTGAAGGTGGCCTGAGGTTCGGTGACGCCCATCTCGGTGCCGGCGACCTTGGCGGTGTAGCCGGAGATGAAGTGGGCCATGGCCTGGGCGGGGCTGAGGCTCGCGACCGGCGGGAGGACGCCGAAAGCGTCGCAGGTCAGGAAGATGATGTCGCTGGGGTGGCCGGCGATACAGGGGATGCGGGCGTTTTCGATGTAGTCGATCGGGTACGCGCCGCGGGTGTTCTGGGTGATCGAGGTGTCGTCGAAATCGACGTGGTGGTGGGCCTGATCGAAGCGGACGTTTTCGAGGACACTGCCGAAGCGCAGGGCGTCGAAGATCTGGGGCTCGTTCTCGCGGGAGAGGCTGATGGCTTTGGCGTAGCAGCCGCCTTCGATGTTGAAGATGCCCGACTCGGTCCAGACGTGTTCGTCGTCGCCGACGAGTTCGCGGTTCGGGTCGGCGGAGAGGGTGGTCTTGCCGGTGCCCGAGAGGCCGAAGAGCACGGAGGACCGGTCGCCGCCGGGCTCGGCGGTCGCGGAGCAGTGCATCGAGAGGTGGCCCTTCTTCGGCATGAGGTAGTTCATGACGGTGAAGATGCCCTTTTTCATTTCCCCGGCGTACCCGCTGCCGAGGATGACGATTTCGCGTTGTTCGATGTTCAGGTCGACGCTGGTGCGGCTGGTCATGCCGGCGGTGAGGGGGTCGGCCGGGAAGTGGCCGGCGTTGAAGATGGTCCAGTCGGGCTCGCCGTAGTCCGCGGATTCTTCGTCGGTGGGCCGGATCAGCATGGTCCACATGAACAGGGCGTGGTAGGGGCGTTCGCAGATGACGCGGACTTTGATGCGGTGTTTGGGGTCCCAGCCGGCGAAGGCGTCGACGACGTAGAGGCGGGGACGGGTGTTGAGGTAGTCGGTTGCGCGTTGGCGGTTGATCTCAAAGGTTTGCTGATCGATCGGGATGTTGATGTTGCCCCACCAGATATCGTCTTCGGAATCGCGGTGGCGGACGACACGTTTGTCCTGAGGGGATCGGCCGGTCTTGTCCCCGGAATAGGCGATCAACGCGCCCGAGTCGGCGATGGAGGTGCCCGGTTCGTGGCGGATCGCTTCTTCGTAGAGGGCCGCCGGCGAGAGGTTGCGGAGAACATTTTGGACGTCGAGGCCAAACGGTGCGAGGCAAAACGGGGCGCTCATATTGATTCCAATCCTTCGGGTGCGGGCCGCCCCGACGCGGGCGTCAAGCCATACCACGCATGGTAGCGAAAGGGCGGCGGGGCGTGAGGTTACGGCAGGCCGCCGTCCGTGCTTATTCCGCGGAAACCGAGGCGTAGGCGTCGGCGAGCAGCAGGGCCGGCAGCAGCGCCCCGGGGCCGGCCTCGATGTTCAGGTGGGTCTCGGTGTCGTGGAGCTGCTGCTCGGCGAACAGGACGGTGTCGGGGTTCGAAAGAAACGCGGCGAGGCCCCAGGGCTGGTATGTCGTGTAGTCGGGTTGGGTGTGGTTCTGGTGGTAGGCGGTGATTTCAAGGACACGCTGCTGCCAAGGCGTGTGTCCGGTCAGTTGAGCGAGGTGATGTAGCGCGTGCAAGCCCACGAGATCGCGGTAGGTCCACTCGTCGGGGGAGTCTTCGAGTTTTTGCTCGTGTAACGGGCGGCCTTCACCGGGGTGGCCGATCAATCGATCGATGATTTCCGTGATGGAGGTCAGATCGATCGCCTCCTGTCTTGCCAAGGGCAACATGCTCCACAAGACCAACGACGGGTCCGGCTCATCGCGTTGTTTTGAGATCCGCGGTTCGTCGCTGATGCCCAGTATCAACAACTCGTGCCCTAAACTATCTTCCTCGGAAGACTCCGACAGATCGACCGTTTGCTCGAAGAGGTCCAACATCAAGCGGCGGTAGGCTCGCCGGGCATGTCCCCGCCCGTCGACAAAACGGACCGCCGCGGAAGTGTCTTTCTCCGCTTCAATCAGCGGCTCAATGACCTGGGCCGCCAGCCGTAGCTGGTTAATCGTCTCGTCCAACGGAACCGACCGGCCCAGCAACCGCTCGGCGCAGCGAAGGCCGTGCATCATGGAGAAGCAATATTCTCCCGGACGCGGCTGGTGGGGGGAGGCATCGATCGCCATCTCGATCGCCCGCTCGGCCAAGGCCTGAATCATTTTGGCGTAACGGCTAGAATCAGATTTATACTTTGTCATTTGTAGCTTTATAGACCGGACGGCACCTCATGCCCAACTGGACCGACCTCGGCCCCGCCGCCGATACCCCGCCCGACGCCCGCGCCTGCGTCCGCCTGGCCGGCGCCGACGGCAAAGAACACCCGCTGGTCGTGTTCAATGTCGACGGCACGTACCACGCCATCGCGAACCACTGCCCTCACGCCGGGCTGCCCCTGGGCGATGGCGAACGACGCGGGCTGACCATCACCTGCCCCTACCACGGCTATACCTACCGCCTCACCGACGGGGCCGACCTCGACGACCCCGAGTTCGGTGAGCCGGCGACCGTCTACCCCGCCCGCGTTCAGGACGGGACCGTGCAAATCCGCCTAAGCTGAAGTCAGTGCCGCCGGCACGTCTCTGCCGCCCGCCACCATCCTGTTTTCCACCCTCCCCGGAAAGGTTGATATGAACGCCCACGCCGCCCGCATCGCCCTCTGTTCGCTCGCCGTTGCCGCGTTAGCCACCGTGTGGCTGGCCACCCCTCAGCAAGCCTACGCCCACTGTCAGGTCCCCTGCGGGATCTACGGCGACGAGTTGAAGTTCGAAGAACTCGCGCAGCACATCCAGACCATCGAAAAATCCATGACCAAGATCGCCGAGCTCGTCGAAGAAGACGGCGCCAGCACCGCCCAGGACGTTCAGCAGCTCGTCCGCTGGGTGGAGAACAAAGAAACCCACGCCACTAAAATCCAGGTCGAAGCCCAGGAGTATTTCCTGGCCCAGCGTGTTCCGCTGCCGAAAAACGAGTCGGAGCACGAAGCGTATTTCGCCAAGCTCCAGTCGCTGCACGAGATCATCGTCTACGCGATGAAGTGTAAACAGACCGTCGATCCCGCCAATGTTCAGAAGTTGCGCAGCGCATTGGCCACGTTCAAAACCCAGTACTTCGATCAGACCGCACACCACGAACACCATCCAAAACAAGAAGACGCTGGCCAGGGCTGACAGAACCCGGGCCGATGGTGGCCGTGTCGTGATCGGTTAATGCTTAGGCCGGGTCGGCCCGCGGGTACCTCGTAGGCAGGCTCGCGGCTCGTTTGATCTGGGTCGCCCGAGGCCGACAAGGCCTACCGGCTTCGTCACCGACATATCCCGTTCACGAAGTCGCGGGATTCCATTCTCGGATACGAGATAGACTGAAATTCACTATGCCTCCATCCACCGCCCCCCTCGACCACCTCGCTGCCGATCAGGACCACGCCCTGACCCGGCTGAAACAGCTGTTAGCCATTCCCAGCGTCAGTACGGACCGCGCGTTCGAGCCTCAGGTCCACGCCGCGGCCGCCTGGGTGGCGAGCTACTGCGAAGAGCTCGGAATGAGTGTCGAAGTGCTCCAGCCCGCTGGACCCAAAGGCGAAAAAGGCCATCCCATCATCGTCGCCCGGACGACCCCTAAGATGGTCGCGGACGACGCGAAAAACCGCGTCCTTTTTTACGGCCACTACGACGTTCAGCCGCCCGACCCCGCCGACCTCTGGAGTTCCCCGCCTTTCGTGCCCACCGTCCGCGAGGGCAAAATCTTCGCCCGCGGCGCGTCCGACGACAAAGGGCAGGTGATGTGTTTCCTCGAGGCCCTGCGTGCCTACCACGCCACCGAAACCCCTCTGCCCTGCCACGTCAGCGTTTTGATCGAAGGCGAGGAAGAGTGCGGCAGCGTCAGCCTGCCGGCGTTCCTGGAAAAACATGCGTCGCTCCTCGAAACCGACGCACGCACCGTCTGCGTCGTCAGCGACACCTCCATGTGGGAAGCGCCCGCCGGGAGCGACCCCCCGTACCTCCCCGCGATCACCTACGCCCTCCGCGGCCTCGTCTATTTCGATATCAAGCTCCACGGCCCGTCTCGCGACCTGCATTCGGGCGTCTACGGCGGCACCCTCGCCAACCCCGCCACGCAGCTCGTCCGGGTCCTGGGCAAGCTCCTGGACGATCAGCAGCGCATCACCATCCCGGGGTTCTACGACGACGTGCTCCCGCTGACCGACGACGAAAACGCCGCGTGGCAGAAGCTGGATTTCAACGAACACGACTTCACCGGCGAGGTCGATAGTCTGCCCTTCGGTGAGAAGGATTTCTCCACGCTCGAACGCCGCTGGGTCCGGCCGTCTTGCGATGTCAACGGGCTCTACGGCGGCTACATGGGGCAAGGGGCCAAGACCGTGATCCCCAGCTTTGCCGGCGCGAAGGTATCCTTCCGGATCCCCGCCGCGATGGACCCCGCCAACGTCACCCGGCGGTTCACCGATTGGCTCCACCAGCACGACACCGGCGGCTGCCGCTGGGATATCGCCAACCACGGCGAAGCTCACCCCGTCGCTACCCCGACCGATTCGCCCTGGGTGCTCGCCGCCGCGAAAGCCATTGAGCAGTCCGCCGGCCGCGCGCCCGCCCTCGTCCGTGAGGGCGCGACCATCCCCGTGATCTCCGATTTTAAACAGCAGCTAGACATCGATACGCTGCTGATCGGCTTCGGGCTCAACTCCGACAACATCCATTCGCCCAACGAACACTTGGCCCTCGACCGCTTCCACCTGGGCTGCCGCACCCACGCGACGCTTCTCGAACACCTCGCTAGCGCGCCGTAGGTTTTTCGCAGTTCCGTGCCTGGAGATCCCTACTCCGGATCTAGCGCTAACCACCGCTAAGCCCACGGACATCTTCGATCACCCGTGAGCTTTCGTTTGGCAGGCCGTAAGCGATGGAATGGGCGTTTGCCAGCCGTGGCCTCACGGGCGCCAACGTGTCGAAGGGTCAGGACTCAGGTTTACCCCAGCCGGCACATCCGATAGTTCTTGACGCCCGTGGCTCGGTAATGTCGAGCCTGGGTTTGCCCACGTGGTGATGGATCGTAGCGTTGGCCTTATGAAATCCACCCCGATCCTTACCGTCCTGACTGCGGCCGCCAGCGCCGCCCTCGCCACCGGGTGCGCTACCACCGTGGCCGACCTTGAGGGGCCGGCTTACCGTCAGAAGCTGAACACCCCGGCTCCGGTCAGCGTGACGCTCGATCCCCGCCGGGCCGATCCCGACAGCTTCCGCGTGACCGTCGACGGCCGGGATATTACCGAGGCGTTCGCGTTCACCGACCAGACGGCACGGCTTACCGGTTATGTGTTCGAGCCCGCGGCGCCGCTCGAGCCGCATCGGCTGACCGTTACGGCCGAGCCGACGCTCAACGCCAAGGGTCGGCCGATGGGGCGATCTTATGAAGAAACCCTGACCTTTTTCCCGCCCCGGATCACCGTGCAGGGCAATGTCGGGCTCGGCCCGTCCAGCCGGATCGACCTGACCCGCGACGGCCGCACCAGTGTCATGGTCACCCTCCCCGCCGCGCCCCGCACGGCGACGGATTTCACCGTCTCTCATGAGCCGCAGGGCGATTCAGAGGCGTTCCTCGCCCTCGACGATCTTTCGCCCGGCGAACCCACGACGGTTACTTTTGCCCCGGGCCGCCGCGTCGCGGTCTTCACCGTCCGCGGCACCGCCCCGGGGCTGGGCGCCCTGCGGGTCGAATCTCCCGGCTACGTCGCGACCACCATCGACACCATCGTCGAAGGCACATCGCTGTCCGCCGTGGTCGATGGTCCCTGACCTGCGCCGCGCTTGTGGAACGCCTTTGCCGCGTCCGCTTCGGAAATAATGCTTTGCGTCGAGCCCACGGTCGACCGCGGTGGGCTTTGACCTTGGATCTATGTCTAAGCAAGCAGCGTCGGCGGCCAACCGGCGGAAAGCCCTGATCGGCGGGCCGCCGGCCCCCCCCGTGGCCAACTTTTCCGGTTGGCCCGCTTCCGGGACGGCGGGGTTTCACTGCGGTGCGCCCCGAAACAATCCGAAGCCTTAAACTGTACGGATGCCGATCCAATTCAAACACCACACGCTGCCGAACCGCCTCACCGTGATCGCCGAGGTCAACCCCGACGCCCACACTTCCGCGGTCGGTTTTTTTGTCAAGACCGGGGCCCGCGACGAGACGCCCGAACTGATGGGCGTGTCCCACTTCCTCGAACACATGATGTTCAAAGGGACCGCACGGCGGACCGCGGAAGACGTCAACCGCGAATTCGACGAGTTGGGCGCGAACTACAACGCCTATACCTCGCACGAACAGACCGTCTACTACGCCAATGTCCTGCCCGAATTCCTGCCGCGGGCCGTCGACCTCCTGGGCGATATGCTCCGGCCCGCGCTGCGTGGCGAAGACTTCGACATGGAAAAAAATGTGATCCTGGAAGAGATCGGGATGTACGACGATCGGCCGGAATGGGTGCTGCAGGACCGCCTACTCGAGACTTATTTCTGTGATGCTTCGGGTCAGGACCACCCCCTGGGGTTCCGCGTCTTGGGGACCGCCGAGACCGTCCGGTCGTTGACGGCTGCGCAGATGCGTGGCTACTTTGAGGGGCGGTACAGCCCGGACAATACGGTGGTCGCCGCGGCGGGTCGGCTGGACTTCGAGGCCCTGGTCACGGATCTGGAAAAACTCTGCGGCGACTGGCCGATCACCGGGGCGAGCCGTGACACCGAGGCGCCCGTGCCCACGGACCGCCAACTCGATCTGAACGATGCAAAGCTCAGCCGACATTATTTCGGGATGCTCAGCCCCGCCCCGAGTGCGCAGGACGACGACCGTTACGCCGCCAAAGTGCTCGCCGACGTGCTGGGGGATAGCGAGGGGTCGCGTCTCTACTGGGCGATCGTCGATCCGGGGCTGGCCGACGAGGCCGACTTCAGCTTCCTGCCGCAGGATGGCACCGGGGCCTTCCTCGCCTACACGAGCTGCGACCCCGACCGGGCCGAGCAAGTCGAGGCGGCGCTGCTTGAAGTGCTCGAAGCGGTGGTCCGGGACCAGGACATCAACGCCGGCGAGGTCGAACGGGCGGTGAACAAACTCGCCACCCAGGCCACCCTCCAGGGCGAACGGCCCGCCGGCCGGATGCAGGCCCTGGGCACCCAGTGGACCTACCACGGCATCTACACGCCTCTCGAAGAAGAACTCGCCCGGCTCACCGCGGTCTCCCCCGAACAGGTCAACCGTCTGCTGGACAATTACCGCTTTACCCCGCAAACTCGCCTCCGGCTGGGGCCGGGGACGAGGCCCGACGCGGACGCCCCTGAAGCCGCAAAGTAAGCGGTGGGCCCCGCATGCTGGCTAAGCGCGGGGTTGCCTGAGCAATAAAAGCCACCGATTTCTCCGTCACGGTGTGCCCGCCGGTGCTCTGTGGTCTAATCTCTACGATGCATTCCATCCCCGACATTCTTCAGGATCTGCGTGACGGCAAGATCGTCGTGCTCGCCGACGACGCCGACCGCGAGAACGAAGGCGACCTTGTCTGCGCCGCCGAGTTTTGTTCACCCGAAGTGATCAATTTCATGTTGAGTCAGGGCCGGGGCATGCTGTTCGTCGCGTTGGACGGATCGACTTGCGACCGCCTGGACCTGCCGCCGCAGGGCAGCGTGAACACCACGCAGCGGGGTACGGCGTACACCATCACGGTCGATGCCGCGGCACGTTTCGGGATCACCACCGGCGTCTCCACGGCCGAGCGTGCCCAGACCATCCGCACCTTGGCGGACCCCGAGACCCGCCCGATCGACCTGGACCGGCCGGGGCACATCCAGCCGCTCCGCGCCCGTGACGGCGGCGTCCTGGTCCGCACCGGACATACCGAGGGGATCACGGACCTGTGCCGGCTCGCCGGCCTGTCGCCGGTGGGCGTGGGTATCGAGGTGATGAACGCCGATGGCACGATGGCCCGCCAGCCTGAGCTCGACCTCTTGTGCGAGACGCACGGCCTCAAGGCGTGCTCCGTCGCCGACATTATCGAATACCGCATGCAACGCGACCTCCTGGTCGAGCGGATCGACACGCTCCCGTTCACCAACGATCTGGGCGATTGGACCCTGATCGCTTACCGCTCGATGGTCGACCCGTTCCCGCATGTCGCGCTGGTTTGCGGCGAACTGGGGCAGACCGACGGGGCGGGGGCCCCGATCGAACAGCCCGAGCCCACACTCGTGCGTATGCACAGCCAGAACCTGCTCGGCGATGTGTTCGGCGATCTGGAGCAGCCGTCGCAGCAAACCCTGCGGCAGTCGATGCAGATGATCCAGTCCGCCGGCCGCGGTGCGGTGGTCTATCTCCGTCACGAAGGTATGGGCCGGGGGCTGCTCAAACGCCTCCAAACCCCCGCTCCCCTCGGCGGCTCCACGGCTCCGGCGCTTCCCGAGGGGCCACGCTTTGGTCCCGGCCTCGATACGCTGCCCGCGAAAGACGGCGTCACGGCGGCCGCCACGGCCAAAACCATGGACTACGGCATCGGTTCGCAAATCCTGCGCGACCTGGGGCTAAGTCGGCTTCAACTCATCACCAATCACCCCTTCACGCCTGCGGCGCTCTCGGGCTTCGGGTTGGTGATCGACAAGTTTGTTGCGCTGCCGCGGTCCTGACGGGCTTCACCACGCTGTGTCTATTCGGATATTCAAGCCGTTCGATGAAATACAGATACGCTCAAGCTCACGTGTGTTGTGGTCCTGTTGCCACGGCAAGTCGACAAACCATCCTCGTGGCCGCGCGGCCACGTTGGATTCCGAGCGGGGAACCGCACCGTCTCAGGAATAGAGGTGATTGACGTATCCACCTCCCGCTACGCGCTGCGGCGTGGGGGCGGCCGGCGGGGTGGGGGGTTGGGGCTCGGCGGGCATCTCGATACGGTTGTGATACCCCGAACCCGCCGCTTCTTGGCGTTGCAGGTCTGCTTCGGAAGGGTCGGCCGGATTACCTGAAGCGGGCGGAGATGGCGGGTGGTTCGTGCGGTGGGGCGATGGATTGCCGAACGAGCCGTAGGGGTGCGGCGCACGGGAGTTGTGGTGCGCGGGCGGGGTGGTTCCCGCGCCGCGGGGACGGGCTTGGTTGACGGTGAGGGGGCGGCCATTGAACGCCGCGCCGTGGGCTTGGGTAATGGCTTGCTGTGCCTCGGTGTCTTCGTCCATTTCGACGAACCCGAAGCCACGCGGCCGGCCGGTCTCCCGGTCGAAAACCAGAGTGGCTTTGGTGACTCGGCCCCATTGACTGAAGTGTTCAATCAGCTCTGATTCCAGGGTGGCGTAAGGCAGATTACCAACGTAGATATTAGTCACGACAAAACCTCTGTGTAAGTTTGGATTCGCCCAGCAGACCGATCGTCAGACCGCGCCAGGCGGGCTTTGAACGGTGAGGCCAAAATTGTTGTGTGGATATTCGGAAACGTTCCCGTTTGTCGGTTTACAGGCCAAACCGGCAAGTACTCTCTTTAATCAGAATAGTAACCGGTAGAGCCCGGGGCAATCCCGAATCGAGAAAAACAAAAAAATCAGGCATATTTCATCCGGTTGCAGTGATCCTGTTTTTCGCGGGCCAGTACAGATCACACCCCGGGCCATTCACGGGTCGAAGAGACCCGGTGAGATGCCCCCTACGATCCGTACGGCCGCGGAGCGGGACGCTTAGCTGACGAACCGCCGACGAACGAAAAGCCCTCCACGTTGAAGTGATAGCCAACCGAGTCGGGCCGCTTCGTCGTCGCGGGCAGGGCTAGGACAGCAGCTGTTCGATGTCGTCGCGGGTGAGGTTTTGCATCAGGTTCTGCTCGCCGCCGACGATGGCGTCGGCGAGTTTGCGTTTGCGCTGTTGCAGGTCGATGATGCGCTGTTCCACGGTATCTTCGCAGATCATGCGGTAAGCGAAGACCGGCTTGGTCTGGCCGATGCGGTGCGTACGGTCGATCGCCTGGGCCTCCACCGCGGGGTTCCACCACGGGTCGAGGATAAAGACGTACTCGGCGGCGGTGAGGTTCAGGCCGACCCCGCCGGCCTTGAGGCTGATGAGAAACACCTGGAGGTCGGGGTCTTCTTGGAACTGTTCGACGACTTGTTTGCGGTTGCGGGTCTGGCCGTCGAGGTAGGCGTAGCGGATCCCCAACTCGTCGAGGCGTTTGCGGACCAGGGAGAGCATGGAGGTGAACTGGCTGAAAACGAGGGCTTTCTGCCCGCCGTCGATCACCTCGGCGAGCATCTCGCTGAGGGTATCGAGTTTGGCCGAGGGGGTGTTTTCGTCCCCGGTGTCCAGGCCTTCTTTGTCGATCAGCGCGGGGTGACACGCGGCCTGTCGGAGGCGGAGCAGGGCTTCGAGCACCATGAACGCGGACTTGCCGACCCCGCCGCCGCCGGCCGCGTCTTCGGTTTTGCCGTTGTTTTTGCCCGAGTTGCTGCTGGAAGGCGAAGCATCGAGCTGCTTCATGAGGGTGCCGCGGTAGTACTTGCGTAGCTGGTCGTAGACCTTGCGCTGGGCGGGTTCCATCTCGCAGATGATGGTCTGTTCGGTCTTGGCGGGCAGGTCGTCGAGGACCTGGGTCTTGGTCCGGCGGAGGATGAAGGGACGCAGCGCGGCGGCGACCTGGGCGACGGTGTCGGCCCGGCGATCGGGGCTGTCTTCGCTCGCGGCGAACGGGTCGAGGTCGTCGTCGAGGGGGTCCACATTGTGGTCGGCGGCGGCCGCGGCGGCGGCTTCGCTGGCGTCGGCCGGGGTGCCGAGCTTGTCGATGCCCGCTGAGCGGGTGCTGCCACGGACCAGGTCGCTGAACCGGGCGTTGGCCCCGAGCATGCCGGGGTTGAGGAACTCGAAGATCGACCAGAGGTCCCCGAGGTGGTTTTCGACCGGCGTGCCGGTGAGGGCCAGGCGGTGATTGGCCCTGAGCAGGCGGGCGGACTTGGCGGACTGCGATGCGGGGTTTTTGATCGCCTGGGCTTCGTCGAGCACGGCGTAATCGAACTCGATTTCCTTGAGCTGGTCGATGTCCCGCCGCATCAGGCCGAACGACGTTACGACCAGGTCGCACTTGGGGAAGTCTTTGAGCAGGCCGCCGCGGTCGGGCCCGGAGTAGGCCAGGACCTTGAGTTCGGGGCAGAACTTCTGTGCTTCGTCGAGCCAGTTGAAGATGACCGAGCGGGGCACGACGATGAGCGACGGTTTGTGGGCGGCGGGAGCGCCGGTTTTTGCTTTGGTCTCCTGGGCATGGGGGGCGAGGACCGGGTCGATGTGGTCCGGGTGGCCGAGCCGACGGGCTTGCAGCATCGCGAGGACCTGGACGGTTTTGCCCAGCCCCATGTCGTCGGCGAGGATGCCGCCCATGCCGAACTCGCGGAGGAACGCGAGCCAGCCCAACCCCTCGCGTTGATAGGTCCGCAGCGTCCCGCCGAAGTCCTCGGCGGCTTCGAGGGGATGGATCCCTTCGAACTGTTTGAGTCGCTCGCGCGCTTGCTGGAATTGGTCGTCGATGGCGACCAAGGTTTGGTCGTCGAGCAGAGCGTCGAGGACCGCGGCTTGGGAAGATTTGAAGCGGAGGTGATCGCCTTCGACTTGGCCCAGCGCGGTGAGGAGGCCGTGTTCGTCGAGCCATTGTTCGGGGAGCAGGGCCTGGCTGCCGTCGCCGAGGGTGATCATGTTTTGGCCGGACCGGGCGGCGGCGAGGATCTGGGGCAGGGTGAATTCCTGCGTGGTGCCGTCTTCCTGGTCGTAGGTCACGGTGCCGCGGAGCTCGAACCAGTCGATGCCCGAGGCGATCGAGAGGGCCGGTGGGCCGGCGGCGCGGACGATTTTCTGGTCGGCGGAGATGGTCCAGCCGCCGGCCAGGAGTGAGGCCACCGCACGGGGCATCTGCTTGGGGCTGACCAGGAGCACGTCGCCGGTGGTCGAGGCGGTATGACGGAGGCCGAGCCCGGCGGTGGCGTTGAGGGCTTCACGCTCGGCGCGGAGGTTGCGCCGGATCAGCCGCTCGGCGGCGCCGTCGGCGGGGTCGCCGTGGTCTGGTGTATCGGAAGAGGGAGTCTCTTGTAGATCGGCGGGGGCTTCTTCGATGGCGACCGCCTGGTCTTTGCTCGTGGGCTGAGGATCTGGCGCGGATTCAATGCTTTCGGTCGCGGGGGCATCGCTTGCCCCCCCGCTGGGGCTGGCGGCGGTCGGGGCGGCGACGGGGACGAAGCGTCCTTTGCGGGCGGGGTTGACGCGCTGGCCGGCGTAGTCGAACCAGACCCGGGCCACCAGGCTGCTGCGGCCGGCTCCGCTGATGAGTTCCGTGGCCTCGGCCGAGCCGGGGCTGTACACGTCGAGGTGGGGTTGTGGTTCGAGCAGCTGCTCCTCACGGCCCATCCCTTCGGGCAGGTCGAGTTCGGGGAGTTGGGGCAGGAGGTAGAGCCGTTCGAGGAACTTGGGCACGTCCGCGGCGGGGATCCGCAGGGCCGAGTGGCTCAGGGGCTCGTCGAGGAGTTCCTGGGCTTCGTCGATTTTCGCGCTGTCGTCCTCGGCATAGCGGTGGTCGCGGAACTGAGTGACCCAGCGGAACGCGTCGCGGTCGTCAAAAGGTGCGGCGAGCGCGAAGGGCAGGTGGGTGCGCTTGCCCGAGGTGTCGTGGGGGTGGGCGTTGACGACCAGGCCGTCGCGGCCGCCGAGCACGATCTCGGGGGCGGTCACCGCGATGCGCTTGCCGGCGCGGCGGAGCTGGAGGTCCACCAGGAGTTCGCCGGCGCCTTCGCGAGCGATCATCCACAGTTTCCAGGAAGGGTCGTCCCCGGCCCAGCGGAGCGGCCGCTGCTGGTGACGGTTGTTGGTGGGGTCTTCGTCGAGTTCAACGAAGCAGCGGCCGGTCTGGATGATCCGCCGCAGGAGCATGCGCTGCGACCCGGGGGCGATGCGGTAGGTGTGGTGCCCGCGGTCCAGGCGGTAGCTCTGGCTCGCTTCGTTTTGCGTGACCCAGGTCGCCCCGAGCATCATCGACACCAGCTCGCGGTCGACCGCGTCGGCCAGCTGGTCGATCGTGTCGAGCCCGACCCGCAGCGGCTTGGGCTTGGACCAGCCCGAGGCGATCGCGGTCCGCTGCTGGAGGTCGACCACCAGCCCGTGGTGGCGGTTCGAGAGTTCGGGCATCACCACGTAGCAGACCTGCCGCTGAGTGGGGAAGATGGTGACGGCGTCGGAGCTCTCGGCCTCGGCCTCGGCGGAGGTGGGGCGGAGCAGCGAGAGCCGACCGACCCAGCGCGGCTCGGCCGAGCGCACCGGCCGGGCGCTATCGTCGCGTTTGCGGGCTTTGGGGGCACGCAGACGCAGCTTGGCCAAGTCGCTGATGGTGGTCCCGGTGTGGTCGTCGTCTTGGTCGTGGGCGTCGAGGTCCAACAGGGTGGCCCAGATGTGTTTGCAGAACGCGCCGTCGCCGTAGGTTTCGCAGGTGCATTCGGCCTGGGCGTATCGCCCGTCTTTGGTTATTTCGACGGTGTGGACTTCGTCTTGGTCTTTAACCTCGGCGCGCAGGAGCTCGCCGTCGGCCACTGTGGGGGTGCGTTGCACGTTTCCGCCGAGCTGGCAGGCCCGCCCCTGCATCCGGACATTGGATTGAAAAAAAGGAGACCAGGAAGGCAGAACGAGCATGGAGCTCCTCAAAACGTAGTGTCGATTACCGCGAATCGCCTAGTTTAGGTAACCTCGCCCCCGCGAGCAATCAGGTCCAGACAAAACGTTGAGTGCGGACCGCGCGGGTGGTATGCAGGGCCGGCCGCGTGCCCCCCGCACCCGCCGAACCCTCAGCCGAAAAGCGGAAACCCCCCACGGTTTTCAAGGCCAACTACCATGGGGCCGGTGGCCCGAGGTCGATCGAATTAGCGCGATAGTGACGTATTCAATGATTCAATGGTTGGCCGAGATTTCCGAGTCCGCGGTCGCGGAGCCCGCCGGTGGGGCCGAGGCGATCCCGCTGGCGGTGGTGCTTTGGTGGGCGGCGGGGGGGCTGGGGGTCTTGGCGTTGGTCTGGCGACTGGGAGCGCTGCGCAGCGACGTGCTGCGGCGGGGGCCGACGCGCGAGCTGTCGCTGAGCCGGGTGGACCTGGTCGTGGGTTTTATTTTGGTTGGCCTGTTTTTCACCGAACGGCTGTTGCTGGGGGTCGCCGGGCGGTGGGTGGAATGGTCGGACACGGCGCGGCAGTCGATGCAGCAGGTTTCGGGGTTGGCACTACTGGCGTCGGCGGCGTTTTTCGTGGTCAAGGCTTGGGCCAGCGAGGCGGGGCTGCGGCGGGCGGGGCTGATCCCGCGGCGGCCGGGCCGGGACGTGTGGGTCTCGGTGGTGGGGCTGCCGGTCGCGGCGGTGCTGACGTTCGCGACGTTGGGGGTAGTCGCTTGGGGGGCGGCGCAGTTGGGGGTGCCGTCGCCGCCGATCAACCACGGCATGCTCACGCGGCTCCAGGAATCGCCCAGCCTGGAGTTGATTGTCCAGACCGTGTTCGCGGCGGTGATCCTGGGCCCGGTGCTGGAAGAACTGGTATTCAGGGGGCTGCTCCAGACCTGGCTGCTTGAAATGTGGGGGCGGCGGGCCCGGTGGCCGGTGCTGATCGCGGCGTCGGCGGTGTTTGCGGCGGTTCACCTGGGGGCGACGACCTGGCACGCCTTACCGGGGCTTTTTGTACTGGCTTTGGTTTTGGGGTGGCTATACGAGCAGACGGGGAGCGTGTGGCCGCCCGTCCTGGTGCACGCGGGTTTCAACGCGGTGAATATCGGGGTGGTCTTGGCCGAGGGGTGGGGCGGCTCGTGAGAAAATGGTGGGGGCGGGCGTAGACCGCGGCTCAGGGGATGGGAACCCCGGCCAGGGCCCGCACGGCATGGATCAACTGCGGTCGGCGGTAGTGCCGGGCAAGGTCGATCGACAGCGCGACGCCGTGGTTGTGGTCCGAGGCGATAATCAAGGTATTCCGGGCGACTGGCTCGTAGCCCATCTCGGCGGGCTGGTGTCCAACGATGAACGCTTCGACGCCCCAGGCGTCGGCCAGTTCTTCGGTGATTTTTTGGTTTTGGTATCGGCCCCAGACCATGTCGTAGGCCGATCCTTTGGGGGCCAGGTCGTCGTCGCTGAGCTCACGTTCGAGGACCGCCTTGTCGAAGTCTTCGATGCGGCGGGGCGCCGGGAGGCTGTGGCTGATCATGAGCCCGTTGTCGCACCGGACCGCCAGCGGCAGGGACCGGACGTAGTCGCTGATAGCTTCGCGGATGTCGTCCGCGGCGTTGCCGTAGAGGAAATCCACCCCCTGGTTGAACAGTTCGACCACGCTGACGCCGTCCTTGGTGATCCCTTCGCCGCGGAGCTGGGCGAGTTCGTGGTTGGATAAGAGGACGTGGACGTGTTCGGGGTGACGGCGTTTGAGATCGGCACACCGGGCGAGCATGCGGACGGAGAGGTCGTGGCCGTTGACGCGGTCCGGGCCGTGGATGACTTCGTGGAGGATGAGGTGCCGTCCCCCCGATCCGCATTCGTTCGCGGGGTTGGTTGCGGAATGATTTGACCCGTTGGGCTCGGAACCGTTCTGTCCGTCGGCGTCGCTAGACGGCAGGGGGGCTGCGGGCGAGCCGAGGCGAGCGAGCTTGAGGATACGCTGGTAGTTGAGCGCGTGGTCGTGGAGGTCGCCGGTGACCAGCAGGTGGCCGTGGGCGGGGAGGTGGACGGTGCTGCCCCGCCGTCCGGGGGCGTCGCGGCAAGCCCGGGCCGCGTCGTGGAAAACGGCGGCGACCGCCTCGGCGTCACGCAGGTCCAGGGGAGCGGGCGGGGGGAGGCGGCTAGAGTCTTGAGACATAGAAGGCTTATCTTATCCACGGGTAGAACATCACGGCGGCGAAGAAATCGGGGCGGTCCGGGACGCAATAAGTACCGGACTCAAGCGTTAGTTCAGAAGCAGGAGCGTTGATGACCGAGGCAGAACCAGCAGCAACGCTCCGGGCGGCCTCCGCCGGCGATCCCGCGGCCTGGCGGCGGTTGATCGAATCGTACAGCGGCCGGGTATACGGGCTGCTGGTTCAGCAGTGCGGCGATCGCGACCTGGCGGAGGAACTGACCCAGGTCACGTTCGTCAAGCTGGTGGACCAACTGGGGCAGGCGGCCGGGGGGTATCGTGAGCAGGGGCGGTTCGAGGCCTGGTTGTTTCGGATCGCGATGAATAAGCTGCGCGACGAGATGCGGCGCAGGAAACGTCAGGCCCGGCCGACGGACATGACCCCGGGCTCGGGCCGAGGCGACCCGTCTCCCGGCGGAGGCGGGGGCCAAATCTTCGCGGCCCCGGCCGACGAAGGCGACTTGGGGGAGGATCCCGCCGAGGCGCTCGGGCGGGCCGAGCAGGTGCACCGGCTGCGTCGCGTCATCGCCACGCTGCCCGAGGCGGACCGCGAAGTATTACACCTGCGGCACACCGCGGGGCTGAGTTTCGCCCAGATCGCCGAAACATTGGATCAGCCGCTGGGCACTGTCCTGGCCCGGGGGCACCGGGCTTTGAAGAAACTAAAGACCCAGATGCTGGAAAAGAGTTGAATCACCATGAGCCAGCCCCCCCCCCCTCCCGAGTTTCGTGATCCGGCGTTCGAAGCGCTGCTCGACGATGCCTTGGCCCCGGGTCCGAAGCCAGACGGCCTCGACGACCGCATCGCCGCGGCCACCGCGGACCGTCTGCCGCGCCCCGGGGAAGACGATCTGCC
>JBCDDZ010000032.1:0-32262 GCA_039180025.1 Planctomycetota bacterium
CCCGCCGCCCGCACCCCCCGGACCACCTCCGCCGCAAAACGCGTATCTCGCCAGCAGTGGTGCGCCCCGCCGAACTGCAGCCGCAGCGCCACCCCCAGCGCCACCGTGACCAGCAGAAACTCCACCCCCGTTAGCCCCACCGCCAAATCATGCTTCCAGTTATGGTGCTCCTCCGCGTTCACCTCGGCGTGCGTTTCCGCGCTCCCGTGATGCGTGGCCGGGTCCTCCGCGTGCCCATTCGTCAGCACCGTGTGGTGCCCGCCGTCTTCTGGCGCGTGCGGCTTCCCCGCGAAAAATACCGCCGTCACCACCGCCAGCAGCGCCGCGACCAGGTGCAACACGATCGACAGATACACCCGGCTGGTGAAGCTGCCTTTCATCCGCATCGCCCGCCCGTCCAACGCCCCGAGCACCGACTCGGTCCCGCCCCGCTCCGCCGCCTCGGCCCACTCCGAGCCGTGGTGCAAGAGGTCCTCGTACACTCCGTCGGGCTCCGGCCAGGACGCGATGTCCTCGGGCCAAGCCACCTCCCCCCCGGCCGCCGGATCGATGCGCACCAGCGCCACGCCCATCCCTTGGGCTTGCCCCACCGCCTCGGCCGTCCCGCCCCTTTTCGGCGGACCCGCCTCGTCCGCGTACAGGGTGACCAACAAGTCCGACGCTTCGATCAGTTGCAAATTCGTGTCGTGGTAGCAGTCCGGCCGGCGTGTATCCCCGTCCGCGATCCGCAGCGACCCGCCGCGCTCTCCCGCCCGCGCCGCTTCGACCCGCCGCTGGGCCCGGGCCCGGTCTTCTTCCATGCCCCCGTCAAAATCCTCCCAAAACCGCGCCTCGGGCATCGGGAGGATCACGTGCACCGGCAGCCCCAACGCCTCGGCCGCGTCCGCGGCCTCCAGGTCGGCCCCCGCCGCTGCGCCGATGACCAGTTCGATCGTCCCGCCGCCCCGGCTCGCCGCCTGTTCCATCAGCCGCTTGAGCACCGACTCGAGCGCCGGCCGACACGCCCGCAGGGCCTCGGCCGACCGCCCCGCCCCCGGCCCCGGACGGTTCCCGACAAACCCGACCACCCACACCGGTTTAACCTTATCCATCAACGACTGCCTCCGAAAAAAACGATCGCCGGGCTCGCCTGACCTCCGACCCGGTCGGCCCGAGGCCGCCCAGTCTAGTATCCTGATCTCTGAACTGCTTTCCCGCGCACGTCGGGTGCCAGACACAACCACGGGGAACGACCGTTGAAACGAATCCTGTCTATTGACGGCGGCGGCATCCGGGGGGTCTTCGCGCTCCAAATCCTCAAACGCGTCGAGGCCCTCTTCCGGCAGCACCACGACGACCCCGAGCTCCGCCTCAGCGACGCCGTCGATTTCTTCGCCGGCACCAGCACCGGCGCCATCATCGCCACCTGTCTGAGCTGGGGCATGGCGGTCGACGAGATCGAAAAACTCTACGTCGAGCAGGGCTCACGCATGTTCACCCGCTCACCCTGGTACCTCAAGCTCCGGGCCAAATACCGCGCGGACAACATCGCCCACATGTTCCGCGACATCTTCCAAGAGCCCGACGGCAGCCCGTCCCTGATGGGCACCGACCGCCTCAAAACCACCCTCATGGTCGTCATGCGCAACGCCAGCACCGGCTCGCCCTGGCCGCTGACCAACCACCCCGACACCCGGTTCAACCAGCGCGACCTCACGGGCTGCAACCTCGATATGCCGCTCTGGCAAGTCCTCCGCGCCAGCACCGCCGCCCCCACCTATTTCACCCCCGAACGCATCCAGGTCGGCGACCAGTCTTTCCTCTTTGTCGACGGCGGCATCACCCCCTACAACAACCCCGCCCTCCTCGCCGCGCTCACCGCCACCCTCCCCGCCTACCGCATCCAGTGGCCCACCGGACCCGATCAGCTGCACCTGATCTCCGTCGGCACCGGGCGCACCCGCAGCCTCCTCCGAGGCATGCAGCCGGAAAAAATCAACATCCTCCGCCAGATCGGGTTCATCCCCCCCGCGCTGCTCGGCTCCGTCTCCGACCAGCAAGATATGCTCTGCCGCGTCATGGGCGACTGCCTCTACGGCCAACCCCTCGACGCCGAGGTCGGCGACCTCCGCAACGCCGGCTACTACCCGCCCGACCAGCAAAAGTTCACTTACGTCCGCTACGACACCCGGCTCGATGTCAACGACGACTCTACCCTGCTCCCGCCCCTGGTCAAGGCCAGGCTCGACGACCTGAACCTCATCCCCCAGCTCCAACAGCTCGGCCAGGCCTACGCCGAGTCGAACGTCAAGCCCGCCCACCTCTTCTCCAAACCCGCGGCGGCCCCCACACGAAACCTATCTTCCCAAGTCGAATCGGGGCGGCCAGATTTGAACTGACGACTTCCTGCTCCCAAAGCAGGCGCTCTACCAAGCTGAGCTACGCCCCGCGCTACCGCACAGTCTACCCGTTTCCGCTCCGCTTGGATCGGCCGCCGCCCCGGCGACGCGAAACCGCGTTGGGCACCGGCAGCGTCGATCGGCCGCCGTCCATCTCCGCCCGCTCGACCAGCGTGATCTTCCAGTCCGGGTAACCCGGATCGATCTCCCGCAGCCGGCTCAGCACCGCCTGCCGCACCGCCCCGCCGATGATCGCCGACTGCCCCGGCCAGATCCGGAACTTCGCCCGCATCACGTCCGCGTCCTCTCCGCCCGCCGCCGGGTCGCTCCGCACCACGTCCGGCGGCAGCAGGATCACCCCGGGGAACTGCGCCGCCGCCGCCGCGCACACCGACTCGATCGCCGCCGGGTACTCCGGGGCCAGCACCCCGTCGACCACCGGCACTTGGATATCCAGGTACGCCCGCGTGAACCCGTCGGGATACCGCACCACGTTCGCCACGTTGCGGTTGGGCACGTTGATGAGCGCACCGGTGAAATTCGTCAGCCGGGTGTACCGCACCCCGATGTGTTCGACAATCCCGACCTGCCCGCCGATGTCCACCATGTCCCCCACATCCAGCAGGTCCGCGAAGATCAGCGTCAGCCCCGAAATCACGTCCTGCACCATGAGCTGTGAGCCGAAACTGAACGCCAGCCCGATCACCGTCGCGCTCGCGATATAGGTCCCCACCGGCACCCCCAGCTCCAGCAGCGCCACCCCCAGCGCGACAAAGTACACCGCCAGGATCAACACGCTCAGCGAAAACTGGATCAGCGTCCGCGCCTTGTCATTCTGAAAACGTCGGCGGCCCAGCAGCGACCGGCTGAGCCAGGTCGCGACCCGCACGAACAGGTGCGCCGCGATCGCGATGCCCAGAATCATGAGCAGCCGCTGCCCCAGCGGCCAGTCCCGGCCCCACAACATCAGTGCCAGCAGACCCATCCCAGACCAGCCTTCCTTACCCCCAGCCGCGGCGCACCGCCCGCTCCGCCGGACTGCTTACCGCACGTCCGCCAGAAACGCCGCCAGCAGATCCCGGCAGGCGTGCAGGTCGTCCAGATGCACCATCTCGACCACCGTATGGATGTACCGCGTCGGGCAGGACAGGGTGAACGCCCGCGTCCCCCCCGCGGCTTTTTGGATCCCCGCCGTGTCCGTACCGCCGCGGGGCAGCACCGACCGCTGGGTTGCGATCCCCTCGGCTTCGGCGACCCTCTCGAAATCCGCCAGCAAGCGCGGGTCGCCGATCGACGCGCCGTCCATCACCGTCAGCGCCGCGCCCGCCCCCTGCACCGTGCACCGCTGATCCTCGGGCGAGCCGGGCGTGTCCACGCACAGCGTCGTGTCGATCCCGATCCCGATGTCGGGCCGCACCGTATACGCCGCCGTGGTCGCCCCCCGCAGCCCCACCTCCTCCTGCACCGTAAACACGCAATGCACCTCCGCCGCGTGCTCCGTGTCCGCCGCGGCCAGCTTCCGGATCGCTTCGATCGCGATCCAGCAAGCCACCCGGTTGTCCATGCACTGCCCCACCGCCGTGTTCCCCACCAACTGGAACGGCACGCGGAGCGTCACCATGTCCCCGATCTTCACCCGCTCCTTGACCTGATCTTCGGGCAGCCCCAGGTCCACCAGCAAGTCGCTGACTTTGGGCGGTTTCTTGCGTTTCTCGGCCGACGCCAGGTGGACCGGCTTACTCCCCGGGTTCATGACCCCAAGGAGGTCGCCCCCTTCCGTGGCCACCGTGACCATCCGGGCAAAGAGATTGCGCGTATCAAAACCCCCGACTTGGTGAACCCGCAAAAACCCGTCGTCGCCGACATGTTTCACGACAAAGCCGATCTGGTCCATGTGCGCGGCCAGCATCACCCGGGTCGGGGCCGCGGGATCAGACCCTTCGTCCGCCCCCCCGGCCGTCGCCCGCCGCACCGCGATCACCGACCCCATCGGGTCCACACTCACGTCGTCGAACAGGCCGTCGATTTCCTCGAGGATCAGTTCACGCACCCGGTCCTCACGCCCGGGAATGCCGGGCGTCTGAGTCAGTTTTTCGAGTAATTCCATCGCCGAATCATACCAGCCCGCGCCGGCCGCTACTTCTGCGGGATCCAGTTCACCGACTCGATCGCCTCGGCGAGCGCCGTATCTTTCGCCGTCACCTGGCCGCCCGCGTCGTGGGTGCTCAACCCGACCTCCACCTTGCTGTAGACGTTGAACAATTCGGGATGGTGGCCGTGGGCCTCGGCCTCAAAACCCACCCGGACCATAAAACCCATCGCTTCCTTGAAGCTGTCGAACGAGAAGGTTTTTTTCAGCTTGTCTTCTTCAAGCGACCACCCGGGCAGAGACCCGAGCGCCTGTTCGATCTGTTCTGCGGGCAACGCTTCAGCCATGACTGATTCCTTTCCTGTGTTTACCCCCACGGTAAAAACGATCTGCTCAACTTGGATGACGTTTGAGATACTCCGCCAACGTCCGGCCGAGCTTCTCGGCGTTCGCGCCCAATTTCGGGTCTTTTAACTCACCGGCGTCGTCGAAGGCTTCGTCCGCATGGCACAGCGTCATCTGCCCCGGAAGCACGTGCATCTGTATATGGCTGAGGATCTGCCGCAGGTGCATCAGCCCCCGCAGCCCCCCCACCGGGCTCGGCGACGCCGCCATCACCGCCACCGCTTTCCCCGAAAACGCCTCGAGGGCCGATTCGCCCTCTGCTTTCCGCGACGCCCAATCCACCGCGTTCTTCAGCGCCCCGGACAGCGACGAGTTGTACTCCGGCGACGCGATCAACATCCCGTCCGCGGCTTTCATCATCGCCTTGAGCGACACCGCCTCGGCCGGCGTGCCGCGGGACTCCACGTCTTCGTCGAAGATCGGCAGCAGGAAATCCGCCAGATCGATCACCCGCACGTCTGCGCCGCTTTTGGCCGCGCCGCGCGCCGCCAGCTTGACCAATTTCTGGTTGAGCGATCCTTGCCGGAGGCTCCCTGAAAACGCTAACACCGAGGGTCTGGACATATCGTTAAACTAGGTCCCGCATCGGAGCGGGTCCACCGCCCGAAAGATTTAATCCCCTTCTCAGGAAACGATTCCATGGCTACCCCGAACGACGGCATGAATTACGCCCCCACCGGAAAACCCGACCCCGTGGCCGACCCCGGGCAGTTCTGCTTTGCCGTCGCGGCCATGGACCACGGCCACATCTTTGGCCAAGTCAACGGCCTCACCGAAGCCGGCGCCACCCTCAAGTACGTCTTCGACGAACACGACCCGCAAAAGGCCGCCGGGCTTGCTAAACAACACAACGCCCAGCACGTCGCCGACCTCCAGGTCATCCTCGACGACCCCGAGGTCCAGCTCGTCGCCGCCGCGGCCATCCCCAATGTCCGCGCCCCGCTGGGCGTCCGTTGTATGGATGCCGGCAAGCACTACTTTACCGATAAAACCCCGCTGGTCTCGTTGGACCAGCTCCAGGACGTCCAAGACGCCGTCGAGCGCACCGGCAAGAAATACATGGTCTATTTCTCCGAACGCCTCCACGTCGAATGCGCCATGCACGCCGGTGACCTGATCGACCAGGGGGCCATCGGCCGCGTCCTCCACGTCACCGGGTTCGGCCCCCACCGTCTGGGCGATCCCGCTAACCGCCCCGACTGGTTCTATAAACACGAGCAGTACGGCGGGATCCTCTGCGACATCGGCAGCCACCAGATCGAACAGTTCCTCCATTACGCCGGCTGCAAAGACGCCACCGTCCAAGCCTCCAAAGTCGCGAACTACGACCACCCCGACTTCCCCGAACTCGAAGACTACGGCGACGCGACCCTGATCGGCGACAACGGCGCCACCATGTTCTTCCGTGTCGATTGGCTGACCCCCGACAAGCTCCGGGCCTGGGGCGACGGCCGAACCTTCATTATCGGGACCCAAGGCACGATCGAACTCCGCAAATACATCGACCCCGCCCTCCCGGACCCCGTCCAAGACGTCTTGATTCTCGTCAACCAGGACGGCGAGCAGCGCATGGAACTTGCCGGCCAGGTCGGCTTTAAATTCTTCGGCCAACTCATCCGCGACTGCCTCGATGGCACCGACCACGCCATGTCGCAGGACCACGCCCTCAAGGCCGCCGAGCTCTGTGTCCGCGCCCAGCTCCAGGCCGAGCATCTGACCTAGGCGTGATCTGAGAACTCTGAACGAGCCTCGACCGTCAGGGAGCGGAAGCCAAAATCTCGTCGTTTCGTAGGACCCGTGTCCGGCAAAAAATCCGCTCCCTGATGGTTGCGGCTCGTTTTCAGACCACGCCCAGTAGCCGTTTCACCACGGCCGATAACCGCTCCCGCCGCTTCCACCACGACCTGGCCCCGTCGACCGGGTTCATCGCGACCGGTTTCCTGCCGATATCTCTCGGGTTATGGGAGAACTCGGAGGCAATACCATCGGACCCCCCGCGTCCCTCGACCCTGGCCCGCACGGCGGACCGGTCCTGAACCTCAAGGCCGCCGCCGCCTTGCTGTGCGCCGCCGCCGCGACCGCTGGCCTGGCCACCGCGTGGGTCCTCCTCGCCGAGCTCCCCAGCGGAGCGTGGCAGCCCCACCACATCGCCGCGGTCACCGCTTGGGCTTTAGCCTTCATCGCCCAGGCCTGGCTCTCCCGTTACGCCTTCAAACGCTTGGGCAGCCTGACCCGTATCGGCTCCGCGCTGACCGCCTGGAACCGCGGCGAGCCCAGCCCTCAGGCCCTGCGCGTCGCGCCCCACGCCGCCGACGCCCAGGCGTGGAACCGCCTGATTGACCACCTCGCCCACGCCCAGGACCAGGCCCTCGAAACCCACGCCGCTGAGCAGTTCAACGCCACGTCCCCCAGCGGTGACCCCCAGGCCGTGCTCGACGCGCTGCACCACGGCGTCGTGATCCTCGACCCCGAACTCAAGCTGACCGCCGCCAACGGCGCCGCCTGCCGCCTGCTCATCCGCAGCCGTGAACGGCTTGTCGGCGCCTCGGCCGACCACCTCTTCCCCGACCCCGAACTCCTGGGCCTTGCCCAGCGCACCCTCCGCGGCACCGAGCCCCGCGGCGGGGCGATCGAACTCATCCTCCACCCCGAGCAAGACGAACAGGCCGTGGTCCGCGCGACCGTCCGGCCCCTGGCCCGTGGCCCCGAGCTCAGCGCACTGGTCATCTTTGAAGACGTCACCCAGCAGCGCACCGCCGACAAGTCCCGCAACCTCTTCGTCGCCCAGGCCACCCACGAACTCCGCACCCCGCTGACGAATATCGGGCTCTACCTCGAACGCGCGATCGACCTGGACGAACACGAAATCGCCGACCGCGCCGAATGCCTCAACGTCATCAACCAGGAAGTCGTCCGCCTGGGCCGCGTGGTCGAAGAGGTCCTCTCGGTTTCCGAGATCGAGGCCGGCTCCCTCCAGGTCCGCCGCGACGACGTCAAGCTCGATGAAATCCTCGGCCGCCTCGAAGACGACTACCGCGCCCAGGCCCAGGACAAACAGCTCAACATCGCCTTCGACCTGCCCCCCAAATTCCCCACGCTCCAGGGCGACCGGGACAAGATCACCCTGGCGCTGCACAACCTCATCGGCAACGCGCTCAAGTACACCCCCACGGGCGGCGACATCCGTGTCGAAGCCCACGAAACCGAACAAGACTTCGAAATCCATGTCCGCGACAACGGCATCGGCATCGGCGAAGACGAGCTCGCCAAAGTGTTCGACAAGTTTTACCGCGCCGACGACAAACGCCTCCGCGATATCGGCGGCAGCGGGCTCGGACTCTCCCTGGCCCGTGAAGTCATCCGCCTCCACGGCGGCGACATCACCGTCGAATCCGTACTCAACAAGGGCAGCACCTTCGTCCTCCGGCTCCCGCTGGTCCAGCCCGCGAACGCCTAACCCCCGGCCCACCCCATGCGCATCGATGCCCAACAAGTCGGCGCCGTGTCCGTCATCGAACCCCACGGCCCGATCCTCCAGGAGGACGCCCCCGACTTCCACGCCCGCCTCACCGACACCCTCCGCAGCAGCCTCGGCCGCATGGTCATCGACGTCACCGATGTCCCCTACCTCGACAGCCACGCCCTCGAGATCCTCAGCGATACCGCCGCCCAGCTCCAGGAAACCGGCCAAACCCTCCGCCTCTCCGGAGCCAACGAAACCCTCCGTACCGTCTTCGAGATCACCGAACTCGCCCCCATGTTCGACCACTACCAGGACGTCAACACCGCCGTACGCAGCTTCCTGTGACCCCCACGCCCCCCCCGATCCACGAGCCCAGTACCCCGTCGGCCGCCTCCCGCGCCCGCATCGGCGACCTGCTCCTGCGCGACGGGGCCGTCACCCAGGAACAGCTCGAAACCGCGCTGGGGCAACAGAAAAACTCCGGGAAGCTCCTGGGCGAAGTCATGGTCGAGGCCGGCCTCATCAGCTCCGCCCAACTGGTCTACACCCTCGCCGAATCCCTCGGGGTCCGCGGCGTCCAGCTCCGCCACGGGCTCATCGACCCGCCGCTGCTCAAGCTCATCGGCCAGGAAGAAGCCGAACGCCTCAAAGCGCTGCCCCTCTTTAAAGTCCACGACACCCTCACCGTCGCGATGGCCGAGCCCCAGTCGCTCCCCAGCATCGACCGCCTCCGCCAGCTCACCGGCTGCCGCATCCGCCCGGTCCTCGCCCTGGACTCCGAGATCCGCGACTTCACCCAACGCTACGCCGGGGAAGACCTCGACGTCGACGCCTTCCTCACCTCGCTGGCCGACACCGACGTCGAAGTCATCGACCGCGAGCAGGTCGACGAAGAGCCCGACTCCAGCCTCGACCGGATGGTCGAGGGCAGTCCCATCGTCAACCTGGTCAACGTCGCCCTGCTCACCGCGATCAAGGACGGCGCCAGCGACCTGCACATCGAGCCCGACAAAAAATCCACTCGCATCCGCTACCGCATCGACGGCGTCCTCCGCGACCTCATGCAACCGCCCCCGGGCATGCACAACGCCATCGTGTCCCGCGTCAAAGTCATCGGCAAGATGGACATCGCCGAAAAACGACTCCCCCAGGAAGGCCGGGTCCGCCTCGTCGCCGACGGCCGGGACATCGACCTCCGCGTCTCGTCCATGCCCACGCTCCTAGGCGAAAAACTCGTGGTCCGCGTCCTGGACAAACGCAACCTCCGCGTCCGGCTCGAAGACCTCGGCTTCCGCCCCGACGCCATGGCCGACTTCAAAAAAATGCTCGGCGAGTCCCACGGCCTGGTCCTCGTCACCGGGCCCACCGGCAGCGGCAAAACCACGACCCTCTATTCCGGGATGGACCTGCTCCGCAGCCCCGAACGCAACATGGTCACCGTCGAAGACCCCGTCGAATACCAGCTCGACCTGATCAACCAGATCCAGGTCAACGAGGCGGTCGGGCTCGGCTTCGCCAAGGCCCTGCGCTCCATCCTCCGCCAGGACCCCGACGTCATCATGATCGGCGAGATCCGCGACACCGAGACCGCCCGCGTCGCCGTCCAGGCCGCCCTCACCGGCCACCTCGTCCTCGCCACCCTCCACACCAACGACGCCCCCGGGGCCGTCGCCCGCCTCCTGGATATGGGGATCGAGCCCTACCTCCTCAGCTCCGCGCTCAACGGCGTCGTCGCCCAGCGCCTCGCCCGCACCGCCTGCCCCCACTGCAAAACCAAGTATTACCCCACCGAAGACGCCCTCCGCGACGCCCAGGTGCCGGAGCTCTCCGGCCGCCCCTTCGTCCGCGGCACCGGCTGCGCGAAATGCCACAACTCCGGCATGCTCGGTCGGCTGGGCCTCTACGAAGTCATGACCGTGACCGCCAACCTCCGCCGGCACGTCCACCGCGGCGCCGCTTCCCACGAGATCCGGGAAGCCTGGCAGAACGAAGGCGGCCGCACCCTCCGCCGCGAGGGCGTCGAAACCGCCGTCGCCGGCAAATGCAGCCTCGAGGAAGTCCTCCGGGTCACCCACCACGACGACCTCACCAAGCTCCCCGACCCCTCCCCCACCCCCCCCGCGGAGTCGTAATCCATGACCTCCGCCCCCACCCGGATCAATACCGCCGCCGCTTCCCCGTCGCCCAAACCGGCCGCCGCCACCGCCGCGACCGCCGCCGCCGCGCCCCGCGAACCCGGCGAACGCCTTTCGCTCAAGACCCGCTACCACCGGCAACGCAACCTCCTGTTCGTCGCCCGCCAGCTCCACGTCCTGCTCGCCTCGGGCACCCCCGTCGTCGCCGCGCTCGAAGGCATCGACCGCCAGACCGCCGACCCCGTCTGGAAAAACGCTGTCACCGGCATCCGTCGGCATATCGAGGAAGGCGCCAACCTCTCCGCCGCCATGGGCCGATACCCCCGGCTTTTCGACCGCGTCTTCCGCAGCCTCATCGAGGCCGGCGAGACCGCCGGCAAACTCCCCGAGATGCTCGAACGCCTCGTCAAGCTCACGCAAAAAGACCTCCAGATGCGCACCGGCATCCTCGGGGCCCTGCTCTACCCCCTGATCCTCCTGGCCGTCGTACTCGTGGTGCTGGCCATTACCCTGGCCGTCGTCGTCCCCCGGTTCGCCACCCTCTTTGAGTCCCTCAACGTCCCGATCCCCCCCACCACGCAGGCTACCCTCTTCGCCAGCGGCCTCCTGCGTACCTACTGGTGGGCGCTGATCCTCGGCGTCGCGGGCCTGGGCACCGCCCTCACCTTCTGGCTCCGCACGCCCCGGGGCGAGCTTGCCCTCCATACCCTCGCTCTGCGGACGCCCATCATCGGCAAGCTGACCCAGAGCTTCGTCACCGCCCGCATCGTCCGCCTCCTGGGCGTCCTGATCAACAGCCACCTGCCGCTGCTCCAGGTCCTCGAACTGGTCCGTGGGTCTTGCGGCAACCGCCACTACGAAGCCTTGATCGGACGCGCCCAGCACGCCGTCGGCGAAGGCGAACCCGTCAGCAGCGCGTTCGACGACCCCACGCTCATCAACCCCTCGGTCTACGAAGCCTTCCGCAGCGGCGAAGCCAGCGGACGCATCGCCCCGTCGCTCATCACCGTCGCCGACTTCCTCGAGGAGGAAAACGACGCCATCGTCCGCTCGCTCACCAAGATCCTCGAGCCGCTGATCCTCATCGTCCTGGGGGGCCTGGTCGGTCTGCTCGCGGTCAGCATGTTCCTCCCGCTGTTCGACCTGACCGCCATGGCCGGGGGGCAGCCGTGAAACTCTTTAAGCCCCGCCACTCGCCCATCGGCCTTGAGTTCTCGAGCGCCTCCCTGCGCGCCGCCCAGCTCGAACGCCGCGGCCCGGACTGGACCCTCCGCGACGCCTTCGAGCTCCCCCGCCTCGAACCCCACCGCCCGATCTCCGCTCAGGAAGCCTGGCGACTCGCCCAAGTCATCTGCCGCCGAGACTTTGTCGGCAGCGCCGCCGTTGTCGCGCTACCCAATCAGCAACTGATCCGCGGGCTCATCGAAGTCGCCACCCCCACCGCCACCGCGCAGGCCCCCAACCCCATGCTCGCCGCCGCGCAGGAGATCGAGCGTCACCACGGGCTCGAGCCCGGCAGCTACGAACTCGCCGCTTGGCTCCCTCCGCCTACCAGCGACCGCCGCCGCACCGCGGTCTGCGTCGCCGGCTGCACCCACGCCGTCGCCGCACCGGTCCTCGACGCCCTGACCGCCGCCGGCCTCGACCCCCGCGTCCTCGACAGCCGCGCCTGCGCCGCCGCCCGTCTCAGCCCGACCCAGCCCGGGGCCGCCCCGCTCACCGCCGCGATCGACCTCGAAGCCGACGACGCCGAACTCGTCCTCTTCCATCAACAAAACGTCGTCTACCAGCGGCCGCTGATCGACGCCGGGCTCGACCACGCCGCCCGCCGCCTCACCGACCGCGGCCTCGACGCCGACACCGCCCGCTACGCCCTCTGCCGGCTCGGGCTCAACGACCTCCAAACCCCCCACGGCCAGCGCGTCGGCCAAACCCTCCGCGCCTTCGCCAAACACCTCGCCCAGGAAGCCCGCCCCGCCCTCGACTACGCCGCCCGCCTCTACCCCGAACTCCCGATCAAATCCTTCACCCTCGTCGGCGACGGCGCCGCCGTCCCCGGACTCGCCTACGAAGTCCGTCAACGCCTGCTCCTGGACCACGCCCCGACCCGCTCCGCCGCTTTCATGAACGCCTCGGGCACGACCCGAACGCACCCGGGCCCCTCCGCAGACGCGGCCGACGCCTTCGCCGTCGCGCTGGGCCTCGCCCTCCACCCCGAGGAGACGGCATGGGCGGCGTAAACCTCATCCCGCTTTCCCGGATCCGGAAACAAATCCAGGAGCGCCGTGCCCGCACCGCGCTGCGCGTCTGGGCGACGTACCTCGGGCTATTGCTGCTGACCACCCTCGGGTTCCTCGCCAAGTTCACGCCGCCCACCGCCGATGCCGCGGCCGAAGCCCTCGCGTTGGCCGACCACCGCGCGGTCCTGCTCCAGCACAAAGTAAGCACCGCCGGGCAGACCCTGGTCGAAGCCGACCGCCGGCTCGAAGGCGCCCGCGTCCTCGCCGAACGCCCCGACTGGAGCCAGCTCCTCCGCCTCGTCGCCGTCGCCGCCGGCCCCGACATTGTTCTCAGCCACTTCGCCGTGGCCACGAACGACGCCACCGTCGACTCGGGCGCCAACGTCCGGATCCACGGCCTGGCCTCCGGCCCCGCGGCCGTCTCCGCCCTCGCCCTCCGCCTCGAAGACGCCGAACTCTTCGACCAGGTCAAGATCCTCGCGTCCCGGCGCGAACCCTTCCGGGACCGCACCGCGAACGCCTTTGAAATCCGCTGCACCCTCCGCGGCCCCGACACTCCCTCCACCACACCATGATCCTCCCCGCCCTCCAAAGACAACCCCCCTGGGCCGTCTGGCTCGGCGGCACCGCCCTCGCCCTGGGCATGACCGCCTTCGCCTACCTCGGCCTCGTGACCCCCAGCCAGGCCCGCCAGGCCGAGGCCCGCGCCGTCACCCGCGCCGCCGCCGAAACCAAGGCCACCGCGCACACCCTGGCCACCCAACTCGAAGAACTCCACCGCGCCATCGCCCGACGGACTCAAGCCCTCGAAACCCTGCCGGTACAGCTCGGCGACCGCGACATGCTCAACCGCCGCATCGCCGCCCTGATCCAACTCGCCCAGGACCAGCAGCTCGAAGTCCTCCAGCTCCAGCCCGGCGAACCCCAGCCCGGCGAACACTACGACCTCCTGCCCCTGAAGCTCGAGGCCGACGCCGCCTTCCCGGAGCACCTGGCGTTCCTCGAACGCCTCCACACCGCCTTCCCCGACATCAGCGTCGTGGGCGTTGAACTCGACAGCCGTGTCCGTGAAACCCGCCCCCGGCCACGTGTCACCGTTGCCATGGCCTGGTTCATCGCCAAAACACTGCCCCCGGCCTCCGCCGCCGCTCCCGGGCCCGGCCCCGCGACGCGCTGAGCCGATAACCCGATTTGCGGCCCACCCCGGTGTTCGTACTTGACTCGGCCTCCGCCGTATCGGTTGCTTGACGTGTTATGCCCCTGTCCCGCGAACGAAAAACCCTCATTGTCGTCGCCGGCCTCGCCGCCGCCGTCTTCTGCGCCGACCGCCTGCTCATGGGCGGCAGCCTCAGCGGCCCCCAGTCCGCCCAGGCTGCGGGGAGCCTCGCCCCCGACCCCGAACCGCTTGTTTCGCAGCCCGTTGCCCCGCTGCCCGCCGCCTCGTCCCGGCCCCTCGCCGCTCGCCTCACCTCGGCCGAGCCCCGCCCGGATGACCACTCGCTCGCCCGCCGCCTCGACCGGCTCACCCCGCAGCTGCCCGATGAAACCCCCGACGCTTTCCGCCCCTCTGCCCACTGGGACCGCGCCGCCGCCGCCCCCGCGCCGCCGCCTGCGCCCGAAGCCTTCGACGCCCGCCGATTCGCCCGAAACCACCCCCTCGATGCCATCACCCTGGCGCAAGACGACGCCTACGCCATGGTCAACGGCCAAACCCTCCGCGTCGGGTACACCCGCCGCGGCATGAAGCTCACCGAAATCGGCGACCGCTGGGTCGTCTGGACCGGCCACGGCCTCCGCGTCAAAATCCACCTCGACCCCCTCCGCAAGTAGGCCCCGCGCCGCCGACTTGCCGCGTCTCACTGCGGAACCCACCGTCACGCAGGGGTATCCACTATCCCAGTGAATAAACTCCGACGGCGATCCGGCCGATGTTCTTTTTAAGGGGCGTGGAACCCGTGTGACGTTCCCAAGAACCCGACCTACTGATCCAAACGAAAGTACTACGCCATGAAACACCGCCGCCATGCCTCTGGCTTCAGCCTCGTCGAGCTCGTCATCGTGGTCGTGATCGTCGGCCTGCTCGCCGCCATCGCCATCCCCCGCTTCAGCCAGGGGGCCAGCGGCGCGAGCAACTCCGCCCTCGCCGGCGACCTCGCCGTCTTGCGCAACGCCATCGAACTCTACGCCGCGGAGCACAACGGCAAGTACCCCGCCCAAGCCGACTTCGCCGACCTGCTGACCAAGTACAGCAACCTCGCCGGCAACGACACGAGCAATACCAAGGGCGGCGTCTACGTCTACGGCCCTTACCTCCACGCGGTGCCGGCCCTGAAGCTCGGCGACAACGCCGGGAAGTCCGGCGTCGGAGCCAGCACCGCGGGCACCCTCGCGGAGACCAGCAACGATTCCAACGGCTGGCTCTACGACGAAGCCACCGGACAAATCTGGGCCAACGAATCCGACTTCTTCGGCCGCTAAATAAACGTTTTCTCGCCACGGATCGCCGTCCGCGACCCCGAAACCCTCCTGCCCGACCACGGCGACCCGGCCCCCGCCGCGTTGCCGTTTTTCTTGCTCCCCCCTTTTTGTCAAAGGCCTGCCCTTGTCCCGCCGTGTACGCCCAGCCCCGCCGCGCCGCACCGCACCGGGCTTCAGCCTCGTGGAACTGATCCTCACGGCGTTGATCGTGGGGCTGGTCGCCGCCATCGCGCTGCCGCGGTACGCCGATGCCCTCGCCCTCCATCACGCCGACGCCGCCGCCCGCCGTGTCGTCGCCGACCTCGAATACGCCCGCGCCCACGCTCTGGCGACCAGCCAAACCGTGGAAGTGGCCTTCGACCTCGACCTCGACACCCTGACCGTCCCCGGCCTCGCCGCGCTCGACGCCCCCCGCCAAGACCACACCACCCGCCTCGCCGACGAACCCTACCGCGCCGACCTCACCCAGGCCGACTTCAACCAGGCCCCGACCGTCTCTTTCAACGGCTACGGCCGGCCCTCCAGCGGCGGAGAAGTCCACCTCCGCGTCGGCTCACGGACCCGCACCGTCCGGCTCGACGCCCACTCCGGTGAGGCGGACCTGCCATGACCTTTCCCCCCGTCCGCCCACGCCGCCGCCCGCACGGCTTCTCCCTGGTCGAGATGGTCATCAGCCTCTCGGTGATCTCGCTGCTGATGGTCGGCATGACCTCGGCCGTCGTGCTCGCCTCCCGCGCGCTGCCTTCCAACACCGCCCCCGCCGCGGCCACCGCCGACGCCGGCCACGCCCTCCAACTCCTCCGCGACGACCTCCGCGCCGCCACCGCGGTCCACCCCCTGGGCCCCGCCTCCCTCACTCTCAACCTCCCCGACCGCGACGGCGACGGGCTCCCCGAAGTCGTCGCCTACGCCTGGGCCGGCGGCCCCGACGACCCCCTGACCCGGTCGGTCAACGGACAGCCTCCCCACGAACTCCTGGACCGCGTCCAGGCCTTCGCGATTACCGCGAACTCTATCGCCGAGACCCACGCCTTCGACGGCGTTGATCAGCAGAGCGCCGAGCAAGAACTTTCCAGCGTCGACCCGGCCAACAGCGACGACACTTATCCGCTGAGCCAAGAGGAAGCCATCGGCTTCCATTTCACCCCCGCCCTCCCGGCCCAGGCCCTCGCCTGGCGCCCCACCCGCCTGCTGATCCGCAGCAAAAAAGAAGGCAAAACCAACGGCACCGCCCGGACCGAACTCACCAACTGGGACGGCTCGCGTCCTACCGGCACGGCCTACGTCAGCGTGGAAACCCAGGAGCCCCAGCTCGACCAAAACCTCGGCTGGGCCGAGATCCCCCTCGACGGCGCCGCCGAGGTCCCCGCTGGCCAAGCGGTCGCGTTCACCTTCAGCGACGTCGGCAGCGGCAAAGCCGGCTCGGTGGTCTGGAACGCCACCGCTTCCCCCGCCAACGCGTTCCACCGCGCAGAAGACGACGAGGACTGGACGGTCGAATCGCCCCTGGGCCTCGTCAACCACTACCTCTACGGCACCACGCTCATCCGCGGCGACCACTGGCAGCTCACCCGCCCCCGGCTCAAGCAAGTCTCCGTGGTTCTCACCCTCCAGGACGCCCCGCGGATCACGCACCGGCTCGCGGTGCCCCTGCACAACGCCCCGCTCCAGATCACCGACCGCTGGGACGCCGACTTCCTCGGCGACCCCACCGCCCTGGACCTCGATGCCGACGGCCAGCCGGATTGGCAGGACGACGCCGGCTTCGACCCGTCGCGCCTCGTCGGCGGGGCGTGGCGTTTGACCGATTCGCTGCGGACCGCGCCCGACGGGCTGAGCCTCGACCAGCCCTTCACGGTCGAACTCTGGCTCGAAGACACCACGCACGACGGCCACGGCGGCGGCTTCGACCTCCGCTTTGATCGGGCCGACGGCCGACTCGCCCGCCTTAGGATCCACCTCCAGCGTGGAAGCTCCAGCCAGACCCTCACGGTCGCCGCCGAAACCCCCGGGGGCGAGCTCGTCACCCACGCCACCCACACCCTCGGCGTCGACCAGACCGCCACCGTGCGCCTCGACCTCGACCCCAGCCGAGACACCGCCGCCGTCCGCTTCGGCGACGGCCAGACCACGGGCTTTATCTACCCCCGTCTGACCTCCACCCAGCCCCACGTGCTTGCGGCCTTCGTCGACAGCGCCGACCCCGGCGTGCGGGTCCACCACGCCACGCTCTTCCGCGGCGGGACCGTCACTTACACCGCCCCCGACCCCGATACCGCCGCCGACAGCCTCAACGGCTCCGGCGGCTCGGAGTTCGGCGACCTGCTCAATGATCTCTTCGGAGGGTCGGATTCCCCGTGATCCCCGCTCCCCCACCGCTGCCCCCCCGCACGCCGCGCATCCCGCGCCGCTGCTCGGCGTTCTCGCTGGTCGAAACCGCCATCGCCACCCTGCTCGTCGGCGGGCTCCTGGTGGTCGCCATGAATATGGTCGGCGCGTCCCGGGTCACCCAAACCCGCTACCTCGAACGCGAACAGGCCCGCCTCCTGGCGGACGACCTGCTCCAGCAGATCCTCGCGCTGCCGTATCAGGAGCCTTCCGACAGCCCCGCGGCCTTCGGCCTCGAAATCGGCGAAACCCTGAGCCTCCGCGTCGGCTTCGACGACGTCGACGACTATCACGGCCACACCGAATCGCCTCCCGAAGACCCCGGCGGCAACCCCGTCCCCGGGGCCGAACGCTTTACCCGAGAGGTAGAAGTCCAGTGGGTCCAACCCGACGCCCCCGACACCCCCGCTTCGGCCGACACCGGCGTCAAGCGGGTCCGTGTGACGGTGCGCTCCGGCGAAAAACAGCTCGGCCGCGTCGTCGGCTACCGGACGCGCGCCTGGCCCAGCCCCCTGCAGATGAAAGCGCCCTCCCCGTGATCCGTCCCGCCCCGAACCCTACTAGGTGTGGCGCCGCCCGCCCGCGGTGCCGGTCCCGCCGCGGCGGCTCGGCCCTCGTGCTGGTGCTCGGTGTCTCGGCGATCGTCGGCGTCATCGGCTTCTCCTCGTTGCTCGCCGTCCGGGTCCAGCACCGCTGGACCGCCGCCCGCACCGACGCCCTTCAGGCCCAGCTCCTCGCCGACTCCGCCCTTCAGATCCTCTACACCCGCCTCGCCGACGACCCCGCGTGGCGCGACCACCACACCCATGCCCAGTGGTCTTCCGATGAGCCCCTCGCCGAGGGCACCCTCCGCTACCGCCTCCTGGACCTCTCGGCCGCCCAGGACGAAGACCTCAGCGACGACCCCGAAGACTGCGCCCGCTTGGTGGTCCGCGTGGGCGTGGGCAAAGCCGTCCGCCTCGCGAGCGTGGCCCTCGATTCCCGGCCGTCGCTCGGCCCGGAAATCCTCCAGAACCCTGACCTCGAAACCGGGAACCCCACCCCCTTTGTCGCCTACATCGACAATACCGTCGATCTGCAGACCACCGCCGACAGCCCCGCTGAGGGTCAATTTGCTCTCCACGCCCTGAACCGCGACGCCGCGTTCTACGGCCCGACCCAAGACCTCCGCGGACAACTGACCGATGGCGAAATCTACCAAGTTGCCGGCGATTTTCGGATGCAAAACAGCCCGGATCAGCTTACTGTCGGGCTCACCTCGCCGGGACTCCTCGGCCTGCCCCGGTACCACGAACTGACCCCGGACATCGGTACCGAATGGACCCACGTCACCGGCCGTGTCACCCTGGAGCTCACCGCGCCCGACCCGATCTACTTGAATTTCAACGTCGCCACCCTCTCGGGCACCCAACCGTTCTACCTCGACAACGTCTCGGTACGCCAAGTACTTTCCGACGGCCTGCAAGTGGTCCGCGGCAGCTACCGCCGGGAACTCGACGAATAATCCGATCGTTTTACTCTCGTTGTTTCAGCCCGACGCGAACCTTGCCGATAAGAATGACAAGGTCCATCATGTCCACCGACGATTCCCCCACCATCCTTATCGCCGACGATGAAGCCCACATCGTCTATATCCTAGAAGCCAAGCTCTCCGACGCCGGCTTCTCGGTCCTCATTGCCCGAGACGGCATCGAAGCCCTCGAACTGGCCCGGGAGCACCGCCCCAGCCTCGCCATCACCGACCTGAACATGCCCCGCATGGACGGGCTGGCCCTGTCGATCGCCCTCCGCGAACACCCCGATACCGCCGAAACCCCCGTCATCATGCTCACCGGCCGCGGCCACACCGTCCCCGACGAGCAGCGGGCGAAAACCAATATCCAGCACCTCGAATCCAAGCCGTTCAGCGCCCGCCACCTGCTCACCCTCGTTGAGCAGATCCTCGCCCGCGCCGCTTAAAGCCGCAACCGATCGCCGGAGCTCCGACTCCCCGCTCGCTTCCATACAACTGCCCCGGCACGACTCCCGCGGGCCCCGTCACGACCCGACGGCTCGCCCGGGCCCCATTCTCCTACGCGCTGTCCGATTTGGCCCACAACCAAACCGCGTGGTAGACTCCCTGTCTCGAATCGTCCGCTCGTTTCAAGCCGTTCTTTCCGAAAGCGAACTACCTTGGCCCACGTTCATATCACCGACGTCAAAAAAGTTTACGAAGGTAACGTCACCGCGGTCGACGGCATCAACCTCAACATCAACGACGGGGAATTCATGGTGCTCGTCGGGCCTTCGGGCTGCGGAAAATCCACCACCCTCCGCATGGTCGCGGGCCTCGAAGAAATCACTGGCGGCACGATCAGCATCGGCGACCGCGTGGTCAACGACGTCGCCCCCAAAGACCGCGACATCGCCATGGTCTTCCAGAACTACGCCCTCTACCCGCACATGACGGTGTACAAAAACATGGCGTTCGGGCTCAAGCTCCGCAAGTTCCCCAAAGCCGACATCGACCAGCGCGTCCGCTCCGCCGCCGAGATCCTGGGCATCACGCCCCTGCTCGACCGCAAACCCAAAGCCCTCTCCGGCGGGCAGCGCCAGCGGGTCGCCCTCGGACGCGCGATCGTCCGCGAGCCGTCGGCCTTCCTCTTCGACGAGCCCCTGTCCAACCTCGACGCCAAACTCCGCGTCGAAACCCGTGCCGAAATCAAACGCCTCCACAAACGCCTGACCACCACGACCATCTACGTCACCCACGACCAGGAAGAGGCCATGACCCTCGGCGACCGGGTCTGCCTCATGTCCGACGGCCTGATCCAGCAGTGCGACACCCCCATCACCGTCTACGATCGGCCGGCCAACCGCTTCGTCGCCGCGTTCCTCGGCACGCCGCCCATGAACTTTATCGACGGCCAGATCATCGCCGAAAACGGCCTCACCTGGTTCCAATCCGCCCACGGCATGAAGATGAAACTCACCGGGCACCACGCCGAGTTGACCGCCGGTCAGGTCGGCGCGAGCGTCGTCCTGGGCCTCCGACCCGAAGGCATGTTCCTCCGGCCCAACGAGTTCGCCAACGACGAAGACCAGACCGTGACCATGACCGTCGACGTCACCGAGCCCCTGGGCAACACCATGGACGTCTTCCTCTCCAACAACAGCCAGCCGCAAGACCCCAGCGGCGAAACCCCGATCACCCAAGGCCGCTCCGGCGACATCGCCACCGCCCGCGTCAAGGCCGAGCCCCTCGAAGAAAACGCCCGCGTCAAGCTCTACCTCGACCCCAGCAAGACCCACCTGTTCGAGCCCGGCGAATTCGGCAAGAACCTCACCCTGCCCGAGCTGGCCGCCGCGACCGCCTGAACCGGTACGGGCAAAAAACTTTTCAAAGG
Organism: Planctomycetota bacterium; assembly: GCA_039180025.1. Lineage (GTDB taxonomy): Bacteria > Planctomycetota > Phycisphaerae > Phycisphaerales > Phycisphaeraceae > Algisphaera. The sequence continues at coordinate 20,963 of JBCDDZ010000032.1, forward strand.
TTGAATAACTTCCGCCCCGCGCGGGGTTGTTTGATCATGAAGCACTCCACCCTCTTTATCGGGATGATCGCCGCCCTGGCCATCATCGGTACGTCCGCCACCGCCCAAGCCGCCCCCGCCGCAAACGACGGCCCCGCCGAATCGTTCTTCGGCAGCATCGGCGACAGTGCCGTCTGGGTCGTCAAACTCATCACCCAGCCCCCCGCCGACCGCGTCGCCACCCAGCGGACCTACGCCCGCGCTAACAAACCCCTCCGCTACTCCCGCACCAAAGGCTTCCTCCTCGGCCACTGATCACCCAGGCCCCGCCCCTCGGCGGAGGCCGCCCCCCTCGTCCCACCCTGTTTCTCCAACCTCGAAGCGAGCCTCCGCCCCTCCCGGCGGGGGCTCGTTCAATGTTCTCGCCGCCCACTCCGCTCCGCCCGCCCTCGTCTCTATCAACCCTTACCTTCCTGCCTGCGGTTTCAGGATCGTTTATTCAGACAATCCACCCCGCGGCCGTTTGACCGATAGACCTTTATGTCCAAACGCGGCGAACTCACCCTTCTGCCTTCCGACCTCACTCCGCCGCCCCGGGGCCAGGCCGAACTCGTCTTCGACCACGAACACACCCAGCGGGTGGTCCGCGAGCGCATCCTCCGGGCCGAGGTCAGCCTCGACCTCGCCACCGCCGACTTCAAAGCCATGCTCGTTCCCGCTTCCCCCCGGGACCGCGACGCCCCTTCGATCATCGAGCACTTTGTCCGTCTGGCGCAGCGGGGCGTCGAGGTCCGCGTCCTCCACGCCGGCGTCCCCAGCGTGGCGGCGCTGCGGGAACTCAAAAAACGCCTCCCCGCCGCCGCCCGCCACCGCCTGACCCTCCGCCGCTGCCCCCGCCTCCACGCCAAGGCCGTCGTCGTCGATGCCCAGTGGCTCTACCTCGGCTCGGCCAACCTCACCGGCGCCGGGCTGGGCGCCAAGGGCCCCACCCGCCGCAACTTCGAATGGGGCGTCACCACCACGACCCCCGCCCTGATCGATGCCGTGCTCAGCCGCTTCAACCAGCTCTGGGAGGGCCAGCACTGCCTCACCTGCGGCCGACGCGACGTCTGCCCCGTCCCCCTCGAAGAACCCAACCTCTAACCTCCGCCCCGCCACACCAACGGGAACTGGGGGAACGCCCGGCGAACAACGACGCGGCGGGCCTGGTCGAGTCGGACCAACGCCTGATCGCCGCGCCGGCGTCGGCGGAGCCGGCAAAGTCGCTCCACCCGATCGCCGCCACCGGCACGATTGCCGAACCGAAAGAAGCGCTCAATGCCGACGCGGACGTGAATGCGAAGGACGAGGATGGCAGCCCCCCCGCGAGCGGCCAACACCTTCCCGCGGCGGCCCGGGCCGACTCAAAAATCGTAGACCAGCGAGGCGTAGTAGGTCAGGTCGTTCTCTTCGGTCCCCGGCTCGACCTCCGAGTTGAATTCGTTGTCCGCCCCGAACTTCAGGCTCAGCCCGTTCGCGTGGTCGATCAGGATCTGATACGCCACCCCCGAGTTGTTCCGGAACTCGCCGAACAGCGGATCGATCGCCGGGAGGATCGTGTTGTACGCGCTGAACTTGTGGTTCTTCTTGATCTGCCACACGTATTCGATCCCGAAAACCAGCTCCGGAATGAAATCGTTCACGTCACCAAACTCGTAGTTGCCCCCGACACCCGCCCGGCCCAGCAACATGTGCGTCCCGTCGTCCAAAAACTCGTACCCCACCCCGATCGCCGCCGTTACCCGGCTCTCGTAGTCCGTGAACCGATCGTACTCGTACCGTGCGTTCGCGAAATAGAAATAATCCTCGTCCGGCTCGAGCCAATCCTTCGCGACCCCCAGGCTCCCCTCGTCGCGCGTCGTCACCCCGTCGCTCTCGAAACGCGAATAATCCGCGTCGATCTTCCAGCGGTCCAGGTCGTCTTCGTAACCCGTCTCGAACCGCCCGAAGAAGTTGATCGTGTCCGAGTTCCCGTCGCTGCCGTTGAGCCCCAGTTCCAGCGATTTGTCCCACCCCACGATGAACTCGGGCACCGGCGGCTCGACGTACACCGGGTCCGACTCCTCGAGCTCGATCGCCTTGATCTGCTCCGACGCGATCACCATCTCGCCCAGGTCCGGGTGCTCCATCCGGACCCCCTCCTCCGTCTGCTCGATGATCGTACCCGTCACTTTGTCGTTATTGGTCAGCGTCACCGTGCCGGCGGACACCGCGGCCCCGTACCCCGCCGCCGCCAGACAAACCCCCGCAGTAACCAGCCACCGACCGTATGCAAATGAACGCAAAAGAATCTCTCCAGAGTCGCCGTGGGCCTCCGCCCACAAAACACCCCGTACCCCGCATGGCCTGCGGATTCAGCACGGGAAAACGTCGCCGCTCGAAACAGCGGATTTGCACAACATCGACAAACCTTCCCCCGAACCATCAGTTTCAGTTCCCCGAAACGATCGCCACGCTACCGGCCGCCCCACCACCCCCGCGCAGCCCCCAAGCCCGCGACCCGCCTCACGTCGGCGTTCTGTGCCCGGCCCCCGACGGCGTACTCCCGTTCAGGTTAGACGCGAAAGGATGTTTAACCCTCGGCGGCCGCCGGCCGCGCCGGACGCAGCCACCGCGTGGAGATCGCCGACGCTTCCACCCCCGGGTTCGCGTGGCGGATCGCCGCCGCGACCAGCCCCATGAACATCGGCTGCGGCTCCACCGGCCGGCTCGTCAGCTCCGGGTGGAACTGGCCGCCGATGAAATACGGGTGATCGGGCAGTTCCAGGATCTGCATGATCGGCTGCTCCGGGTGCCGCCCCGAAAACACCAGCCCGTGCTTCTCGAGCACGTCGATGTATTTCGGGTCGACCTCGTACCGGTGCCGGAACCGCGCCCGCACCCGCGACGTCTCGGGGTCCAGTTCGTCGGCGAACAGCATCGCCGCCAAAGTCCCGGGCTTGATCAGCACGTCCTTCCCGCCCAGCCGCATGTTCCCCCCCAGCCCCTCGATCTTCTTCTGCTCCGGCAGGATATCGATCACCGCGTCCGACGCGTTCGGATCGAACTCCGTCGAGCCCGCCCCGCGCATCCCCACCACCTCCCGCGCGTAGTCCACCACCGCCATCTGGAACCCCAGACAGATCCCCAGGTACGGCAGCCCCTTCTCCCGGCAGTGACGCACGCACGCGATCTTCGACTCCGTCCCCCGGTGCCCGAACCCGCCCGGCACGATCACCCCGTCGTACCCCTTGAGCTTCTCCCCCGCTTGCCCCGGCTCCATCAGCGTCGTGTCGATCCAGTCGATCTCCACCTTCGCGTTCAGGTGCGCCCCGCAGTGCTCCACCGCCTTCTCGATCGAAGCGTACGCGTCCCGAAGCTGCGCGTACTTGCCCGTGAGCCCGATCTTCACCGCGTACTTCCGCGGGTTGGTGATCTTCTTCACGAAGCTCCGCCACTGCTCCCGCGCCTCGTCCTCGTGGTTCGCGTTGACCCGGCCGTGCAGGTCCAGCATCGTCAGCACCTCGCGGTCCATCCCCTCGGCCCGCAGCGACTCGGTGATCGTGTAGATCGACTCCCGGTCGTGCATCGAAAACACCCGGTGCATCGGCACGTTCGAGAACATCGCGATCTTCTCTTTCGCTCCCTGCTCCACCGGGTTCTTCGCCCGCGCCGCGATGATGTGCGGCTGCACCCCCGCTTCCAGCAGCTTCTTAAGCCCCAGCTGCGCCGCCTTGGTCTTCTGCTCCCCCAGCGCCGGGGGCTCGATCACGTACGTCAGCGCGACGTAGCACACGCTCCCCTCGCCCTCCTCGAACGCCAGCTGCCGCAGCGACTCGATATAGAACGCGTTCTCTTGGTCCCCGACCGTCCCGCCGACCTCGATAAACACCACGTCCGCGTCCTGCTTCATCGCCAGCTCGCGGAGCATGTACTTCACTTCGCCGGTGACGTGCGGGATCATCTGCACGTCCCGCCCCAGGTACCCGCCGTGGCGCTCTTTTTCGAGCACCCGCTTGAAGATCTGGCCGCTGGTCGTGTAGTTGTCCCGCGTCAGGTTCTGGTCCAGCAGCCGTTCGTACGTGCCCAGGTCCATGTCCGTCTCGAGCCCATCGTCGAGCACGAACACCTCCCCGTGCCGATACGGGCTCAGCGTGCCGGAATCGATATTGAGATAGCCCTCCATCTTGATCGGGGCGATAGACAGGCCCTTGTCTTTGAGCAGCTTGGCCAGCGACGACGAAAAGATGCCCTTGCCCAGCCCCGAGAGGACCGTGCCGAACACGATGACGTACTTGTGTCGGCCCGGCAGATAACCCTCGGGCACGGGGTTAAAAAACTCGGACTCTTGAGACTTGTGGCCGGCTTCTTCGAGGAGGGTTTGCGTAGGGGGCATGTCTTACCGTACCGCGCGACGCCCCCCCCGACAACACCCCCCACCAGGCCGCCGTTTCGTGGGTCGTGGATCAGTCTGAAATTCTGGCGATGACTGCCCCGGGCTTTCCGCTTGCGGACAAGCGGACCTTCCCCACACTCGGCCGCCGCGGGTCACCCCGTCGTTCCCGACGCCGCGCCAGCGCCCCCGGCCCGATACCGCGCGACGAACGCCGCGTACTGCTCGGGCGTGTCGATCCCCGGGTGCGGCGCCTCGGCATGGATCACCGCGATCCGGTGCCCGTGCTCCAGCACCCGCAATTGCTCTAGCTTCTCCGCCTCCTCCAACGGCGTCGGCGGCAGCGTCGGGTACAACGCCAAAAAACCCCGCCGGTAGGCGTACAGCCCCGGGTGCTTGTACATCGTCACCCGCGGCCGGGTCCCCAGCATCTCCGCGTCCCGGTCGTACGGGATCACGCTCCGCGAAAAGTACATCGCCCGCCCCTGCCGATCCAACACCAGCTTGACCACGTTCGGATTCGATGGGTCTTCCTCCGCGTCGAACCGCGAGGCCAGCGTCGCCATCTCCGCCTCCGCGTCCGCCGCCAACCCCCGCACCAGCGCGTCGATCGTCTCCGGCGGCACCTCGGGCTCATCCCCCTGAACGTTCACGATCAGCTCCTGGTCCGACCCCAGCCGGTCCACCGCCTCGGCGATCCGTGACGTCCCGTTGAGGTGGTCCCCCCGCGTCATCACCGCCTGGGCCCCGAACCCCCGCACCGCGTCCAGGATCCGTTCGTCGTCCGTCGCCACCACCACCCGGTCGATCGTCGCGCACCGCTCGACCTGCTCCACCACGTGCTGGATCAGCGGCTTGCCCGTCTCGGCGACGAGCGGCTTACCCGGGAACCGCGTCGAGCCGTACCGCGCCGGGATCACCGCCAGGGCGCGCATCAAACCCGCCCCCCGCAGCGCAGCAGCGTGCCGCGGCCAGGATGTCTTTTGCCCCGCCGGCTCAACCCCGCATCTCGTTGAGCAGCTCGGCCGCCGCCTTTTTCTGGTCCATGATGTCCTTATATTTGATGTCTGCCTGCAGCAGCTCCGACGCGAGGTTGTTCGCTTCCTCGGCCTGCTCCAGCTTCCCGCTCGCCTTGGCCGACGCCAGCAGCGCAGTGAGCTTGTCGTACCGCAGCTCCTTGCCCAGGAGGTCGTCCGGCACCGGGTGCGCCGCGATCGCGTCCGCCAGCGTGTCGATCGCTTCGTCGGTCCACCCCTTTTTCATGAAGCATCGGCCCAGCAGCAGATACGCCTGCCCCTTGCTCTTGGGCTCCCGTTTGGCGTCCTGCAGCAGCCCGATCGCTTCGTCGATCAGCCCCGCCTGGTACATCCGCTTGCCCAGCTCGAATTTCAGCTTCAGGTCCGTCGGGTAGTTCTTGACCCGCTCCTGGTATTCGCCCAGCTCGAACTCGACTTTTTCCTGCAGCGTCTCTTTGAGCCGGCCCTTGAAGTAGTCGTCCTCGGGCGCGACCTCCAGGTTCTTCTTGAGGTCGCGCAGCTCGCGGTTGTACTGCTTCATCTTGATGTCCCCCACCCGCACCTTGTACCGGTACTGCCCGGTCTGCTGGTGCGCCCGCCCCAGCAGCTTCATCGCTTCTTCCTCGGCGTCGTACTCTTCTTTTTTCAGGAGCACGTCGACCAGCTTCGACAGCCGGTCCACGTCTTCCGGGTCTTCCTCGTATTCCGCCCGCCGCTTGGCGATGTTCTGATCGATCACCGACTCGGCCCGGGTGTTGCCCTGCTGCGCCTCGAGCGCGTGTTCCGCGTCCGCCACGTTTTCCCGGAACCCCCCCTTCTGGGTGCTCGTGTTCGTCGCCGCGTAGTGCTCCGCCTCCAGGTTCTTGAGCTCCGCCATCAGGTTCTGGTTGTTCATGTCCAGCCGGATCGCCCGCTTGCACGCCTCGACCGCTTTATCGAACCGGCCGATCCGCGCGAACAGGTCCCGCAACTGCACGTATTCCTTCGCCTTGGGCTTGAGCCCCGGCAGGTCCATCGCCATGGACCCGATCCAGAACGCCACCTCGCCCAGCGACAGCCCCGGCTCCGCCTCGTCCGCCTCCACCGCCCGCTTCATAAACTCCCGCATCAGCGCCGGGTCCCCGAAGTCCATCGCCCACACCCGCTCGGCGTCGAGCATCTTCGATACCGCGTCCGAGCCCGAGCTCTTGAGCTTGTCCTTGAGCCCCGCCTTCTTGCCCCCCGACACCTTCCGCCGCTTGGCCACCTCCAGCAGCTCCTCGTGCCGTCCCATGTTGTCCGGGTCGTGGGCCAGCCCGTTGATGTACATCTCGACCGCGTAGTCGTAATTTTTCGCTTCCGACACCGTCTCGGCGTGCTCGAAAAACCGCCGCGCCTTCCGCGGGTCGCCCTCAAAGCTCCCCCCCCCCGCCGCGTCGCCCGCCGACGACCCGCCGCTGCCGCCGTCCAGAGCCTCGGCCCCCGCCGCGGACGCCTCGTTTTTTTTCTTGCTGAAAAAAGCCAATCGTGTTCCTGCCGTTAGAGAAATGAAGCGCGTCTTGTGCGCGATATTGTAATCTATGCGCTCCGATGCGGCGGTCAACCCGCCCGATCCCCTTTATTTTACTCTACCCCCTTTTCTCTCCCCGGTACCCGGCCGCCGCGGTCGCCGCCCGCGGCCGATGCCCCGCCGCCCCGCCCCTCCATCCCCGAGCCCCCCATGATCCACCTCGCCATCCACGGCTCCGCCGGCCGCATGGGCCAGCGTCTCATCGCCCTCGCCCACCAAGACCCGCAGCTCGACGTCGCCGCCGCCATCGACGCCTCGGACCCCGACGGCGACACCCTCGCCGACCTGGGCCGCTGCGATGCCGCCATCGACTTTACCCTCCCCCAAGGCTTCCGCGCCGCCCTCGAAGCCTGCGTCGAATCCCAAACCCCGCTGGTCGTCGGCACCACCGGCCTGACCGACGACGACCAGGCTCGGCTCGACCGGGCCGCCCGGACCATACCCCTGCTCCAGGCCACCAACTTCAGCCAGGTGGTCAACGTCCTGAACCACCTCGCCGCCCAGGCCGTCCGGCTCCTGGGCGACGGCTACGACCTCGAAATCCTCGAAGCCCACCACCGCTACAAACAGGACGCACCCTCCGGCACCGCGCTCACCCTGGCCCGCATCGTCGCCGACGCCGCCGGCCGAGACTACGACCAATCCGTCAAGCTCGCCCGCCACGGCGACGACCCCCGTCAGCCCCAGGACATCACCGTCCAGACCCTCCGCCTCGGCGACCACGCCGGAGAGCACACCCTCTTCCTCGCGGCCCCCGGCGAACGCCTCGAACTCAAGCACGTCTCCACCAGCCGCGACAGCTACGCCGCCGGCGCCCTGCGCGCCGCGACATGGCTCGCCGACCAACCCGCCGGCCGCTACACCATGGCCCACGTGATGGGCCTGGCTTAACCCCCCGCCCGTCGCCTTACACCGCCGCCTCTCCGCCCCCCACCCGTGACCCCGCGATGACCACGCCCTCCCCCGCCCCCCCGTCCGCCGCCGGCCCCCCGTCCGCCGCCGGCCCCCTGCGCCGATTCATGCAGCGGCACTTCACGAATTTCAACAGCCGGGAAACCCTCGCCGCGGCCCGGGCCTACGAAGACCACCTCGCCGCCGACGGCAAGATGATGGTCACTCTCGCCGGCGCGATGAGCACCGCCGGCATCGGCCGATCCCTCGCCGAAATGATCCGCCAGGACAAAGTCCACGCCATCACCTGCACCGGGGCCAACCTCGAAGAAGACATTTTCTTCCTCCTGGCCGGTAACGAATACCAGGGGTGCCCCGACTGGCGTGGCCTGCGCGCTCAGGACGAGCAGGACCTCTACGACCGCGGCATGAACCGCGTCACCGACACCTGCATCCCCGAAGACGTCATGCGTCACGTCGAACACCGCCTGCGCCACATCTGGGACCGCACCCTCCGCACCGACGAGCGCCTCTTCCCCCACGAATTCTTATGGGAAGTCCTCGGCCAGCACGACCTGCCCCAGCATTTTCAGATGCCCCCCGAAGACTCCTGGATGATCGCCGCCAAAGAAAAAAACCTCCCGGTCTACACCCCCGGCTGGGAGGACTCGACCCTGGGCAACATCTTCACCGCCTGGGCGATGCAGCAAAACCAATACAACTACCACTGCCTGCGCACCGGCACCGAAGCCCTCGCCCACCTCGCCCGCTGGTACCGCGACGCCACCGACGACCTCCGCCGCGCGCAGTCCGCGGCCGACCCCTCCGCGGGCCCGGACGCCCGGTCCGGGAACGATACGCCGGGGGGCGTGGGTTTCTTTCAGATCGGCGGGGGCATCGCCGGGGACTTTCCCATCTGCGCCGTGCCCATGATGATCCAGGACCTCAAGTGGGTCGACACCCCCTTCTGGTCGTATTTCTGCCAGATCAGCGACGCTGTCACCAGCTACGGCGGCTACAGCGGCGCGGTCCCCAACGAGAAAATCACCTGGGGCAAACTCGCCCCGCACACCCCCAAGTTCATGATCCAGTCCGACGCCTCGATCGTCGCCCCCCTCGTCTTCGGCTACCTCCTCAACGAATAACCCCCCCGCCCCCGGAACATCCCCCCGGAACATCGCCCCGCAACATCGCCCCGCAACACCGCCTCCGTTTTTTTCGCGATCTCACCCGAATGGCGTGGCCCGTTACTCCACGTCCGCGAAGATGATGTACGCGTCATCCGCGCCCTCGGCCTCAAACAGCCGGTCTCGCGTCCCGTCGGCCCGAGCGACCCAGGGCCCCGCCAGCCGCCGCGGGTTCCGCAGCCGGACCGCGTCCTCCGATCCCTCCGCCGTCCCCAACAGGCCGCCCAGCCCCGGCTCATGGAACACCGCCCAGCCCCCCCCGCCCGGCGTAAAACGCCCCGGCCGCTCGGCCAGCATCACCGCCCCGGGCGTCGGCTCGACCGTCCACGACGACCGCCGACCGCCCGGCTCCGACAGGTCCGCCAGCCCGTACGAATAACCCCGCCCCCGCGCCGCGTCCTCCGGCCGCACCACCGCGTCCGCCCCGACGTAGCCTCCCGCCACCAGCATCTCAAACCGCGCCCCCGGCGCGTTCGCCACCAACTCCCCCCCCGCCCCCAGCCCCGGCAGATACCCCCCGTGGTCGAACCCGTACACCAGCATCGACTGGTACACCGTGCGCATCTGGATCGCCGACCGCACGTCCTTGTCCCCGCCGCCGCCCGCGCACCCCCGCCGCCCCAGTACCACCAACCCCAGCGCCACCACCACCAGCACCGCAAACCCTCCCACCAGCACATCCGGCCACCGGCCGCCTCGTGTCTCCACCATCCCCGAAGATTAACAACTCCGCGCCCGTCGGCCTACCCCCCCTCGCGGTGCCCCCCGGGCCCGCCGGCCGTGTCCACCAACTCCGTCGCCGGTGGAGAAACGTCTTCGCCGGGCACCCATACCGTCGGCCGCGCGTCGATCGCCCCTTCGAACCGCAGCACCCGGTCCGGGCGCTGTTTCCATAGCTCTTGCGCCAGCCCGTCGGGCATCACGTAACGCGCGAGCTTCCCCTCGATGACCGGGGGGCCGAACTCCTGCAAAAACTCGGTCACCCCCAGGTTGCACAGCCCCGGCAGCCGCACCGTTTTGAACCGCGTGGCCGACCGCCCGTGCCGCGCCCCGTCCAGCAGCGCCTCGCGCAGCCGCTTGGCGTGCGCTACCTCGAGGTCCCACTCAAAGACCAAGAGCAGCGGCTCCCGCAGCCACTTGGCCCGGTACGCCCACCAGGTCTGCGCGTCCGGCGGCTTGTCCACGATCACGTCGTGGTGTCGGCCGTACGACGGCCGGGTCAGCCCGTACGCCCCGCCCGGGTCCCAAAACACCGCCAACGCCGACCCATCGCCGACCCCCACCCGCACCGCGGTGTGACTCGAATGTGTAAACCGATAATGGATATAAACCTGCAAGCTCGCCCCCCCCGCCCCCGGAATCTCCCCCGGAACCTCCCCCGGAACTTTCCCCGGAACTTTCCCCGAACCGGCCCCCGCACTTACCCCCGGACTTACACCTGCCTCGCCCCCCGCCTCAGCTCCTACCCAGGCCTCCGCCGCACCCTCCGCCGCGACCGCGACCGGCCCCGCGTCCGGCCCCGACACCGCCGACCAGCCCGACGGCACCACCGACCCCGCCCGGCAAGCCGTCAGCAGCACCACCACCCCGCACCCCAGAACTAGCTTCAACCATCCATTCATCGCGATCCACTCAGCCGACCAGGAATCAGAAACTTACCGCGCCTCCACATAATCGGCCAAAACCTCCCGGACCGCTCCCCTCACCGCTTCCCGCCACGCTTCATCTTCCTTATCGGCTACCTCCCGCGACGCCATCGCCAACCCGTGCAGCTTTCGCCAACGCGGCTCGCCCCCCACCCGGTCTTTCACCCGGACCATCCGCCCCCCCGCCAACCGCTCGGCCCACACCCCCCGCGCCAGCGCCCAGAACGGCCCCACCTCCGCCCAGTACCCCCCGGTGATCTGCTCCTCCGACTCCGCCTGCCGACGATACACCGCTCCGCCCACCTCCCGCGCCACCGCCGGCTCGCTCGGCGAAAAAAACCGCTTGACCAGTTCCTGCTCCAGCCGCCAACCCTCCGCGTCCACCTCCACCCGGTCCAGCGTCGCCACCACTTCGTAATCCTCGCCCCGGCCCCCCGCGTCGCGCCGCGGTATCGGCGCCAACGCCGGCACAGCGGTCACCCACCTCGATACCGCCCCAGCCCCCTGCGCATCCGCTTCGTGCCGCCACCGACCCGCCACCGAGTATCCCGGCCCGCCGTCCGCCCCGTAGACCGTCCGCGTCCACAACCCCCCGCCCCCCGGCTCGCCCCCGGCCCGACC
>JBCDDZ010000033.1:0-32158 GCA_039180025.1 Planctomycetota bacterium
CCGACGACCCGCCCCCGGCCGCCAGTGCCCTGCCGATCCGCAAGCCGATCAACTGGACCGTGTGGCTGTTGGTGGGTTTAAACCTCTTGGTGGCCGTGGCCGTGATCGCTTTCGCCGTTCTGCGCGGCTAGGCTCTAAGTCTCGGCGATCCGGTTCGCCGCCCCCACCCCGGCCCCGGGCCGCTGCCCGTTTGCTTTATTCGCTTTTCGGAAGTTCCCGCTGTGCCCGAACCCCGACGCATCTACCTGGACAACGCCGCCACGAGTTTCCCCAAGCCGCCCTGCGTGCTCGAGGCCATGACCCGCTTTGCCACCGAGTTGGGCGCTTCCCCGGGACGCGGAGCCTACGACGAGGCCCGCGAGGCCGGCCGCCTCCTGACCCAGTGCCGCCAACGCCTCAATACCCTGATCCACGGCCAGTCGCCCGACCATGTGGTCTTCACGCTCAACACCTCGGACGCCCTGAACCTCGCGATCCACGGGCTCATCCACCCCCAGGCTAAACGCCGGCATCTGGTCACCTGCCACCTCGACCACAACTCCGTGCTCCGCCCTTTCAACGATCTGGTCCACCACCACGGCGCGACCCAGACCCGGGTCCCCTGCGATCCCGTCTCGGGCCGCGTCGATCCCGAAGACATCCGGCAGGCGATTCGGCCGGATACCGGGCTCGTGGCGATCGTCCACGGCAGCAACGTCACCGGCACCCTCCAGCCGATCCACGAGATCGGCGCGATCTGCCGCGAATCCGCCGTGCCCTTCCTCGTCGACGCGGCCCAGACCGCCGGCCACGTCCCCCTCGATGTCCAGCGCGACCACATCGACCTGCTCGCCGCGCCCGGGCACAAGTCCCTGCTCGGCCCGCTGGGCACGGGCTTCCTCTACATCCGCCCGGGCCTCGAAAAACTGATGCAAACCGTCCGCCAGGGCGGCACCGGCAGCGTCTCCGAACTCGACGTCCAGCCCGACTTCATGCCCGACCGTTTCGAGCCCGGCTCGCACAACGCCCCGGGCCTGGTCGGCCTCAACGCGGCGCTCGGCTGGATCCTCGACCAGACCGTCGAAAAACTCTGGGCCCACGACCGTAAGCTCACCGAAACCATGATCGACGGGCTCCACGACGCCGCCAGCCTGCCGGGCCTCCGCTATGTCGGGCCCCAGGGCGTCAAGTACCGGTGCGGCGTCTTCTCGCTCCGCATCGACCACCCCGAGGGTCGATTCGATCAGCCCCAGGCCCTCGCCGACGCCCTCGAACAGAACTACGGCATCCTCACCCGCGCCGGGCTCCACTGCGCCCCGCTGGCCCACCGCACCGTCGCCACCGACACCCTCGGCGGGACCACCCGCCTCTCGTTCGGCCCCTTCGTCACCCCCCAGGACGTCAAGTACACCTGCGACGCCCTCGCGCAGCTCTGCGAATCCGCCGCGGTGTCCGGCCGGATCTGAAATCGGCCCGCACAACGCTCCCGCCCGGCGGACGCCGACGCCCCCTGCGTCGCCGCCCCGGCTAGCGCACACCCACCGCAGGTTGAGCGGGCGGCGGCAGCCGGGACGCCGACCGAGTCTGGCGGAGGGGGATCCCGCTCCCTCGACCCGCGATCGCCGCGGTGGGGATGCACTATTTCGTGGCGTACCAGTCGGGCCCGACCCCCGGGTCCACCCGCAGCGGCACCCGAAGCTCCATCGCCCGCTCCATCTCGTCGGCCACCACCTTGGCCACCTCCTCGGCTTCATCGGCGGGGCATTCCAGGACCAGCTCGTCGTGGATCTGGAGCAGCATCTTCGCCGGCACCGCGTCGCGCTGCAGCCGGCGGTGCAGGTTGACCATGGCCCGCTTGATGAGGTCCGCCGCGCTGCCCTGCACCACCGAGTTGATCGCCAGCCTTTCGCCCAGCGCCCGCTGGTTCGGGTTGCCCGACTGGACCTGATCGATCCACCGACGCCGGCCGAGGATGGTGGTGACGTAACCGTTCGCGACCGCCTGCTCGACGCACTGCTGCAGGAAACGGTCGATCCCCGCGTAGGTGGCCTTGTAGCTCTCGATCAGCTCGGTCGCCCCGGCCAGATCAAGGTTGTCGATCCGCCGGGCCAGCCCGAACGGCGTCACGCCGTAGATGATCCCGAAGTTGATCGTCTTGGCGTGCCCCCGCTGCTCCCGGGTCACCGCGTCCAGCGGCACCCCGTACACCTCGGCGGCGACGGCGGTGTGGATATCCCGGTCTTCGCGGAACGCGCGGATCAGGGCCGGGTCTTCCGAAAGGTGCGCCAGGATCCGCAGCTCGATCTGGGAATAGTCCGCGGTGACCAGGCGGTGCCCGGGCTCCGCGACAAACGCCTTGCGGATCTGCCGCCCGACGTCGGTGCGGATCGGGATGTTCTGCAGGTTCGGGTTCGACGAGGACAGCCGGCCGGTGGCCGCGCCGGTCTGATGGAAGCTGGCGTGGACCCGGTGGTCCGTCGGTGAGATCGCGTCCACCAGGTTGCCGAAGTACGTGCCGACCAGCTTGGTCAGGGTGCGGTATTCGATCACCAGCCCGGGCAGCGGGCGGGCGGATTCGGGCACCTTGGCGAGGTCTTCCGGGGATAGGTCCGCGAGTTTTTCGAGGACCTCGGCGTCGGTCGAAAACCCGGTCTTGGTCTTACGCTGCACGGGAAAACCGAGCTGATTGAAAAGCAGGTCGCCGAGCTGCTTGGGGCTGTCGGGGTTGAAGTCGGCCCCGGCGGCATCGAGGATCTGCGCACGCAGCTCGTCGATCCGGACCTGGAGCCCGGCCTTCTGGCGGTCGAGCTCGGCCGGGTCGACCCGGATGCCGTGGGCCTCCATCGTGCTCAGCACCTCCACCAGCGGCATCTCCACTTCGGCGGCCAGCCCGTCCATCTCCAGCGTTTCAAGACGCGGCCGAAATAGCTCGTAAAGCTGGAGCGTGACGTCGGCGTCCTCGGCGGCGTACACGGTGCACAGCTCCAGCGGCACCCGGTCCATGGTCCGCTGGGGCGGGTCGGCCTTGCGGCGGGGCTTCTCGCCGATCAGCCGGGTGATCGGGATCATCGTCCGCCCCAACTCGGCCAGCGCCAGGTGGTCCATCCCCAAGCCCGGCGTGCCGCAGAGGAACGCCGCCACCATCGTGTCGAACCCGATTCCGCGGAGCGTCACCCCCGCGTGGTGCAGCACCAGCCAGTCGTACTTGATGTTGTGGCCCACCTTAGGCAGGCCCGGGTCTTCCAACACCGGACGCAGCGCCGCCAACACCGTGTCCGCATCGAGGTGCGCCTCGGGCGTGGGCGACCGGACCGGGAGGTAGACCGCGCTCCCCGCCGCCCAAGCGAAGCAAAGCCCGCACAACTCAGCGGTGCCCCCCAGGCCGATCGTCTCGGTGTCCACCGCGATGATCGGCTGCTGCTTGAGCGTCTCCACCAACTCGTCAAGTTGCGCCGGGGTGGTCACCGCGCGGTAATCGCCCCCGGGGTCCGCCAACACGTCGAGCGACGGTTCCGCCTCGCCGTCGGGCTGATCGAACAGGCCCCCCGCCCCCGCGGTGGAGGCCGCCTGCCGGCGGGCCGGCTTCTCCTCCGGGACATGGACCAGCTTCTTCAATTCGGTGCGGTGGCGGTTAAAGCCGAGCTGCTGAAAGAGCTCGTCGAGCTTCGGGACGTCGATCTGGGTCAGGTCGACCGCGGCGTCTTCCAGATCGAAGTCCACCGCGGTATCGCGCTTGAGCGTGACCAGTTGGCGGGTGAGCTCGAGGTCGCCGCGGTCCATCGCCGCCTCGATGTTTTCGCGCTGTTTGCCCTTGAGCTGATCGAGTTGTCCGGTCAGTTCCCGGACGCTGCCGAACTGGTTTATGAGTTTAGCGGCGGTTTTGGGACCGATGCCCTTGACCCCGGGGATGTTGTCGGTCGAGTCGCCGATCAGGGTCTGGTAGTCGATGACCTGGTCGGGGGTGATCCCGCGTTTTTTATGCAGGCCCGCGACGTCGAGTTCGGTGTCGGTGTGGGCATCAAACAGGGTGACGCGGTCCGAGAGGACCTGCTCGAGGTCCTTGTCTTTCGCCACCAGGCGCACCCGCGTGTCCGGGTCGGCCGCGGTCAGCCGGTCGGCCAGGGTCGCCATGATGTCGTCCGCCTCGTCGCCGGGGACCGCCAGCACGGGGATGCCCAGCCGCTCGACGACCTCGAGCATCCGGGGGATCTGGGGCGCGAAATCCTCGGGCGGCTCGCCACGGTTGGCTTTGTAGTCGGGGTAGAGCCCGTGCCGAAACGTATCGCCCGGGCTGTCGATCGCCATCGCCACGTAGCGCGGCTGATACTGGGTCAGGAGCTTGAGCAGCAGCCCCACGAACGCAAAGCTGGCGTTGGTCGGCTCGCCGGTAACCGGCGACGTCATCCCGCCGCGGATCGCGTGGTAGGCCCGGAACATCTGGGCGTGGCCATCGATCAGATACAGCAGCTTCGGGGGGTGATCGGGGTTCGATCCGGCGGTGTCTGGAGGTAGGGCGGGCATCGAGCCGATTGTACCGGTGTCGCCGGCCGAACCCCGTAGCGACCGGCCCGATGCGGCGGTCTGCCCGGCCGACGCGGCGCAACCTCGCCGCTTTTTCACTCAACCCCTGAATCCCAGATCGAGGTATCCGATGCTCGTACGACTCTTAATCACCACCACCGCTTTAGGCCTGCTGCTGTTCTTCTCGATGCACGCCAGCGGAGCCGCCGACCCCGCCGCCGAGGCCATGGCCCGGAAGCACAGCCCGCCGACCTACCGCGACGCCGAGGCGGTCCAAGGCAAGCCGCTCCAGGCGGTCCTCGAAACCAGCAAGGGCACGATCACGATCGACCTGTTCACGACCGACGCCCCGCTGACGGTGGCGAACTTCAAGAAGCTCGCCGACGCCGGGTTCTACGACGGCATCGCGTTCCACCGGGTCATCTCGGACTTCATGGTCCAGGGCGGCGACCCCCGGGGTAACGGCTCGGGCGGACCGGGGTATCAGTTCCCCGACGAGAAAAGCGCTCTGAAACTCAAACACGATCGGCCGGGTATCCTTTCGATGGCCAACCGCGGGCCCGACACCAACGGCAGCCAGTTCTTCATCACCCACGTCCCCACCCCGCACCTCAACGGCAAGCACGCCGTCTTCGGCCTGGTCGCCAACCCCGAAAGCCAGGCCGTGGTCGACGCGATCCGCGTCGGCGACGTGATGGAAACCGTGCGCGTGCTCGAAACCGAGCCGCCCAGCGACGCGGCCGATACCCCCGACGCCAGCGAGTAGATCGGCTCCGCTTCAACGCGGCGGGGCGATAGCATTATCGCCGCCGACGGGCCCGCCGTTCCCGGGCTTCTCGCGAGCCGGAGCCGGAACCGCCCCCGCCGCGTGGTTCCGCATCTCCAAATCGACCCGTTCCAGCACGCCCGCCAGCAACAGGAACGCGGTGTAGTGGTTACCCGGCAGCCAGATGTGGTGGCTGTCGTCCAGGCCGATGGCCTCGGCCAGCCGCCGCGCGTTATCCGCGGGGATCACCAGGTCGTCCTTGGCGTTGAACATCCAAGTGGTCTCCGGGTCCAGCCGGCCCGCCAGGTTTAGGGGTTCGAGGGGGGCCAACAGGTCGCGGAGCTTGTCGCCGACATACCCGTAATGCCTCAGCGCCCCGCGGACGTGGAACGCGTCTTTGGTCCCGTTCTCCAGAATATCCACCCCGTCGCCGCCCGAGAGCAGCAAAAAGGTCTGTCCGAAACACCCGTCCAGGCCCGCCGCGGCCGTGGCAATAAACCCGCCTAGGCTTGTGCCCTGGATCGCGACCAAGGGCTCCCGCCCCTCCACCTGACCCGCCAGAGGCTGTGTCTGCAGCACCGCCCGGATCACGTCGTACGCCCGGCGGCAGTCCGTCACCGCCTGCGCCCCCCGGATCAGCGTCGTCGCGCCGGTGAACCGCCGCTCCTCCCCGACCCGGCTGGCGTAGCCAGGCAACTCGATCACGAACGCATGCACCCCCCGCTCCCGCAGGCCCCGGGCCAGCAGGGTCGCCACCGGCAGATCCGGGTGCAGGGTATGCACCAGCAGCACCGCCCCGCCTCCGTCCGTCACGCCCCGCGGCGCGTCGGGCCGGTACCACCGCAGCACCACCCGGTCCAACTCCGGATCACCGCTAGGCAGCGGCGAAGCGAACCGCAATTCCGCGTCGTAATCCTGCCGCTGCCGCCCCGAGAAATCGTGCAACTCGTAGGTAAACCCGCCCGGCCGCCACCCCAATTCCTCATGCCGCTTCGCCCACGCCTCGTCTCCGCCCTGCCTTGGAGCCCGCCGGCCCACCGAATCCTCCGCATGTGCCACGGTCGCCCGCCCGCCCGGGACGATTTGCGGCTGCCCCGAGGCCGCGCCGCCCCACCCTACTGCTGACCACGCCAGCGCAACCAACACCGTTATCCGTCGTAACCGCATCAATCGAGTATACCGACCGCCTGTGGCCGGCTGACGATCCGTGCCCCCGCCGTGTGCGCTCGGAAGGCCCGGGGCCGGCCATCTCATACCCGGTCGAACGCGCTGCTCGCCGGCTTGTCCGCCCCGCAATAAATACACCGCATATGCCGCTCCGACATCGGCCGCGTACACGCCGCGCACCTGACCATCCCGACCCGGGCCGCCTTGCCATCCTCACGCCCATCCATCAGGTCGATCGTCTCGACCCGTTCCAACAGTTCCGCCTCGGTCAGGCCGGTCTTGTCCTGGACCAGCGACCACATCGCCATGCACACCAGCGACAGCCGCTCGAACCGGTCTTCCAGGTCCCGCACTTCGCTAAGCTGCTTCCGCCGCTGCCCCGCGGTCCGCGCCTGGCCCCGGGCCCGGCTCGCGGCCTCGGCCGTCGTGTGCGTCGCGCTGCGTGTGTAACCAAACAGGGTCGGTCTGGGCATGCTGGAAGCTCCTTGAAAATAGGTCCAATCGATTCGACCATCCATTCTACAAACCTGCCGATGCAACCCGAACGCCGCGACCGGATATGCCGCCCCCCTCCGCCGCGGCCTTAGCGTCTCGGGCCGCCCACGCGATAAATCTTTCACACATTCCTCACGGATTTTGAACGTTTCCTTCACGGCGGTCGGCGATACCTATCGAGGGATGATCCGCCCCCCTCGGGCGTCGGCCGGGCACGGAAGCCCGGGCCTTGATCAGACCCGCCGTGGAGATAAGGATGACGCTCGACTACCGCACCGTGTTTATCAGCGACACCCACCTGGGCAGCCGCGGCTGCCAGGCCCAGGCCCTCTCGCGCTTTATCAAATACGTCCGCTGCGAACGGCTCTACCTCGTCGGCGATATCGTCGATATGTGGCGGCTCAAACAGCGCTGGTACTGGCCCGGCGAACACAACAACGTCCTCCGCCGCATCCTCAACCAGACCAAGCACCACACCGACGTCGTCTTCGTCCCCGGCAACCACGACGAAGGCGCCCGCCAGTTCCTGCACTCCGACTTCGGCGGCATCCGTATCCTGCCCTACGCCGTCCACGTCACCGCCGACGACCGCCGGCTCCTGGTCGTCCACGGCGACCAGTTCGACTTGGTCGTCAAACACTCCCGCTTCGTCTCCATGCTCGGCGGCAAGGCCTACGACAGCCTCATCGCCTTCAACCGCCGCTACAACACCGCCCGCCGACTGCTCGGCCTTCCCTACCAGTCGCTCTCCAAAACCATCAAAAGCAAGGTCAAATCGGCCTGCATGTTCATCAGCAAATTCGAAGAAACCCTCGCGCACGAGGCCCGCCGCCGCGGCCTCGACGGCGTGGTCTGCGGACACATCCACGAGCCCGCCGCCCCCGACCCCCAGGCCCCGCCCCGCCCCGGGCCCGCCTACTACAACTGCGGCGACTGGATCGAAAACTGCACCGCTCTGGTCGAACACCACGACGGCCGGATGGAAATCATCGACGGGCTCGCCGCGGTGGACGCTATGCTGGCCCAGAGCCAGGCGGTCGCCGGTCAGCCCGACCCGCCTTCCTTCCAAGAGCTTATCCGCAGCGACCGCGGCCTCGACCTGGACGAACAATGGCGCGTGACCCTCGGACACCCACGGATCCCTCCGCCCCCCCGGCCCGCCCCGACCCCGGCGGCGAGCCTGGGCCGATGAAGATCGCCCTCCTGACCGACGCCTGGGAGCCGCAGGTCAACGGCGTGGTCCGGACCTGGCAGCACGTCATCGAGGAATCCGAAAAGCTCGGCCACCGCTTCAACGTCATCCACCCGGGGATGTTCAAAACCGTCGGCGCCCCCCGCTACCCCGAGATCCGCCTCGCCGTCTGGCCCTACGGCAAGACCTACGCGACCCTCGACGCGTTCCGCCCCGACGCCATCCACATCGCCACGGAGGGCCCCATCGGCCGCGCCGGCCGACGCTACTGCCTCAAGCGCAAGCTCCCCTTCACCACCAGCTACCACACCCAGTTCCCCCACTACCTCAGGGCCTACTTCGGCGTTCCGAAGTGGGCGACTTACAAGTTCATTCGCTGGTTCCACGGCAAGGCCGAGGCCACCCTTGCCCCCACGAAAACCGTTGTCGACGAACTGCACCGCCACGGCCTGCCCAAGGCCAAGACCTGGTCCCGGGGCGTCAAGACCGACGTGTTCCGCCCCTTGGGTGAAATCGGCGGCGACGCCGCATTCGTCGACCGGCCCCGACCGATCTTCCTCTATGCCGGCCGCGTCGCGGTCGAAAAGAATATCGAGGCGTTCCTTAAACTCGACCTGCCCGGCACCAAGGCCGTCGTCGGCGACGGCCCGGTGCGTGAGAAGCTGCAAAAGCAATTTCCGGGGGTCCATTGGGCCGGCTACCAGTTCGGCGAAGACCTCGCCCGTCATTACGCTTCGAGCGATGTCTTCGTCTTCCCCAGCCTGACCGATACCTTCGGCGTCGTCATGCTCGAGGCCAATGCCGCCGGGCTCCCCGTCGCCGCCTACCCCGTCACCGGCCCGATCGATGTCGTCCAGCAAGGGGTCACCGGCTGCCTCCACGAAGACCTCCGCCAGGCCTGCCTCGACGCCGTGAAACTCAACCCCGACGACTGCCGCCAATACGCCCTGCAAAACTCCTGGGTCCGCTGCGCCCAGATCGCTCTCGAAACCTTTGCGACTCTCCCCACCCCCACGCCGCGTTCGAGCCCCGCCCCCGATACGCCCTGACGTATCGACTTTCAGGCGCAGCACAAAACCTGTCCCGAAGAGACTTCGACCGCTCTGCTCAATCCACCGACGCAGACGCCGTCTTCAGTACCGCAGCTTCTTGATCACGCCTTCTTTCGACGCCTCGACCGCAGTGAGGATCACGTTGAGGGCCCGGTAGCCCTCGTCGCCGTCGATGCTCGGTTTGCGTCGATTCAGGATCGACGCCGTGAACGTATCGCTGACTCCGGAGCCGACCTGCCGGTCGTTCGTCGCGATCTCGCCCACCACGTACCGCTCTTTCTGCCCCGTCATGTAGTCCACCATGACGCCGTACTCCGGATCCATCCCGATCCGCATGACGCCTTTCTCGCAGTGGAGCACCGTGCCGTTGTCTTCGATCCGCCCGTAGTTGGTCCACGAGATGTGGATCGATCCGATGGTGCCAGACTCGGTTTTAAGGGTCAGGTACGCGTTATCGTCGACCGGGATGAGTTTGTCCGTGCCGAACTGCTTCTTGTCCAGCGTGGTGACGAAGCCGCCGACGTGCGTGAATTCTTCGCCTAGGAGAAAACGCATCAGGTCCGCCTTATGGATCCCCAGGTCGCCGTTCACCCCTAAGACCGCGGCCGATTTCTTGAAGAACCAGGACTTGGCTCCGTCGATCGACCAGCCGTCGGGGCCAGCGTGTTTAAAGTTGGTCTCGAACGCCAGGATCCGTCCGAGTTTACCCTGCTCCAGCACTTCTTTGGCCTTCACGTGCGGGGGCATCAGCCGCTGATTCATCCCGACCATCAGGTATTTCTTAGCCTTTTTCGCCGCGGCGATCATCGCTTTGGCGTCCTGCTTGGTGGTCGCCATCGGCTTCTCGACCAGCACGTGGTACCCGGCCTTCAAGGCCTCAATCGTCTGCGGCGCGTGCTGCGCGTTGGGACCGGCCACCACCACCGCATCCAGCTCCGCCTCGGCCAGCATGGCCTGATGGTTCTTGTAAGCCGTCGCCCCGTACTGCTCCGCGACCTCCGCCACCCGCTCTTTGGCCGGGTCCGCGATAGCCACGACCTCCGAATCGGGGTTCGCGTGGATCTCGGGGAGGTGGCGACGCTGGGCGATCGCCCCCGCGCCGATGACGCCGTAACGGATTTGCTTGGCCATAACATACTCTCGAGTCGGTAGGTAGAAAACAAAAAGAGCAAAGAGAACGAAATCGAGTCCCGCCGGCAAGGACCGGCGTGCTATTTAATCTCCGCGACCTCGACCGGGCAGCGATGCTTCGCCGACTTGGCCACCGCCTCCAGGACCCGCTGGGTCTCGTACGCATCCGCGAAGTCCGGGAGCGGGCCGATCGGCTCTTGCCCCCCTAAAACCCCCAGCATATCCGCCGCCTGATTGATAAACCCGTGCTCATAGCCGATCGCGTGCGCCGTCGGCCACCACGCGTCGGCGTACGGGTGCTCGCCCGGCTGGCTGACGTTGATCGTCGACCAGCCCTGGAGTTTCGCCGGGAGCGTGTTGTCGTACCACTCGAGCTCGGTCATCCGCTCGAAATCGAAACGCACCGCCCCCAACTCGCCGTGCACCTCAAGACGATTCCCGTTTTTGTCTCCGGTAGAGAGGCGGGTGGCCTCGAACATCGCGACCGCGCCGCCGGCGAGTTCTGCGGTAAACAGCGTCGCGTCGTCCACGGTAGACTTGGCTTTTTTGTTTCGGCTGGTCTGCGCACTGCGGCCCGAAATCTCGCCGCCCGCCCCGCCCTCGATCACGTCCCGCTCCTCGATAAACGTCTTGAGGATCGACCCGTGGATCGTGG
Organism: Planctomycetota bacterium; assembly: GCA_039180025.1. Lineage (GTDB taxonomy): Bacteria > Planctomycetota > Phycisphaerae > Phycisphaerales > Phycisphaeraceae > Algisphaera. The sequence continues at coordinate 10,959 of JBCDDZ010000033.1, forward strand.
CAAACTCGTCGCCGGTCACGTACCGCGCCATGTCGATCGAGTGGGCCGCGAGGTCGCCCAGCGCGCCCGACCCCGCCTCGTCGCCGCGGAAACGCCAAAGCATCGGCGTGTCCGGCCCCGCCCAATCCTGCAGGTAAAAACCGCGTACGTGGTAGATCCGCCCGAGCTTGCCTTGCTGTACCAGTTGACGGGCGAACGCCACCGCCGGGCACCGCCGGTAGTTGAACCACACAAACGTCTGCGCCCCCGACGCCTCTTTCGCTTTCGCCGCCGCCTCGACCATCTCCCGGCTCGCCGCCAGCGTGTCCGCCAAAGGCTTCTCGCACGCCACGTGCTTCCCCGCCTCCAGCGCAGCGATGGCCTGGTCCCGGTGGACGTGGTTGGGCGTCCCGATATCGATCAGGTCGATCTCCGGGTCGTCCACCATGCTCCGCCAGTCGTTCGTCGCGTTCTCCCAGCCCCACCGTTCCGCGAACGCCCGGGTCTCTTCCAGATCTCGCGCCGCCACGCAGCGCATCACCGGCGGCCGGGGGAGCGTAAAAAATTTCGCCACTTTCAGGTACGCGTTCGAATGGGTCCGCCCCATAAATTTCGAACCGATCAAACCGATATTCAGCGGATCCGACATGCCGACAACTCCCTTAATTAAAAACCATGGTCGGTCCCCAGCTTACCCGGGTTTGTTTTAACCGCCACCGCGGCGGCGGGAATCACATCGGCATACCCTGGATCGTAGCCTCGAAGACCAGGTTCCCGTTCACGATCCCCTGCGCCAGGCAGGTACAACGCCGGCGGCGGTGCTCGGTCTCCCGGATCAGGATCAGCAAGCGGTCGCCCGGCACCACCTGCCCGCGGAACTTCACGCCGTCCACCCCCGCGAAGCCCATGAACGCTTCACCGGTCATTTTCTTGAGCGTGATAAAACTCGAGAGCTGCGCCGCCGCCTCGATCATCAGAACCCCCGGGAAGATCGGGCGGCCGGGGATATGCCCCTCCACCCAGAACTCGGCGTCCCCGATGTCTTTCGCCGCGATGTAATCGATGCAGTCCGGCGACTCGTAAAGGATCTCGTCGATCAGCCGCATCGCCCCGCGGTGCGGGTTGATCGCCTCGATCGCCGCCGTGTCGTATACCGGCTGGCTCAGGTCCAGCGACTCCAAATCAAACAATACCGTGGGGGCCATGTGCAACCACCTTCTCCCTCGGCGGGCGGCCGAGCGCTAGAAAGGAACGGCTACGACCCCCCTGGCCGAACCCCGAACCCAGATCAAAAGAGGTTCAGGACGCTTCGCCTTCACGGCCTTCGAGGATCTTCTTGCGGAGGTCCTGCGCGATGTTCTTAATGTCCTGCATCTGTTTGCGGACCCGCGTACCCGCCGCACGATTGCCGCCCGCCGCTTTCTTCACGTCGTCTTCGATCGAGACGATCAGGGCTTTGAGCGATTCGTAAGTGTCGAGCATCGTGGTCTCCAGGAGAGGTGGTTGTAGAAGGCTCGCGCCTCGGCCGGCTGAGCATATTAAGTCAAATAGCGTACACAACCCCGCAAACCCCGGCAAACCTCGGCGATCGCGGCCGCCACCCCGCCGTTACCCCTACCGCCCCGCCGCCGGAAGCGCCTAACCGTCTTTCGACTGGATGATCCCTCGGATCGCCCGGAATGGCGGCGACTCCGCGTCCCCCAAAAGCTCCAGCAGCACCGACTCCACCGTGGTCGGCAAAACGCCCGCCTGCACCATCCGGCTCACCGCGGCCTTGCGGTCGGCCGGCCGCCGCGAACTCGTCGCGTCGTTGCACAGCGCCACCGTGTAACCCCGGTCCAGCAAGTCCAGGCAGGTCTGCAACACGCAGACGTGCGTCTCGATCCCCGCGACCACGACGCTCGTGACGTCGAATTTTTCCAGCAGCCGTACCACCGACGCCGAGCACGCCGAGAACCGCGTCTTCTCCGACACGTTCACCGAGCCCTGCAGCCGATCCGCCACCGCACGCACCGTACGGCCCAGCCCCCGCGGATACTGCTCGGTCACCAGCACCGGCACCTCCAGCACCGCGGCCCCCTCGATCAGCCGCTCGGTCCGGCGCAGCATCGTGCTCCGGTCGTGCATCACCGGCACCAACTTATCCTGCAAGTCGATCAGCAGCACCGCCGACCGTTGCGCATCGATCCGTGGCACACCCATCGCGCTAACCCTCTGTTCCAGTTGCCAACCCCCGACCCCGCACCGCGCCGACCACCGCCGCGAGCAACGATTCCACCCCCGCCGTCTCCGCCTCGACCGCCACCGTCAAGCCCAGTTCCCTCACCGTCGCCGACGTCACCGGGCCGATCGACGCCACCCGGACCCCTTCCAACCGCCGCCGCTCTTCCCCCAACAGCTCCATCAGGTTCCGCACCGTCGACGAACTGGTAAACGTCACCCAGTCCACCCCGCCCCGGATCGCTTCGAGCACGTCCTCCGAGAGCGCGGCGGGCCGGCGGGTCCGGTACACCGTCAGGTCGTCGACCTCCGCCCCGGCTTCGCGCAGCACCTCGGGCAGCCGCGGCCGTGCGATATCCGCCCGCAAGAGCAAGCACCGCCGGCCCGACATCGCCTGTGCCGCCACCAACTGCTCGCCCAGCGACGAACCCGAAAACTCCGTGGGCACGAAGTCCGGCCGCACCCGCAGCCGCTCCCACAACGCCGCCCGCGTCGACTCCCCCACCACCGCCAGCCGCACCCCCGAAAGCGTCCGCGCATCGACCCCCAACCGCTCCAGCCGATCCGCCACGGTCGCCACCGCGTTTACGCTCGTCAGCAGCAGCCAGTCGTAGCCCGACACTTCACTCAGGACCCGGTCCACCTCCGACCAGTCGGCCGGCGGCTCGAGTTCCAACGTATGCGCCTCGGTCACCGCCGCCCCGCGTGCTTCCAACCCGGCCCGCAGGTCCGACGCCTGCTGCCGCGTCCGGGTGATCAGCACCCGCTGGCCGAACAGCGGCCGAGCCGTGAAATAGTCCAGCCCCGGCTCGTTGATCGCCGCCACGTCGCCGACCACGATAATCGCCGGCGACGCGACCCCTTCCCGCTCCACCGCCGCGCGGATATCCGCCAGGGTCCCCTTCGCCGTCCGCTGCGTGGGCAGCGTCCCCCACTGCACCACCGCCGCGGGCGTCGACACCGCCAGCCCGCACCCCACCAGCGAATCCGCGATCTGCTGCAATCGCCCCACGCCCATGTAAAAACACGCCGTCCCGCCCCGGCCGATCAGCTTCGCCAGCCCGTCGTAGTCCACCGAGGTTTCGCCCTTGGTCGGGTCTTCGTGCCCCGTCACGATGGTCACGGTCGACGCCACCTTGCGGTGGGTCACCGGGATCCCCGCCGCCGCCGGTGCCGCCAGCCCCGCGGTCACCCCCGGCACCACCTCGCACGCCACCCCGTGCCGGGCCAAAAACGCGCACTCCTCCGCCCCCCGGCCAAACAGGTACGGGTCCCCCCCCTTGAGCCTCACCACCGACAGCCCCTCCCGTGACAGATCCAGCAGCAACTGGTTGGTTTCGTCCTGGGTCAGTTTGTGGTGCCGGGCCCGCTTGCCCACGTCGATCCGCCGCGCAGCCGCCGGCGCCTCGGCCAGAAGCACCGGGTTCGCCAGCGCATCGAACACCACCGCGTCCGCCGCCCGCAGCCGCGCGAGTCCGGTAACCGTCATCAGCCCGGGGGCACCGGGCCCCGCGCCCACCAGGCAAACTTTTCCGCTCGATTTTTCGGGCAACTGCTTCACGTCGCATAAACCTTAACGATTATCCGGCCGATAGTCTCCGTGCCGTCCCGGCGTTCCGGCGGCACTGGAGCCTCACCATGTCAAATCTTCACCTTCGTCTCGTCTCGGAAACCGACCGCACCCCCGATTCGTTCAAATTCGAACAGCGGCGCGAGCCCCGCCACCGGCTCTACGCCCGGGTCACCGCCGTCGCCCACCCCGCCGAAGAACACGAGTCTCCCAACGCCGCCGGCCAGATCTGCGCCCTCGAACTCGTGGACCAGTCCCGGTCCGGCCTCGGGGCCTGGTCGATCGACCCGGTCGCCCTCGGCTCGCGTGTCACCGTCTTCTTCCCCGCCCACGCCGCCGAGCCGGGGTTCAATATGACCGGCCGCGTCGTCCGCTGCCATCCCGCCGCCGCCGGCTACAGCATCGGTCTCACCGTCGAATCGCAGATGGCCGCCGCCTGATTCACCCACCGCTCCCGAGATTCAAACCCCCGCCTCCGGACCTAGCCCCCGTACTCGCGGCCTCGCTCGGCTCTGCATCGAAGCAAGCCGCCACCGCGCGTGACGACCCCAGCCAATCGGCCTCAACCTTTCTCCGCCACGCTTGGCCGTCCCGGTCACCCCACGCCCTCAGGTTCGTCAAACAGCCGCGCCGCGCCGTCCCGCAGCATCGCGTAGCTGGTTTCCAGCGCCTGCGGTATCACCCGCACCGCGCCGACCACGTCCATAAAGTTCGTGTCTCCCGTCCACCGCGGCACCAGGTGGAAGTGCAGATGCCCCGGCACCCCCGCCCCCGCCGCCCGCCCGAGGTTCGCCCCGACGTTGACCCCTTGCGGATGCACCACCTCGGTCAGCAGTCGGCCGCCGCGCTCGCAGAACTCCATCACCTCCGCCCTCGCCTCGAGCGCGAGGTCCGACAAGCCCGCGACGTGCGCATGCGGCGCAACCAGCAGGTGCCCGTTTGTGTACGGGTAGCGGTTCAACAGCAGGGTGGCGTGTTCCCCTCGGTAGAGCACCAGCCGATCCCGGCGCTGCTGAGGGTCCACCCCCGCCTCGCCCGCCTCGCAAAGAAAGCACCCCCCCGCCGCCGTCCCCGGCGGCCGGTCGCCGGCCAACTGGTTGAGGTAGTCCATCCGCCACGGCGCCCAGAGGTTCGGCTTACTCATCGCCACAGCCTACCGCTTTGCCGCGCCGCGGTGCCACGCCGCCGCTTCGGATTAGAGGAATCCGGGGCCGACGGCCGATAGGCCTGGTCAAGGGATGGTCCTGGGTATGAGAGACGTTCACGTATGGCTTCGTCCTGGCTGCTGCTGATCGCCATTTTTGCTCCCGTGGCCGCCGGGGCCGCGACCCTCGCCCTGCCCCGGCGGGTGCTCGCTCCGCGGGTGCTCCTCGCCGCCGCGGGGCCCGCGCTGGCGTTCGTCCTGGTGCTCGCCCACGTCTCGGCCCACGGTGTCGCCGGGCACGCCCCGCCCTCGGACCACCCCGCCGCCAGCGCACACACCGACCACGCTCACGGCCACGCCGACCACGCCAAGGCCCACCACGACTCGGTCGCGCCGGCGTCACCCGACGATCACGCCGCCCACGCCCACGCCGACGCGGTCACCAACCTCGCGCCCGTCCCCGAGCCCACGGCCGAGATCGCCTGGGTGCCCACCCTCCACCTGAATCTCGCGTTCCTGGTCGACGGCCTCGGCGGGTTCTTCGCGCTCCTGGTCGCGGGCATCGGCGTCCTGATCGTCTTCTACGCCCGGGGGTATTTCGGCAACTCCGAACAAGCCCGGCAGGACCTCTACCGCTTTTATCCCACCCTCGGCTTCTTCGCGACCGCCATGCTCGGTGTGGTCCTGGCCGACTACACCCTCCTGACCCTCGTCTTCTGGGAACTCACGTCCATCAGCAGCTTCCTGCTCATCGGCTGGGACCGCTACGACAAGCACGCCCTGAAACTCGCTAAACAGGCGTTCTTCACCACCGGGCTCGGCGGCATGGGGCTGCTCGGCGGGATCGCCCTCTTCGGACACACCACCGGCGTCTGGCGCTGGAGCGAACTCCTGGCCCACCCCGAGGCGGTCGACTTCGCCTCCGCCGGCGTCATCGGGTCGTTCGTGCTGATCTTCATCGGCGCCGCCAGCAAAAGCGCCCAGTGGCCGCTGCATTACTGGCTCCCCGGCGCGATGGCCGCCCCCACCCCCGTCTCGGCGTATCTCCACTCGGCCACCATGGTCAAGGCCGGCGTCTTCCTCATCGGCCGGCTGTTCCCCGTGTTCGCCCCCGCCCTCGCCGCCGGCGACGTCCACTTCTGGCCCGGGGTCGTCACCTGGTTCGGCGCGGTCACCATGCTCTACGGCGGGGTCACCGCGCTCAACCAACACGACCTCAAACGCATCTTCGCCTACACCACCGTCTCGCAGCTCGGCCTGCTCGTCGCGATGTACGGCCTCGGCGGATTCGGGTTCGTGTCCCATGGCCACGCCTACGCCGCCGCGATCGACCTGGACATCACCCAGATCGCCAACCACGCTTTCTACAAAGCACCCCTCTTCATCACCGCCGGCGCGATCGGCCACTACGCCTCCCGCAACCTGCCCGAGCTTTTCGGCGCGTTCCATAAACACAAGGCCATCTGCCTGACTATGCTCCTGGCCGGCTACGCCCTCGCCGCGGGGCCCGGCACCATCAGCTTCCAGGCGAAAGAACTCTTCCTCTACGCGCTGGTTCACGCCGCGGGGGCCGCGCCTTGGGTCTGGGTTATCCTGGGCATGACCGTTCTCACCGCCGCCTGCAACGTCGCCATCTTCGTCCGGCTGCTGACGACACTGATGGGCTGGCGGTTCGGCCTCCGCGCCGACCCCGTGGCCGAGGACCCGCACGGCCACGACGACCACGGGCATGAGCACGGCTTCTGGGCCCAGCTCATCTGGCTCCCGGCGGTGCCGCTGGTCGCGTTCCAATACCTAGGCGGCCTCGTTACCCCGCTGTGGAACGCGGTGTTTCTGCCCTTTGAGAAATACATCAACTACTTCGACGCCGTCCCCGCCCTCTGGCAGGTCAGCTTCACCACCGCGCCGCTCTACCTGTCGCTGATGGCCATCGGGCTGGGCATCTTCCTGGGTATCAGCCGGCTGCTGCGTGGCCAGCATACCGACCTCCACGACACGATCTACCCGGTGACGGAACTTATCAGCGTCGGCCTCGGCCGGGGGATCATCTCGATCGTCCAGACCGGCAACATCCGCCACTACACCGCCGCGGTGCTGGTGACCCTGCTCGTCGGGTTCGCCGCCGCGGTCTTCAGCGACCCCGCGATGCTCCACGCCGTCGCCCCCGCCGCGGCGCTGGCCTTCGAGCTGCCGCTGGGGCTGATCCTCGGGGGCATCATCTGCCTCAGCGCGCTGCTGCTCCCCGCCACCGGTTCGCGGGTCGTCCGGGTGTTGCTCCTGGGTTCTTGCGGTTTTGCCGTGGTCGCCATGTACATCGTTTATCAGGCCCCCGACCTGGTCCTGACCCAGGTGATGGTCGAGATCATCTCCGTGCTGCTGTTCGTGCTCGTGCTCCGGCTGCTGCCGCGTGACACGGGCAAGGGCATCCACCGCGGCCGCTGGTGGCGCAGCATCGTCGGGGGCGTGGTCGGCCTGATGTTCGGCTGGATGACCCTGGTCGCCGCCGGCGCCGAACCCGCCGAACGCCTCGGCGAATGGTTCGTCCAGTACGCCTACCACGGCGAAAAACTCGCCGACGGGACCTACGGCCGCGGCGCCGGGGGCTTCAACGTCGTCAACGTCATTCTCGTCGACTTCCGTGGCTTCGACACGCTCGGCGAAGTCACCGTCCTCGCGCTCGCCGCGCTCGGGGTCTGGTCCATGCTGCCCGGCCGGCGGAAGGAGTTCGGTTCAAGATGAGTTCGATCCTCCTGCGTACCGCCGTCCGGTTGATCTTTCCGCTGACGCTGCTCTTCGCCGCGTACACCGCGCTCAAGGGCCATAACGAGCCGGGCGGCGGCTTCATCGGCGGGCTGATGGCCGCCCTCGCGTTCCTGCTGTTTCGGATGACCCACGGTCGGGGCGCGCTCATTAAGCTCATGCCGTTCCACCCCCGCGTGCTGATCTCGCTGGGCCTCTTCATCGCCGCCGCCACCGCGCTGGTTCCCCTGCTCTACGGCGAGCCCATGCTGCGCTCGCTGGTGATCGACGAGCTGCCGCTGGGCTTCGGCCAGACCTACCACTTCGCCTCAGCGGTGTTCTTCGACGCCGGGGTGCTGATGGTCGTGGTCGGCGTGTCGGTCGGGATGGTCCAACGCCTCAACGAAGAACTCGACGTGCGGGAACAGCCCGCCGACCCCCCACCGGCCGCCGCCGATGCCGCGGAGGACCCTTCATGACTTTTGTCATCGCCGTCTGCGTCGCGGTGTGTTTCGCGGTAAGCGTCTACCTGCTGCTGGGCCGTGACCTCAAGGGCCTGGCGATGGGGGTGTTTCTGCTCGGCCACGCGGCGAACCTGTCGATCCTGGCCATGAGCGGCTCGCCGGTCCACCCCACGGACCCGGTCGCGCTGCTCAAGACCACCCCGATCGCCGACTACGACACCCCCACCGACCGCGCGTTGGCCGGCATGGTGGACCCGCTGCCCCAGGCGCTGATCCTTACCGCGATCGTCATCGGCTTCGCGGTGATGGGGTTCATGCTCACGCTGCTGGTGGTCACCGCCCGCTCGACGGGCACGCTGGAAGTCGACGAGCTTGCCCAGCCGGGCGACGCCGATGCCGACCCATCCTCCGAATCCTCGGCCCCGCAGGGAGCGGCTTCTTGAAAGACCCGACCTGCAACCTGATCGTGCTGATCGTCGTCATCCCCTTGATGATGGGGCTGCTGTGCGTGCCGCTGGTCAACCGGACCCGCCTCTGCCGGGTGATCGGCAGCCTCAGCTTCAGCGCGACGTTCCTGCTCGCCTGCACCCTGCTGGTCGTCCGGGGGGATCAGGGCGTCCTGGTCAGTCAGATGGGCGGCTGGGCGGCGCCCTACGGCATCACGCTAGTCTTCGACGCGCTCTCGGGGCTGATGCTCGCGGCCGCGTCGCTGGTCGCCCTGGGCACGTACCTCTATTCCTTCGGGTCGCTGCCGCACCGGACCGAGCGGCGCTACTTCCACCCGCTGGTCAACCTGATGATGATGGGGGTCAACCTCAGCTTCCTCACCGGCGACCTGTTCAACCTCTTTGTCGCCTTCGAGATCATGCTCATGGCCAGCTACGGGCTGCTGGTCATCGGCGGCGGCCGGGCCCAGCTCCGGCAGGCGTATAAGTACGTCGCGATGAACCTGCTCGCGTCGTCGGTGTTCGTGATCGCGGCGGGGATGGCCTACGGGATGTTCGGCACGCTCAACATCGCCGACCTGTCTCGGCTGGCCGCACACCAGGCCGAGACCCAGACCCTGCCCACCGGGTTCACCGCCCTGGGCGTGCTTTTCTTGTTCGTCTTCGCCCTCAAGGCCGGCGTGTTTCCTCTCTGGTTCTGGCTGCCCGACACCTACCCGACCTGCCCGATCGCGATCGCGGGGCTGTTCGGCGGCGTGCTGACCAAGGTCGGGCTCTACGCGATCGCCCGGACCTTCCCCTTGATTTTCATCCAGGACGGGGCCGGGCACACCCTGGTGGTGATCCTCGCGATCGCCGCGGCCCTGACCATGTTCATGGGGGCGCTCGGGGCGCTGGCGTATACCGGGCTGCGCCGGGTGTTGAGCCTGATGCTGCTGATCGGGGTGGGCTACGCGCTCTTCGGGATCGTCGTGATGAGCGGCGGGGCGCTGGAGGGGGCGGCGTTCTACATGACCCAGTCGATGCTGGTCATGGCCGGGCTGTTCCTCTGCTGCGGGCTGATCGAACGCACCACCGGAACCGACGAGACTCGGCGCATGGGTGGGCTGCTCGGCCGGCCGGGGATGGTCTGGCTGGGCGTGATGTTCTTCGTGGGGCTGCTGGGTGTGGTGGGGCTGCCGCCGACGTCGGGGTTCTACGGCAAGCTGGTGATCCTCCGCGAGGGGCTGGCCGGGCCGTTCTGGCTCGTCGGGCTGGTGGGGCTGGGCGTCGGGGCCCTGACGCTGCTTGCGGCGCTGCGGGTCTGGTCGACCACATTCTGGGGCCCGCCGCCCGAGGAACAGGACTCCCCCCAAGAGTCGGACCCCGCCACGCCGCCGAGCCGCGGCCGGGTGAGTGAATACGCCGGCACCGCCCTGCTGGTCGGCGCGTCGCTGGCGATGGGTTTCGCCGCCGAGCCGGTCATCGGCACCGCGGCCACCGCGGGGAAACAGCTCGCGTCGCCGCAGGTCTACCTCGACGCGGTGCTGGCCAACCCGCGCTACGCCGCGCCGGAAAAAACCTCCCCCGCCCCCGGACCCGGATCCGCTGCCGGATCCGGGGGCGATCCACACCACCCCCACGAGGCCGGCCATGATTAACAAGTTCTTGCTCAATCTGTTCCTGTCGGTGGTCTACGTCGCGCTGGCGGGAGACGTTTCGTTCCTGACCGCGCTCACCGGGTTCGTGATCGGGGCGCTGACGGTCTCGCTGCTCGGCCGCGCGACCGGGCGGGCGGGCTACATGCACCGGGTCTACGGCGTGCTGCGCTTCGGGGTCTACTTCGTCTACATCCTGACCAAGGCCAACCTCGAAGTCGCCCGGGAAATTCTTACCCCCGGCTTCTCGATGACCCCCCGGATCATCCGCTACCCGGTCGACGGGCTGTCCGACACCGAAATCATCACGCTGGCTAACGCGATCTCGCTGACCCCCGGCACGCTCTCGGCGGACGTGACCGAGGACGGGTGCACGCTGTACATCCACTGCATGTACGCCGAGCGGCGTGAGGACGCGGTGGCGGCGCTGGACGAACTGAAGTGCTGGCTGCTGCGGGAGGTGTTTGACCATGACGTTTGACCCGAGCCTGATCGAAACGGCGGGCGCGATCCTTGCTGCGGCGGCCGAGGGCGGCGGCCCCGCGGAGCGTGAACTGCCGGGGCAGGGCGAGATGATGCCCGTGCTGGCCTTCGCCGTGACCGCCGGGGTCTACATCCTCTGCGTGGGGATGGTGTTTTGCCTCTGGCGGCTGATCAAAGGGCCCGAGTTGGCCGACCGGGTGCTGTCCGCCGACCTCTTGGCACTGCATGTGGTGGGGCTGGTGGTGCTGCTGACGATCTACGTGGGCGACCTGGTCTTTTTCGACGCCGCGCTGGTGGTGTCGATCATCGGGTTTGTGAGCACGGTGGGGTTCTCCCAGTACATCTACGCAACCGCGGGCCGCAAGCCCGGCGAGACGAAACCCGACCCAGCCCTGCAACCCCACGGAGGCGGATCATGACGGCCATAGGCGATTGGATGGCGGCGATTTTTGTTCTGATCGGGCTGTTTTTCTTCGGGCTCGGCGCGGTCGGGGTGGTGCGGATGCCCGACACGTATCACCGGCTGCACGCGGCGACCAAGTGCGCGACGCTGGGGCTGATCGGCCTGCTGGTGGGCATCGTGTTTCATATCGGGACCGGTGCGGTGGACGCGAAGGTGGCGGTCGTGGTGGTGTTCGCGTTCGTGGCCGGGCCCGTCGGCTCGCACATGCTGGCGAAGGCGGCGCTGCGGGTGGGCGACGAGCAGTGGGAAGGGACGCTGTCGGACGAGCACGCGGAGGACGGGCTGAGCTGATCGTGTAAACGGTTGAGCCGGCAGACCCACGGCGACGCCGCGGCCACGGCGGCCGAAACCCCGCGCGGGGCTGCGCAGCGACCGGCTTTGAATCCGCCGGAAAATCGTCGGGCTCAAGGGCTCACGCGGCGCCGCGATCAACCCGAACGGTCGGCGGTTACCCGGAGGTGGCAGGGGTTCGACGATCCGCCTACGCTACGCGGGATGTTGTGGACCCTGCTGGGAATTTTTGCGCTCGCGGCGGTGTCGCCGGGGGTAGTGCGTGTGCTGGGCGACCGGGCGGGCGGGGTGCTGGCGCTGGGGCCGGCGGCGGTGCTGGCGTATTGGGTCGCGCACTGGCCGGCCGCGGCGGGCGGGGGGCTGGAGCAGACGCTGCCGTGGGCCGAGTCGTTCGGGGTCGAGTTGGCGCTGCGGGGCGACGGCCTGGGCGGGGCGATGTCGATGCTTGTCGCCGGGATCGGCTCGCTGATCGTGATTTACGCGTCGGGCTATCTCCACGACGACCCGCGGCGGGGCAAATTCTTCAGCTACCTGTTCATCTTCATGGGCGCGATGCTGGGGATGGTGGTCAGCGACAACCTGATCACGCTGTTTGTCTTCTGGGAGATGACCAGCGTCAGCTCGTATCTGCTGATCGGCTTCAACCACGGGAAACCCGGCAACCGCGACGCGGCGCTCAAGGCGCTGCTGATCACCGGCGGCGGCGGGCTGGCGCTGCTGGCGGGGATCATCCTGCTGGGTTTCATCGGCAGGTCGGTGGGGCTGAGCCCCAGCGACGCCCTGCGGGTGTCGGTGCTGGTGGATCACGCCGAGGCGATCCAGGGCCACGGGCTGTTCGCCCCGGCGCTCGTCCTGATCCTGCTGGGGTGTTTTACGAAGAGCGCCCAGTTCCCGTTCCATTTCTGGCTGCCCGCGGCGATGGCGGGGCCGACGCCGGTGTCGGCGTACCTGCACTCGGCCACGATGGTCAAGGCCGGGGTGTTCCTGCTGGCCCGGCTGCACCCGGTGCTCAGCGGCGGGACGCTGTTTATCGTGGTGGTGACCACGGTCGGGGCGGCGACGATGCTGCTGGGGGCGGTGATGGCGGTGGGCCAGCGGGACATGAAGGGGATCCTGGCGTACACCACGATCAGCGTGTTGGGGACGCTGGTGATGCTGCTGGGCGTGGGCACGGACCGGGCGATCGAGGCGGCGGTGGCGTTCCTCTTTGCGCACGGGCTCTACAAGGCGGCGCTGTTTATGGTGGCGGGGAATGTGGACCACGCGACGGGGACGCGGGACGTGACGGCGCTCGGGGGCTTGCGGCGGGTGATGCCGTGGACGGCGGCGGCGGCGCTGATCGCGGCGCTGAGCAAGGCGGGGGCGCCGCCGATGTTCGGCTACCTGGGCAAGAAGCTGCTGCTTGAAGCAAAGCTCGACGTAGAGACGCTGAGCGTGGTGCTGACCGCCGCGGCGGTGTTGGCGAATATCTGCATGGTGGCGGTGGCGCTGCTGCTGACGCTGCGGCCGTTCTGGGGCCGGTACGAGCCGCCGCCGCACGAGCCGCACGAAGCGCCGTGGTCGATGCGGCTGGGGCCGGTGCTCCTCGCGGGTCTGGGCCTATTCGTGGGTTTAATTCCGGGGGCGTTCGACGAGACGCTGGGCGGGGCGATGGCCTCGTCGATCCGCGGCGAGCCGCTGGTGATGGAGCTGAAGCTGCTGTTCGGGCTGAGTATCGAGTCGCTGATCGTGGTCGGGCTGAGCTTCGGGGCGCTGGGCCTGGGTTATGGGTTGTACCGCTGGCTGCGGCCGGGGCCGACGTTCTACGCGCCGCTGCGGGCGCTGGGCCGGTTCGGGCCCGACCGGGCCTACGGGTTGGGGATGAGCGGGCTGATGCGGATGGCGGCGGGGCACACACGGGTGGTTCAGTCCGGGTATCTGCGGCGGTACGTGTTGGTGGTGGTGGCGGCGTTCGCGGCGGCGGCGGTGCCGCTGGCCTGGGCGGCGGTGCGGGAGGGGCCGGGCGTGTCGGGCGGGGAGATCCGGCTGCATGAATTGACCCTGGCGCTGCTGGTGGTCGCGGGGGCGGTGGTCGGGGTGATGTCGCGGTCGCGGCTGGCGGCGGTGGTGTCGATCGGCGGCTCGGGGATCGGGCTGGCGGTGCTGTTCGCGACGTACGGGTCGGTGGACCTGGCGATTACGCAGTTGATGGTCGAGACGCTGATGGTGGTGATCCTGGTGCTGGTGCTACGCCGGCTGCCGCGGCTGAGCCGGGTGTCGTCGCTGGCCAGCCGGGGGCGGGACCTGCTGATCGCGGCGGCGGGCGGCGCGGCGGTGACGCTGATGGTGCTCGCGGCGGCGGGGGTGGAGCGGCCGGCGGTGGTGTCGGCGTACTACCTGAACCGGGCGGAGCCGGACGCCTTCGGGCGGAACGTGGTCAACGTGATCCTGGTGGACTTCCGGGCGCTGGATACGCTCGGCGAGATCGTGGTCGTCGCGGTGGCGGGGCTGGGGGTGGCGTCGCTGGTCTGGTTGGGCCGGGGCCGGCGGACCGGCCCGGCGGAAAGGGGCAGCGTATGAACGCTCTGGTGTTGCAGACGACCGCTCGGCTCTTGGTGGTGCTGCTGGTCGTGTTTTCGGTGCTGGTGCTGATCCGCGGGCACAACGAGCCGGGCGGCGGGTTCATCGGCGGGCTGCTGTGCGGCCTGGCGTTCGCGACCCACGCGCTGTCGTTCGGGATCCGCAGCACGCGTCGGCTGATGCGGGTCGATCCGCGGCGGCTGCTGGGCGTGGGGCTGCTGCTGGCGCTGGGTAGCGGGGCGTTCGCGCTGCTGCGGGGTCAGCCGCTGATGACCGGCCAATGGTGGGCCGAGGTGCCGGGGGTGGGCAAGGCCGGGACGGTGCTGATCTTTGATGTCGGGGTTTATCTGGTGGTCCTGGGCGCGGCGACGATGATCCTGGTGGGGCTGATGGGGGAGCGTGACTGATGCTGGTGGTGTTGGCGATCACGGTCGGGGTGCTGTTCACGTGTGGGCTGTACCTGATGATGCGGCGGAGCCTACTGAAGCTGGTGCTGGGGCTGATTTTGCTGAGCCACGCGGCGAACCTGGCGGTCTTTGTGAGCGCGGGGCTGACGCGGTCGCCGGCCCCGCTGACGGACGTGGGCGCGAGTTCGCCCCAGGCGGGCGCGGCGGACCCGCTGCCTCAGGCGCTGGTGCTGACCGCGATCGTGATCGGCTTCGCGGTGGTGTCGTTTGCCGCGGTATTGGTCCGCCGGATGTGCGAATCGATGGCGGGCGACGACCCGGACCTGATGCGGAGCACCGATACGTGACCGTACTGCCGGTGCTGCCCATTTTGATCCCGCTGCTGTCGGCGGCGGCGTGCCTGGTGGTGGGGCGATCGGTCGCGTGGCAGCGCCGCGTGGCCGTCGTGGGCGTCGCGGGGCTGCTGGCCAGCGCGGCGGGGCTGCTGATCGCGGTCGACCGCCACGAGATCCTCGTGGTACAGGTCGGGAGCTGGCCGGCGCCGTTCGGCATCACGCTGGCGGCCGACCGTTTCGGCGCGATCATGGTGATGCTGGCGGCGGTGATGGGGGCGGTGGTCTGCCTGTTCAGCCTCTACGAGACGTCGCGGCAGGCGGTCCACCGCGGGTTCTTCCCGCTGCTGCTGGTGCTGCTGGGCGGGGTGAGCGGGGCGTTTCTGACCGGGGACTTGTTCAACCTGTACGTCTGGTTCGAGGTGCTGCTGATCTCGAGTTTCGTGCTGCTGAGTCTGGGCGGCGGGCGGGCGAACCTCGAGGGGGCGGTCAAGTACGTCGCACTCAACCTCTTGGGTTCGATGCTGTTTTTGACCGGGACGGGGGTGCTGTACGGGGTGACCAAGACGCTGAACATGGCGGACCTGCACGGGGTGCTGCGGGAGGTGTCGGCGGAGCAGCCGACGCTGGTGCTCGCGATCTCGGCGGTGTTCGCGGTCGCGTTTTGTTTGAAGGCGGCGGTGTTCCCGTTGTTTTTCTGGCTGCCGGCGAGCTACCACGTGCCGCCGGCCGGGGTGTGCGCGGTGTTCGCGGCGCTGCTCACCAAGGTCGGGGTGTATGCCTTGGTGCGGACGTTCACGCTGGTCTTCCCCGGTGCCGAACCGGTGCTCGCCGTGGTGCTGATCCTCGCGGCGGTCACGATGGTCAGCGGGGTGCTGGGGGCGGTGACGCAGTTCGAGATCAAGCGGATCCTGGCGTGGCACAGCATCAGCCAGGTCGGCTATATCGTTGTCGGGGTGGGGCTGTTGTCGGTGCCGGACCCGGAGGTGCGGGCGCTGGGGCTGGCGGCGACGATCGTGTTTTTGGTGCACCACGGCACGATTAAGCCGGCGCTGTTTTTGGTCGCGGGGCTGGTGCAGCGGCGCGAGGGGACGACCCAGCTCAAGAAGATCGGCGGGCTGGGCGCGGCGACGCCGTGGCTCGCGGTGTTGTTCCTGTTGGCGGCGTTGAGCCTGGCGGGGCTGCCGCCTTCGTCGGGCTTCTGGGCGAAGTTGGCGGTGCTGCGGGCACTGGCGTTGGGCGGGCAGTGGTGGGTGCTGGCCGCGGCACTCGCGGCGGGGCTGCTGACGCTGATGAGCATGATGAAGATCTGGAACGAAGCGTTCTGGAAAAACCCCCCGCCCCCGCCCCCGGAAGTGGAAGTGGGAACGGACGTTCCCGAGGGGACGGGACTCGGGGCGGATCGGGTGCACGGCGAGCCGCGGCGGATCCCTGCGGGGATGGCGTGGCCGGTCTTCGCGCTGGTGATGGGGGTCACGGCGGTCGGGCTGTGGCCGCAACCGCTGCTGGGGTATGCTGACCGGGCGGCGGCACAGCTCCTGAACCCCGCGGCCTACGTCGAGGCGGTCGGCCTAGCGCCCCGCGACGAAAAGGACGCCGCCCAGCCTGCCCCGGAAGTGTCCGCGGCGGCTACGGTGGCCGAGGGAAACGCCGGTCCCGAGGACCCCGAAGCCCGGCTCTCGGTTCAAGAAGGGGGCGGATAACGCCATGGTTTTATTTCTGACCAATTTGCTGCTGGCCCTGGCGTGGATGGCGATGGTCGGGTCGACGGGCTGGGCGCATTTCCTGATGGGTTTTGTCGTGTCGTACCTCGCGCTGCTGTGGCTGGCGACGCTGGTGGGCGGGCCGACGGGTTATTTCCGCAAGCTGCCGGCCTCGATCGGCTTCGTGCTGTTTTTGATCTACGAGCTGATCCTGGCGAACCTGCGGGTGGCCTACGACGTGATTACACCGCGGGCCAACCGCGACCCGGCGGTCATCGGTGTACCGCTGGACGTCGAGACCGACGCGGAGATCACGCTGCTGGCGAACCTGATCACGCTGACCCCCGGGACGCTAAGCCTGGACCTGTCGCCCGACCGCAAAACACTGTACGTCCACGCGATGTTTGCCGAGGATCGCGACGCGTTCTGCGCCGAGATCAAGCGGGGCTTCGAGCGCCGGGTGCTGGAGCTGCTGCGATGATCGTGTTGGCGCTGCAAGACATCCCGTGGGCGCTGGGCGTCGCGCATGTGCTGCTGGGTGTGCTGGGGCTGAGCATGGTGTGCGCGGCGTTGCGGCTGCTGCGGGGGCCGAGCCTGCCGGACCGGGTGGTGGCACTGGACCTGCTGGTGGTGGCGGCGGTGGCGATGGCGGCGCTGCTGGCGTGGGTCTACCGCCAGCCGGCGCTGATCGACCTGGCGGTGCTGCTGGCGCTCACGGCGTTTATCAGCACGGTCGCGCTGGCGTGGTTCATGGAAAGGAGCCGACCTTGATGGCGGCGGTATGGCTGATCACGGCACTGGTGCTTGCGGGGCTGGGCTGCCTGTTGGTGCTGCTCGCGTCGGTGGGGCTGCTGCGGATGCCGGACGTGTATATGCGGATGCAGGTGGCGAGCAAGGCCTCGACGCTGGGCGCGGCGCTGGTGGTGGGGGGTGCGGCGGTCGGGCTGGGCGACGGGCCGGCGGTGGTGCGGGCGGCGGTGGCGGTGCTGTTCCTGTGTGTCACGATGCCCGTGGCGGCGCACCTGCTGGGTCGGGCGGCGGCGCGGACGGGCGTGCCGTTTAGCCGGGAGACGCAGCCTTTGGAACTGCCTGAGGAAGCCCGACGCGACACGCCGCCGACGGCGTAGGCCCGTCCCCGTCCCCGTCAACGCGCGACGCGGTGCTCTGCCGGGATTTCACGCTGCGGTTGACACGTAAGTTTTCCGGTCGGTCACCGCGACTCTCAAACCGCGGCGCTGGTATAACGCTTGACATGAATGAAGAATCTAACCCGAAACGTGCCCTGATCGTCTTCGGTGGCTGGGATGGCCACACCCCCAAACAGTCGGCCGAGGTCTTCGCCCCGCTGCTCGGCGACGCGGGCTACGACGTGACGATGCGCGACACGCTCGACGTTTATGCGGACCAAGACCTGCTGAGCGGCCTGGACCTGATCGTGCCGATCTGGACGATGGACAAGATCAGCGATGCCCAGTGGAAAGGGCTCGACCACGCGGTCCGGTCGGGGGTCGGTCTCGCCGGGTTCCACGGCGGGATGATCGACAGCTTCCGCGACAACACCCAGTACCAGTGGATGACCGGTGCCCAGTGGGTCGCACACCCGGGCGACTGTATCGAACGCTACACCGTGTACATCGAAGACGACAGGCACCCGATCACCGCGGGGCTCGGCGATTTTGAGCTCCGCGACACCGAGCAGTACTACTGCCACCACGACCCGGGCAACCATGTGCTGACGACCACGGTTTTCGATCAGTCGCAGGGCAACCCTTCGCTCTATACGGCGAACGCCGTACTGCCCTACGCCTGGACCAAGACCTGGGGCAGCGGCCGCGTCTTCGGGGCCTGCTGGGGACATACCTACAAAGACTTCGACGTACCGGAAGCCAAAGAGATCGTGCGCCGCGGCATGCTCTGGGCGAGCCGCTGAAGCCAGCCCTCCCGCCGGAGCGCCCGGCCCCGCCCGAAGCCTCTGCGGCCGCGGAGCGGCCCGTGCCGGATTCATCCAATACCCGCATCCGGCCTAACGCTTTACGGGTCCGGACTTTAATCAACCGGGCCGCACACTTCCCCGCCGGGAAGCCCGCCGCCGCTGCGCCGCTCGGTTATAACTGCCTTCACACCTGATCCTCACGCCGACTCCCAACATTAAGGGGACCCGCCTATGCTTGGTCCGGAATCCGCCCGTATCCGTGAGTTCGAAGTGGTCCCTGCACTACCCGAGGCGCTCGGGCCGCTGCTGGAAATCGCCAATAACCTGTGGTGGTCCTGGCAGCCCGCCGCGGTCGAGCTCTTCACCCGCCTCGACCGCGACCTCTGGGAACGGACCCACCACAACCCCGTCAAGCTGCTGGGCCTGGTCGGCCAGGACCGGCTCGATCAAGCCGCCCGCGATCCGGACTACCTCAGCTCGGTGCAGCGCGTCCACGAAGCGCTCGGCCGTGACCGATCCCGCACCCCCTGGCATGTCGGCGCGGGGTACGAGGTCGCCGAGGACACGACGGTGGCTTACTTCTGCGCCGAGTTCGGCCTCGCCGAATGCTTCCAGATCTACTCCGGCGGGCTCGGCTGCCTGGCGGGCGACCATCTCAAATCCGCCAGCGAGTTGGGCCTGCCCTTGATCGCCGTGGGCCTGCTCTACCGCAACGGCTATTTCCAAAAGTACCTCTCGGCCGACGGCTGGCAACAAGAGACCAACCCCGATCTGGACTTCGCCAACCTCCCGGTCCGCCAGGTCAAGACCGACGACGGCCAGCCGGTGACCGTCCACGTCGACCTGCCCGGCCGTCGGGTCGCGGTCACCCTCTGGCGGGCCGAGGTCGGCCGCGTGCCGCTCTACCTCCTGGACACGAACCTCGCGGAAAATGCTCCGCACGACCGCGGCATCACCGGCCGGCTCTACGGCGGCGACATGGACATGCGCATCCGTCAGGAGATCGTCCTGGGCATCGGCGGCGTCCGCGCCCTCGAAGCGATCGACCTCCGGCCCGACGTCTGCCACATGAACGAGGGCCACTCCGCCTTCCTCGCCCTCGAGCGCATCCGCCGGCTCATCGAAGACCACGACCTTACTTTCGACGAGGCCCGGGTCCAGGCCGCCTCGTCCCACGTCTTCACCACCCACACCCCCGTGCCCGCCGGCATCGACCGCTTCCCGGCCGACATGATTAAGCGTTACTTCGACGCATTCGCCCCGTCGTTGAAACTCGATATGGAGGGCGTCCTCGCCTTGGGCCGCGACGACGTGGCGAACAAAAACGAGCCGTTCTCGATGGCGACCCTCGCCATCCGCACCTCCGACGCCTGCAACGGGGTCTCGCGGCTCCACGGCCAGGTGTCGCGCGACATGTGGCAGAACATCTGGCCCGGCGTGCCCCACGAAGAAGTCCCCATCGCCCACGTCACCAACGGTGTCCACGCCCGGACCTGGCTCGCCGACGATCTGCTCGCCTTGCTGGACCGCCACGTCGGCGAGCATTGGCGCGAGCATCCCGAAGACCCCGCCGTCTGGGACGCCGTCCACCAGATCCCCGACGACCGGCTGTGGCACGTTCACCAGGAACGACGCCGCGCTCTGATCGCCTGGGCCCGCCAGACGCTGCGCCAACAACTCGCCGACCGCGGCGTGTCCCCTGCGAAGATCCTCGAATGCGTCGAGGGCCTCTCCGACGACGCGCTGACCATCGGCTTCGCCCGCCGCTTCGCGACCTACAAGCGCGGCAACCTCATCCTCCGCGACCCCGAGCGCTTCAAAGCCATCCTCGCCCACGCCCAGCACCCGGTCCAGTTCCTGATCGCCGGCAAGGCCCACCCCGCCGACGGCGGCGGCAAGGACCTGATCCGCCAACTGGTGAAGTTCGGCCTCGAAACCGAAGCCGGCCACAAAGTCGTCTTCCTCGAAAACTACGACATGGGCATCGCCCGCTACCTTGTTCAGGGCTGCGACATCTGGCTCAATACCCCCAAACGAGGCATGGAGGCCTCCGGCACGTCCGGCATGAAGGCCGCCCTCAACGGCGGGCTCAACTGCTCGATCCTCGACGGCTGGTGGGACGAAGCCTATACCCCCGAGGTCGGCTGGGCCGTCGGCCGACGCGAGTCCTACCCCGACCAGCACACCGCCGACGAGGTCGAATCCCGCGCCCTCTACGACCTGCTCGAAACCCAGATCGTCCCCCTGTTCTATCAGCGCGACGAGCACGGCATCCCCCGCGAGTGGGTCGCCCGCATGAAGAAATGCATCGCCCAACTCGCCCCGGTGTTCAACACCAACCGCATGGTCCAGCAGTACGCCCAGCAGCACTACTTCCCCACCCTCGAACGCACCACCCGCCTCCGCGACTCGGTCTACCAGCCCGCGATCGATCTCGCCCACCAGCAGGCCCGCCTCCGACACCACTGGCACCGAGTCAGCGTCGACGCGGTCTCCGCCCCGCTCGACCGCCCCGTCGGCGTCAACGAGCCGACCGACCTCACCGCCGACGTCGACCTCGCCGGCCTCGAACCCGCCGAGGTCCGCGTGCAGGTCTACGCCGGGCCGCTCGACAACGACGGCCGGCTCACCCGGGGCCACGCCACCGACCTCACCCATCAACAAGCATTAGGCGACCATCGCCACCGCTTCGCCGGTACCCTCCGCGCCCCGGGCAGCGGCCGTTACGGCTTCGCCGTCCGCATCCTTCCTGGCGGCGACGAGTTCCAAGCCCTCACCATCCCCGGCCTCATCCGCTGGGAAATCACCCCGGAAATCACCCCGGAAACCA
>JBCDDZ010000034.1:0-30579 GCA_039180025.1 Planctomycetota bacterium
CCCGACCCCCGCGCGTCGGCGAGACGCTCCCCCCGCGAGGCCCGCCCCCGATGAATGACCGCCTTCGAAACACCGTGGTCGGCTTCACGACGCTGCTGGGACTCGTTGCCCTTGTAGGCTTGCTCCTCGCCTTCGGGTACGTCCCCCGGATGCTCCAGGGCGGCTACTACGTGACCCTGAATCTCCCCGACGCCTCGAGCCTCAATCAGGGCAGCCGGGTCCAGCTCTCGGGTATCGATATCGGCGAGGTCGACCGCATCGAGTTCAGCCAGCCGCTGGGCACCGGCGTGACCGTCAAGCTCCGCATCCGCGAAGAGGTCAAGATCCCCGTCAGCACCGTCGTCCGCGTCGATAAACCGCTGATCGGCGGCAGCCCCACGATCCGTTTCGTGGTCGATAACCCCGAAGGTCTACCCCCCAGCGCCTTCCTCGCCACCGACAACAACGCCGTGGTCACCGGCAGCCCCGGCGTCCTCGCGAACATCTTCGACCAGGTCGACCGCCTCGCCAACAGCTTCGACGCCCTGAGCGGCGAGTGGCAGGCGGTGGGGCAGAAAGTCAACGGCCTGCTTGAACCTCAGGACCTCGAAGCGGTCGAAGACGGCCAGGTCCCCGGCAACCTGACCACCGCCGTCGCGCGGATCGACCGGCGGATCGCCGAGTTCAAAGCCGTCCTCGAAGGCGTCGATTCGTTCGTCAACAACCCGCAACTCCGCGAAGACCTCACCACCACCGCCGCCAACGTGCGTCAGACCAGCGAAACCCTGGGCACGTCCCTCGGGAACCTCGAAACCCGCTATGTCACCCTCGCCGACGAGGTCGCGGCCGCGGTGGGGCAGATGAACACCCTGCTCGCCGCCGCCAACGATCCGGAGGGCACGGTCGGCAAGCTGATCCAGGACCCGTCGCTGTTTCAAAACCTCGACGACACCGCCCAGCGGATCGGCCAGGTCGCCGACGAGCTCAAGCTGCTGATCGAGAAATGGAAAGCCGAAGGCGTCCCGGTCAACCTCTAGCCCGCCCCCTTGTGACCCTTGACCCGCCGCCGGCCCGTCGTGACGCTCCCTGCCTGCAGGCGGCGGTCTCTTCGCTCCGGGGGGTATAAGCCAAGTCTCGATCCTTGATTGACTGAGTTTCCCCGCCGCTCTCGCCCCTATGAAATACGTCATCATCATCCCCGACGGCGCCGCAGACCACCCCCTGGAGGAACTGGACGGGCAGACCCCGTTCGAAGCGGCGCGGACCCCACACCTCGACACGCTGGCGTCGGCGGGCCGACTGGGCACCGCCGCGACTACGCCTGACGGCATGCCCTGCGGCTCGGACGTCTGCACGATGTCTCTCCTGGGCTACGACCCCCGCCAGTATCACCGCGGCCGGGCCCCGCTCGAGGCCGCGGCTTTGGGCGTCGCCATGTCGCCCCAGGACTGGGTGTTCCGCGTCAACCTCGTCACGGTGATCGAGGGCAAGATGCAGGACCACTCGGCGGGCCACATCTCCTCGGCCGAGGGCCAACGGCTCCTGACCGAATTCGCGCAGCGCTGCGACTTCGACGGCGTCACCCTTTATCCCGGGGTCAGCTACCGCAACATCATGGTCGACCGCCCGGCGGCCTCCGCCTCGCGCGACTGGTCCGAGCTGGTCACCGTCCCGCCCCACGACATCCCCGGCGAGCCGATCCGCAAACACCTGCCCGTCGGCGGCGACCACGCCAAACGGCTCCAGCAGTTCATCGCCGAGGGCGAGGTCTTCCTCGCGGACCACGAAATCAACCAGACCCGGACCGAGATGGGCGAGCTCCCCGCGACCCATTTCTGGCCTTGGGGCCAAGGCCAACGCCCCCTCATGCCCACCTTCGCCGAGCGTTTCGGCCTCCGAGGCGCGATGATCACCGCCGTCGATCTGCTCGCGGGGATCAGCACGTTTATCGACTGGGACCGCCTCGACGTCCCGGGCCAAACCTCTTACCACGACACCGACTACGCCGCCGCCGGACGCTACGGCGTCGCGGCCCTGGACGACTACGACGTGGTCTGCGTCCACATCGAAGCCCCGGACGAAGCCGCCCACGCCGCCGACGCCCGCACCAAAGTCGACGCCATCTCCGCCATCGACCGGCACGTCTTCGGCCCCGTGCACGCCGCGCTCCAGGCCCGCGACGAACCCTGGCGGCTGCTTGTCCTTCCCGACCACTACACGCTCGTCGGCACGCGGAAGCACGACCCCACGCCCGTGCCCTTCCTCATGGCCGGCCACAAAGTCCACGGCCTCCGTGAACGCGCATTCACCGAAGCCCATGCCGCCGACAGCGACCTGCACATTACCCATGGCCACGAGCTCATGGAGTATTTCCTCCGCAGCGGGCTGGCCTGAGCCCCTTCCGCCTGATCTCGGACTGGGCCCCGTCGCCGCCCCGAACCGCCAACCCGGCCTTGTCCGGTGTTGTCATCGCCCCGGGGTAGTTACACTCCCGGCTATGCCCAGCCTCACCCAACGGACCTTCGAACGTATCCGCGACGACGTCTGCCAGCACATCCCCGCGGGCGGCCGTGTCCTCGAAGTGAGTTGTGCCCAGGGCGACCTGCTCAAAATGATCCGCGACCGGGGCTACGAGGTCCGGGGCACAAACTTTTCCCGTTACGACGACGCGGACCCGTCGCTTGAGATGGACTGGGGCGTCGACCTCCTCGACCGCCTGCCTTACGAGGACGGGGCATTCGACGGCGTCGTGCTCGCCGATGTGATCGAGCACCTCTCCAGCCACGAGAAAGCGATCGCCGAGATCGCCCGCGTCCTGGCCCCCGGCGGCAAACTCATCGTTGCCACCCCGAACACCCTGCGGATCAACTCCCGGCTCCACTTCCTGTTCACCGGCTTCTTCAAGATCAAACGCAGCTTTGTTGCTTTCGACGTCTCCCCGCAGCACGCCTTCACCTTCCACAACCACCCGCCGCACCTGCCGGTCTATCTCTACCAGTGCCACGCCCACGGCCTCCCGTTCGTCGCCATCAGCACCCTCGAATGCAAGCCGAAATCCGTCTTGATGTGGCTGCTTTTCGCCCCCGTGATCTACCCCGTGACGTGGTACAAACTCAACCGGTCCGAGAAATTTCTCAAGGGCACCCCCGCTTCACGCATGCTCCTGAAAATCCTTACGTCCTTCCGGATGCTCTGCGGCGAAACCTGGGTCTGCGTGGTCGGCAAACCCTCAGCCCCCGTCGCGACAGACGATCAGCCTACCCAGACCCGACTCCCCGCATGGGCCGAGCGCTCGTAAGCACAGACCAATATTTCAAAAACCCGCTTAAGCCCCGCCGCCATACCCAAGCGATCTGCTTGGCGGAAATCGGCCACCGGCAGAAAGCCTCGGCATTTTTCGCCGAAGGTTAGAACTAATCTTCTCCAGTCACGCCCGGGGGCCTAATCCTTCTCGACTTCGCTGGCGAGCTTGAGCACGTTGTTGCTGTCGTCCTTGGTGTTTTCGATGTAGAGGGCCGGGTCGTCCTGGCTCCCGTGACGGGTGACTTCGCTGCCGCCGATCTTGCGGGTGGTTTTTTCCGGAAAGATGCTTTTAATCTTGCCGTGGGCGTAGGAATCACCCCATTTCCATTTCACCGCGTCGCCTTCTTTAAATGAATGGTCAGACATTTTAAATCTCCTTGCGTGGTCGTGATCCGTCGCGGATCGGATGTTCAAGTCGGACCTTAGACGTCCGGCATGAAAGCCGCCCTAAGAAAACCGCCGGTCGGCCCACTAGGATGGCGTCATGCCTCAGCGCTGTGTCCTGACCCTCGGCAACTTTGACGGCCCGCACGTCGGCCACCTGGCCATTCTCCGTTGTGCCCGGACCCTCGCCGACACCCACCGGGCCCGCGTCGTCGCACTGACGTTCGACCCGCCGCCGGTGCAGGTCCTCCGCCCCGGCCAGCAGCCCCCCGCCCTCACGCCGCTGGCCCAGCGCCTCGAACGTCTCCGGCGGGGCGGGGCCGACGACGTTCACGTCCTGACCCCCACCCCCGAGCTGCTGGCCCGGTCCCCCGAGCAGTTCATCAAGCAGCTCGTCGAACGCTACCACCCGATCGCCATCGTCGAGGGCCCCGACTTCCGCTTCGGCAAAGACCGGGCCGGGGACATGCAGACCCTCGCCGACCTCGGGCGGTCCTTGGATTTCGAGGCGGTCACCGTCCCCCGGCTCGAAACGCCGCTCCACGACCTGACCCTGGCCCCGGTCAGCAGCTCGCTGGTGCGCTGGCTCGTCGGCCGGGGCCGCGTCGCCGACGCCGCCCGCTGCCTCGGCGAGCCGTTTTCCCTCACCGCCCCGATCATCCGCGGCGAGCAGCGCGGCCGGCAGCTCGGGATCCCCACGGCCAACCTCGACCCGGACACCCTCGCCCCCTACATCCTCCCCGCCGACGGCGTCTACGCCGGCACCGCCGAGCTCCTCTCGCCCGCCCCCGACCCGAGCCCCGATTCAAGCCCCGAGCCCGAACGGTCCGACCCCTCGCCCCGCTTCCGGCCCGCCGCCATCTCCATAGGCATCAAACCCACTTTCGGCCAAAAAACCCTCACCGTCGAAGCCCACCTGCTCGACTACCACCCCCCGGACGCCGACGGCCTCTACGGCCGGACCCTCACCCTGCGCTTTGCCCGATGGGTCCGGGACCAGTACCCTTTCCCCGGGGTCCAAACGCTGCGCCAGCAGCTCCATCGCGATCTCCAGCAGACCCGCCGCTGGCACGCCGACGGGATGCTGACCCCCTCCGTTCCTCCCGCCCCGGTCAAGGCTTGAACGCTCCGCCCTACACCCACTCCACGCTCGACCTCCCCGCGGTCGTCCACAAACTCCGCGCGCCCGGCGGCCCGGTCCTGGTCCTGACCCACGCCAAGCCCGACGGCGACGCCTTCGGTTCGCTCGTGGCCCTGGTCGCCGCGCTCCGGGCCCTCGGGCAGACCGCCCGCGGCGTGTTCGCCCCGCCCGTACCCGCGGCCCTGGCCCGGCTGCCCGGCGCGAACCTCGCCGACGTCTGGACCCCCGAGTACGCGCTCCCTTTCGACCCCGCGCTCTGCGTCGTGGTCGACACCGGAGCCTGGTCCCAGGTCGGACCGCTCCGCCCCGTCCTCGAGCCCCGTCTGGGCCGCACCCTCATCCTCGATCACCACCTCTCGGGCGACCTCCCCGCCGCCGACCGCTACGTCGATCCCGACGCCGCGGCCGCCTGTGAAGTCATCGCCGAGCTCATCGAGATCCTGCACCCCGCCGGGGAACGCGACCCCCTGCCCCCCGGCCGACGCGAAACCGACACCGCCGGCTACGCCCCGCTCGCCCCGGTCATCCGCGACGCCCTGTTCGTCGGGATCGCCTCCGACACCGGCTGGTTCCGCTTCTCCAACGTCCGCCCCCAGACCCACGAACTCGCCGCCAAGCTCATCCGCCAGGGCACCGACCACGCCAGCCTCTACCAGAAGCTCGAACAGGCCGAGCGCCCCGAGAAGCTCGCCCTGCTCACCCGGGCCCTCCAGAACCTCTCCCTTCACGCCCGGGGCACGGCCGCCCTCATCACCCTCCGCCAAGAAGACTTCCGCGACACCGGCGCCCGCCCCGAGGAAACCGAACGCCTGATCGATACCCCCCAGATGGTCGGCGGGCTCGAAGTTTTCGTCGTCGCCACCGAGGCCGAGGACGGTACCACCCGCCTCAGCTTCCGCTCCAAACCCGCCTCCGACGACTCGGCCATCGACGTCTCGGCCCTCGCCAGCCGGTTCGGTGGCGGCGGCCACGCCCGCGCCGCCGGGGCCAAGGTCGATCGTCCCCTCGACGAGGTCCTCCCCGGGATCACCGCCGCCCTCGACGCGCTGGCCCCCTGAGCCGCCGCTCTCCCGGTTTCTCTGCCCGGCCCTCCACTACATCTAGCCCCCGACCCGTCTCCCGGCCTGCAGACGCGGACGGCGTCTTGTCTGCTTCGCCGCGTGGATCTGGTGGATAACTTGTCCTCCGCCGTCGTCAGTCTGTCATACAACTTAGAAAATACAAACAAAAACCAAATCGTCAAAAAAAGATGAATCCGGCTAATCCCCTGCGCCCGTGGCGCTTAAACAAAAAAGCGCCATTTCGACACTAGATTTGCTAAAGCTTCGTGTTGCAAACACAAGATATAGTAGATATGATCGTATCTCGGCCAAATCGGTCAGGCAGCCCGGATGCAAGGGGCATTCAAAGGTCAGGAAACCAAAGTTTCCGTTCGAAGGTGACTCCGCACCGTGCCTATCGCCTCGCCTTGGTTTTCCGCAGCGGCCTCTAACGCTTCGTATCTCTACCTCGTTCCGGCCCCTCCGCTCGCTCCGAACAACCTTCACTCGCCCGCTTGACCCCGACAGAGAACCCACCCATGCCCGTACTCTGCGACACCCAGATCCGCGAACTTGTCCCCATTGAGCCGTTTGAGGACGCCGTGAAACGCCCCGGCAAGATCAGCTACGGCGTCTCGTCCTACGGCTACGACGTCCGCGTCGGCTCGCTCTTCAAGATCTTCACCAACGCCCCGACCGATGGCGGCATGTCTATCGTCGATCCTAAAAACTTCGACGACCGCAACTTCGTCACCGTCGACACCGCCGACCCCACTTCCGGGGGCGGCCGCGACCACGTCATCGTCCCGCCCAACAGCTTCGCCCTCTGCGAGACCGTCGAGACCTTCGCCATCCCCCGCGACGTCCTGGTGATCTGCGTCGGCAAGTCGACCTACGCCCGCTGCGGCATCATCGTCAACGTCACCCCCCTCGAGCCCGAGTGGCGCGGCAAGGTCACCATCGAGATCAGCAACACCACCCCGCTGCCCGCCAAGATCTACGCCAACGAAGGCATCGCCCAGATGATCTTCCTCAAAGCCGACCGCGTCTGCGGCCAGTCCTACGCCGACAAGTCCGGCAAGTACCAGGACCAGACCGGGCTGGTGTTGCCGAAGGTCGACTGACCCACCACCCCCCGGTTCAACGTCCCAGGCCCACCCGTCGCCATGTCGCCGCTTGCGGCCCGCTCCCGACCTACCCCCGGACCGCTCCATGAACGATCAACCCGCACCCGCACCAAACGTCACCCACGTCCATGTGGAAAAGAGCCCGTCCAACGGCATGGGCACCGCTGGGTTCGTCTTGTCGCTCGTGGGCTGGGTCACCTGCGGCGTGCTCTGCCCCGTCGGGCTGGTCTTGAGCATCATCGGCGTCCGCCGCGAACCGCGCGGCCTCGCCATCGCCGGCATCATCATCGGGGCGCTCGGCTCGCTGTTCCTCTTGGTCATCGGCTTGGGCGTGATCGCCGGGATCCTCGGCCTGGGGGCAGCCTCCACCGTCATCGTCGCCTCCGCCCAGCAAGCGGCCGTCCAATTCAAAGCCACCGCCGAGGTCCAGGGCTATTACGCCCAGCAGGGCAGCCTCCCCGACCCCTCGACTTTCCGATCCCTCGACCCCGACTTCACCCAAGACACCATCCGTTACGAAACCCTCACCACCGATTCCTTCCGCCTCACGACCCCCGGCTTCGACGGCGTCTTCGGCACCGACGACGACACCGTCAACGAAAACACCGTCACGAAATCCGGGAGCGCTCCGACCCCTTAGCCTCGCCCCGATATACCCCCCGCTCCGGGCACGGATGACCCGCGGCAAACCCCATCGATCCCCCCCGTATACCCAGATCAGGAATCCCATGAAGATCCAACGCAAGTTCACCACCCCCGGGCAGGACGTCTTCAGCACCGTCGAATGGACCACCCGCTCGACACGCATCGCCAACATGGACGGCAGCGTCGTGTTCGAAATGAACGACGCCGAGTTGCCCAAGGCCTGGTCGCAGCTCGCCTCGGACATCATGGTGTCCAAATACTTCCGCAAGGCGGGCGTGCCCACCGACGGCGGGCCGGCGGGGCTGCCGAGTCCGGACTGGTCGGAGGGCGATAAGGTCGTCAACGGCCCCGAGAAGTCGGCCAAGCAGGTCATCCACCGCCTCGCCGGCTGCTGGCGACACTGGGGCGAGACCCACGGCTACTTCGACACCGCCGAAGACGCCCAGGCGTTCTACGACGAGCTCTGCCACATGATGCTTCATCAGCAGTGCGCCCCCAACAGCCCGCAGTGGTTCAACACCGGGCTGAACTGGGCCTACGGCATCAACGGCCCCGCCCAGGGCCACCACTACGTCTCCCCCGAGACGGGCAAGGTCAAGAAGTCGGAAGACGCCTACACCCACCCGCAGCCGCACGCCTGCTTTATCCAAAGCGTTGAAGACGACCTGGTCGGCGAGGCCGGCATCATGGACCTCTGGACCCGTGAAGCCCGCCTCTTCAAGTACGGCAGCGGCACCGGCACCAACTTCTCTTCCATCCGCGGCGAAAACGAATCCCTCTCCGGCGGCGGCAAGTCTTCCGGGCTCATGTCCTTCCTTAAAATCGGCGACCGCGCCGCGGGCGCGATCAAGTCCGGCGGCACCACCCGCCGCGCCGCCAAGATGTGCTGCCTCGACCTCGACCACCCCGACATCGAGCAGTTCGTCTCCTGGAAGGTCCGCGAAGAGATCAAGGTCGCCGCGCTGGTCGAAGGCATGAAGCACCTGGGCGAGGACATGCAGGCCACCGCCCGGGAACTCGGCCTCGTCCTCGATTACGACTTCAACGGCGAGTCCTACGCCACCGTCTCCGGCCAGAACTCCAACAACTCCGTCCGCATCCCCAATACCTTCTTCAAGGCCGTCCGCGAACAGGGCGACTTCGGCCTCATCCGCCGCACCGACGGCAAGCTCGCCAAAACCGTCAACGCCAAAGAGCTCTGGGACAAGATCGGCTACGCCGCCTGGCGCTGCGCCGACCCCGGCGTCCAGTACGACACGACCATCAACGAATGGCACACCTGCCCCGAGGCCGGCCGGATCAACGCGTCCAACCCCTGCTCCGAGTACATGTTCCTCGACAACACCGCGTGTAACCTCGCGTCGCTCAACCTGCTGACCTTCTACGACGCCCAGGCCCGCACCTTCGACATCGAACGCTTCGAGCACGGCGTGGCCCTCTGGACCATCGTGCTCGAGATCAGCGTCCTCATGGCCCAGTTCCCGTCCCGCGAGATCGCCGAGCTGAGCTACAAGTACCGCACGCTGGGGCTGGGCTACGCCAACCTCGGCGCGATGCTCATGCAGGCCGGCATCCCCTACGACAGCGAGCGCGGCCGCGCGATCTGCGGCTGCCTCTCGGCCACCCTCACCGGCCAGAGCTACGCCACCAGCGCCCGGATGGCCCAGCAGCTCGGCCCCTTCCCCGGCTACGCCCAGAACAAGAAAGCGGGCGGCAACATGCTCCGAGTCGTCCGCAATCACCGCCGAGCCGCCCACGGCGTCTCCCGCTCCTCCACGGCAGACGCCGGGGCGCTCGGTTTTTATGAAGGCCTCGACATCGCCCCGGTCCCCATCGATGCCGACAAGCTCACCAACACCGACCCCGCCGCCGGCGGCGAGCCCTACGGCACCCTCGCCAACACCGACCGCCTCCTCGCCTCGGCCCGCGACTGCTGGGACCGCGCCCTCGAACTCGGCGAGAAGCACGGCTACCGCAACGCCCAGGCTACCGTCATCGCGCCCACCGGGACGATCGGCCTGCTGATGGACTGCGACACCACCGGCGTCGAGCCCGACTTCGCCCTGGTCAAGTTCAAGAAACTCGCCGGCGGCGGATACTTCAAGATCGCCAACCAGTCCCTCCGCCCCGCCCTCGAATCGCTCGGCTACGACGAAACCCAGGTCCGCGACGTCCTCACCCACGTCATGGGCACCCTCACCCTCGACGTCCCCATGCCCGGTCGCGACGACAAGTCCTTCGCCGGCTGGCTCATGGACCAGGGATTCGAGAGCGACGACCTCTCCAAGGTCACCGACGCCCTGCCCACCCTCTTCGAGCTCAGCTTCGCCTTCAACCCCTGGACCCTCGGCGAAGACTGCATGGACCGGATCGGCCTCAAAGAAGAGTCCGCCAACCCGTCGTTCAACCTCCTCAAAACCCTCGGCCTCTCCTCCGCCCAGATCAAACAGCTCAATGCCGTCATCTGCGGCACGCAGACCGTCGAAGGCGCTCCCCACCTCAAAGACGAGCACCTGCCTGTCTTCGATTGTGCGAACAAGTGCGGTCCCACCGGCGAGCGGTTCATCCACGCCCACGGCCACATCCGCATGATGGCCGCTGCCCAACCTTTCATCAGCGGCGCGATCTCCAAGACCATCAACCTTCCCAACGAGGCCACCATCGAGGACATCCAGAACGCCTACGAGATGTCCTGGGAGCTCGCCCTCAAGGCCAACGCCCTCTACCGTGACGGCTGCAAACTCAGCCAGCCGCTCAACAACAAGGCCACCGACGAAGAGGCCGAGGACGAGCTTGCCGCCGGCGACGAAGACAGCGACGGCCTCGAAGCCGCGCTCGAAGAGGTCGCCGAAGACATCGTGGAAACCGCGGCCGTCGCCGCCGCCCGCGACGCCCTCCAATCCCCCGACACCGTCCGCACCGTGGAAAAAATCGTCGAACGCGTCGTCGAACGCCCCATGCGTCGCCGCCTGCCCGACACCCGCGCCAGCCGCACCCACAAGTTCAACGTCGCCGGCCACGAGGGCTACCTCACCGTCGGCCTCTACGAAGACGGCCAGCCCGGCGAGCTGTTCATCACCATGGCCAAGGAAGGCTCGACCATCGGCGGCCTCATGGACTCGCTGGGCACCGCCATCTCCGTCGCCCTGCAATACGGCGTCCCCACCGCGTCGCTGGTCACCAAGTTCAGCCACCAGCGTTTCGAGCCCGCCGGCATGACCCACAACCGCGACATCCCCTTCGCCAAGTCGCTGGTCGACTACATCTTCCGCTGGATGGGCATGGAGTTCGTCCCCGGCTACCGCGAGGCCAACGCCCCGCAGCGCTCCGGCGATCGCGCTCCGACGCCCCAGACCCCCGAGCGTCAATCCCCCGCGGCCAAGGCCCCGACACCCCCGCAAGCCCCCACCCGGGAAGCGCCCGCGTCCCGTCGCCCCGCCCCCGCCGCGCCCGAATCCACGGCCGCCGAGGCCACCGAGAAAAGCAGCTCGACCCTGACCGACGCCATGAGTTCGATGCAGGCCGATGCCCCGGCCTGCGACGTCTGCGGCACCATCACCGTCCGCAACGGCACCTGCTACAAGTGCCTCAACTGCGGCGCCTCCATGGGCTGCTCGTGAACCAGACCTGACCGGTTTTGCCTATACCCAGAAGGGAGCCGGCGTTCGCAGGGGTCCACCCAAGGATGAGTCGCAGGACGCCCCGGACCCCGCTCCAACCCTCGACGGCGGACGCAAGACGCGACCCCCCGCCGGGGCCAAGGCCGGCCCCACGCCAACCACGCTTCCTTCTCCTCCTCCCCCGACCGGACCCACCACCGGC
Organism: Planctomycetota bacterium; assembly: GCA_039180025.1. Taxonomy (GTDB): domain Bacteria; phylum Planctomycetota; class Phycisphaerae; order Phycisphaerales; family Phycisphaeraceae; genus Algisphaera. Next base: position 11,442 of record JBCDDZ010000034.1, read on the forward strand.
CGGGGGATTTTTTTCCGCTCCCCCCAGCCCGGCTACTATCTGACCATGAGTAAGCCCAAAACCTGGTGCCTCACCGCCGCGGCCCTCACCGCCTTTTGGGCCGGACTCGCCGCCGGCCTGGCCGGCCTCCGCGCCCTCGAAACCCGGCCCGACACCGTGGTCCGCTACGTCGACCAGACCCCCTGGGACACCCTCGCCCCCCCCGAGCAGGCCCGGGCCCTCGAAACCCTCGCCCGCCATGTCACCCAGCTCCCCCCCGAGGAGCGCACCAACGCCCAGGTCGCCCGGGCGATCCGCGGCTGGTTCGAGACCCGCACCCCCGAAGAGCGTGAACGCTACCTCGAACTCACCCTGCCCCGTGGCCTCGAACAGATGACCCAGGCCCTCAACGCCATGACCCCTGAGCAGCGCCGCGGCCTGATCGAGCAGGCCAGCGAAAACCTCGACGCCTCGCTCGCCGAATCCCTCCCCGACCTCAGCGACCCCCACATGCAACGCCTGATCCAGCAGGGCATCCAGACCTTCCTCGAAGACGCCAGCCCCGAAACCCAACTCGACCTCCTGCCCCTGCTCCAACGCATGCAGGACGTCCTCCGCGAGACCCGGTCGTGACCCCCGGAATTCCCCCTGCATTGCCCCACACCTTGCCCCTCGAACCCTCCGCCGAGCCGCCCCCCAGAAACGCTGCCCCCGGAAACGCTGCCCCCGGAAACGCTGCCCCCGGAAGCGATCCCGAAACGCCCGCCGCGCTGCGTCTCCACCACGTCAGCAAACGCTTCGCCAAACGCCCCGCGATCATCGACCTGTCACTCTCCGTCGATCCCGGTTCGATTCACGGCCTGCTCGGCCACAACGGGGCCGGCAAGAGCACCACCCTCGGGATGCTTCTGGGGCAGGTCTATCCCGACGCCGGTCGGGTCTACGTCCACGGCCATGACGTCTTCCGGCACCGCCGACCCGCCTTGGCCAAGGTCGGGGCGATCTTCGAATCCCCTTGTTTCTACGACTACCTCTCGGGCCTCCGCAACCTCCGCATCCTCGCCGCGTACACCGGCAAAGTTTCCCGCCCGCAACTCGACGACACCGTCGAACTCGTCGGACTCGGCGCCCGCGTCCACGACAAAGTCGCCACCTATTCCCACGGCATGCGCCAACGCCTCGCCCTCGCCCAGGCCCTGCTCCCGGGCCCGTCCACGCTCCTGCTCGACGAGCCCACCGACGGCCTGGACCCCGAAGGCATTGCCGAGTTCCGCCGCCTGATCCAGCGCCTCAACCGCGAGCGCCACCTCACCATCCTCTTCAGTTCACACCTGCTGAGCGAGGTCGAAAAACTCTGCGACCGCGTCACCGTCCTGCACCACGGCCGCAAGGTCTTCGACGGCCGCTGGGACGCCGCCTCGCCCACCGCGGCCCGCCGCCTCGAACTCGAAGTCGACCGCACCGACGAGGCGGTGGGGGGGTTGCGGGCCGCCGGCCTGTTGGAACCCCGCCCCGACCCCCGGGGCCGACTCCTCCTCGCCGGCCACACCCCGCCCGCTGCCGTCAACCACTGGCTCGTCGAGCACGGCTTCCGCGTCTCCCGCCTCGGACTCGTCCGCGCCTCGCTCGAAGACTTCTACCTCGAAACCATCACCCCCCCGGAAGCGGGGTCGGCTCGGACGCTCTCCCCGGAAGCGCCCCCGGTCCAGATGCCTGCCACGTAGGCGCTGCTCGGTGGGCGGAGTCGCGATCTGTTTTAACGCCTCACTCCACCCCATCCCCTCCATGACTCGCCCCGCGCAATCGCCCCACACGCTCCCGCCCCCGGAAATCCGATGACCCTCTGGACCGCCCAGTTCGGACACGAACTCTACAAACTCTTCGCCCGCAAGCGGACCTACATCGGCTTCGCCGCGTTCCTCCTGCTCCAGGCCGCCATCCTCGCCCTCCTCCAGCACCCCCACGCCCAGGACGCGGTCGGCAACATCCTCGTCAAGAACGGCCTCGCGTTCTCCGAGTATTACAACGGCCTGACCCTCGCCATCGCCGTGATTGCCTTCTCGTTCACCTTCCTCGGCGGGCTCTACGTCGCCCTCGTTGCCGGCGACATCGTCGCCAAGGAAGTCGAGGAAGGCACCATGCGCATGATCCTCGCCCGCCCCGTCGGCCGCACCCGCCTGCTGCTGATTAAGCTCGCCGCCTGCCTCGTCTACACCCTCGTCCTGGTCCTGTTTCTCGGCGCGACCGCGCTGCTCTTCGCCACCCTCTACCGCGGCTCGCTGGGCAAACTCTTCATCTTCATCGACCAGGAAAACCTCTTCGGCTTCTACGACACCCTGCCCGGCCTCTACCGCTACTGCCGCAGTGTCGTCTGCCTCGCCCTGGCCACCCTGACCATCGCCTCGCTGGGCTTCATGTTCTCCTGCTTCAAGATGAAGCCCGCCGCCGCGACCATCCTCACCCTGTCGGTGTTCTTTATCGACGCGGTCCTCACCAACCTGCCCTACTTCCGCGAACTCCGCGGCCTGTTCATGAGCTACCACATCGGCTTCTGGGTCCGCACCTACCACGAATTCCCCCCCTGGCCCGCCATCGGCCGCAGCGTGCTGATCCTCTTCGGCCTGTCCACCACCTTCGTCGTCGTCGGCATCACCCACTTCCGCCTCCGCGACCTCAAGAGCTGACCCCGCCCGCCGCCACGCTCCCGGCCTAGGCAAGACCGCTCGCCCCCGGCAAGTCCCCGCAAGCCTCGGCCCTCGGATCCGACGGCCAAACCCGCCCCGTCAACGCTTGACTTCGCGCCGAACCGTGCCATACTTCTTTCCGTGATCTCCATGCGATTTACTCCCCCCGCCCGCTTTACGAATCACGGTTTTTCGCGGCTCCCCGCCGCGCGGGAAGTCGTTTAGCTCGGACCGTTTCCGGAACCCGCCAAACGCCACCCGACCCGGCCCCGCGTCGGGTTGTTTTTTACGACCGTATCCCGTTCAACCTCGTCGCACCTTGTCCAGCCTAGTTCGCCCCGCTCTCACCGCTCCGAGATCCGCTTCCGCCACGTTTCTTCTTGCCACCAGGAACCCCGCCATGATCGTCGTCATGCAGCCCCAAGCCACCCCCGACCAAGTCCAGCACGTCCGCGAACTCATCCGGGAGATGGGCCTCAAAGACCACCCTATCGTCGGCACCGACCTCACCGTCGTCGCCGTGGTCGGTGACGACCGCAAGAAGGACGGCACGAAGCTCGAACGCGCCGCCGGCGTCGACCGCGTCATGAAAGTCCTCGCCCCCTACAAGATGGCCGCCCGCCTCGAACACACCCAGACCACCCGCGTCGCCGTGGGCCCCGGCGAGGCCTGCGTCTTCGGCGGCACCCAGGTCCCCGTCATCGCCGGGCCCTGCAGCGTCGAGGGCGAGCACGAAATCCTCGACGCCGCCCACGCCGTCAAGGCCGCCGGCGGCCACGCCCTCCGCGGCGGCGCGTTCAAGCCCCGCACCAACCCCTACGCCTTCCAGGGCCACGGCGAGGACGGGCTCAAGATGCTCGCCGCCGCCCGCGACGCCACCGGCCTGCCCATCGTCACCGAGGTCCTCACCCCGTCCGACGTCCCGCTTGTCGCCCGCTACGCCGACTGCCTCCAGGTCGGCACCCGCAACAGCCAGAACTTCAAGCTCCTCGAGGCCTGCGGCCGCCAGCCCAAGCCCGTCCTCATGAAGCGCGGCATGTCGATGACCCTTGACGAGTACCTCCAAGCCGCCGAGTACATCCTCGCCGAGGGCAACCCTCAGGTCATCCTCTGCGAACGCGGCATCCGCACTTTCGAAGACCACACCCGCAACACCCTCTCGCTCTCCGCCGTCCCCGAACTCCACGCCCGCACCCACCTGCCCGTCGTGATCGACCCATCCCACGGCACCGGCAAGGCTCACCTCGTCCCCGCCATGGCCAAGGCCGCCCTCGCCGCCGGCTGCGACGGCCTGGCCATCGAGATGCACCTCGACCCCGAGCACGCCCTGACCGACGGTGCCCAGTCCATCACCCCCGCCGTGATGACCCAGCTCATGCACGACCTCGCCCGCCTCGCCGTCGCCGTCGACCGCACTTGCGTCCCCCACCCCGAGGCCGCCACGACCATCGTCTGATTTAGCACGACCCACCACGACCACGGATTCGGCCAACGGGGTCGTCCGCCACGCCGACCCGCCGACTCACCCTAAAGCATCCCCACCCCCCCTTAGCGCTTCGGCGTGCGATCGGCGACGACATGGTTGAGACCAGGAGGTCTGGCCATGAAGGCGTACTTGATGGATTTGCGGCAACGGGTGCGCTAAGCGCCAACCGTTCCGATCCGCCGCCGCCGCGGAAACGCGCTGGTTCGGCCACGCCGCGCTCCTCATCCGCGCCCGGCTCAGCCCGCGTAAACATCCGCCACCCCCGCCGCGCCCAGTAGCAGGCTGATGACCCCGTTGACCGTGAAAAACGCCAGCGGGATCCGCCGCGCTTCCGACCGCCACACCAGCGCATGCTCCACCACCAGCAGCCCCGCCACGCCCCCCAGCGCCAGGCCGAACCACGTGCCGAGCTGCGGGCTCACCCACCACGCCCCGGCCAGACACCCCGCCGCCCCTGCGTGCAGCCCCCGGCTGACCCACAACGCCCGCTCCTCCCCCAGCGACGCCGGCATCGAAAACAGCCCCAGCTTCCGGTCCACCCCCACGTCCTGCAGCGCGTAGATCACGTCGAACCCCGCCACCCAGCACAGCACCATCCCCGCCAGCCACCACCCCGCCGCCGACCCCGCCAGGTACCCCGGCTCGATCGCCACCGCCGCCGCCAGCGGGCTCAGCCCCAGCGCCAACCCCAGCACCACGTGGCACCACCACGTAAACCGTTTCGCGAAGCTGTACCCCGCCAACACCGCCAGCACCGGGCCGGCCAGGACGAACGGCCACCGGTTGCCCGCCGCCCACCAAAACCCCGCCGTCCCCAGCATAAAGCCCGCCCCCGTCGCCGCGATCACCCCTCCCGCGAAACGCCGGCTCAGCGCCCCGCTCGCCACCGCCCGGCCCGCCGTCCGCGGGTTCGCCGCGTCCAGCGCCGCGTCCGCCACCCGGTTCACGCTCATCGCAAACGTCCGCGCCAACACCATGCATCCCACCACCAGCCCCGCCTCGACCCCGCTCACCCGCCGGCCCGCCCAACCCGCCGCCAGCACCATCCCCAGCACCGCGAACGGCAGCGCGAACACCGTGTGCGACAGCTTGATATCCCGCGCCAGAATCCCCAGTTTCCCCGCCCAGCCCGCCGCCCGCTCCGTCGGCACCGACGCGGCCGAGCCCGCCGACGATCCCTCACCCGCGGCCCCCGAATCACCGGGGCGGTAACCCGGGGCAGGGGGGTTTGAGGGGTTCGTCGTCGTCACCGGTTCGCTCTGCATCCCGTCCAGTCTAAGCCCTCACCCGTCGCCACGGCCCGCCCCGATCACCCCGCCCCCGAGATCCGCTGTGCCACCCGCCCGGACCACCGGATCTCCAAGCCGTGTTCCACCCCCACCAGATCCAGGCAACGCCCGACCACAAAGTCCACTAGTTCCCCGATCGTCCCCGGCAGCATATAAAACCCCGGATTCGCCGGAGCCAGGATCCCGCCCGCCTCCGTCACCGCCGCCATGTTCCGGATATCCACCAGCGACAACGGCATCTCCCGGTGCACCAGCACCAGCTTTCGCCGCTCTTTGAGCGTCACGTGCGCCGCCCGGTGGATCAGGTTCTGCGCCGACCCCGACGCGATCGCCCCCAGCGTGTTCGACGAGCACGGGCACACGATCATCCCGTCGTGCTTGAAGCTCCCCGACGCGATCGTCGCCCCCACATCCTTGAAGTGATGATACGTCAAGCCCGCCGGCGCTTCGCCCCCCGGCTCGCCGCCCGCCAGCACCGCCAGGTCCACCCCCTCCATGCCCAGCTCGTCCTGGAGCAGCCGCTGCCCCAACGGCGACACCACCAGATGCGTCTGCACCCCGTGCGCCACCAAGAGCTGGACCAGCCGAGCCGCGTACACCGCGCCGCTCGCCCCGGTGACCCCCACCACGATCCGCTGTGTCTGGTCTGTCTTACCCATGCTTCAGTTTAGGCCCTCCCCGCTGCCTATTCCCTCGGCCGTGCGTCATCGAACGCCACGTGCAGCGTCACCTCGACCCACTGAGGCTGCACCTCGACCGCCAACACCTCCGCCCACCGCCGATCGTCCACCCGGAACCGCGGCAGCGGCAGCCGCTCGCCCCGGCCCAGCCGCACCAACGCCTCCTGCGCCCCCGGGTCCTCCAGCCGCGCCCGGTCCGCGACCGCCGACACCAACTGTTTCACCCCCAGCCGCTGCTCCCCGGCCCGCGCCGAAACCACCCCCGCGCCCAGCGTCCCGTCCGCCCCCCGCTCGAACCCGAAAAACACGCTCGCCACCCGCGACCCCAACGCCGACGACTCGTAATTAAACGCCAGCACCAGCGCCCCGTCCCGCTGGGTCAGCATCACCTGCCCGACCGCCTCGGGCAACGCCACCCCCTGGTTCGCCAGGTACGCCCCCATCCGCAGCGCCAGCCACGCGTTGGCTTCGTCGAAATACACCCGGATCTTCCGCACCCCGTCCCCCGTCCCGATCGGATACGTCCACTCCCGCGGCAGCCGGGTCTCCACCTCCCGCGCCAGCGATTCCAATTCTTCCCCCGGCGTCGCGTCCAGGAACATCCGGTTGCTCTCCCAGTAATCCGGCGTCGCCCGCACCAGCACCACCGCCCGCACCACTAACGCCCCCAGCACCCCCAGCAAAACCCCCAGCACCAGCCAGCCCCACCGCCGCCGGCTCCCGCGCCGCTTCGGGGCCCGGCCCCGCCGCCCCGATCCAACCTGTCCCGCGTCCACGCCCGTCACGCCGGCTGCTTCTCGATCAGCGTCCGCGCCGCGTCCGCCAGCGCCTGATGCAACAGCTCGTGATCCCCCACCGCCCCCACCATCGCCTCGAGCCCTTCCAGCCGGGCCCGGCTGCCCCGCTCGGCGTCCACCGCCGCGATCGCCGCGTCGCCCAGCGCCTCCGACGCCGCGACAAACCAGTGCGCCGCCCCAGGCTCTTCCCCCGGGTCCAGCCGCCGATGCACCCACCCCGCCGCCGGGGCCGCGACCTCGCAGCTCACCGCCGGCCCCCGGAACGTCCTGACCGTCCACGTCCCGTCCTCCGCCGCGTTGTCGCACCACAGCACCTCGACGTGCCGCCCCGCCGACTCCGCCTGCCGCAGTGTCCGCTCCGCCTCGTCCCGCCCCAGCGGCCGGGTCACCGCCACGCACCCGTCCCGGGGGTCCCGCCAGCAAGCGTTGGTCCCGAGCTGCACCCCCGTGTCCGCCGCGATCATCCGCCGCTGCCGCCGACATTCCTGCAGCGGCAGCAGCACCCGCGCGTACGCCGTCCAGTCTTCCGCCGCCCGCGCCGCCGCCAACGCCTGCAGGCACAGCGCCTCGCTCCCCAGGTAATCCATCGCCACCAGCCGCCCGCTGGCCCGCTCCATCAAACTGTCCAGCGCTTCGCTCATCGTCACGCCCAGTGTAGCCGCCTCACCCCACGAACGCCGCGTAGATCGCCCGCACCGCCACCTCGTAATCTTTCACGTCCACCCCCACGATGATGTTCAGTTCGCTGCTGCCCTGATCGATCATCCGGATGTTCACCCCCGCCTCGGCCAGCGCCGTGAACAGCCGCGCCGCCCGCCCCGGCTGCGTCTTCATGTCCCGGCCCACCGTCGCGATCAGCGCCAGGTCCGGGTCCACCTCCATCGCGTCCGGCTCGACCGCCCGCTTCAGCTCCCGCAGCAGCCGCTCAAGCCGGCCCTCCAGCTCCGTGTCCGCCACCACGATCGACAGCGTGTCGATCCCCGACGGCATGTGCTCGAAGCTCACCCCCTCCCGCCGCAAGATCCCCAGCACCTGCTCCCCGTACCCCACCACCTCGTTCATCAGCGCCTTCTCGAGGTGGATCACCGTGAAATCCTTCCGCCCCGCGATCCCCGTGATCGGCCGCCCGCTCGGCGTGGCCGACTCCGTCGCCACGATCCGCGTCCCCGCGTGGTCCGGGTCGTTCGTGTTCCGGATATTCACCGGGATCCCCGCCTCCCGCACCGGGAACACCGCCTCGGGGTGCAGCACCGTCGCCCCCGAATACGACAATTCTCTCAGCTCCCGGTAGGTCAGCGTCTCGATCGTCGCCGGCTCCGAGACCACCCGCGGGTCCGTCATCAGCAGACCCGACACGTCGGTCCAGTTCTCGTAAACCCCCGCCCCCACCGCCCGCGCGACGATCGCCCCGGTCACGTCCGACCCGCCCCGGCTGAACGTCCGTACACCGCTCCCGTCGTGCGCCCTCCCGTAGAACCCCGGCACCACCGCCCGCCCCCGCTCCGCCAGCACCTCGCTCAGCGTCGCGTACGTCCGCGCCGCGTCGAAACGCCCCGCCGCGTCGAAATAGATCGCCTCGGCCGGGTCCACCAGCGCGAACCCCAGCAGCTCCGCCAGCACCTGCCCGTTGAGGTACTCCCCCCGGCTCGCCGCGTAGTCCGGGCCCCGCCCCGCCCGTGCTTCTTCCACGATCCCCGCCTCCACCGCGCCCAGCAACCCCGCCATGTCCAGCCCCAGCCCCAGCTCCCGGGTAATCCCCAGAAACCGGTCCGCCACCCGCTCGAACGCCTCCCCGAACGCCACGCCCTGGGTCGCCGCCTCGTGGCAGAGGTACAGGAGGTCCGTGACTTTCCGGTCGTCCGCCGACCGCTTCCCGGGGGCCGAGGGCACGACGTACCGCCGCGCCGGGTCGGCCTCGATGATCGCGCGGGCCTTCTGGATCTGCGCCGCCGACGCCAGCGACGAGCCGCCGAACTTCGCCACGATAGGGGGGTGCACTAACGCCATGGGCCCGATACGTTACCCGCTGCCTCGCCCCTCGGCCACGCCCGACCCCCACGCTCCCAGCCCCCGCTCGTACCCCAAGGCCCGCCCGCCGCGGCCAACCCCCCCGAAGTTCAAAGCGTGCCCTACCGCCACCCAGCCGCCCGCTTTTACCACACGCCGCCCCCGCCCCGACCAGCCGCTCGACAAGCGCCGACGCTTGCGTATACTGGGCCGCTCGACATCCTGCCCGGATGGCGGAATTGGCAGACGCGCCGCGTTGAGGTCGCGGTGGAGGTAAAACTCCTTGCAGGTTCGACTCCTGTTCCGGGCATTGCATGCCAGAAAGACCCCGCCCCGGCAGGGTCTTTTTTTACGGAAACTCCCGCCCGCCCCTCGGCCCCGATCCATCCATCCGGCATCCCGAAAACCCAATGCGCCTCGGACCTCGGCCACACCCGGGTTTCCAGGTCACGCCGTCGGAAGCGGTGGGGGGGCTGCCGGATGATTCTCGGGGACTTCCACGGAGGCTTCCGGGAGAGCTTCCGGGGGGGGCTTCCGGGGGGGCTTCCGGGGGGTCAGGCGTCGTCGCGTTCGACCACGCGGTAGTCTTCGCGTTCGCCGCGTCCGCGGACGGGGTAGTCCTTGCGGTGCGGGTGGGCCGGGTAGTCTTCCCAGGTCAGGATCCGCCGCAGGTCCGGGTGCCCGTCGAACCGGACCCCCAGCATGTCGAAGACTTCGCGCTCCAGCCACTCCGCCCCCGCCCAGAGGTCGGTACACGTCGGCAGGTGCAGGGCCGGATCGTCCTCGATCCCGTGCGTGTCCAGCGTCGGGTCCAGCAGCACCTTCACCAACAGCCGCGTATTGGACTTGGTCGACTCGAGGTTATAGACCACCCCGAACCGCCCCGAAGGCGCCCCGGCGTCCGCCGACTGGGGGTAGTTCAAATAGTCGATCCCCGTGATGTCCGACAGAAAATCGTAACCGCATGCCTCATCCTCCTTCAGAAACGTCAGCAGCGCGTGGACCCGGTCCTTCCCCGCCACCACCGTCGTCACCCCGCGGAACTCGGTCGCAAACAGTGCCGCGCCCGTCGGCTCCGAAAAGCCCGACTTGATCCGGGGCAGGCTGGGGTGGTCGAGGTTCGGCATCACATTCCTATCCAAAAACAAAACAACGATTCGTCCGCGTACACGATCTCCCCCTCTTCCGGTCCCCTCCTTTCCGGGCCCGCTGCGCCCGGCCGTCCCGCCCCCGCGATCTCCTTGTCACTTTTACGGGGTCAGGCCCCGATCGCCCCGACCACCGCGTCGATCAGCTTATGCCACTTCGCCGTCGTCTCCGGCCACTCGTACGCCAGCGCATCCGCCAGCGCCACCGTGTCCCCCGCCTGGAGGTGCTGTTTCACGTCCTGCAGCCGCGCGAGTGCCTGCTCGGTGAGTGCATGGGCCGGCTCCCCGTCCACGTCCAGCGCGTCGAGATCCAGCCCCAGCAGCACCGTCGAGTGCAGCACCGCCTGCTGGACCTGGAGCCACGCCTCCACCGACTCGCCCACCTTCGCCAGCGCCCCCGGCGTCTGGTCCTGCTGCAGCAGGTCCGCCGCTTCCTGCTGCAACGCCTCCGCGTCGGTCAGCCGCCCGCGCACCTGCTCCAGCGTCTCGACCGCCAGCCGCCGCGGGTCTGCCGACACCAGCCGCACGTCCTGGCTCGCCACGTCCTCGTCCCGCCTCGCCGTGATCTGGTCGTCCCCCAGCTTCCGCCCGTCGACCGCGACCTCGACCACCACCCGCCCGCCGTCCGCCAGCCGCGCCCGCGCCGCATCGAGCAGCGCCCCCAGACTCGGGCCCGTCAGTTCCACCGCTTGATCGTCGAGCATCACCTGCATCCGGCCCATCATACGCCCCCCGCCCCCCCCGGGCCAGATCCCCTAGACTCACCGCGTACGTTCGCCGGTATACCTGTTCGCCCGCTCGCCGCCTCGTGCTCGCAACCCCGTGCGCCGCCGCCGATCGCTACGCGATCCAACCGCATTTTTCCGCTTTTAACCGCCCATGCCCCGCCCCGACCTCACCCCCTACCGTCGGCCCCTGCTTTTCGGCGGCAGCTTCGACCCTCCGCACCTCGCCCATCGGCACCTGCCCCAGTTCGTCGCCCACGCCCTCGCCGCCGACGCCGTCTTCTACCTCCCCGCCGGCCGTGCGCCGCACAAACTCGGTCAGCGACAAACCGACCCCCGCCACCGCCTCGCCATGCTCCGCCTCGCCCTCGCCGCGCCCGGCTCTGACCCCGACGCCTACCTCGGCCACCCCCACCCCGCGCTCCCACCGCTCCCTTCGCCGCCCGTCCCCGCCCTCATCTTGACCGACTAAATCGACCGGGCCGACGACGGCCGACCCAGCTACACCGTCGATACCCTCGAAGCCCTCGCCCCCCGGCTCGCCCCCGACGCCCGCGTCCGCCTGCTTATCGGCATGGACCAACTCGACCTCTTCGAATCCTGGCACCGCTGGCCCCGCGTCCTCGAACTCGCCGAACCCGTCGTCATGCGCCGCCCCCCCCCGGAACCCCCGGAAACCCCGGAAACCCCGGAACCCCTGGAAACCTCGAAAGCCCCGCAAACGCCACCCACCGCTGAATCTTCCGACAACCTATCCACACCGCTGCCGCCACCACCCGCCGTCGATCGTCTGCTCTCCGAGGCTTGGCGGGCCCGCATCGTCGACGTCCCGACCACCCCGATCAGTTCGACCGACATCCGCCGCCGGGTGGCCGCCGGCCTGCCGCTCGACCACCTCGTCGCTCCGTCGGTCGCCGACTACATCCGCCAGCACCGCCTCTACCGGGAAGCTCCCCACGCTCCCTGAATATCGCGTCTGCCGCTCACCATGGGGCGCTCTACAACTGCCGCCGGCCGCGCCCTGTCTGCCGCCCACCACCGAGACGATTCCGCGTCCCCTGCCCCCGGGCGGTCCTACGACCGCCGCGGTTGATGCTCCGTCCTCCGCCCTAATCCGACTCCGCCGTCGCCAGATCCAGGAACCGCTCCACGTCGATCGGCTGATCGAACTGCACCCCGCACTCGTGCAGCGTCTTGGCCACGTGTCGGCACCACCGCATCGCCCCGCCCAGCACATGCCCCCGCCCCTCGCGGTCCATCAGCGCCAGATGACACGCCGTCCCCGGGTGCAGATACCCCCCGAAGAAAAATCCCACCCCGCCCGCCGACAGGTTCCGTGTGTGCACCTGATACACCGCCGCCGGGCCCGCCGACTGCTTCAGCCGCACGATGCACCGCAGCGTCTTGCTGTAACGCTTGCGCTCGTAGATCCGCCGGTTCGGCGGCGACTCCGCCATCGACCGGCCACCCTGCTCGTCGAGCTGCTGCACGATCAAAGCCCACGCCGAACTAGGCAGCGGGATCGCCTCCTTGGGAAACGATGAAGCGGTTGTCTGTGTCATTTGCCATGCTTTCCCCGGGTCCCGCATTTATATCGGCAGCACGACTTCCGGATTTAGCCGAACTTCGTGGATAACGATTAGGGGTTTTCTCTAATGTCTCTGCAGGGCCTCTGCCCCGGCGGTTCTCCGTGCCTTGGACCCCGGTGCCCCGTCTGGCCGATACCGCTTGAAAATGTCCTCCGATTCCCCCGACTATATCTTGGACCTCAGCCGACCCCCGGGCCCCGGAACCCCCGGAAGTCTCGGAAACCCCGGAAGTCTAGGAAACCCCGGAACCTCCCGCGTCGGTTTGCGTGGTCGGCCGTGGCTGGCGGTCCGCTGGAAGTGCTGCACGACCTACAGCCGGATCTACCTGAACCGCCGGGGCGACGCCTACGAGGGCCGCTGCCCCAAGTGCGGCTCGCCGGTCCGGGCGGTCGTCGGCGAGGGCGGGACCGACGCCCGTTTTTTCGAAGCGGAGTGACCGCCCGCCGCCGCAGACGAGCCGGTTCAGAAGATCAATTGTATCTGCGCCCGCAGCAGCACCTGGCCGCCTTCAGTGTCGGCGAGGATGCCGATCGCCGCGGCGGGAATCACGATCGGGTCGTCGAGGTAGACCACGTCGAAGGTCAAGCGTGCCGCTTGGCCGTTGAAGAAGTAGTTCACGCCGGCGGTGAGCAGATCGACGTCCGAGCCGTTGTCGTCGGCCTCGAAGCGCTGGTATCGGCCGTAGGGCTGAAACTTGGTGGTGACGCTGTAGCCGGCCTGGGCGAGGAAACCGTACTGGTCGGTCGCGGCGCCGGCTTCGGGGTTGCGGTGCTGCCCGATCGCCGAGCCGTAGAGGTGCCACCCGCGCGCCTGATACGACGCATCGACGGTCCACGACGCGAGGTCGGCCACGTCGGCGCTGTCGCCGGTCTCACCGAGTTCGCCGTGAATCGCGAGCCCGACGAACAGCGCCGCGGCCTCGTCGGGGGCCGCCCAGAAGTCGTCGTACTGCGACCATTTTCCCAGCAGCTTGAAGTCCGCCCGGGCCGACCCGGCAACGTCCACCGCGTCCTCGTCGAAATCCGTCGCCGCCGACCCCGTGCCGTCGTTGACCGACGCCGCCACCCGGGCGTTCTCGTAGTTCGCATACCCCGCCGCGCCGTCCACCCGGCCCACGCCGAGCAGGCTGTTGAGGTACGACCGGTCGATCGCCAACGGCTTGGCCCCGCTGATCAAAAACTCACGCAGGAACGGCGCCTTGAACCGGCCGACGCGGGCGGTGTACACGCCTTGCTCGTCGAGGTCATAGTCGACCCAGGCGTCGAGGACAAACGCCGTGCCTCCGTCGGTCAGTGCGTCGGTCTGAAGGAAATACCGCAGCCGCGGCGAGTGGATGTGGCCCGCGAAGTTGAGCCGGGACCGGGCGACATTGAACCCGAACTCGCTGTCGTCGGGGTCCGCCGCGGGGGCGGTGTCACGCAGACTCGCGAGGTAGCGGAACTGGAGCAGCCCGCCGATCTGGAGGCGGAAGTTGCCCTCGGCGTCGGCGAGGAAAAAACCGTTGTCGTAGCCGGCCGTGGCGGGGTCGGTGAGGAAGCTGACACGCCGCTCGGCGTCGCGGAGGGCGGCGGCGGTCGCGCCATGCAGGTCGCGGCGCTGCCGGTCGGCCGAGCCGTTGTTACGGGCCCGCAGGGCTTCGATCTGCTCCTGCATCTGCGTGACTTGCGTCCGCAGCGTCTCGAGCTCGACCCGCAGCCGGGCGGCCTCGGCCGGGGCGTCGCGGAGCGACGACTCCTGCGCGGCGGCGGTTTGCGGGATCATCAGGGCCACGAGGCCAAACAACAACAATAACCACGGAAGCATCCCCCGTAGCGCGGAGCGGTGGGTCATCGATCGTTCTTTCGCGAAACAGACAACGAGAAATGCAGAGACGGGTCCGGGCGGACAAGGAGGGTCGATGAGACCACGCCGCGTCGGGAAACAGTTTATCCGACCACGCGATCCGGCGTGGGGCTATGCGCGCGGCCGGCCGCCGTCACGCCCCCAGGGTCGCGCTGTCGTGCGGCGTGAGGTCGTGGCCCGCTTCACTCGCCGCCTGGTTCAGCACCGCCAGGAACTCCAGCGTCGTGTCCGCCGACATGCAGCGCTGCCGCGTCTCGGACGACTCGAACGCCTTGGCGATCAGCGACAGCATCTCGATCTGCGTGTCCGGCTGGTCCACCGGCGTCAGAATCAGACACACCAGCCGCGAGAGCTGCCCGTCCGCCGCGTCGAAATCCACCCCGTCCCGGCAGCGGGCGATCAACACGTACGGCCGTTTGAGCCCCTCGAGCCGCGCGTGCGGCACCGCCAGCCCGTTCGGCAGGGCGGTGTGCATGATCTGCTCCCGCGACCACACCGCCCGGAAGATCGTCTTCTCGTCCTGTACGTCGGTGACTTCCGCCGCCCGCTTCGACAGCTCGTGTAACACCTCGTGGATGCTCCGCGCCCGCGAATCGATCAGCACCTGCTTCGGCGAGAGCAGCGTGTGCAGCTGCTTCTGCGTTTTGAGCTGGAGCACCTTCTGCATCGCCGGCCCCGCCAGCAGCGACGTCCCGAGCGCCATCACCACGATCGCCACCAACAGCTCGTCCGAGATCAGCCCCGCCTGGTGCGCCAACTGACCCAAAATGATCCCCACCGCCCCCTGCGCCGCCATCCCGAACCCTACCCCCAGCGATTCCCGCTGTGACAGCCCCGCCAGCCGTGCGCCCAGGTGGCAACCGCCGATCTTCCCCACCAGCGCCACCCCGAGCACCACCGCCACCGCCAGCGGGTCGAACGCCTCGACGAAGTTGATCCGCAGCCCGATCGACGCGAAAAAGATCGGTGCGAAAATGTTCGTGACAAACTGGTGGATCGTGTCCCGCGTCCGTTCCCGCAGGTGGTGCGAATCCCCGATCGCCACCCCCGCGATAAACGCCCCGAAGATCGAGTGGATCCCCAGATGCTCGGTCAGAGACGCGCACAGCAGCGCGACCACAAACACAAACCCCAGCACCCCGCCCGGGTAGCTCCACCGCGACTGCACGTAAGGCATCACCCGGTGCAGCAGCAGCCGGCCCACCGTCAGCATGAACGCCAGGAACCCCAGCGTCAGCCCGATCGTGACCACCACCCCCGTCTTCCCGCTCCCCCCGCCCGACGTCTCGACCGCCGCCACCGCCACGCTCACCGCCTCGCCCACGGAGTGCGGCTCGAGCGCCGGCCCGCTCTGCGGCAGGAGCGCCAGCACCACCGCGAAACCGATCCAGCCCACCAGGTCGTTGAGCATCGCCGAGCTGATGACCAGCATCCCCATGTCCGACTTGGCCAGGTTCAGGTCCATCAGGATCTTCGCGATCACCGGCAGGGCGGTGATCGACAACGCGATCCCCACAAAGATCGCCAGCGGCAGCCGTACGTTGTCCGCCACCTCCTCCACCCCCAGCACCCCGGGTGCGAACCAGCCCAGCGTCGACCCTACCGCCATCGGGCTCGCGATCCCGAACGCCGACACCACCCCCATCGCCTTGCCCAGCCGCCATACCGTGGACAGGTCCACCTCCAGCCCCACCACCAGCAGCAGCAGCGTGGCCGACATCACGATGAACCCCTCCTCGGCGATCGCGATCCCCGACCCCGGGTCCGACGGGAACAGCCACTCGTAACCCCCCGGCGCGATCGCCCCGAGCACCGTCTGCCCCAGCAGGATCCCGGCCAGGATCTCGCCCAGCACCGTCGGCTGCCCGAGCTGCCGGGCCCACTCCCCCATCAGCCGCGCCAGCCCCAGCAGCACCGCCATCGCCAACAGCAGCCGCGTGATCTCCGAAACTTCGAGCGGCCCGGCCGCGAGCATATTCATACGTTCAGTTCCATCGTCGCGACCCGCCCACCCTGAGCGATCTGCAGTTTAATGCTTTCCGCCCGCCCCGGCCCTTACCGTACCGACGTCCGGGCTTACGCATGTCCCCCGGCCGCGCTGCTCGTCACCAGCGCCGCCTTGAACTCCGTGAAGTTCTCCGCCTCCAGGCAGCGCCGCCGCGCGTCGTCGGTCTGGAACGCCTCGGCCACCGCCGCCAGCAGCTCCAATTGCACCTCGCCGTCCGACTCTGGCGTCAGGATCATGCAGATCAATTCCGCCAACTGCCCGTCCGACGCGTCGAAATCGACCCCCGCGTTGGACTGGCCCACCACCACCACCGGCTTGGTCAGCCCCGGCAGCCGGGCGTGCGGCACCGCGATCGCATGCGGCAGCCCGGTCGACATCAGCTGCTCCCGCTTCCACACCGCCGCGTCGATCACCGCCGCGTCCAGGCCCGTCGCCGCCGCCCCGGTCTCCGACAACTCCTCGATCGCCCGCCGCCTCGTCGCGCTGCGCAGCTGCCCCGCGAACGCCTTGTCGCTCAGCACGTCTTCCAGTCGCAGCTTCTGCTTCCGCTTGAGCACCGCCTGCATCGCCGGCCCCGCCAGCAGCGACGTCGCGATCGCCATCACCACGATCGCCACAAACAGCTTCTCCGTGATCAGCCCGTACGACAGCGCGAGCTGGCCGAGGATGATCTCGAGCGCCCCCCGCGCCGACATCCCGAAGCCCACCGCCGCCGACTCTCGCTGCGACAGCCCGGCCCACTTCGCCCCGAGGTAGCAGCCCACCAGCTTCCCGAGGATCGCGATGACCAGCACCAGCACGACCGCGACCAAGTCAAACCCCTCGATGAAGTTCACCCGCAGCCCGATGCCCGCAAAAAACAGCGGCGCGAAAATGTTGTTGATGAACTGCTCGATCGTCTCGACGGTCTGCCGGCGCAGGTGTTTCGAGTCCCCGATCGCCACGCCCGCGATAAACGCCCCGAAGATCGAGTGGATCCCGATCGCCTCGGTCGCCGCCGCGCACATCAGCGAGACGGTGAGCACGAAGCCCAGCACCCCGCCGGGCCACGACGTGTTGGCCTGCACGAACGGCAGCACCTTATTGATCCCCCACCGCCCCACGGTCAGCATCCCGCCGACGAACAAGAGCGTCCAGCCGATCGTCGTGAGCATCTGTGTCAACGCGCTCCCGGAAGCCGCCGCGGCGTCCCCGCCGCCGTTCGCCGCGTCGACCCCCGCCGCCACCAGCGCGAGCACCATTGCGAACCCGACCCAGCCGAGGATGTCGTTGACCATCGCCGACGACATGATCAGCATGCCCATGTCCGAGCGGAACATGTTCATGTCCATCAAAATCTTCGCGATCACCGGCAACGCCGTGATCGACATCGCGATCCCCAGAAACAACGCGAACGCCAGCTTCAGGTCCGAGTCCGTGTCGTAGCCGATCTGCGCCGGCAGGAACCACGCGAGCGCGAACCCCATCGCGAACGGCACGATCATCCCCATCAGGCTCACCCACAGCGCCGCCTTGCCCTGCTTCCACACGATCGACAGGTCCACCTCCAGCCCCGCCACCAGCAGCAGAAACACCGCCGCCAGGTTCAAAAACATCGTCATCGACAGGAACCCGCCGTCGTACTTCCGCTTCGCCTCGGCCTCCTCGTCGGCCTCGGTCACCACCGTGTCGCCGCGGTCGTCGGCGGCGTAGTCCGGCGGCGGATTGATGCCATCGACCGTCGCGTAGTCGATCGCGTTGAGCGGGACATACTGGACCGGCTCGCCGCCCTCGTCTAGCTCGTACTGCGGGAACAACCAGTCGTAAAATTTGACGTTCGCGCCGTCCTCGCCCAGGAACGCCGGGTTGCCCATCACCGTCGCGCCGAGCACGACGCCGGCCAGGATCTCGCCGAGCACCGTGGGTTGGCCGAGCTTGCGGGCGATCTCGCCGAACAGCCGCGCCATGCCCAGGAGCACCCCGAAGGCCAGCAAAAACACCGTGATCTGTTCGTAAGAAAGCGGCCCCGCGGCCAACATATTGGGAGTCGTCCACATCAACATGGCTCCGATTAAGGGTTCTCCGCGACACTGTAACCCACCCCGGCCCGGCCCACACCGCCCCCCGCCCAGAATCCCATCCGTGAATCCATAACCCGCTCCCGCTGCCCCGCCCATCAACTCGCAAATCCGGCTGGGCTTGCCCCGTTCATGAGGTAGACTTACCACTGATGTCTCCTCCCCCCGGCCCCAACCCCGTTCCCCCGCGTACCCCCCGCTGTGTCCTCCTGGTCGGCGAGACCGCCGCCGTCCCCTCCAGCCTTGTCAGCGCCCTCGACCGCCGCGGCCTGGACATCCGCATCGTCCGCCACGCTCCCCACGTCATGGCCGAACTCGCCGAACTCTACGCGTCCCCCGCCGCCGCTTCTCCCCGCACGCCCCCCCAAACCGCCCAGCCCCCCGGACCCTCCCTCGTCATCGTCGAACCGCAGCACCAACCCCGCTTTGATGAACTCCGCGACGCCGTCACGACGTACTATCCACAGGTCCGCACCTGGCGCTACCTCGCCCACGACCCCAACGGCCGCCCGCTTCTCGAAGCCTACCCCCACCCCGAACCCCCAAGCCCCGACCGGCAACAACACGCCCAGCAGCAGCGACGCTCCCTGATCGTATCCGTAGATGCCCCGCCCGCCGAAACCCAAGACCCGCTGGTCTCCGAAGACGAACTCGCCATGCTCCTCGCTCCCGCCGACCCCCCGCCCGCTCAGCCCGCCTCCTAAATCCCCCGGCGCTCCCCTGCGCTTCGCACAACACGTACTTGGAGAAAGTGAGAAACCCCTGAGCCGTTCGGGCCCCCGACAACCCGCCTCCCCCCCCGGCCTCGACGCCGCCCTCCGCGTCTCCGCCCGGCCCCCCGCCGACC